>PNOH01000085.1 GCA_013824715.1 Odoribacter sp. | reverse complement strand
AAAAAGAAGAATTGGTTTTATCCGTATTCTCGCATTTTATTTGCAATTTCAAAACCCGCTCGACAGGAAAACCTTTTTGGATATTTATGACCATAAAGAAGATGCGAAAATTAACGATGCTTATTTTAAAAATCAAGCCTCATACATTTGTTCTCAAACTAAAGGAATAACCCGTGATCTGTGTCTCCATTTCTTCGCTTTATACAATCTGGATATGCTTCCTTCAAAGTCAAAGGAAATTTATACATCTATTTCCGGTTTAATTGATGAGCGTTATGTGAAAGAACAATTCAAAAAGCGGTTTAACTCGAAACTTGAGAAAATAAAGCCACAAATAGAAAAAATCAATTCAAATGAAACAACAGCTCTTGATTCTCTAATATCCAAATATCCCGGCAAGGTAATTTATGTTGATTTTTGGGCTCCATGGTGTGGCCCTTGCATGGACGAAATGCCCGATTCGAAACGATTAAAAGAAAGCTATCATGGGAAAGAGGTTGTTTTCGTTTATTTAGCATGCGATTGTTCTGAAAAATCATGGAAGTCAACAATAGCCACCAAAGATATTAATGGAATAAATCTTCTCTTATCAAATAGTGATTATGAGATACTTAAGCGGAGGTTTGAAATCCCCGGAATCCCATATTTCCTGCTAATCAACAAAAAAGGGGAAGTCGTAAATAAAAACGCACCCCGCCCAAGCGATGGAAACATTAAGTCCGAGATAGCAAAGTTACTGTAACCTGTTTTGTGGTTAAAATGGACGACATTAGCCAAACCAAATTACTTACTGGTCGCGGCTATTGCGAGCAGGTGAAGAGGTTGATGGAGATATAAAGAGGAAAAGTAAATTATACTTCTAAATTTTACCCAAGTATAAATCTTCGAGTGGAAATATCAAATCGTAGTGGTTCCAATTCAAATTGCCATCAACGATTTCAAAAAGTTTAAACCTGGTTTCATCTAAATATTTCTGTATCGAAGGATGCAAAGCGTTTTCTAAGAAGGGTTTAAAATCTACTAAACGCATGATTCCATCACTGAATATTAACCGGACAGCAAAATCACCAATATAATTGGCTGATTTAATCTCAATCAAATCAACCTGAAAATCATTATATTCTTCAATTATTTTCATTTGATTCGTTTATTAATTTTTTCAAATTCGACGTCCTTGTGATATACAAAATAATCAATCCATTTTTGAACAATCTGATCGGAATATGCCTCCAGAAAATCTTCAAAATCCTTGAGTTTTGGTCCTGTCAATGGACGATAGCCCTTTATTGGTTTAATCTTAATCTCTGTTATTTTTCCGTTGACAATAAGGAATTCCGCTTTACTTTCAAATCCGTCATATTTGCCATGTACATGAATCGGTTCATGCTCATTAGAGTAGAAAAATATCAAAATTCCCAGATACTCAAAGATGCCAGGCATTATCTTTTTTCTACAAATTTAATCTATTTTGAATTCGAATCCAAACTGTTTACAGGCCTTGGCTATGCTAGCAGGTGAAAAGGTTGCTGGAGATATAATTTGCGGAGTAACTACCATTAAAAGATAGAACTTACGTTTTAGCCGAGTATGGAAGATTCCCAATTATTCTGAACAATCTCCTGAAAATCTTGTTTCTAATGTCTATAAGCAATAAAGACAATCTTATCTTTATCTTACCAATCCGAATAAAAAAGACGGTTTTGTTTTCATTTTAAAAAAATAGTATCATATTTGCATCAAATTATTCAGAAATGACACGTTTTGCTAACATTTCCCTAATCGGTCTCATTATCGGTATTCTCCTTATTTGGATGCACGAATGAGAATGTATGGGTAAAACTATAAAGAGCTTTTAAAGGCCATTCTCAAAATAGGGGATGGCCTTTTTTTTAACCGGGAAATATCCAATATTGAATAATCAATATCGAATTTCCAAAAAATAATAAAAGAAGTAAAAACAAAAAATAAGAAATAAGAAACAAAAAAGGTGCTTCCCAGGCGGGTCTCAAAAGGCCAGAAGCTAGTGGCCAGAAGCCAGTGACCTGATTAATTGAAAAAACGATAAAACAAATAGTTATGAGCGACAGATTGTACATTTTTGACACCACTTTACGCGACGGCGAGCAAGTTCCCGGGTGTCAGTTGAACACCGTTGAGAAAATCGAAGTTGCGCGTGCTTTGGAAGAATTAGGCGTTGATGTCATCGAAGCCGGATTCCCTATCTCAAGCCCTGGCGATTTCAATTCGGTGGTTGAAATATCAAAAGCGGTTACCTGGCCAACAATATGTGCCCTCACCCGCGCAGTCGAAAAAGACATTGACGTTGCGGCCGAAGCCCTCAAATTTGCCAAAAAAGGCCGCATCCACACCGGTATCGGGACTTCATATTATCACATTTACAATAAACTGAATTCCAATCCTGAAGAAATTATTGAGCGCGCCATCGCTGCCGTTAAGTATGCCAAACGCTATGTGGAAGATGTAGAGTTTTATGCTGAAGATGCCGGACGCACCGAAAATGAGTACCTGGCACGCGTGGTTGAAGCCGTCATCAAAGCTGGAGCGACAGTAGTAAATATTCCGGATACAACCGGTTACACCCTTCCAATCGAATTCGGCGCCAAAATCAAATACCTGTTCGACAATGTGCCCAATATTCACAAGGCCATTATTTCAACCCATTGCCACAACGATTTAGGGATGGCAACGGCCAACACCATCGCCGGAATCATGAACGGAGCCCGTCAGGCTGAAGTTACTATCAACGGAATCGGTGAACGCGCCGGAAATACTTCCTTGGAAGAAGTGGTGATGATACTGAAAAGCCGATACGCTGTTTTAAACATCGATACCAACGTCAATACCAAAAATATTTACAAAACCAGCCGGTTGGTTTCGAACCTGATGAACATGCCGGTTCAGCCTAACAAGGCCATTGTTGGTCGCAACGCTTTTGCACATTCTTCAGGAATTCATCAGGATGGTGTTCTGAAAAACCGCGAGAACTACGAAATCATGAACCCTACCGATGTGGGCATCAACGAATCGAGCATTGTGCTGACCGCCCGCAGCGGACGTGCCGCTTTGAGACACAGGCTTGAATTGATGGGTTTTGAACTGGATAAGGAAAAACTGGACGACGTTTACGAAAAATTCCTGAAACTGGCCGATAAGAAAAAGGACATTAAAGATGATGATGTGGCAGCCCTTTTGGGTGATGTGGTACAGAAAGAACGCCGTGTGAAACTGGAATTCCTTCAGGTAGTTGCCGGAAAAGGATTAGTCCCGATGGCCAATGTCCGTTTGAGTATAGCCGGTGAAATTCTGGATGCAACTTCTTCAGGAAATGGTCCGGTTGACGCTGCCCTGAAAGCCGTTAAAAAAATCATTCACCGTAAAGTTGTTCTTGAAGAATTCCTGATTCAGGCTATTACCCGTGGAAGCGACGATTTGGGCAAGGTACACATGCAGGTGAAACACGAAGAAGGTATTTATCACGGTTTCGGCGCCAATACCGATATTATTACCGCTTCGGTCGAAGCCTTCCTCGATGCAATCAATAAAATTCCGGGAGGAAAAGCCAAGGCGGAATAGAGAAGAAGTCAGAAGTCGGAAGACCGACCGAAGAATCACTGTCGCAGTGGAGAAAGGCAAAGACTCAGACGGAGAAGGCGCAAATTGTCTTTAAACCCTGAAAGGGTATCCGCCAGCTCATCAATAGCCCGGGGTAAAGTGAGGAACGAACGGCACCCCGGGGAAACGAAATAAAACAGAAGTTCCGTCCGCGAGATAAAGCTATAAAAAGCGATATTCAACTTTCGGACGAAATGGTAATAACCAAAAATATGAGAGTATAAAAACAAATATTTGCAGCGCCTGCCCCCCTCTCCCCCGGAGAGGGGTTGGGGGTGAGGCTCTTAAACAACATTAATGGAAGCAAAAACTTTATTCGACAAAATTTGGGATGCGCACGTGGTCAAAGAGGTTGATGGCGGCCCAAGCGTATTATACATCGACCAGCATCTGATTCACGAAGTAACCAGCCCGGTTGCATTTCTGGGCTTGGAAAAACGTGGATTGAAAGTGCTCCGTCCTGAAAAAACGGTTGCCACGCCCGACCACAATGTGCCAACCATCAATCAGCACCTGAGCATCAAGGACGAATTATCGCGCAACCAGGTTGAAATGCTGAAGAAAAACTGTGCCAATCACGGAATCGTTTATCACGGTCTGGGAAGCGACGGTCACGGCGTGGTTCACATCATCGGGCCTGAAATGGGCCTGACCCAGCCCGGAATGACCATCGTTTGCGGCGACAGCCACACGTCAACTCACGGCGCTTTCGGAGCCATCGCGTTTGGAATTGGCACCAGCGAAGTTGAAATGGTATTTGCCAGTCAATGCATCATGCAGCCTAAACCGAAGAAAATGCTGATCTCGGTAAATGGCCAGCTTAATAAAGGCGTAACAGCCAAAGACATTGCTTTATATGTCATTGCACAAATTTCAACTTCAGGAGGGACTGGCCATTTTGTTGAATTTGCCGGTTCGGCCATCGAAAGTTTGACAATGGAAGGCCGCATGACACTTTGCAACATGAGCATCGAATGTGGCGCACGTGGCGGAATGATTGCCCCTGACCAAACCACTTTCGACTATGTAAAAGGCCGTCAGTTTGCTCCGAGAGGTGAATCCTGGGACAAAGCGTTGGCATACTGGAAAACACTGAAATCGGATGCTGATGCCGTTTTCGATACGGTATATGAATATGATGCATCCAACATTGAACCTATGATCACTTTCGGGACTAATCCCGGAATGGGAATCGGCATCTCCCAAAATGTACCGGATAGCAATAAACTGACTGGCTCGGATAAACTGACCTACGAAAAGTCACTGAAATACATGGGCTACGATCAGGGTGATAAAATGATTGGCAAACTTATCGACTATGTTTTCGTTGGAAGCTGCACCAATGGCCGCATTGAAGACTTCCGCAGTTTTGCCCAATTTGTGAAAGGCAAGCAGAAAGCCGACAATGTGACCGCCTGGATTGTTCCCGGATCGCGTGCTGTTGAAAAACAAATCATTGCCGAAGGTCTGGTTGAAATCCTGAATGCAGCAGGTTTTGAACTGCGCCAGCCCGGATGTTCGGCTTGTCTGGCAATGAACGACGATAAAATTCCGGAAGGAAAATATTCGGTGTCAACCTCGAACCGCAACTTCGAAGGCCGTCAGGGACCGGGCGCCCGCACCTTGCTCGCCAGTCCGCTCACCGCCGCTGCTGCTGCCGTGACTGGGAGGATTACTGATCCGAGGGAATTCTTAGCCCCCTAACCCCCGAAGGGGGAATTTGAAACGATAAGCAACATTTACACAGCTTCCAAAAGCCTCCCCTGTGGGGAGGTTTGGAGGGGCTTTTAATAGATTAATATGAGCTACGATAAATTTACAACCCTGACATCGCCGGCAGTTCCGCTGCCCATCGAAAATATTGACACCGACCAGATTATTCCGGCGCGGTTCCTGAAAGCTGTCGAGCGCAAAGGTTTTGGCGATAACCTTTTCCGCGACTGGCGGTACGACAATAGCAACCAGCCGATTGCCGGTTTCCCGCTGAATCAGTCGAAATATTCAGGAAAAATACTGGTTGGAGGTAAAAACTTCGGAAGTGGCTCCAGCCGCGAACATGCCGCCTGGGCCATTTACGATTATGGCTTTCGCGTGGTAGTTTCCAGCTTCTTTGCCGACATTTTTCAGGGAAACGCGTTGAACAATGGTATCCTTCCGGTGGTTGTATCACCTGGGTATCTGGAAAAAATATTTGCAGCGATCGAAGCCGACAACCATGCGGAATTTGAAGTTGATCTTCAGAATCAGAAATTTACCATCAAATCAAGTGGCGAATCGTCTGGTTTCACGATCAATCCATACAAAAAACATTGTTTGACACATGGACTCGACGATATCGATTATTTGATCAGCATGAAAGCAGAAATCGCTGCGTTTGAAGAAAAATAAGATTGGGTTTATCGTTCATAAGAATAAATGTGTCACCGCTAACGCGGCTTGTGTTTAATTTTCAAATTTTGATCTACCATACTATTACCGCTGATGCGGCTTTTTAGGTGCGTAGTACTGAAAATATGGTAGAGAAATATACGTGAAGAAACAAAAAGGTGCGTAGCACTGACAGGATATTATTGTTACTGACTTCGATTTATGAAGTCAAAAAAACAAAATACGATCATGACAGGAAAAGTAATAGCGGTTAAAAATCAGGTTCTAAGTATCATGGATACTACCCTGAGGGATGGGGAACAGACCTCAGGAGTGTCGTTTACAGATATGGAAAAGCTGAGTGTCTCCCGGATTTTGCTTGAAGACGTAAAAGTTGACCGCATCGAAATCGCCTCGGCCCGCGTTTCTGACGGCGAATTCCTTGCGGCTAAGCGGGTGATGGAATGGGCAAAAGAAAAAGGCCATCTGTCAAAGGTTGAAATTTTAGGTTTTGTTGACGGAAAAACGTCGCTCGACTGGATTAATTCAGCAGGTGGAAAAGTTCTGAACCTTCTTTGCAAGGGTTCATATAAGCACGTAACCCAACAACTGCGTAAAACGCCTGAACAGCATGTTGAAGATATCAAAAAGACCATTCAGTACGCTGAAGAGCTGGGAATCAGGGTAAATGTTTACCTCGAAGACTGGTCGAATGGAATGCGTAATTCGAGGGATTACGTTCATTTTATGGTTTCCGAATTGCTGAAACTCAACATTGACCGAATCATGTTGCCCGATACTTTGGGTATTCTCGATCCGGATGAAACCTATGAGTTTTGCTGCGAAATGATCGAAACTTATCCCGAAGCACGCTTTGATTTTCATGCGCACAACGATTACGATCTGGCTTGCGCCAATGTGTTTCATGCCATCAAAGCCGGAATCCGAACGGTACACACCACGGTAAACGGTTTGGGCGAACGGGCTGGGAATGCTCCGCTTTCAAGTGTGATTGCTACCGTAAAGGACCATCTGAAAATGGAAACCCGGGTGAACGAAACTATGCTCAATAAAATTTCGAGACTGGTCGAATCTTTCTCCGGAATCCGCATCCCAACAAACAAACCGCTGATTGGCGAATTTGTGTTTACCCAATGTAGCGGAATACATGCCGATGGCGACAGCAAGAATAATTTATACTTTAACGACTTGTTGCCTGAACGTTTTGGCCGTACACGCGTTTATGCGCTCGGGAAAACTTCAGGAAAAGCAAACATTAAAAATAACCTGGAAGAGCTGGGCATTGAACTCGATCCTGCCTCGCTTAAACTGGTCACCGACCGGATTATTGAACTCGGCGATCGGAAAGAAACGGTGACTATTCAGGATTTACCCTATATTGTGGCTGATGTGCTCAATTATGAAGATAGCGAATCGGCTATTAGCCTGGTGAATTTTTCGTTATCGAGCGCCATGGGACTTAAGCCCACGGCGACGGTCAGCATTCTGATAAAAGGCGAAAGGTATGAGGCAACTGCCGCCGGCGACGGAATGTACGATGCTTTCATGAATGCCGTTCAATCGGTTTATAAAGGATTGAACAAACCATTCCCGATACTTCTGGATTATACGGTTACTATTCCTCCCGGTGGGCAAACCGACGCTTTGGTCGAGACCATGATAACCTGGGAATTGGGACACGAATTCAAAACCCGCGGGCTCGATTCTGACCAGACCGCAGCCGCCATCAAGGCTACCATGCGTATGCTGAATCTGATTGAAAAGTAAAAGAGTTGCGGGATTCGGGTTGCGTGTTGCGGGTTCCGGCGTAGGTTTTTGAAAATTGAATATTGGATATTCAGTATTGGATATTTCTTTCAGGTTTACATTATTATCGATACCGAAGTTCAGTGAATTATCCTTTGCCTTTGGGCTTTGGCCAACGGACATCTGAATTCATCATGAAATCAAAACCCTGCAAGGGTTTAATTTGAATAACCGCGGATGAAATCCGTGGCAAAAATAGGCAAGAACACAAGGCGCATCCGGAGAGTTGGTTTGAAAAGTAAACGCTGTATGCGCCGCATGGAGAAGCTTATAACAAAATAGAGATAAATTTTCAGACAAAAAAACCAAAATATGAAGTTAAAATTAGCCATTCTTCCCGGCGACGGGATCGGGCCTGAAATCATCGAACAGGCCATGAAAGTAATTAAGGCGGTTGCCGCCAAATTTAACCACGAGTTGGAATACGAATTTGCTTTAACCGGTGCTTGTGCGATCGATGCGGTTGGCGTACCTTATCCGGATGCAACCCATGAGTTGTGCATGCAATCAGATGCTGTTTTGTTTGGCGCCATTGGCGACCCGAAATACGACAACAACCCCAAAGCGACTGTTCGTCCGGAACAAGGACTGTTGCTGATGCGCAAAAAACTCGGTTTGTATGCAAACATTCGTCCGGTGGTAACTTTTCCATCGCTGCTGCACAAATCACCGCTTCGCCGCGAGCTGATTGAAGGCGCTGATTTCGTGGCCATCCGCGAACTGACCGGTGGTATCTATTTCGGCGAAAAGGGCCGTCTGGACAATGGAAACACAGCTTTCGATACTTGTACATACACCCGTGCCGAAGTGGAACGTATCCTGAAACTGGCCTACGAATATGCCATGAAACGACGTAAAAAACTGACTGTTGTTGACAAAGCCAACGTGTTGGAAAGCTCGCGTCTGTGGAGAGAAATTGCTCAGGAAATGGCTCCAACCTATCCTGAAGTAACTACCGAATACATGTTTGTTGACAATGCCGCCATGCAGATTATCCAGTGGCCAAAAAACTTCGACGTGATGGTGACCGAAAACATGTTCGGCGATATCCTGACCGACGAAGCCAGCGTAATCACCGGTTCTCTTGGTCTATCGCCATCAGCTTCCATCGGAATTCATACGTCAGTGTTCGAGCCAATCCACGGTTCGTATCCGCAGGCTGCCGGTAAAAACATTGCCAACCCTGTTGCCACCATTTTGTCGGCTGCCATGATGTTCGAATATGCGTTCGACCTTCAGGCTGAAGGCGCCATCATCCGCAAAGCGGTTGACGCTTCGTTGGATGACAAAGTGGTTACTGTTGATATTTCTACAGAAAAACCTTATTCTACTACTGAAGTTGGCGATTGGATTGCCGATTGGGTTGCTAAAAACTAGGGTGCTGCGATTTTATGGGTGTTGCGGTTTTTAACCGAAAAAAAGGCGATTAAAAATCGCCACACCCGGGAAAAGGCTCTTTGCAAAAGCAGGGAGCCTTTTTAGTTGGCGGCTGTCACTTGTTTAGTTTGTAACGAGGGAGCAAAGCAGCATAAAACTAAATTATCTCGATAGATTAAGCTTTTTATATATTGGATTATATTTTGGAACCACGACATTATTTAATATTTCACTAGAGAAATTGATGTTTTTTGCATTTTTTTCCAAATTTTTCAATGCCTTTTCTTCATTAGCAGAAACATTTAAAATCATGTAGTCTGAAGGTTCAATCTTTTTA
>PNOH01000084.1 GCA_013824715.1 Odoribacter sp. | reverse complement strand
TCCATGTTCAACATTATTCTATAAACATTTGATGCCGCTGGCATCTATACGCAGGCATTAAATGTCGTCATTTTGTATGTATTGTAAGGCTGCTTCTTCGTCTTGCTCAATGGATTGAAGCCCTTTTATGCTTCTGTTTATGTGGTTTTACTTATTTTCCGGTTTCCGAACCTGTTTTTCCAACCGCTCAATTTCCTTTTTTCGCATGGCCAGCACACTGATGTACCGTTGACAATTAGCTTTGTGTTCCTGATTTTTTTTCGGTAGCGCCGAATAAGATTTGACCAGCCAGTCTATGGCAACATCAATTTCTCCTTCCATTTCGGCGGCTAAAGCCATGTTATAACACGCTTTGGCAACAATTTTAGGATTTTTATTTTTGGTTTCCGGGTTCCATCTTTCGGCAGCTTTTATCCATTCATTTTGAAGGCCATATTTTTCAGCTTTCAGCATATCCGGATTGTTCGATGTGTAATACATTCGTTCAACCGGTATCCAACTGGGAATTATTTTTTTTCCAAATGATTCTCCAAGATATTTGGCAGCGTCCATTAAAATATTCTCAAACCCATCTTTCTCAAGATTAAAATTTTTAAATTGCCAATCATCGTAGTGCAGGGTGTCAATCTGATTATAGATATAGGCTACCGTATCGTTCCTGATTGTAATGGTCCATGATAAACTGGCAGATGTGTGCAGATGGTTCAATGAATTGCTGATCAGGACGTCATATAATTTAAAGAAGTCAAGAAAAATTAATATATCAGCATTTGATTTACTGAACAGCTCTTCAGGAGAATAGACAGCGGGATTTGAATTCCATTCAGAATTTAAGCTATCGCGGTAATTCTTCACATCCTGAAAATAAGCTTCTTCGTCAAAATAACCGGTTAGTGCATCTACACATTGATTCGATAAATCCGATGATTTGATGGTTGAATCAGCTACTATCTCGTAACTATTAAGATATTTGAACAGGCAAGTATCAGATTTATACGAATCGCGCTTAAAAACGGCAACCTTCTTAATGTTCTCCGGAAAAATAAATACGCCTGGTTTCATTACCTCTATTTGCACTACATTAATCTGTTCAGTTAACATGCAAGAAGTCAGTCCAAAGAGGACAACCAATAACAGCAATGTATTTCTATGGAAGCTCATATTGGGTATTAAGCTTTTTAAGTTCGGTTTTTCGCTGGTAAAGTACAGCCGAGTATTTGCGGATTATCTCATTTTCGAGCGACCAAAAAAAGCCCGTGCTAACTTTAGCTGCCCGATCGGTAAGTTCAATGGCCTGATCAACATCACCATTCATTTCACTGGCAAGGGCCAGATTGTATAATGCAACAATCTGGTTTCGTTTATTTTTACCATCTGCATATTTTTGCCAGATAGCTGAGGCATCTTCCCAATTACTTTTCTGGGCCAGTTTTTCGGCCAGTTTTAAGTCAGGATTCTTACACACCATAATATCACGGTAAACCATTGTCCAGGAAGGCTGGATGTGTTTTGAATAGTTTTCGCCGATAATCCCTGCAGCAAGTGTAATTGCTTCTTTTTTTGCCGGTATCCGGATTTTTTTCAGGCCATTTTCATCTCTTCCGTCCCAGTAAAGTGTATCAATCTGAACAAAACGATCAGTTATTTTTTGCTTTTTTGCATCGTAAAACGTCCAGATATTGGATGTTACAACATTTGCAGTTGTATTATCCAAATTGCTGTAAAAACATGAAAACATATCCAAAATGATCAGCCCGTCAGCCTTTGTTTCTTCTGTTATGTTCCTGTACCAGTCAGCTTTGTGAGGGCCTATATTTTTCACACGCGTTACAGGAAAATAGTTGACAGGATATGTCAGGATACTGTCAAACCGGTTCTGTTTCATCAAATTTCGGGCAAGGCTGTCAATGCAGGTCTTTTGCGCCAAACTATCAGGATTGAAAGGTATTTTATCTCTTACTAAATGATGATTTCTTGCATGATAGTTTTGCAAGGTGTCTGATTCGTATTTCAGGTTTCGCGAAACGATTGTCAATTTATGTATTTCCGGAGGGACGAAATAGGAAGCCGGTTTAACGACTTCTATCGAAAGCTTTTTATAGCTCACACATGAGCTAAAGCTCAACAACAAAACAATCAGGAACAAAACTGACTTTGGTGACATATTATTTGGTTTTTTGTTGGGTTTCCTTCCTAGCTTTAAGCTTTTTTAGGTATGCCTCGGTCTGATGCCTGTAATACGAATAAAAAGATTTTAAACCCCATTCCAATGCCCCGTCAATGTCACCACTCAATTCACTCATTAGGGCAAGGTTGTATTCTGCTTTACTTCTGATCTTTTTATTTGTTGACTGAGCCATTTCAGTCCAGTATTTACTGGCTTCGTCGTAATTATTATCGTTCATCAATTGTTGCCCGCGGTCATTTTTAGGGCTGAAAAGAAAGTATCCCCTTCTTTCAGAAGTCCAGGTAGGAGAGAGTTTCTTATCAACTTCAAGGGCAATTTTTATTCCGGCATTAATGAGCGCCTGTTTGACCGATGGTAATTTGCTGAAAAGCCGAACCTGGTTATAATCTGAACTCTCCCAGTAAATGGTATCAATCAGTTCAATTTCCTTGACCAGTGTTTTTTTACCTGGTTTATAAATCCTGAAAAAGGCATCATATTTCACATCAACCGAAGCATAATGATAATCATTGACACCAACTTTTTCAAAACTGTAATCGGCCATTACCTTATTTGAGAATCTTTCCAGAACCAATAAAGCATCAGTATTGAAGTCACTACATATTTTTTTTACGATAAACGGATTTAAAGTGTCAGGAAGCTGTTCATAGGATAATTCCTTTGATATATTCCGTTCGATAGAAGAAAGGATACCATAGTTTCCGGATTCAATAAATTCACGGCGTAAATTTCGTTCAAGCGGAACAACGACATCATACCTGCCCGATTCAAATAATAATTCGGCCAAGGCGCGAATAGTAGTATCTGATGCAACACTATCCAGAACAATTTTTGAAAGCTGAAAGCCCTTCCGGTAAAAATACACTTGCAGCGAGTCTTCCCGATAATTTTCGAACTGTGTGTTCATACTTCGGTTCATCAGTGTAATGCTTTGGATATCAGTAGGAAGTTCTTCATTCGCTGGTCGGGAATTTTCAATAGTCAGAACAGCAAAATTGCTTTTGCACGAGGCAAGGGCAATTCCGGCTAGGATAAGAATAAATGCCTGATATGATTTGAATTGATTGAAATATTGCATTTTTTGAAACTGTTAATAAATGCCCCAATATTTTCTGAAAAACCACTCAATGCCCAACAAAATTAGGAGCATGAAAAAAAGCAACTTCAAATTGATCCATTCGTTTTGAAAGGTTTGCTGATGCTGCTGAACTGTAATTTGTTTGTTTTGGCCGATTACATCAAGTAATGTGCCATAATTATTGAACGTATAAAACTGGCCGCCGGTTTTTGCGGATAACTGATATAAGACATCAAAATCAGCGCTGGTATTTTGTATTTCAATGTCATTTTTCACAATGCTGAAGTTTCCTTGTTCAGTAAAATGTTGATTTCCCAGATGAGTTTCGGCTTCGAAAGTATAGTCGCCAGGTTTCATATTTCCGGCATTTAGTCTGTAGAAATCATTGCTCCGGTCGAATTGGTAACTGAATTCACGGAGGCTGTCGTTCCGTATCCGGATATTAACATCCGGAGTGTTAATCAGTTCATAACTGTCGTTATACAGTTCTGCAATCAGTTCGATCTGGTCAGTTTCCTGAAAAAGGGCGGGATTGTAAACATTGAAGTTATCTTCATTTTGTTTGAGAGCCAGATATTGTATGGTTTTTTGAACGAATTCGTTAAATGCCTCGTGGTTTCCATTTGCCTGGTAATCGTATAATCTCCATCGCCAAAGGCCTTCACCCAAAATAAATCCGAATTTGCGGCCTTTGTCCGTTCCGAAAGCCATCAGGGTTTTGTTCGTCTGGATGTTTCGGATGCTTTGCTTAGCCAGGTTTTGCATCAGGGGCGAAAGTTCTGTACTTCCAAAAGGAGCAACGAGGGGAGGAGCCATTGCAAGAGTTTCTTTGGTGCTTTCGGAAAGCACAAAAAGCGGGAAGTTGTTTTCAAATAAAGCCTGTACTTCTTCAGTGTTTTTACTGACCGAAATTTTCAGTCCTATGTCCATCGAATTCAACTGTTCGAGCAGCGAATTCGGTCCGATGAGAAACAATACCGGGATTCGACTCGCTTTAATTTGGGTAAGCAAGCTACTTGCTGCATTTTTTATGGAAGGCAACTGATTCATAACAATCAGACTGTAGGTTGAAAGACTATCAGGAACACTATTCCCTGTAAGTAGCTTTATTTCATAGTTCTGAAGTTCGGAAACGCTATTGCGAATAGCGCCCAAATCAGGATGCGGACCGTCGCTGAGCATTAAGATTTTTTGTTTATTCTCCAAAATCTGGATCACAAATTCATACTCATTGTTTTTAAGATTAGCCTCTCCATCGAATGGCCTGATTTTGATTTTGTAATGCTGCAATCCGGGTTTTGCAGCTTCAAGATTGACAAATTCGAGCTTGAAATCATCATCCGAAACAATTGACACAGTAGTTGAATAGACTTGTTTCTGATCGTTTTCAATGTCAATGCAGGCAATTTGGTCTTTCAAATTTGAAAACTTAAATTCAATTTCAACCGGAAATTTATTTTTCAGAAAAGCAATTTTGTTGGTCTTTACATTTCTGATCAACGCATCTGTTTTCAGGGTAGTATCGCCAACGCCAAGCGTGTAAACCGGAAATTTGAGACCTGAAGCCAGGTTTTCTGGATTTTGTCCCTGATTGTAAATGCCGTCGCCAAATAAAATCAAAGCTCCAATATTTTTATTTATGTAGTTGTTTTTTAGAGTTTTAAGTAATTGTCCGTAATTTGAACGCCGATCAGTCCCGGTGAAATCCTCCTTATTTTCAGTTTTTTCTCCAAACGACCAGAATTCCAACTGATAATCATCTGCAAAACGATCTTTCAGGCTTTGCTTAAACTGACCAAACGATGGACCATACTCCTGAACCGATTGTGAATTGTCGGAAGCGACAGCCAGAATTGGCAAATGCCTGATTTTCTTTTGTCGCTCCATCAGTGGAGAAAGGAGAAACAGAAAAACAAGAAAAAGGGATAAGAACCGCATCACAACCAGAAAAATCTTCTGATAGCTGCTTAAACCGGAATTCTGTGAATTCCGGAAATAAAGCAAATAACTGATACCTGCAGCCAATAACACGGCCAACAAAACGAATAGCCCGGCAAAGCGGTGATCAAAACTAATTTCCAATTGCTCTGAATTTAAGAATGAGTCAAAATTAACAAACTTGGCTAAATAGGGCGTTATCGTGTCAACTTTCTGTTCAATAAAATATGAACTCAAAATCGAAGTTTTAATTCTAAATTGAAAATGTCAGTTCGAATCAAGCGGCAAATATTGCTGCTAAAGATTATTTCATTAGTTTTAAATTTTCGCTTATAATCATTTTGAGGGCAAGAGCGAAAGTCAAGCTGTTTATTTTATCAAACTGAATAGATGAAGAAATTACTGGTACTAATTTTATTTGTTCTAATATACAATTTCTCTGCGAAGGCGCAGTATTTTCAAACCGGACAAGACCCTTCGCAAATCAGGTGGCGACAGATCAATACCTTGAATTTCCAGGTCATTTATCCGGAAGAGTTTGAAATACAGGCACAACGAATTTCGTATGTGCTTGAAAAAGTTTACGACTTTGGCTCAAAATCATTGGGTTTTCGTCCACACAAAGTTTCGGTAGTTTTGCACACCCGTACAGTAAAATCGAATGGATTAATGGCCTGGGCGCCCAAACGAATCGAGCTTTTCACAACCCCACACCAGCAAATTTATGCTCAGGATTGGCTCGAACAACTGGCTTTGCACGAATTCAGGCATTTGGTACAGATGGATAAAATTCAAACTGAGATGCCCGGAATAGTGAAAGCTATTTTAGGCGAACAGGCTACTGCAATTATTGTGGGTACTTATTTGCCTTTCTGGTTTTTAGAAGGAGATGCTGTTGTTACCGAAACTGCCCTGTCAAATTCCGGTCGCGGAAGACTGGCCTCCTTCAGTATGGAACACAGAGCGCAGTTAGCAGAAAAAGGAAAATATTCTTTCGACAAAGCCTATCTGGGCTCTTACAAAGATTTTGTACCCGATCATTATAAATTAGGCTATTGGATGGTTGGAAAAATTCGGGAAAAATTCGGACCTCAAATTTGGGCCAACGCTTTGAAAAAAATCGGTAAGCAACCTTATTCACTGACCCCACTTAATTCCTCATTAAAGAAATCGAGCGGATTTACGACCAAACAAATGTATTCAGGCATATTTGACAAGCTGACTCAGGAATGGAAGGAAACCATAAATAAAAAGATAATTGATTCAATTTCAATAGTTTCGCCACGACGAAATAGCTATACTGAATACTTGTATCCGGAATTTTTTCAGGATACACTGATTTTTGCTTACCGGACTTCAATGGATGATATTGGCCGTTTTGTTATTATTAGTCCTGATAAAAGTGAAAAAGTAATTTATACTCCCGGAAAAATTTTCGAAGAATCAGTTTCACTGCAAGGCAACCTGATTATTTGGGCTGAAAGACGGGCCGACCTCCGATGGTCTCATTCTGACCGATCGGTCATTCATATCTACAACATCGAGAACAAAGTTTTACAGGAAATTAAAAATGAGAACAAGCTGTTCAGTCCTGTAATTTCACCTGATTTAAAATCGTTCGCAGCGGTAGAAGTTGATCCGGGAAACAATTTTTATCTGTCAGTTTTTGATTTAACAACCGGCGAACTGAAAGACCGTTTCAAAACCGACGACAATCAGTATTTTTTTACCCCATGCTGGGACGAAAAAGCGGAGAAGCTGTATGTAGTTTGTTTATCGGCAAAAGGGAAATATCTGGCATCGGCCGATCTTAAATCCAAACTGATTCGACCATTGACTGAAAATACCTTTGCCAATCTGAAAAACCCGGTTTTTTCCAAAGGACTAATCTACTTTTCTGCTGATTTTTCGGGAACCGACAATCTATATTCGATTGATGCAGAAAGCAATCGAATATCAGAAATTGCATCAGTTCGGTTCGGGGCTGATTATCCATCAATTTCAGGAACTAAAGTACTTTTTAGCCATTATAATTCTGCGGGCTATCAGCTTGCAACAATTCAAATTGACCAGATTATCAGGAAAAAAGAGGTTGAAAATATTCAGTTAAGCGCCGATTCACTTGCCTATAATCTTGCTGCTCAGGAAAATGGCATTCCTGATTTTTCAAACCCGGATTCAGTGAAGTATGAATCAAAGAAGTATTCAAAAATCGGTCATTTGTTTAATTTTCATAGCTGGGCTCCAGCTTATATTGATGTAAACAGTTACGAAATAAGGCCCGGCGTTTCACTGTTTTCGCAGAATAAGCTTGGTACTGCTGAAACCCGGCTGGGATACGATTATAATGTTGCTGACCGAACTGGCCGGTACAAACTTGGATTTAGCTATTCCGGATTATTTCCTGAAATAAATGCAGAATTATCCTTTGGTAACGAGGCTTCAAATTATTTTCAAATTACGAACACGGTTAATAAACTCAATCAGATAATAAAAAGTGATACTATTCTTCAACGGTTTAGCTGGAAAGAATTAACGGCTGATTTTGATGTACGATTGCCACTTAATTTCTCAAAAGGTAAATATTCACGTATTTTTTATCCTGAAGTTAAATATACCTTAAATCAGGTGTTGCACAACGGATCAACACCTGAAAATTTTTACTCTGGTAATTATCATGCCTTGGCTTACAGGCTATATGTCTATAATTTATTGCATCAGTCAACTCAAAATCTAATGCCCAGATGGGGCCAGCAGTTTGATCTTATTTATCGGTACACACCATTTATTGGTAATAATCTGGGGACTCTGGCAGGTATCCAGTCGGTACTTTATTTTCCTGGATTGACAAAGAACTCCGGGTTAAGAGTTTACCAGGGTTATCAGGAAAAGAGTTTTACTCATAGCTATAATTTTTCAAATTTCGTACACTTCCCAAGAGGTTTTAGCGGATATCAAAACAATAAAGTCTATTCATTGTCAGCCGATTATAAATTCCCAATTTGTTATCCTGATATTAATTTTGGTAAGCTTGCGTATATCAAACGGCTGAAATCGTCAGTTTTTTACGATTATGCCTGGCTTTCAGTACCAGTAGCCGATAAAAATGGAACCATTTTTCCTAATGACCATGAAATGCAACTAAAATCTTTGGGATTTGAACTTACTTCTGAGGTTCACTTTTTGCGGTTTTTTGCTCCTTTTGAATTAGGTTTCAGATCAGTATATCGTCCTCAATTTAAGGATTTCACCTTTGATCTGTTAGTTTCAGTTGATTTTAATGGCTTTTAGTTCGCCTTAAAGTTAGAACAGTGATTTCTGGTCGCATTTCAATACGGGCTGGGAGTCCGATGCAGCCAAGTCCTCTGTTCACATAAAGAAACTGATTGTCAGCCTGATAGAGTCCGCCCCAATTCTTTTGGAAAAAATAAATAGGGCTGAATTCAATTCCGGCAATTTTAATTCCCAACTGACCTCCATGGGTGTGCCCCGAGAGTGTAAGAGGAATATCCGTATCAGGAACAACTTTTGCCTGCCAGTGTGCCGGATCGTGCGATAAAAGTATTTTGAAGTAATTGGCAGGTATGCTGTCCAGTGCCAAATCCAGCCGGGCATATTGCGGAAATGGCGGATGTCCCCAATTTTCAACCCCAATAATACAAATGGAGGTGTCTTTGATTTTAAGCTTTGTCCAGCGGTTCAAAAGTAAATCGAAACCAGCGTCAGTAATACCTTTTCTAATTAAGGCAAGGTTTTTCAGTTTACTTGCGGAATCAGGCCACTGGGAGTAATCGCCATAATCGTGATTACCTTGAATCGCAAATTTTCCGTACAGGGCTGGAAACTGTTTCAAATAAGGCTCAAATCCATCCATTTCATTGCTTAAATTATTCACAATATCGCCGGTAAAAAACAAGATATCAGGCTTTAACTTCAAAAGAATATCCAAGGTTTGTTTGATAATAGTCGGATTCTTACCAAAAGTACCAAGGTGAAAATCAGAAATCTGAACAATTTTAAGACCGTTAAGTTGTTCGGGCAAATCAGGAAAACAGAGCTCGTGTTTCACTACATTCAGGTTGTATTTCCCCAATAAAATTCCATAAGCAATCACCATGAAAATTCCGGTACTTATCAGAAACGAAGCTGCCAGAATTAACGACTGCTTTTGTCTATCTGTTACCCAGCGAACCAGATAAGAAAGAATAGTCATGAAAGCAAGAAAGGAAATAGGCAATAGGTATAAAATGGAAATTGATATAACAAAAAAAACAAACGAATAATCCTGACTTTGCCGGATGGCATTTGGATTTGAGAATGAATAGAGGAGGAGCCCTAATACTACAATTCCAGCTATTATATAGATAATCGAAAGGTAAGCCCGTAATTTTTTTGAGAATTGCTTGACTAAGACCCGAATTCCAAAATAGGAGATGAGTTCAATAAGAAACACAATAACAAAAAAGCTGAATAAAAATGAAGATATAAGAACTCTCATAAACACTAAGTATTTCAAAAAAGAAAATTACACATTTATAATTCAATGTCGTTTAGTTAGTGATTATTTATAATCGTTTGTAATTCATTGAGTAAGGTTTCTTTGGTTTTTTATTCCTTGGGTTACTCCGCCCAGGTCTG
>PNOH01000083.1 GCA_013824715.1 Odoribacter sp. | reverse complement strand
TGTGGATTTTTGTAGGCTGTCCTTCGACACGCTTCGCTGCTCAGGATCTTCTAGCTCGCCAGTTAATTTTGAGCCAATTGCACATTGAGCAGACCGGATTCTTGTCAAGGGCGGCCTTCGACAGTCTACGATACTCAGTCCCCAATCGAAGGGAGCTTGTATTACCCTTGACTTTTCCGGGATGCGATCAATAAATTCGGGGCAAAATTGAGGGAGAGTAGCACCTCTATGAATGAAGTTAGACAATGGGACTTTCTTCAATATGGGAAAAAAACCGAAAACGATGAAAGTTCTAAGATATATTTTGAGAAGGCGATTTTATGGAAGATTTTAACTGAACTGTGTTATGCTATTTCCCTATTATACTGAACAACATCCCTAATTATTACCATTGAGAATTTGTTTATTGAAGCAGTCTTTATAATTCGCTTTTAGAATTTACTTTTAAATCGAATAAATAATGGTAAATAAAACAGGATGGCCGTTACCGAAAAAATCAATCCTCCTATTGCTCCTGCAGCAAAAGCAAACCAAAAGACTTCCTTTTGGCCTCCCCAAACAAATGGAACCAAGCCTAATACGGTTGAAATGATTGTCAGGAAGATAGGAATTATTTTATGATTGAATGCTTTGAGATAAACACGTAAATTATCGCGAACACCCTTTGCCCGGCAGAAGTTGTTGTAATCGTTAATGATGTACAAACCGGCGTTTACAACAATACCGCACAACAGGATAAATGAGGCAAATCCTCCCTGATCGAAATTAAAGTCGAACAGGTAAAAGGTGAGAAATACCCCGATAAACGAGACCGGTATCATAAAAATAATGGCGAACGGTTGCAGCAACGATTCCAACAGAATGGCACATAAAAAATAAATGATTACGATCACCAAAAGGATCAGGAAATACTGCTTCTTATCCTTTTTATCCCATCCGCCCCACTCATACTGCCGCACAGAATAGCCCAGCGGTAAAATCTGTGCTAACTCTTTCTCGTGTTGCTCACGGACCATTTTTGAAAGCGGTTCCGGGCCAATAAAGTCGTAAGCCACTACCAATTGATATTGCTGATTGGTCTTGTAAATATCGTTGCCCGACTTTTGCCTGGCGACCTTTCCAAGACTTGCTAACTTAAATTGCTTTTCGCCGATGGAAACCGGACGGTTATTTAAATCCCACACATTAAAAACGCCGTACGAATCAGAAACGAGCGATACTGGTTGAAGTTCGTTGTTGGCATACACCGGCGAAAGGTTGGCTTTGTAAACCTTGTCTTTCAGGAATGAATAAAACTGACCAATTCCGACACCGTTCAAGCCAAGGCCTTCCTGGTTAAAATCAATGTTATACTCATACAGGATTTTAACATTCCAGCCTGTTGAGCCGGTTATCTCTGCATCCTTCACCCGTTCATTTTTCTCAAGTCTACCTTTTAGTCGCTCTGCGTAGCCGTAAAGCTGATCGTAATTGTAACCTTCCAGTATAATTTGGCTGTTTTTGTACCCTGAGTTTAGTGAGTTGGAGAAACCCCGTCCTACCCCGTAAACCGACCAGTCCATTCCCCCAAGGCTGATGGCTTTTGAGGTAATTTCTTCCTTTAAAAAGTAGGGGAAAGAGCCAAACTCATATTCAGGTTTAAACTGAATGGTAATTGATGAATTGTTATAGGAAGTTATTGAGGTCTGAAACAGTTCGATTTCATCGAATTTGCTCAGGAAGTTTTCCATCAGTACCATCGCTTCGTTCAATTGCTGAACGGTACACCCTTCGGGCATTGTCCCACGTGCGTATAGTGTTGTACGCGATGGTTCCGAATAAAACGAGTTTTCGAATACATATTCGGAAAATAGCCGCAACGATCCGCCCAGTGCCTTTTCGGCTATTTGCCGCACGTTTTCCGCTACCCAGGGATCACCCAAAGTTTTGTTGTACCATTCGGCCCAGGTTTCTTTTTTCTCAATTTTCGCCGGAAGCCATTGTACTGGAATCCCAAAACCCAGGATAAACACAACAACATAAGCCCACCTGTACCGCTTGCTGAACCTGATTAGCCGTTCGTAAAACCGTGTGAAGCGCAAAGCACTCCTTTTTCTCCTGAAAAAACTCCGGTTTATTTTCTTTCGAAGTTTTATTTTTTCCATAAGTGCCGGAATTAAAATCAGGGCAATACCCATTGATACAGTCAAGTTGACAATAATGACCTGGGCAAATTCAACCAGGTTGATCTTTTGCTCATCTTTCAGGAAAAAGATGACACATAATGCACCTATAGTTGACAAAGTTGCCGCTAGTATAGCCAGAAACGCCTTTCGGTTGCCCTGATGCCGAAAGTGGTCAATCATAATAATACAGTTATCGATGATCATTCCGAATGAAATGGTAATACCAGCCAATGTATATAAGTGAATTTCGATTCCCAGCACATAATAAAAGATGCAGGCGATTACTAAGTTGGCAACAATACTGATCGTGATAAGTAACAGGTATTTGATCTGGCGACTGATAAGCAAGACGAAGGTTAGCAAAATAATCAGCGAAAAGATTGTGCGCTCCCAGATTTTGGTTAATTCTTTATCAAGGTATTCAACCGAATCGCTGGCAAGCAACATTGAATATCCCGAAGGAAGCTCTGCCCTTAAAAATTCGACCTGGTGCTTAACTTCCTTTGCTAAACGAAGGTTGTTTACTTTATCTTCGGGATAAATAATCATATTGATAGTATTCAGTCCATTGATCCGAAAATATGACGAAGCTTGCTGCTCTTTATAGGCAATTGATGCAATATCTCCCAGTAAAATCATTCGGTTTTTCACCTTTTTTACAGGGATCGAACGCCAAGGGATACTATCGGCCAGACTGTTACTCAGGTAAATACCGATAATTGTTTCTGAATTCAATGTTGAAACAGTCCCTTGCCCTAGAAAATCCTTACGGAAATAATCGGATATGCTTTGGACAATGTTTTCGGAGCGGATGCCCAACCCCTGAATTTGTTCGCTGTTAAACCGGATTTCCCATTCGTAGGGTGTTGACCCGTAAACCTTAACACCATTAACTCCCTGAATAACCGATAGCTTTGGTACTAAGTGGTCCTCTGCATATTTTTGGATAAAAAACGGGCTGGCACTTGCATTCAATGTGTAAGTTAAAATCGGGCTACTGTTTTCGCCACTTGAACTCATCGAAAGTTCAGGAAAAGAAACCTGTTCGGGCAAAGTGACATATATTTGCCTGATTAGCGAGGCGACCTCAAAACGAGCAGCATCGAGGTTAACCGTTTTCTTAAACGACAGACTGATGCGTCCATATCCTTTCGACGATACCGATGAAACTTCTTTGATCCCTTTAACTCCACTAAACAAGCCTTCCAATTTCGAAGTTACTTCCTGCTCAATCACCCGAGCCGAAGCATCCGGCCAACTGTAACTCACCGACAAGCCCGGTAACGACCGCGATGGGGTTAACTGCACATTCAGCAATGGCAACACACTAATTCCAACAATCATCAGCAGTACGAAGATGATTAGGATAGAGAAGGAGGAGGGCTGGTATTTGGGAGTAGGGGGCAATGAATTGGAATTTGGTTTTACGTTAAATCATAGAATTAAGCAGTTGTGAAATACATTCGGAATTGTAGATCCCAAGCTAATAGGTGCCGATTGCAAATCGGCACCAGCAACAGTAAGATTTTGTGCATATCCCAAAGAGCAGGTTTAGCCTGTATTGGTTAATAGCAGAATCATTTATTACAACTTATTACACATAGGACAAATATAGCTTCCGCCGCTTTCACAAATAATAGTTGTAGTTGATTCTCTAAGAATATATGTGACAGTCCAAGTGCTTGAACAAAAATCAAGTTCTTGCATATTCGCTTTTGAAGTTTGTATTAGGTTCATCATTGAAAGGCCATTTACATTTGTTTTTGAAACGGTGATAAAATTTATTGCCAGAGTAGCTAAAACAAATATTCCAAAAATAATTTTCTTTTTCATTTTTTTCATTTTTTTAATTAAATGTTAATACTTTTTTATCTTGTAATTCGAAGTGCATTAATATGTTAAAATTTTATTTTGTGGACTTTACTAATGAATAGATTGATATCATAGTTTAATCAATTTCGATATTCCAGTTTTGATTCATTATCAAAATATTTAATTGCATTATTAAGAGTTGAAGGATGTTTGATGTCAAAAAAGAATATGAATTTTATTTTGAAATTTTTATCCAAATACAATATGTATGGAAAATTATATTTTTCAATTTCTAATCCAAACCCATTTTCTACATAAAACTCCACACCCGCAGTATCATCCAAAACCGCCCTGCTTATTTCTTTTACACTTTTCACCATACAAATTTTACTTTTAAGTGAAGTATCCAAAGATTTTGACATCTCTTCGTATGTATGATAAAAGCATGAAGTGCATAGTGATTCAGGAATAACAACTATTAATTTATTAGTTGGAAATTGTGACCATAATATTTTTTGTTTGTGATCATTATAAATTATTGAATTCAAATTTATATATGATATATTGTTATGGTAAAGAAGTATTATTTCGTCTCTTAAGCTATCGTTTTGTATAATCAGTTTTTTATCTTGATCAGCAATTCTAAAGAAATTATTTTCAATAACTTTTTTTTGTTTATAGGTATTACTTAGAAGTAGAACATCGAATACAAACAAGCAAATGACAACAATAATCAATAAATTATTTTTCATTACTTAAGTTAAAATGGATATTATTTTAAAAAGTTATTCCATTTAATTGATAATAATATTCTTTGTTATCCTTGTTGTATAAGGAAACATTATAAATATGATTACCAAAAGTTGCATAAATGGATGCTAGATTTTCTGATTGTTTAGCAACTTTAAGTGCAGATATTAGTTTCATATTTTTGTCCAAAAAATAAAATTTATCATATCGTTTAGAAAAATCGACAATATTTTTGTTTACACTATATTCTCCCACTTCAGTTTTTAAAATATAGCCATTATCTGATGGAAATATGCCAGTAACAATACTATTCTTATATATATACTCTAAAGCTTCACGCGGTTTCGAATTAAAGAATTCGACACCATCCATATCTATTTTTTTTACAACAAACTCATTGTCAAAGTATTTTTTAGTAGATTCGCTCCAATCACTCAAGTTAATTGATGTTATAGACAATTGATCTGGGGCAGAATAAAGTAATCCGGTTCTGGTAAGCGAAATTCCACCAGCGCCTTCCAATATACTTAGAAGTCGTTGCTCATTAGTTGCATTACCATATTCTTTTATAATAACATTTTTATTCATGTCAAAAATGCTAATAATTGATCCTTTAAATCCTCCTCCCGTAAAACAGCAGAAATAATTTTTGAATATTTCAAAATTCTTCAATCCTTTTTTGAAATTAACATACTCATTTAATGGATTACCATTAATATCAAAGACTACTAATTTCAATAAGTTTGCACACCATACATATATCTTTGAATCATATACTCTAACAATTGTCGGACTTAATAATTCGTTGGGACCTTTCCCTATTTTAGCTATTTTTTTGATTTGGTCGCCATTTGTATTGTAAATAAATACATTTGATGAATTTTTCGTTGAAATAACAAAATGGCTTGAATCAATAAAGTTAATAGATGTAATTTGGCCTAATAAATTTGGCTTTTCGCTCAATTGGCAAATTTTATTATATTTCAAATTGCCATTATAATTGGATAAATTTGGCAGTTTTTTATTGCCACACGAAACACAAGCTACAAGGAAAATTAGTAACAATATATTTTTCATATTTCTAATTTAAAATAAAAATGTTTATACAATAATTAGTACATCATTAAACAATAAAAAATCTGACTGCAAAAGGTTAGCTTAATTTGACTTCCTTTAAGCAATTTTGAGCAGTCAGAATTTTCATCATATATTCAGTTGACTAAATTTACCAAACGACTGCACATATATAACTACCTCCTGTTGTACACGTAACACTTGGAGGAATTCCAACTTTTACTTCAACAGTCCATATAGGACAATTCATATTTGGTATACCTGGTAAGCAGGGTTCTTCTACCGGATTCGCATTCGCATTTCGTATTAAGCTCATTGATGATTTGTTATTAACATCTGCTTTTGATACTGTAATTATATTGATAGCCAAAATAATTACAAATGACATTCCAATAAAAATTTTCTTTTTCATAACATAAATAATTAGTATTAATTTAAATAAATTATTTTTATTACACAGAGCCTTGCTCCGGAATGTTTGGCAATGCCCTCTATAAGCTATTACCGTTGGCTGGATTATTTTTCTATCTTTGTCTCCTCACCTCACTTTCTTTTTTTGAAAAGGTGCCGAACAGGAAGCGCTTAACTTTTGTGGGTTTGGCTTCCTGTTCTTTCCCTGCTGGTTTATACACTGCTTATTTGGTCGTTAATCACATTGTTTACCAAAGGTAATTGGGTAGAGTGCCATTCCATAGCACTCAGTAGAAAATCTTCTGTAAAATTGAATTTATTTTCCAGGCAATACGTTTCTTTACTTTTGGAGTAGGAAATAACCGCACCTTTCAGTCGCATTTCATCGAAATAACGAAAAATGGTTCGTCTCGAAACCATCAGTTTTCGTGCTAGGCAATCAGCTGGACCCGTGTTTTTCTTTTTTAACAATTCAACAAGCCTGTCCATTTTTATCAAGTAATTTGAATAGCTCATGGTATTTTGTTATTTCATTTGTTTCAGTATTCTGTTCCATTTAAAACCATTCCAATCGTTCGAGAACAAAATGACGGAAGCTTTACCAACAATCGATTCTTCAGGTACAAAACCCCAGATGCGCGAATCAGCTGAATTGTGCCTGTTGTCGCCCATCATAAAATAGTAGTTGTGGCGAAAAGTGTATGTTTCCGTTTTCTGTTGGCCGATATACACGGCTTCTTCCTTCATGGTAATATCTAACTTTTCGAATTTTTGCAGGATATGCCGGTACAATGCAAAGTTCTTTTCATCGAGTTGAACTACCATTCCCACTTTGGGAATGCAAAGAGGACCGAAATTATCAATTGTCCACCTGATTTTGTTGTGATAGGGAAAACATTGGTAAGCCGAATCGCTCGCAGCAATCACCGGTTCAATGGAATCGATGCACGAGGCCCGCGCCATTTGCTGAAGTTGAAGCCGGTTCAGTGTAATTTCTTTACTTTTCCCATTTGTTGAACGGCAGTTTCCATACAATTGAAAGTTCAGACTGTCAGTTAGTTTAGAAAACAGTTGCGAATTATTGAAATAGAATTGGTAATTGGTTTTTGAAAGCATTGATGTGTCAAGAACTTTCCCATTGATAAACGTCATGCCATCAATAATGATAAGGCTGTCGCCGGGGAGGGCTATACAACGTTTAATAAAGAAGTCGCTTTTGGCGTCGGGATGATTAAAAACAATCACATCGTTCCTTCTGATGGTGTTAAAACCGTTTAAGCGGTGATAATTCCACCAGGCCGAATCCATTTTTGTGCGAGTGTTCTTGTTCAGATAAAAAAACAAGTTGATCCAAGGGATTTCAAATGGCGATTTCGGCATCCGTGGTCCAATCTGGAGTTTGTTGACCAGAACCTTATCGCCAACAATTAGGGTATCTTCCATCGAACCGCTGGGAATGGCGTATATCTCGATCAAAAACAAGCGGATAGCGATGGCTAAAAGAAAAATGCCAATCAATGTAATTGGGGTCGAAATCCAGGCTTTCTTTCTTAGCCAGACAAAAAACCGGAATTGCGACAGAAAAAGTAAAATAAGCCCTCCTGTAACCAATAAGCCAAATGTAAACCACCATAATCCCTGTACAGCAAGGATTATAACTAATGTAATCAGAATGAAGATGTAATATTTTTGTTTCATGTGATTTATTTTGTATTTTCTTCAGGATATTCCACTTCTCCTTTAATCTCCAAACTAAAGGGTGATTCTGAGCCGTTGTAAATCACTTCGATTGTTTTATGAAATACACTAGGAAATGCTGCATCGTACTTAATTGTTATTTGCCCTTTTCTACCGGGCCGGATAGGTTCTTTCGACCACTCTGGAACAGTGCAGCCACAGGATGTTTTTACATCGTTAATAATTAGAATGGTTTTCCCTGGATTGGTGAATTCGAACGAATAGACAGCTTCTTTCTTGTACGGAATCGTTCCGAAATTGTATTTGTCTTTGCTAAAGCTGATGGACGCATCGTTCTGGCTTACAGTACCTTTACAGGCAAATATAAAAACGAGAAGCAAGAAGGTAAAATATTTGTTCATGTTTACTTTAGTTTCTTTTTTTTGAAGGATTAAGAATGGTTGTAACTCCATTGTTTGAATTGAGTTTGATTGTTTGGGACTTTGGATTTGAGCCTTTTTTCAAATAATAAAAACACAAAGGCACAAAATATAAACTGACCAAAGTTCCCAGTATCATGCTGCCAATTACAGCCAAGGCCAATGGTTTTTGAAGATCTGCACCTAAGCCTGAGGTAAACAGGATAGGTAGCAAAGCCAGAATAGCAGTCAGAGTGGTCATCAAAATGGAAAGTAATCGCCGGTGCCCGGCTTCAACAATGGCACGCATCAGTGGCATTCCTTGTTTATAAAGCTGGTTCATGGTTTCCACTTTCAATATCGAATCGTTAATTACAATACCACTCATCACAACAATTCCTATCAGCGACATCAGGTTGATGCCCGATCCCCCTATTTTCAGGGCCAGGAAAGCCCCAAAAATATCAATCGGTATTTCAAGCAATACCAACAATGGCAGGGTCAAAGATTCGAACTGTGATGTCAGGATAAAATAAAGCAGGGCAAGTGATATGAGCAGGATCACACTCAGTTCCTTCATCATAGTTCTGTTTGAAAAGATGCTCCCGCTAAATCCGGCTTCAAACAAGCGGTCGTTGCGCACTACTCCTGCAACCTTCTCACTTACATCGGAAACTGCTTTGTCGGAAATTTCGAAGTTAACCGGAAAGTATTCTCCTTCTTTGCCCGCAACGATCACTTTAAGGTCTTCTCCCTTTGTTTCTGAAACGAGGTCACGAACCGGGATCATTTCATTTTTCCGGTTCCTGATAAACAATTCATTAATCACAGCCATCAAATCGAGAGTCTTACTTCCCAAAACTACCGGGACAAAATCCTGATTGTCTGAAATCAGGAAAACCTGGTTTTCATTAAAAGCGGTTTTTAAACGGCTATATACCTCGTCGAAGGAAACATCGTACAGCATTAATTTGGCAGGATCAGTATGCAGGATGGTGTATTCTGTTAATGGAACCTTTTCAATCGGATATTCAGGCAAAGCAGCTTGTATTTTCTGAAGTGTTTTTTGCAGGTGGGAGACATAGTTTGGACCGTAATCGTTAACGGCTTTTAGCCTGGCAGTCAAAGGCTTTTCTTCAGAAGAAAAGATCATGTTAAATATATTGTCCACTTCACGTTGCTGAACGATACTTTTAGGAAATTTTTTTCTAAGGTATGATTCTGCTGCCAGAAGTGTGCTATCGAGCATGGATGGATGTTTGACTTTCATGTAAACCAAGGCTTCGGATGATGAAGCAACACTATTCTTGTCCATCACAAACTGTTGTTCGCCAATCATGCAGGTACTTTGTCCCAAACTTTTATCGAAGTAGCTAATTAGCTCAACTGTCCTCTGTTTATTTTCGCTGATATGAATATGCTCATTCCAATCGATGGACAGTAACAATTCATCGCGGTCGATAACCGGAAGCCTGGTCTTATCCAAAGTGCCGTACAGAAAAAACGAACCGGCAAGGAGTAAGCCGACAATAACGAATGAAAGTATCTGGTTTCTCATCACAAACCGGAACCCGGACAT
>PNOH01000082.1 GCA_013824715.1 Odoribacter sp. | reverse complement strand
AACTCGAAACAGAATTTAGAACTTGAAACTCTTTAAATATGAAAACATTCGGATTAATCGGACACCGGCTGGGATATTCGTTTTCCCGGAATTTTTTTACTGAAAAGTTTGCAGCCGAAAACCTTTCAGATCATGAATATGTGAACTTTGAACTGGACAGTATCGATGAATTTACAGGTGTTTTCGATCGCGGAATGGATATTTTCGGCTTGAACTGCACGATTCCGTACAAACAGCAAATCATGCAGTTTCTGGACGAAATTGAACCTGAAGCTAAAGCGATTGGCGCTGTCAATACTGTTAAAATTTTATCCAAAGATGGCAAACGGTTTTTAAAAGGTTTTAATACCGATCTCTATGGCTTTGAGAATTCATTAAAGCCTATGTTGGAAGAAAAACACCGGAAAGCATTGATTCTGGGAACAGGCGGCGCTTCAAAGGCCATAAAATACGGGTTAAATAAGCTTGGAATCGGATATCTTTCGGCATCCATCGAAGAAACTCTGTTCGAAAATGAAATCAGGTACAATCAAATTACAGAAGATTTGCTTAAAGAATACCTGATTATCATTCATGCCACGCCAATAGGAACTTATCCGAATGTGGACAATTGCCCCGATATTCCTTATCAGTCAATTACTCCTGACCATGTATTGTTCGATTTGGTTTACAATCCTGAAGTAACCTTGTTCCTGAAAAAAGGCAAAGAACAGGGCGCAAAAGCTAAAAACGGTTTGGAAATGCTTCACCTGCAAGCTTTAAGGGCGTGGGAGATTTGGAATGCGTAAAAAGTTCCAAATTCCAGATTCCAAATTCCAAGTTTTGAGAAAGGGTCATTGGTTCTATTTCGTTGTTTGGGTAAAATAAAGAGAACATTTTTCATAGGTGCTGCGCACCGAAGATATTTGTAGTAAATATGAAGCAATCCACGCAAAAGGTGCAGCGCACCGAAATATCTTTCCAATGGTGCCAATATTCCGGTGCGCTGCACCTTCCCATTTGTTAATCAATCTTTTTTCTACAAATATTTTTCGGCTCTGCCCTCTCGGTGCACGAAAGACAAAGTTTTTATTACGACTAATGAACTATTCTTTGGAACCAGCACCATCAGCATCAAACTTCTTAGAACCCGAATAGAGCTCATATTTCCGGAAACTACATTCCAGAGAACCATTCAGGATGGAGATTTTACGTGACGGGCGTAATCCGATCGATTTCAGGCATTGGGCAGTACTGATGATCCAAACTGTTGCATTGGTGTAATGATGCTTCAGCCGCTCTCCGATCATAGAATAAAAATTGGTATCATCGGGTGTTAAGCGTTCTCCATAAGGTGGATTGAAAAGAAGAAACGGCATTTCAACAGATGGTTCAAGGAATTTAAAATCAGATACCTTGAAGTCAATCAACGACAATACTCCGGCAGCTTCTGCATTTTTACAGGCAATATCGATGTTCCGGCGCGAAATATCTGAAGCTGAAATCCTCACCGGAGAAATATCCTGCGGCTGAACTTCCTCTTCTATTTGCTGAAATAACTCAGGCTTATAACTTCGCCAGTTTTTAAATGCAAAGTTTTTACGGACAGTTCCCGGATAGATTTCGTTAGCCAGCATAGCCGCCTCGATGGCAATGGTACCCGAACCACACATGGGGTCAATCAATCCGCTTTTGCGGTCCCATTCCGAAAGGCGAATCAATCCGGCAGCCAGTACCTCGCTCATTGGAGCTTCGTTCTGGTCGAGCCTGTAGCCTCGTTTGTGCAGTGATTCGCCACTGCTGTCGAGCGAAATGGTGCAAAATTCGTTGCTGATGTGAAGGTTGATCAGAATATCAGGATTTTTGGAATTGACCGATGGCCGTTCCCCGAATTTGTACCGAAACCGATCAACAATGGCATCTTTCAGTTTGAGCGAAGCAAACATCGAATTGTTGAACAGATCAGAAAAAACAATGCTTTGAACAGCAAATGTTTGTTCGCATCCAAACAATTCTTCCCACTTAAAATTTTTACCACGCTGATACAGATCGTCAGCCGAATGAATTTTGTATGAATCAATGGGTTGTAAAATCCTTAAAGCAGTACGCAAACAATAATTTGCCTTGTACAATAATTTTAAATCGCCACTAAAATAGACTGAACGACGCCCAATCTGAACCTCGTCGGCGCCAATTTCGATTAATTCCTGAGCCAGGACTTCCTCAAGCCCGGCTAAAGTTGTGGCTGTATATGATTGATTTTTCATCTTTCTTAAATTCCTGCCCCTTCGTTAAAATCAGCTTCTTTGGCTTTAAACTGAACCAGCTTCGAATTTGGCGGCAAGCTGTTGGTTACCCATACGTTGCCTCCGATAACTGAATTAGCGCCAATCCTGATCCTTCCAAGAATAGTGGCCTGTGCATAAATGATCACATTGTCTTCAACAATCGGATGTCGTGGAATTCCCTTTATCGGATTACCTTCCGAATCGAGCGGGAAACTTTTGGCTCCCAGAGTGACTCCCTGGTAGAGTTTTACATTTTTACCAATGATACAGGTTGAGCCAATTACAACTCCTGTCCCGTGATCGATGGTAAATGATTCACCAATCTGGGCTCCCGGGTGTATATCTATTCCTGTTTCAGAATGACCCATTTCTGAAATGATGCGGGGAATAAGCGGAACCCCCAATTGAAGCAACTGGTGACCAACCCGGTGATTGATAATTGCACGGATGGTCGGGTAGCAATAAATTACTTCACTCCGGCTATTGGCTGCCGGATCGCCCAGGTAAGCAGCCTCAACATCAGTGATCAGCAAGCGCCTGATTTCAGGAAGGTTCGAGATAAAATCGGAAGCCAGTCCCTGTGCAAATTGCGATCGTTCCTTCATATCCACTATTTCCGGATTTTGACAGGTAAAGCACAATCCTGCCAGAATTTGCTCCGATAACAATTCGAAGAGTTCATCAATATAAACACCAATGTAGTGTTTAGTAGTATTGGTTCGCAAGCTTGTGTTTCCGTAATATCCGGGAAACAGGATTTCACGGACAATACCAACTATTTTGCCCAGTTTTTCGATGGACGGTAAAGGCTCACCAATGCGGTGTTCGTGGCAAACCAGGTTTAGCGATTTCTTATCGGCCAATTGCTCGACAGCGGTGCGCATTTTGTGCTCAATATTCTTTTCTGACTGCATTTTTTCATGTATTTAAATAGGTTACAGCTTTATTGATCCGATAATTTCGAACCTTGTTCCCCCTGAAATCAGGAAAAGCTTTATTCTTTGACAAAAATCATACTTTTAGGTATGAAATCAAATTTAAACCGGTAAAAGTTTAAGGAATCATGCAAAAATTACGAATAGCAGTAATTGCGTTGGTCAACCGTTTATCATCTGTTCCACCAATTTCAACAAAATTAAAGCCGTAATTAATCAATTCGTTGCGGTATTCTTCAAATAACAAAATTCTTTTTTCGCCTCCATTTTCGCGAACCAAATCGGCTTCCCAGGGTAAATCGGGCCGGCACAACAGAAACAAATCAATCGGATAATCGCGAATCTGATGTTCAAGCCAATCAGGAGTTTTCCCGAATACCCATTTAAACCAGACTTTGGTAATGATGAGCCAGGTATCGAAAAAAAACAATTGATCAGAACTTACGTTGGTAGTCAAATATTGCTCAACCTGATTTCTGGCTATGGTTTCAACATCTTGATATGAATAATGATACGGCAATTTTTCAACATATTCGCGGGCGAACTCAGGAATGTATTGCCCCTTGAAAAATACAGCTAATTCTTTAGCCAAAATCGTTTTACCGGACGATTCGGGACCTGTAACAGCAATCCGTATTTGTTTTTTTTGGTTAGTGTGCATATCGGCAAAAGTACTGTCAAATGGGGAAAAACGATTACATTCCAAATTGAAAATACGACCTGATTATCAATTTAATTGAACCTTTTCTGCAACAAATATCTTTTTCCATTCAATAAAACCAACAATGGCCATAACCGTATAAACAACAAACAGAAAAATGGTAGGAACAAGATCTTTGTACCAGAACAACCCGATTGAAAAGATGTCAATAAAAATCCAGACCAGCCAATGTTCCAGAATTTTACGGGCAAGCATCCAGGTTGCTACTATGCTGAGTGCAGTGGCTAATGAATCGGCTACCGGAACAGGAGAATCGGTGTAATTTTTAAGGATTAACCAGATCAGGATAAAAATAAACAAACTAACCAGAGACAGAACGAAACCCAACTTCAGCGATAAACGGCTCACTTTTATGGATTCAGAATGGTTTGTTCGATTTCCATGTAACCATTCGTACCAACCGTAAATGCTGATTACCACATAATACATCTGTAACCCCATATCGGCATAAAGTTTCGATACAAAAAAAACCCAGATATAAAGTACCGATGTCAGTAGTCCGACAGGCCATGTCCAGATGTTTTGTCGGATGGAAAAAAAGACATAAATGATACCTAAAATGGCTCCCAGAATCTCAATGTAATTTTCTGAAAGCCATTTGAATGCTAGTTCCATAAAAAAGTTCCAAATTCCAGGTTCCAAATTCTGTTTCGAGTTACGGGATACGGGTTTCGGGAAAATCTGCACACTCGTAACCCGCAACCCGCAGCATTCCCTTCTGCCAACTGAGACTGATCACTGATCACTATTTCCCGCTCAGAACTTTTTCGTAAGCACCTTTTTTAGTCATTATTTCGACTGCCTTATTAATCGCATCATCTTCTGCATTCATAATTTGGAAATAGTGGCTCACTGAAAATAAATCTCCGGCAATTAAGGCTTTCATTTGCCGTTTCATGAATGGGCGGGCAAATTCAATACTTTTTTCGTCACGCTTCACACCTTCTTTTTCTCCGGCAGCCAAAATCTTCTCAACCATTTCATCAGTCACCTCAAAATTATTGACATACGATTTATAATCGGGGTACTTTTGTTTAAAGCTATCGCGGTTAGCATCCAAAATATCGAGTTTACCGGTAGAAATTACATTTTTGCGATTCAGATTGTTGTAATAAACAAAGTATTTTGAAGTGTCGAGCGGGATAAACAAATCGGGCATAATTCCGCCGCCACCATAAACTAAGCGATTACTGATTTTAGTGACATACTTTTGAGTTTTATTTTCGGTGATACTATCCTTCGAAAATAATTCGCCATTTTCGATACGGTTCAAATAATCCTTTTGGTATTCATCCACTCCTTTTTCATAAGGTTTTTGGATACAACGGCCACTTGGTGTATAGTAATGGGCAGTGGTCAAACGTATCATTGAACCATCAGTCAGCGGAAAAGGCTGCTGAACCAATCCTTTACCATAAGACCGCCGGCCAATTACAAGGCCACGGTCCCAATCCTGAATAGCTCCAGCCACAATTTCACTGGCCGAAGCAGAACCTTCATCAATTAAAACCACCAATTTTCCCTGTTCCAATTCGCCCAGTGCAGTTGATGAATATTCCTTTTTCTCAGCATGGATACCCTGGGTATAAACTATCAGTTTAAAGGCTGACAGAAACTGATCGGCTAACTCGGTCGCCGCAGTCAGGTAGCCACCGCCATTTCCACGCAAATCCAAGACAAGGCTATTTAATTTTGAAGTTGCTTTTAATGCTTTAATGGCATCAAAAAACTCGGTAGTTGTAGTAGCCGAAAATTTATTCAGTTTGATATAGCCTGTATTGTCATTAAGCATGTATGACGCATCCAGGCTGTTTATCGGGATTTTATCACGGATAACTGTAAAATCGAGTAAATTGACTTCGCCTCTGCGCTTGACTTTTAACTCAACCTTAGTTCCTTTTTTACCGCGCAGGTAATCGTAAACATCTGTATTTTTCAAACCAACACCTGCAATATTCTTCGAATCAACCGACACGATCCGGTCTCCTGAACGAAGGCCAACTTTCTCGGAAGGGCCACCTGGCACAGTGGCAACAACCATCAGTGTGTCATGGAAAACATTGAATGAAATGCCTACGCCTTCAAAATTTCCCTGAAGCGGTTCATTCATTTTTTCGACTTCGGCTTTTGAAATATACACGGAATGGGGATCAAGGCCTCGTAAAACTTCAGCAATAGCTTTCTCAGTTAAATCGTCAACATTGGTTGTATCAACATAATAGCTGTCGATTAAACGAAGTAGCCGGCCAAATTTGGTCGTACTGTTTTGAACATCCTGTGCTTTCAATTCGCTGCCCCCAACTCCTGACATCAATCCAAGCAAAATTGAAAAACATGTAATTTTATTCCTGAAACTCATAGCTTATTTTTTATTGAACTGGCAACTCTACAAAAATCGTGCAGAAAAACCCAGTGGCAAAATTATTGATTAACAAAGATAGATGATAATACCGGTAACCGAACACCGGTATTCTTAATTAAAGTTAACATTCAACAACAATTTGTGTTCATAGGTTGCGTGTTGAGGAGAAAAATTACAAAAAACATTTTGCATGGGTAATTTACAGGTTACAGAATTTATTGGCTGCTTGTTTAATGGATTTTTGTATATTTCACCACAAATGCAAAATCAATATGAATCATAACGAACCTGAAGAATTTGAAAACGAACTTGAACGTCTGAAACGGGAAAACGAGATCAAGAAATTGAAGCTGATGCTCGAATATGGAATGAAAGTTCCTGTTGAATCCTTGAACAAAGATATTCCACCACAAGTGGAAAGCCAGTTTTTAGACAATGTTATGGAATTTGAAAAAGCTTTCCACCATTCGGAACGTATTATGATTTATGATTTTATTGGAAAACCCGACTACCGAAAATCCGAGTCAATTCCAGACTCAGAAATCACCGTTGAATTGGATCGAATCATGCAGTTATTAAATGAAAACCAAATTTCTTTGGATACCCTGTGCGAAGTAGATGACCGAGTATTGTACCATTTTATCACTGAAGAATTATTCTTAACTGAAACTGATAATATGAAGATCAAGGGGATGATTAGCCATTTCACTTACGAAGAATTCCATCCAAACCACGAATACGATATAAGGAATAATTGCAACTGGTTCATTGAGTCTTTTTTGAATAAAGAATCTGATTTTTACACAACTTATCTGACCAAAGAAGCTGAAGGAAACAGTTGGTTCGGGAATTTCAGAAAAGCATTTAGTTCCTTTGAAAGAGAGAGTTTTGAAATTACTAATATTCAATTTGATGAACTCTCTTCAAAAGTGGAATTCAACATTACATTTTCTGGTATTATTGATGGAAGTAACCAGATAGAATCTTTCTCAGGTCCCGGAAAAATAGAATTGCTTTTCAGGTGGGATTATTGGTGTGTTCAAGCGATAACTTTGCCTTCCAATAAAAAATAATTTAGAAATTAGTAGTGACACTATCATACAAAATTTTCAATTAAAACAATATCACATGAACCAAACTAAAAATTACTCCCCAAAATTTATCCTGATCGTACTCCTTGCTTTAGTATTGTCGTTTACAACATCAGCAGCATCGATCGATTATTACCAGATTCAGGTTTTCCGCCTGAATGGGAAAGCGCAGGAAACCAAAGTTGACAATTTCCTGAAAAATGCATATTTGCCTGCTTTACACCGGGCAGGAATAAAAACGGTCGGCGTATTTAAGCCAATCGAAAGTGATACAACCTCGGGAAAACGCGTATATGTGTGGATTCCTTTCAAATCGTTAAACCACTTTTCAAAAATCCAGGATGATTTGGCAAACGATCAGGAGTACCAAAGCAAAGGCAGCGATTTTTTGGGCGCTCCGTACAATCAGGTTCCTTTCCTCCGCAAAGAATCCATCCTTCTGAAAGCCTTTTCGGATGCACCTGAGTTTTTTATCCCGAATCATAAAACCTCTCCAGCCGAAAGGATTTATGAACTGCGCAGTTACGAAGGCCCGACCGAAAACCTTTTCCGTCAGAAAGTGAAAATGTTTAACGAAGGCGGCGAAATCAAGTTGTTCAAAAAGCTAGACTTTAATGCTGTATTTTATGCTGAAGTTGTTTCGGGAAGTACCATGCCCAATTTGATGTACCTCACCACTTTTGCCGATATGGCCGCAAATACTGCCCACTGGGATGCTTTCAGGAATCATCCTGACTGGAAGGCGCTTTCGGCTCTTGAAGAATATAAAAACACGGTTTCGAAATCGGTAAAAATATTATTGCATCCAACCGACTATTCCGATTTTTAATTTTTAATTTTTAATTTTTAATTTTTCCTGAATACTATTCCCACTCGATTGTTGCCGGTGGTTTTGAACTGATATCGTAAACGATGCGGTTGATGCCACGAACTTTGTTGATGATTTCATTTGAAATTTTTGCTAAAAATTCGTAGGGCAAATGTACCCAGTCCGCTGTCATTCCGTCGGTAGAAGCTACGGCGCGCAAGGCAACCACATTTTCGTAGGTACGTTCGTCGCCCATCACACCAACCGATTGGACTGGTAACAGCATTGCTCCAGCTTGCCAAACCTTGTCGTACAATCCCCATTCTTTCAGGCCGTTGATAAAAATAGCATCGGCTTCCTGCAGGATGCGGACTTTCTCGGGCGTCACATCGCTTAAAATACGAATTCCCAAACCTGGCCCCGGGAATGGATGGCGGCCAAGCAGTTCGGGATATATTCCAAGGGCCTTCCCTACCCTGCGCACCTCATCTTTAAACAACAGTTTCAATGGTTCTATCACTTTCAGGTGCATTTTTTCTGGTAAACCGCCAACATTGTGGTGCGATTTGATGGTTGCCGATGGTCCGTTCACCGAAACCGATTCGATCACATCAGGATAAATCGTTCCCTGAGCCAGCCATTTTACATCCTGTATTTTGTGCGCTTCCACATCGAATACTTCGATGAAGTTGCGGCCAATTGTTTTACGTTTTTCCTCCGGATCGGTAATTCCAGCCAGATCGTCCCAGAATTTTTGCCGGGCATCCACACCAATTACATTCAAGCCCATGTGCTGATAAGAATCAAGTACCTGTTGAAATTCATCCTTTCGTAAAAGGCCGTTGTCAACAAAAATACAGGTCAGATTTGAACCAATCGCACGATGAAGCAATACTCCGGCAACTGAAGAATCAACCCCGCCCGAAAGTCCCAAAACCACTTTGTCGTTGCCCAGTTTGGCTTTCAATTCCTTTACGGTTGTTTCAATGAAAGAATCGGGCGTCCAGTCCTGTTTACAGCCACAAATGTCAACCACGAAATTCTGGAGAAGCTGAGTTCCTTCGGTGGTATGGTAAACTTCGGGATGAAACTGTATGCCATAAGTTTGTTCGCCAGCTATATGAAAGGCCGCTTTATTTACATCGGCCGTACTGGCAATTATTTGATAGTTTTCAGGCATACGCTCAATGGTATCGCCGTGCGACATCCAAACCTGCGAATGTTGGCTTATATTTTTTAACAGCGAATTGTTTGAATCGACAAAACCCAGATTGGCACGTCCGTACTCGCGAGAATCCGATGGCATTACCTCGCCGCCAAAATAATGCGCCAGATATTGTGCCCCGTAACAAACTCCCAGCAATGGCATTTTCCCTTTAATGAGCGACAAATCGGGCTTTGGGGCATCGGCATCCCTTACCGAAAATGGACTTCCGGATAAAATGACACCTTTTACAGTTTTGTCAATTGCGGGATAATGATTATATGGATAGATTTCGCAATAAACGTTCAATTCCCGAACACGGCGGCCAATCAACTGAGTATATTGAGAACCAAAATCGAGGATTAGAATTTTTTCCTGCATAGGACTTGTTTTTGAATTGGCGCAAAGATAGATAAAAAACTATGCTGAAAAACCGTGCCGTTTTCTGGTGGTGTACGACAATTTTCCCTTTTTAAAATCTATCTGATTTTTAAGGATTGGAACAGGTAATCCGATAATTTTCTGACTCACCCCAAGCCCCCCGAGTGCTCGGGGGCTTTTCCCCTCTTCTTCTTAAAAGCTACTCTTTATACATATCTTTT
>PNOH01000081.1 GCA_013824715.1 Odoribacter sp. | reverse complement strand
TGAGGATTTTTTGTGGCTGGCTCTCCAATTAATTTTGAGCCAATTGCACATTGAGCAGACCGGATTCTTGTCAAGGGCCCCTTCGACAGGCTCGGTTCGACTGCTTCGCGCTCACCGACCGGTTCAGGTATCCAAAGAAGGGAGCTTGTATTACCCTTGACTTTTCCGGGATGCGATCAATAAATTCGGGGAAAAATTGAGTGAGAGAAGTATTTCTATGCTTCAGTCAATCTCTTGGATTTTAAAAACCCGAAACCTATGGATAGGTTTCGGAAGGTAGATTGATGATCTCTTATATTGAAATGTTATTTACACTTTTATCAGGCGAGTAATTTTTCCAGTTTCATTTTCCATTTTTCCCAGTTTGGCATTTCTCTGGTCTGAAGATCGAGGAATTTCCGGGTGTGATCGTGATGGATTAAATGACAGAGTTCGTGAATGATCACATATTCGATACAGCCTTTGGGTGCTTTGATTAATTGCGGATTTAGGATGATTTTTCCTTTGGCTGTGCAACTTCCCCATCGGGTGGGCATTTCTATCAGCACAATTGAGTTGGGTTCAACTTTATACTTTTTAAATTTTTCAATTAGTTCCAGGGCAATGGCACGAAGCTTATTTTTTGCGTTTTGTAAATACCAATTGCTTACCAATTCTTCAACTTTTGCTTTGTCAAGGGTTGTAACCTCGATGAATTTGCCTTTAAGTTTTACACATTCTACTTGATCGAATATAATTTTCAAACGGTACTGACGGCCAAAGTAAAGATGAGTTTCACCACCAACAAATTTCCGATCAGTCAATTTTGGATGAAAGGTTAGGAAAAAGCTTTGTTGCCTGATTATCCAAGGCGCTTTTTTAATAATCTTTTCCTTTACCTTTTCTATAGGTGTATCTATAGGCGCTTTTACCGAAACTTCCAAGTCGGGTGTTACAGTTATTCCAAGAGATTTTCGGTTGGAATAATCCAAATGAAAATCAATTCGTTTCGAGCCAAATTCAATACTTTCAGTCATTATTTGTAGCGGATTTTTGCAACTTCAATACATTTATTGGCAATTTCATCCAACTCACCAAAAGACAGGTTAATGTTATATTTATCACGTACTTCATCAATCAAATAATCTCCAATTTCAATTTGAAGCTTTCCGGTAATATTGGTTTTATATTGCCAGTCAACAATTGATTTGCCGTTATCCAAAACGGCTTTTTGAATCATTTCATCTATGTTCAAAGCCGCCTGTGTTGAAATCTCTCTCCTGATTATTGGATCCTGAATTTTTTCGCTGAGTGATTCAACATTCAAACCATAAAATGCCTTTGCCACATCTTTGTCTTTCAACGCTTCAGGAATATCACTGTCGGTGTGAGACAAAACATTGTTCATTATTTCCTGAACCTTATTGAGATACTGGACTTCATTAATCCGCTTGGCTTCGTAATCCGCAATGGTTTCTTTCAGCATTTGTGAGAACTTTTTGTAAAATGCCGGGTCTTCTTCCATCTTCTCCGAAATGTGTTTTGAAGTTCTGCTGGCAATCTTATCTGCTTTGGCTGCTTTTCCTGTTGTATTTTCTACTTCCTGTTGAAATTTTTCTTTATCAAAAATATCAACCAGTTCAGTGATGATTTCAACTTTCTCAGTGGTAATGTGCGTGTCAATCAATTTTTGAATCTGACCTTCATATTGCTTGTAATCAATTGTATCTGAATATCTTTCAATTACGGCTAAGCGCAGCTTTACGAACATGATCAAATCTGATTTATAACGGTTGATCGTTTTTTCATCTACCTGATTATAAAATTGGATGGATGAAAGCGCTAATTTCAAACCTTTAGCAAACGCTGCCAGTTTATCGTAAAACAAAGCTCTTATTGCTTCATCTTTCAACAGCAATTGATAGGCTTCTGCATCACGTTTATTGGTGATGATTTTGAAAATGTCCCATAGTTCTGAATACTTTTGTGGTAGCTTTTTGATTTCTTCATTGATGTTTACCAATGTGCCTTCCAGGTCATCTGAATCAAACTCCTCAAAAGAGGAATACAATTGCAAGGCATCATCCAAATTCTCAATCACACCATAATAGTCAATGATATAGCCAAATTCCTTATCAGGATAAATACGGTTTACCCTCGCAATGGCTTGCAAAAGTTTATGTCCCTGCAGGTTTCGGGTAAGATACAAAACCGTGTTCTTGGGTTCATCAAATCCGGTAAGTAATTTATCTACTACAATAATGATTTCAGGATCTTTTTGATTTTTAAAACGGCTGATGATGTTCTTCTCATATTTTTTTTGATTACCATGTTCATCCATCATCTTTTTCCAAAAGCGATTTTCCTTCTCCGTGGATTTTTCATAGGCACTATCTTCACCTTCTCTTTCGTCGATGGATGAAATCAGAACTTCACTGCTCACCAATCCAATTTCGTCCAGAAATTCTTTGTAACGAATGGCATTTATTTTTTTGTCGCAAACCAATTGGGCTTTAAAGGGAGTATTTTGCCAATTGTCGCGGAAATGCCTACTGATGTTCCATGCGATCGTATATATTTTTTGTTCTGCACCGTTCAACTGGTCTGCTCTGCTGAACTTCTTTTTGAAGTCGGCTTTTTGGTATTCGGTCAACGGTTCTGAAACCATTTCGAAAAATGTATCCAGCGGACTTGCATTTACAATTTGTCTTGCCAATCTTCCTTCATACAGAAGTGGAACTACAGCCTTGTCTTTTACGGCCTGATCAACTGTGTATGCGTCAATTATACCTCCGAATTTCGCAGCTGTACTTTTATCCTTTTTGAAAAGTGGTGTGCCGGTCATCGCAATGAAACAAGCATTAGGCAAGGTTTTCTGCATTTCAATATTGAAAGTACCATGCTGGGTCCGGTGTCCTTCATCAACCAAAACAAAAATGTCATGACTTTGCAAAGGCTTGCCGATTTTCTTGATGGCAGCCACAAATTTGTTGATGATGGTGGTGACTACTGAATCGCTTTTACTTTCAAGCAATTCAACCAATCGTTGCCCTGTGGTGGCATTTTCGACAAACATTCCACACTTGCGAAATGTACCGGTAATCTGAGTATCCAAATCGGTACGGTCGGTTACCAAAACTATTTTCGGATTGCGGATTGATTTTTCCATGGCAATGGCCTGGGCAAGCATAACCATGGTTAAAGATTTCCCGCTTCCCTGTGTGTGCCAAATCACTCCACCGTTTCGCCTTCCACCATCAATTTGAAGGATGCGCTTCATGGATTTTTTAACGGCAAAATACTGCTGGTATCGGGCAATCTTTTTTTCTCCATTGTCGAACAGAACGAAATTGAAAATAATATCCATCAGCCGCTGCGGTCTGCATAAACCGAATAAATACTCATCCTGAACAGTTGGTAAAATATTTTCGTTCTCCAAATCATCAAAATACTGCCGCACATATTTAAAGCGGTCAGCAAATAATTTGTTTTTCTGCTCAATAGCTAATGGCTGGTTTTTAAACTCCTGCAAATCCTGTCTGTATTTTTCTTCCCCGATCTTTCGTTCTGAATCCGTTTCTCCTTCAAATTTTTCTTTCCACTTTGCCCAGAACTTTTCGGGGGTTGCATTGGTGGCATACGCTGCTTCCTGGGTTGCCACGCTCATTACCACCTGTGCATATACATACAAGGCCCGAATGCCATCTTCCTGCTGGCTACGCAGGTGCTGACTGATTGCCTGTGCCAACGGCTCTTTCATGTCCGGTCGCTTGCACTCAATCACACACAATGGAATACCATTAACGAACAAAACCACATCGGGCCGGTAATGCTCTTTACTGGTACTACGCATGACGCTGTATTCTTCGGTTACATGAAATACGTTGTTCTCCGGATTTTTCCAGTCAATGTATTGAAGTGTGATGCTTTTTTTATCCCCGTCAAAACTCTGGTCAAATGTTTTCCCTAGGGTAATCAGGTTATAAGCCGTTTCGCAAGCGGCGATATATCCTTCATTCATTGGTAATTCTTTCAATGTCCGAATACCATTTTCAATATTGGCATCGCTGATGTATGTGGTCTTTGTTGAACTGATTCGCTTTTCTGAATTGATTTCCTTCAACTGTTTACGCAGAATATCCTCCAATAAAATATTACTGGTTTTTCCACCTCTAAGATTCTCTGCTTCTGCCGGACTGAGATAGGTATAGCCTAATTTTTGCAACAATTGCAATGAAGGTATTTGGCTAATGTGGTCTTCTTTGAAACTTGGTGTGTCCATTTTTTTACTGTTTTGGAGAATTTATTTTCTTTTTGGAGAATTCTTCATATCCACTCTGTTTTCAAATACGGAGAATTTGTGAGCGTTTTTGGAGAATTAGTAAAATTCAATATATATCTGAATATCAACATTTAATGAATTTACAAACTCCTTTTCTGGAGAAAATAAGTTCGTTTTGGAGAATTATTACTTCCTTTTCCTTATGGCTCTGATTCGTATTTATGCTCATTTTGGAGAATTTCTATCGCTGTTTGGAGAATTCTTCACCTTATACTTTACTTTCAAATGATCAATTACTTTCTTAATCAGCACATCCCCTCGTAAATGTGAAAACTGAGTTGAAATAGTGTATGATGTTCCGCTTCCTCTACCTTCTTTTTGAAGAATATCATCTTCAAACAACTTTCCGGTAAGATATTTTAATTGGTTCCTATTCAATGAAGCTGACAAATTAGCCTCTAAAACACCAATTTTTAGAGTACTACCCTGTAAGGCCAAAAGCAATTGTTCAATTTCTTTTACCATGTACTTTTTACCGATTTTCAGATCATCGTTTGCCATCTGATGATATTCGGCTGACAATGTGTAGCGATTGGTATGCCCGGAAAGTTTTTGTATTAATCCCGATTTTTCCAATTGAGTTACAATCTCCAGGTTTAAATTCTGAGATATTCCAATGCGAATTTTGCTGAGTGTAATAATTTGTTCAACACCTAGTTTTGGCTCTCTGTCGCTGTTTTGATATCGGCTGATAAAGATGTGGAAAGCTTTGTCGGTAATTTCTGTTCGTAAACAAAGAGAAACCTGAAACATGTCTGAACTCTTGTAATCCGGATACGCTTTGCCTTCAGAAAGTGTAATGGAAAAGATTTTATCAACTCCCTGTCCGCTTCTTTCCACCAACCCTGTTTTTTCTAAAATATCGGTCATTAAACGGCTGCGAGGGGTACTGCTTACGGTAAGCAAATTATCAATGTTTACTCCTTTGGGGAAACCGCCTGGATTGTTAATGATGATTTTTCCGGGATATTGTTTGATAACCACTTCGCTGGAAATGGTATAATCGCGATGTGCAATGGCGTTTAGCACAGCTTCACGAATTACCGCTTCATTAAAATCATATAAATCGAAAATGTAGGCTCCCGACTGAATCGGATACTTTTTATTTAAGGTAGGCTGGTTTATCAGTTGCCAAATCTGGTCAATGCCAATAAATAGAGGTTCTTCAATGGCCTCTCTCGAATCGCTGTGTATTTGCGCTTCACTGTTGCGAAACTCCCAGATGGTTTTGCTTTGCGGTAATTTTTGCTGAATGATTTCTTTTTTGCTTAATAGAATTAGCGCTGCATAATTGAGTTTTCTGGATTCCGATAATTTTAAATCGGTTAAAACCTGCTCTGTACTTGATTGCATAAAGCCCGGATTCTTTTGCTTACGGGCATAACTTTCTTTCATTTTTTTGATGGCAGCTTCATCAAGGTCGGCTATTGAAATACTATCGCAGACTTTGGCCGAAAAATCGGGTTCTTGCTCCTGAATAATTGACAGGTACATTTCATCCGACATTCTCTCCAATGCATCACCAATCCTCATTAATGGCACATCTTTGAAATAAAGAGGTTTTCCAACCGGGCGGGCAGGTATTTTAATAATCAAGACTCTTTTAGTACCATCGAATTGAACTTCAGTAGATATTCTTATTCCCAAATCACGGTAAACATTCTGCTCTAACTGACCTTCTCTTCCTTCATAAGCTTTAGAGCCACAAACATCATGCGGGTGTGCATCTTTTAGACCGAACACAAGATAGCCACCTTTTTCGTTTGCAAACGCCACTGTGTAGCCCAAAACACTTTTTCGGCTGCTATCGTAAGCATATTGGGTCTTAGCTTCTTTAACTCAACTTTGTCTTCGCTTTCTTTAAGCTGTATTAATTGATCGATGGTCATACACTTTTACTTTATGTATTTTTTTAGTTCAATCTCTAAATGAATTTTATCAATGATTAACTTAATCATTTTATCAAGTTCACTTCCATCAGAATAATTTGCCGGAGCAATATAGTCAGCCCTGTTTTGATTAATCAGGTCTTCACAAATTTGTTTTGGTGACTTCCTGTTTTTCTTTGCCCTAATCTTTGGATTATAAACAGCAATTGCTTTTCCTCCTTGATATTTAATCATTTTCATTGCAGGAACATCTGTTTCCCCATCACCTATATAAATCATTTGCCCGAACGGAATGTAACGCTCTTTTTCTGGCATGAATTTATTGATTTCATAGTTATCGTAGGAGTTATTAATTCCTTTGTTAATTCTAAACAAATACTGGGTTTTATTTGTGTAGTTTATTGCCAAAGCTGGCCAAACAGCCACTCCATTTGCATCATATTCAAACCCGGAAGCAAAAATATTTTTGAAGTGTTTTGCTATTTTGGTGCCTTTAACAAACTCACGCAAACCTGATGAAATAATGTAATGCTCTATTGTAATTCCTTTCTCTTTGGCATATAAATTAATCCTGTCGAAGTACGTTTCAACACCTTCGAAAAATTCAATGCCCCTGCCATATTGCATAAAATCAGACCTTCTGATCGGGAAATTCTTTGTTCTTGCCTCGTCAAGAGTTAATTGCATATATGCAAGAATTTCATCCATGTCATTTTCTTTTGCCTTTTTCTTTGTTTTGCCCCAAAACGATTTTGGGTCAATTCCCAGAGAGGGCAAAAAGGCATGTTCTTGCATATTTCCGGGTGCAAGTGTGCCGTCAAAATCATAAGCTATTGCTACACGAATCAGTTTTTTTGCCATATTTTTAGGTATTAATTTTCAATCTCTTTTTTCCCGTCAGCAGCACCTGCATCATCCCTTTTTTCTGCTCGCGCAGTTTATCGGTTTTGGCTTTGAGCAGTTGTATTTCTTTATCGGCTGCTTGCAGCACTTGGGCAATGGCGGTTTGTTCTTCGGAATTTGGAATTGTGATTTTTAATGAAAAGAAATCGGAAGGAGTTACATTGAGTAACCCATGTGCTCTTCCTCCTTCGTGTGCAATTTTTGTAAGCCCGCGATCTAAGAGATTTGCCTCAAAATATTGTTCAAAAAAATCACCTGAAGTTTTACTCAAATCTTTAATACCAAAACAGATATATAGTGTTGTAACAACTGCTTTATCAAAATCATTTAATCGCTTTGTTGCACCCCATGGATAGCCGTTTGAATAGCTCTTGTTGTAACAGAATTCTCCTTTTTCGACCAAAAAATAATTGTCTATAATTTCGCTAGCAATTGCCTTATTGAAAAAATCAGTTTGTCTTACAAATCCTCTTTGAGCTGAAATGGTAACTACATTTGTATTGTTTTCTGAATTTTTTCTCGTTACTCTATTAAACACATTCGCCATTGCAACTTCCTTCCAAACTCCTCCATACCCCGTCAACCTTTTCTTTCCGGTCAATAAATTTTGTATCAACCATTTTTTGCGGAGTTCTTTTTGGGCAATGAGTTGGTTGTTTTGGTTGATGGCAGTGTCCATCAAACCAAGAACGTAAGCTATGGCGCTTTGTTCCAGGAGGGGAGGAAGTGCGATTTCAGATTTTCTAAAAATATCCATACCTACAAGGTTTTGCATTGCTCCACCTTGTGTATTATCGATTATTCTTGATTGAAACTTATCCCAATCAAAATACTGAAAGAAATACTGATCATCAATTACTTTATCATTAGTTTTAATCTTTAAAAGAGCCTGATTGATAATTCCCATTTTTGCATTTTTAGGAATTTGAAATATTTTACCAATCGTGCCTGAACAACTAACAATAAAATCTTTGGGACTAACCTCAAATCTTTTTAATTCTTTAAACTTCTTTTCATCAACATAGTAATCTCCTAATTCAGCATCTCGATAAATAGCATTTTTTTGTTCATAGACCTTAAAACCAATTTTTACAAAAAACTCTTTTTTTAATGCACCCCCAAAAGGACCTCTTACTAATCCTTTTTTTATACAAAGATGCTCGAGTTGAGTCATCTTCCAATCAATTGGTGTTTTAAAATTATCCATGTTAATTTGCCAATTGGGTTAAATAGTTTTCAATTTCTGCTTGAACCATTTTCAGCTCGTCTTCCAGTTTTTCAATCTCTTGTTGTACAGCAGCGATATCCACTTCGGCTTCTTCAACAAAAGTGTCCACATATCGGGGAATATTCAGGTTAAAATCATTTTCCTGTATTTCTTCAAAGGTGGCTACATAGCTGAATTTATCTTCCACAATTCCTACTGGCAATTTGCCTTCATTGAAATTTCGGTATGTGTCCACAATGTGTTCTATATCCGAAGGTCGAAGCTTGTTCTGGTTCTTCGCCGATTCGTAGTAATTGCTGGAATCAATAATAAGTACTGGATCATTCCCATACTTCTTCCGACCTCTGTTAAAAATCAATATAGCGGCCGGAATACCAGTTCCGAAAAATAGGTTGGCAGGTAAGCCTATTACTGCTTCCAGAATATTTTCTTCAATCGTTTTCTGCCTTATTTTTCCTTCGCTAGCTCCACGGAACAACACACCATGAGGTACCACCACGCCCACTTTCCCTTTTCCTTCGTATGCGGTTTCAATCATGTGGCTAATAAATGCCCAATCGCCTTTACTCTTTGGTGGTGTACCTCTCCAAAAGCGCTGGTATTTGTCGGTTTCTGGGTCAAAACTATCTGTAGCTTTGTTTTCTTCCTTGTCATCAACCTTTCCCCATTTGTCAAGAGAAAAAGGCGGATTCGCAACAACCGTATCAAATTTCATCAGGGCATCGCCTTCTTTCAATTTCGGATTGCGTATAGTGTCTCCCCAACGAATAGTGGCTTTGTCAAAACCATGTAAAAACATATTCATTATGGCCAATGCCCAGGTGCTTCCGTTGGCTTCCTGTCCGTATAATGAAAAATTATCGGAGCCAACTTCTTCTCCAGCCTTAATCAGCAAGGATGCAGAACCACAAGTTGGGTCACAAATCCGCGATCCTGGTTTCGATTTAGTGAGTTTGGCAATGAGTGTGGATACTTCTTTTGGGGTAAAAAATTCTCCAGCTTTTTTCCCAGCATCGCTTGCAAATCGCTCTATCAAAAACATATAAGCTCCACCAATGATATCCGTACCTTCCAGGTGTGAGGGGCGCAGGTCTAATGTTTCATTATTAAAATCAAGCAACAGGTTTTTCAAACGTGTGTTTTTATCCTTTGTATCACCCAACACACTGCTGTTGAAATTGATATTTTGGAAAATTCCGGCACCATCTTCGCTGTAGAGTTTTTCACGGTTGGCTTCCACCAGATCTTCCAATCCAATATCAATCAACTCACCGATATTGAGTTCATTCCGATGATCATACAAATATTTGAAATGACTTTGTTCCGGGACTACAAATCGCTCATGTTTCATTGCACGTTCTGCCCGGTCTATGTCTCCATTGTACTTTTTCAAATGCGTTTCATACTTATCGTCATGTACATCGCTGAGGTATTTTACGAAAAGCATGGTCAGCACATAATCCTTGTAAATACTAGGGTCAATGCTACCACGAAAGGTATCGCACGCTTTCCAAACTGTATTATTAATATCGTCCTGTGTGATTTTTTTAATCATGGTTTTATTTTATTGCGTTAAATATTTTTTGCTGAATGATGATTTCCTGAAGTGATTCAATTTTCTGCCTTATTTTTTTTTCTTGGCTTCTAAGGCTTGTAATTTCCAGAATGACTCGTTGAGTTTGAATATTCGGAACACTGATTTCAAGTTTTTCCAACACTGCTTTAGAAATAGAAGCGATGGAAGATCCGAGTGCAGTAGATTTCAGGAATAGTTGAGTTTTTGGGCTATTCATGAACCAGGCAAAATATTCAGGTAAGATCTTGCTGTCATGTAAACGAATAACAAAAAAGGAGGTAGAGGCTACAGACTTGGGATACTGGTCTTCATATACTGATGCGAAGTTTTTATTACCTTTAGCAGCAAATAGTACATCACCAGATTTCAGAAAATGCTTTTCGCTTATATCATCAGCCATTAAATCCGGATGAAGTTCACCAATGAGCTGTCCATTTTCATCAAAGTGTCTGGCCTGTAAATATACCAAATCACCATCTAGTGCCGGTTTGGCAAAAACTCCTGTCTGGATACTTGCGATATTTTCTAACGTTGTTTTCAAATTATAGTTTAAGTAATGACTCTACAAAAGTAAATAATATATTCCATAAAAACAAGGAAAAATAAATAAATTATCAAAGTATAAATTCTACAAAATATTTTAGATGTTGTATATGTATTGAATATATATATTT
>PNOH01000080.1 GCA_013824715.1 Odoribacter sp. | reverse complement strand
GAGGTTCAGATAGTTTGAAGATGATACCATTTGAATCATTAATGATCTCTTCAGCACAACCTACTTTATCACTAACTATGACCGGCAAACCATTGTTAAAAGCTTCCTCAACAACCATACCCCAAGTTTCAGATGTAGAAGGCAAAACAAAAACATCATTTTGAAGATAGAATTTATAGAGTTCGTTGTTAGGAACAGCCCCATGGAAAATAATGTTTTGTTTGGCAATCGATTTCAGAAAGATTTCCTGAGGACCAAAGCCAACAACATTGAGAATGAGCTCCGGAAATAGATTGAATGTTTCGATTAAAAACAGAAGATTTTTTTCAGGAGATAATCGTCCAACATAGATGAAATTCTTAACCGAAGTGGATGCTTTGAAGTTAGGTTGAGGTTTAATGTTGAATATTCCTACTCCTTTTGTTATAATTAATTGGTCTTTAAAACCCAATGCTGTACACAAATCTGCTTGTGACTTCCCGGAAACATAAGCCTTTGAAATATGCGATAAAAATATTTTCTTAACCAGACCCCTAATCCCAGTTGTTTTACTCTCCAAAATACTTGATTCAACAACAACTCCATTTTTATTCCGGGGACTAATAAATGCAGCAAGCCATAAAACAAGTTGATCCCAGCCTGCAATGATAAGGTGTTGATAAGGTTTATTTTTTAATAAATTGAAAATGAACCCAATTTTACCAATCGTGGACTTATTCGCAATCGAAATGAACTCAAATTCTCGTTCTCCCTTGTAGAAATCAGCATTACGTTGAACACTTTTTTCATGAGTAAAGACAACTAAAAGTTTTCGGTGTTTTCCTATCCGATTAAATAGGTTGATCTTATAAAAAGAAGGTAGGTTTGTGATGTAAATAAGGTTGTACATGTTTTTAATTTACTGGCTCAAATGTATTTAATTCAAAATTCCAAAGTTTAATTGGTTTGCATGGATTACCAACGGCAATACAATAGGGCGGAATATCTTTATTGACAATACTACCTGCTCCTATTATCGATTTTTTTGCCGATGATAACACCAGTGAGTATTGTGCTGTTAGCGCCAATCCATACACCATCTTCAATTATCACTTCACCTCCAGAACCAAGACCGGCACTGTGAGAACCTTTCAATTCGGCATATAGATAAAGAATTTTCATAGTTAGAAGATTTGTAAGCATTCGGTCAACCCCGTTTTGTTTTCATTGAGAAACAGCAATCCATTTTCAGAGTTTCTCTAAAATGTTCGGAGAACTTTGATAGGCTTCGGAGGCGGAGCTGTTGTAATCTTGGTTTTGAAGTTTAAAATTGTGCGGGAGCAGTTCTGCCAGATCCTTGCTGTAATCGGTATCGTACCTGTGGATGTTGTTCAGGAAGTAGACAAGCCAGTCGCGGAAGTTTACTTCGTTGGCCTTGCAACATCCCAGCATGGAATACATGATTGCTGCATTTTCTGCTGCATCATGATTTCCACAGAACAACCAGTTCTTCCGGCCCAAGGCTATTGGCCTGATGGCATTTTCGCCAAGGTTGTTGTCGATTTTATATCGGCCATCCAAGTGGTAGCGGGTCAACTTGGGGAAGATTTTGTAAGTGTACTTGATGGCTTTGCCAATGCGTCCTTTGGGCAAGACTTGGGGATGCTCATTCACTAACCATTTTTCGAAGGCTACCATAATGGGATAAGCCAAGCGGGAACGCAGATCGGCCCGCTCGTCATAAGAGAGTTGCTCCTGATCGGCGCGCCTTTCCACATCATAAAGCAGGCCTATTTGCTCCAGGGCATAAGAAGCCCGGGCTTTATCTTCGGCTAAAGCCTCCTCAAATTTACGCCGGGCATGTGCCCAGCACCCAATGGGCAGAACGCCCTTTTTGTGTTCGTAAATATCGTAAACGGCATAACCATCGGTTTGGATCACTCCCTGAAAATCTTTGAACAATTGCAGTGCGACTTTTTGTGCCCGGGAACCCTGGTCGTAATGAAAGAAGACCAGATTGCCCATAACCGCCCGGATCATCCAGATGTATCCTTTTATTGTGGTGTGTTTTTCATTGTTTATTATCGGAATGGTAGTTTCATCACTCTGGATATAGTCTGAAGTCAAAACCAGTTCCTTTAACCGGTAGTAAGTAGGCCTTAACAGATCAGCCACATTCTGGAACCAGCCGTTAATGGTTGCAGGGGCAATGGATATGCCCTGTTGCTTGAACATCTCGATCTGGCGGTAGAAAGGAAGATGGTTCACGTATTTGTCGATGATGATGTCGGCCAAAACAGTTGCCCCTGCATAGCTTTTGGCTATCGGAAGTACAGGCATGGGGGCTGTAACCACTTGTGCTTGCACATCCTGGCTTTTGTCTTTCAACGCGTATTTGTGGCGGATGATCCGGCGCACGTACCATCTGGCAGTTTCGCGTTCCAATATTTCGGTAATTTCCGGAGCCAGTTCTGTCCAGTTTTCCAGATTAATGTGTTCAGGATAAATGTGGGTTTCTTCTCTGGGCAGGCTTTCGGGCAGGGGTTTGCGTACCGGGTGTTTTTTGTCTTTTGCCTCAATAACACGAACCTTCTTGTACTGTTCGATCTCTTCTTTGGCACTGGTGGCAAGTTCTTTTTCCTCCGGAAGCAAATCAAGACCATCAAAATCGAGCTTTCGTTGCAGGGGATCCTCATTGATGTACCGTTCGCTGGATTTGCCCCAGATCTTTCGCTGGAGCATCTCGATCTGTAGCTTCAGCTTAGTGATGGTGGTATCTTTTTGGCCGATCAGTTGTTGGTAAGAAACTCTTTCTTTTTCGAAGTTTTCAAAGCTGGAAAGTTGGCTTTTAAGCCTGGATGTCTCCCGGTAAAGCTGGTCGCGATCCTCCAGAATTTGTTGTAAAAAAACCTCTTGTTCAACTGCCATTTTTCTTCGTTTTTGATGACTCGAAGATACTAAATGTCAACCGAATAGCCAAACAAAAAGTCAAGTAAAACCTGCTATTTCAAAGGTTTTTTCCATCTTTTTTTATTCTTTTTTCCATCCATCGTAATACCTTGTACCATCAACATCATATCCTGCCAACTGGTTTGAAACGTGTTGGTATTTTGATCAAAAACCGGCAGTTTGAAAGAGCCCGATTCCAGTTTCATGTGATAGATCACCAAACCACCGCATTCCAAATGCAGGATTTTCATGCTGGTACACGAGCGGTTGATAAAGATGAAAACATCACCGTCCTGTACGTTGCGACCCATAAGGTTGGTCACCATCCTGCTCAAGGTGTAAAAGCTCCGGCGCATATCCGTTGGATACGAATACAGGTAATAACGCATGGCCGATGTGAGGCTGAACATGCTACCGGCGAGTTAAAACCAAGAGCGACCTCAATATCTGCGCGTCTGGCAAACCGTTCAGTTTGACATGCACTCCGTTCGGATAGCTTATCTCACAGGATATGGTTTGGGGTGTGGCCTCCGATGTTGAAAAGCTTGTCGTTTGTGGCCGCACCGGTGCTGGAACATGCGTTGACCGGGCTTGCCCATCATTCTCAAAAACCACCGGGACGAATCCTCTTTTAGGTGGCAACTGGTCTTTCAGCTTGTTCTGCCAATAATAGAACTTGGCCTCATTCATATGCTGATTTGCACAAAAATCACGGATGGTCAACCCAGAGCCCAGAAATTCATCATAGATGGCCCGGAATTTTTTCTCGTTATACATATCGCTTGCTTTGAAGTAAAAAGCAAACTTAAAGACTGGAACGCAAAATTAGATGACGTACTTCAGCGAATGCTTACTGTAGGCATATTGAAAACAGAGGATCCCTTTGCTCCTATTGTTACCCAATTTTCATAAGGGGCTAATTTACCTTTTTTATCAAATACAATTTTATGGCCACGATAAAAATATACTTTTTTACTGTCTTTTTGATAAGCATTTAATAAGTGTTCAATGAAATCTGGAGTATAAATCATATCATCATCAACTGTTATTATAACAGAATTAGGACATAATTCAAGCGTAGGCACTAATTTTGTATAAGACCTTATATCTATGCAATAGCATATTTCAAGCCCTCTCTTTTCTTGCATACGCAATAAATATGGGATAGTAGTATTTTTAAAACTGTTGTCCAGCCAGAGAATAATTCTATTTGGTTTTACTGTTTGATGCAGTAAACTTTCTATTGTAAGATGGACTTCATTAATTCTAAGACCATATGTTGTAAGAGAAATTACAATTGGATTATCAATAACAAATTTATCAGAAGTTCCTTTTTCATATGAAACCATTGATAAATCATTGTACTTATTAATAGTAAGTAGTTTGTTAATGATCTTTTCTATATTCTCAATATTATAAAAAGCATTTCTAAATCTAGAAAGTAGATTTTGAATATTCATAAACCATAATTTTTAAATATTTGTATTAATAGAATCAATTTCTTTAGTTTAAATTGAAAAGGAATAATATTATTCGAAAATTGCAAATAGCAAGTGTGAAATCATTTTGAGTAAGGTTCAGAAGAGCAATTTTGTTTATTTTAGTGATGCGTAAAATAAACAAAACATCGTATATATATATTATTTATGTTTATTTCTAGTTATATCAAGACAGTAATTTGATTTTTTGCACATCTCAACATATTTTTCTTCATCCCTCATTTTAAGAATTCTTGCTGGATTTCCGCCAATTACTGAACATGCTGGAAAAGATTTTGAGACCACACTTCCCCCAGCTACAATACATCCATCTCCAAGATTAACTCCTGGGGCAATGAATACTCTTCCACCAATCCAACAGTTTTGTCCAATGATTACTTCTTTCTTTATACATTCATTACTAAATGGAATTGCTTCAATCTGATCAAAAATATGATTAACCGAATAAATCATCAAATCAGGACCAGTTATCGTACCAGATTTAAATGTTACTCCACCATGTGCATTAATATGTGCATTAATCCCAATAATAACATTATCGTGTATTTTTAGATGTTCAGAATGACCAAAATTAAATCCTTTATAAATCTGCACATTATAGCCTTTATGTCCAAATGTTGTTGATTTCAATTTAAGCTTATGTATTAAGATTTCCCAATAATTAAGAATTTTTAGAACCATTGTTTATTGAATTAATGATTTTAATTTAATAGAATTTACTATTGTAAGATAGTATTTAATGAGCAGTTTAGGGTGTAAATTGAATGCTTGTCTATGTTCAAATTCGAAATATATTTTAGCTGCTGGTGCGGCAATCTGCACTTCTTAACTTCTGATTTGTGATCCGGTAAAATTCAAATGTAGCTACATTTCTTAATTTTCCTTTGTGCTTCCCTGGTGTTCTTCGGAATTAAAAATGTAGCAGCTTAAAGAAAAACAGTGTTTGTTGCGTTCGACTGAGTTTTCGACAGGCTCAAACCATCGGCGTTCGACTGAGCGTTCGACTGAGCTTACGCCGAAGTCTCACGCCGAAGGCTCAGGAACCAATAGGTTAAAGATAAGATAAAACCGAATGGCTATTTTAAATGGGCTGGTCTCCAAATATATCGGTTGCTTTATCAGTTAGGAACGATCTGATTTCTTCGTTAGATAACACTGGAACCAGAAATTCGACAGGTTCTGAATAATCAATGTCATCAAAATAACTAAGTTGCGCCCTGAAAAGTTTCTCTGAAAATAACTGTCCAAACAGTTCAGCAGTCCGATCCGAAATTTGCTGAATGGAGAAATGATCTTTCAGAATAAAATAGAGATCAACATAGTCTTTCCATTTAGATCTTCGGCCCAGAGCATAAGCTTTCATTGCAGCGAGGTCTAAAAGGCTTGGCAAACGAAGAATATCATCGAGTTTTTCGGTTGCATTGATTTTAAACGGATATTGATAAAATGTAAATTTAACATTGTTAATGTTAACATTCAACTGTTCTGCCACTCTTCGGGTAACAGCATACTTAAAGTTAAAACTTGAAATATTTTGAATTATACTTTGCGGTTTAATAGGGCTGAATTTAAAAAGGTCGAAATCGATTGATCTCCTGTGGCCTATATGTAAAGCAATTGCAGTACCTCCAACGAGATAAAACTCTTTTTTAAATTGTTTTACCAGCGGCAAGATTTGAAACTGATCGGGATTAAATATTTGAATGTGCATATCTTTGAATCAAAATTGAATAGAAATGATAGATTTCAGGATATAAGTTCATTTTTTTACGTCCCTGAAGACCAGAGAATATCACAGTTAAGCGTTCAATCCCCATGATTTGAATAAGTTCCCTAACATCACCCATTTCCCCATAATTCATAATGGTTTCAACCAGTAATTCAGGACTTATGTCTTCCTTTTTATCTTCAGGAGTGTACCAGAAAAGATTACTGTGCCGACGGATAAATGCTTTTACTTCGGGACTGTTCATGGTTTGATTGTTGCTATTTTACCAAAGATACTCATTTTTTTGTTTTAAAAATACTCACGAAGCGATACAAGTTGCTACCCTGGCTGGTGCAGATTTGCCAGCCTATGGCTGACAGACCATCCCGGCTTATTTACTTTTTCCGAATGACTAATCCTGCCCGAAGCAGTCGGGGACTCTTTCCGGATATCTGGTTTAAAAGACAGGTCTAATAATGGTATTTGCAGGACTTAACTTCAATTGCGATTTCAGTAACGGAATAAATCAGGCGATGTTCGTGATCGATTCTTCGTGACCAATGACCACTAATACTTCGACCAAGGCTCAGTAACCAGTTCGTGCTTCAGTAATTCTGGTTTTCCAGAACCCTTATAGGGTGTACGCGATGTTTCTTCTATGAGATTGGATATTTTTGCAAACATTTTACGGTCCGTTTTTGACCAATCGATGAAGTCATTCCAACCCTTGTCGGTGAATGTAATATTTTTCATTCATTGAGGTATTACATTTTATCAACCTTTTCACGAAACTCCCCGGGAGTGAATTTGATCGAAGGTTCTTGTGCAATACTTTCCAATAAATGCTTTTTATTGGCAGGATAGGCGGTTAGGTATTCTGTTTCGTCAGGTTCGGTGGTTATAGTGATGGTAATTTCTTTGCCTACAAATAATTTTTTAATGGTTTCCATGAGATTTGGATTGATCTCATTTGCTTTAAGTTTATAAATTGCTTCCATGCTATTTCAAATTAAATTTCAAATTTCAAAGGTACTAAAAATACGAATTATCCGCCAGCGTTCGACTAAGACTTTCGCAAATGTCGATGATTTGAGTCCCGCTGTTGCGGATTTGCAATCTGCACCTCTTAACTTTGGATCTGTGATCCGGTAAAGATCAAATAAATCTACTTATCTCAATCTTCAATGGAGGCAAGCACTCAGGGTCTGACTCTAAGTCAGGCTCTGAGTATGAAACAATGCCGATGAATAGAAATGTTAAGGCCAATCGAGTGAGCGAAGATTGGACTATTACATTTCTTCAATCGGTATAAAATTCAAATGTAATTACGTTTCTCAATTTTCGTTTGTGCTTCGCTGGTGTTCTTCGGGATTAAAAATGTAGTAGCTTAAAGAAAAACAGTTATTGTTTGCGGGTTGCCTTCGACTGCTTCGCGCTCAGGCACCAACGGGTACAGGCCTGGCTTATTTCCTTTTCCCAAATAACTTTTTACTCCTTCAGAATTGCTTCATCAGATTATCGGATTATTATTGAAGCCTTCAAAACTGTTACTTAACTTTTCAGAATCGCAAACAAGCATTTCAGAATTGCTACTTACGCCTTCAGAATTGCTACTTACGCCTTCAGAATCTCTACTTAGGCTTTCAAACTGCTTATTTAGCCTTTTCGATTTGATACTTAGGCCTTCAGAATCGTTACTTAGGGTTTCAAAATAGCTACTTTGTTCTTTAGAATTAATATTTATGGTTTCAGAACTGTTATTAAAGCTTCTGGAATAGTAATATACTCTTTCCGATTGACGAATGACTAATTCCGAATGAATATATAAAGTGAAGAATGAAGAATGAAAAGTTAAAAGCGTTGAATCACTTTATATCTTTTTCATTCACCTTTATTCTTTATTGATGTTTTGATTGATGAAACTAACATACTTATCAATTCCTTGTCATAATTTAATAATTCGATGGCAAGATCGTTCGAAATATATTTGGAATCACGTAAAAGAGACAACCAATAATCAGTTTCATTCGCCTCCTTTACCCTGTTAAATAAGATTTGAGTCTGTTTCTAATAAACATTTTCCCATAAAAGGTTTTTAAGTACTTTTCTCTATAAGTAGCATCCTGTTGGGATAAACAAGCTTCAAAATAAACTAATTTTAATGGTCTTCTTTCTTTAGTCGAAGGCACTTTCCCCTGTGTATGCTCCTCAAATCTTCGTTTCAAATCCTTGGTATATCCTGTATAAAAATTATTATCGGTTATACTCTGCAAGATATATACGAAATAAAATCCTTCCATTTTGAAACGATTTAACAGGGTAAAAAGAGATGCTTAATTTTGAGATAAAATCAGATTTAGATTGTGCAAATTCTGCTTCGTGAATATTTGCACCAATAGAAGTACCTGCTTTCAAAAGCTGCTTGCTTAAAACATATTCTTTATGTTCTGTTATAATTTGTTTGTAAGCTTTGACTATTTTCAATGCAAATAAATAACTTTTCTGTTTTAATATACTTTCGCTCATTACTTTTCACATTTCACTTTTAGTTCTTGACTATTAATCTTAACAGTTTAAATTTGGACCCTTAAAAACCCACCCCGTTCCGTTAAAAGAATAAGAACAAGGGTGGGCAGCATTTGGGATGGAAAATCATGCTTAACCACATAGGCACATAGGGCACATCTGTTTTTGATTTTTATATTGTGGTCTATGAGTCTATGGGATTGGTTTAAAAGCCTTATCCGGCCGGGGAAGGTTCGGAAGGTTTTACCTCCTCGGCTTTTCCGTTTCGCCGAACCTGCTTCATCAGATACGAGAAGGTGTAATCATTTAATTTCGCCTTGTCGGTTTGTTTGTAGAGCACTTTGCCAATGTTACAGATTTCGGTTAACTGATCGTAAAGATCATTGAGCAGACCCAGATTGTTTTGTACCAGGGCGGAACGATTGGAGACCAGCGTGTACTTTTGATTTTTGTAGGCCGACAGCGACGATTCGGCATCATTAAATTTCTCAATCAGTACAGCAGTGAGTCCTTTGTCCATCAGCTCAGTTTTGTACTTTTCGATATTTGCTTCAACGGCGTGAAGCATGGTCAATACGTTTTCAACATCACGTGCACGAGCGCTTTTACGCAGTTTAAGCAAACCAAAATCACCTGGAGAGACCGGTATTGCTGTTCCGGCCAGATTCAAATAACCTTCCAGGTAATTGATGGGAGAGATCAGCGCATCAAGCGTGTTGTAAATACGTTCAGTAATGATTTTCAACTCAATGGTTTCCGATTTGGGTTGTACCAACTCCTGTACAATTTCAATTTTGCCTTTGTAAGCGGTTACATACGCGGCATTGAATACAGGCGAATAAGCTGTGAAATCGGTGAGATCGCGTTCAAGACTAAGGACAGCAAATCCACAGACTACGGGCAGTTCCTCATCTTTGCAGTTATAGCTGCGGGGTGAAATGGAATTCATAAAATTTGGATTAAATGATTAGAAATTAGTAAAATTAACTCTGTTAGCTAATATAAAAAATTATTGTCATTTAACCAAAAACTATACAAATTTCACGAATTGCATTCTACTGCGCTTAGGAATCAACGCATTACACGAAGGTATTTTAATTGACGATACGCTTATAGGTCAGGGAAGGTGTCCCAAAGTTAATGAGCAAACCGAGTTTAAATTTTGTCGCTTTAACATTGTTTAATGTTTGTTGTCGGTCGGCTTCTATCAAATATTTTGTAGCTTTTAATTCAATAATAATAGAGTTGTAACAAACAAAGTCAGCACGAAAATATTTGTTCAATAATTGATCTTCATAGTAAACTTGAAGTTTTTTTTCACGTTCGTAAGGAATATCAGCTTTTTTAAATTCTAATTCCAAGGCTTCTGAATATACACTTTCAAGGAATCCCGAGCCTAGTTTTTTGTGTACTTCAAAACATGCTCCGATAATCTTATAACTTTCATCTTTAAAGAGAATGTAAGTCATAGCGCTTTGTGTGATTCGTATTAATTCGTGAAATATGCAGAATTACTAATTGTCAATATTATCCTTCACCCTTCTCCTTTTTCCTAGAAGTTTTCCCTGAGCGATAAAACATGAATTCGGTACCATTTAGGATCTTTCAAACGTTTGTAAACCGATATGCGTTGTTTTTTCGAGTACAGCATCTGCAGGAACCCCATTCCATAACGCATGAAAACCGTGTGAACCAACTTTTTTAGCGATGTATAAATGATATACGCATTAAAATGGCTGAGTGACCAATCATATTTCCAGCAATACCATTGAACCAATCTGCTTTCTTTGGGGCAGAACCGACCATGTAGTCCCAGTAATCGTTGTCCGATTGCAAACCACGAATTGGCCTGATGGGGATAACCTGTCTGGTTAGCCAGTTCTGAAACATTGATCCGCTTCGAAATCCGGTATAAATCGTTCAATCCGCGAAAGTCAGCCTGTTTATAGGTATGACCATTATCGGCGAGTTGGCTGTGTATAAATGTATGAATCAGCTTGTGTACATCGGAGGGGACAAACAGGCCAGGTTTCCCCGGAACCTCCTTTTTTTGACTGAAGATTAGTTCCGAATTTAAGCTTGCGTCATATTTTTGATCAACAGGCAACCGGTGTATTTCAATGTATGCCGGTTCGCCGTCCTTTGTCAATGGAGGGTAATGTTTAAACCGAAAAACGTCGAAGTAATTATTTGCCGGTTTTTTGTAACCTGCTGCTTCAAGCAATAATCCAGTTTTCAGATAATCTTCCTCCTTCACCAGAAAATCAATATCACCGATCATCCGTTCGCCCACATCGCTATACAATCCATCCAACAAGTTCGCTGTTCCCTTCAGGAAAACGGGTTGTATTTTTTCCTTGTTTAATTGAGAGGTAATGTCGTCAATCTGCTGGAGGATTTGCAGGTTGCGTTCGCGGTTCAGATCATAAATTTCGGCAAATACTTGTACCACTTCTTCAGGAATAACAGATAATAAATTGTGTGCCTTCAGTTTAAGATAAATGGCTGGAATAACCAGGTGGTCGCTGCAAAGCTGTACGAAGTTTTCCAGATCGGTACCCTCAGCCTGAATCAGTTCAATTACCCTTTCCCTGAATTCAGGATGTTCGTCGAGCGCGAGGCAGTGGCCGGTAAAATAAAAAAGTTCCTTGTAGGACATGGGGAAGAAGAATCTTGAATGATGAATGATGAATGATGAATGGTTGTAATGGTTGTGATGGTTAATCGTAAAT
>PNOH01000079.1 GCA_013824715.1 Odoribacter sp. | reverse complement strand
CAAAAACTTAACAGAATATGTTACATAACACGCATATCAGGGGTTACCTTTGGTGTAAATTTCAGGATAAACTTATTGTCCGATTTTCAGATATAAAACCGCCACAGTTTCCCAGCCCATTCATCGCCAGAATACTCAATTCCCATGTGTTTGGAAGTGTGAATTAAAGAAACAGGTTCGTCATCTTCCACCCAAATTCGTGTTGAATTGATCAGGCTTTCGCCATAAACTGGCCGCTCACAAGTCGCCTTCAATTATATGATGAAACAGCATATTCTGAAAGACATCGAATTCGCCTTTCAGGGCGAAGCCCTTTACGACTTCCTGACCACCAAATTTTCATTTGCCTTTGGATATTATTTGGTTATTAATCAGGACTTTTTGCTGAAGAGGTTTTTGTAAGCAATCTACAGAATTAAGGATTGTTAAAAATAGCATTTTGAAATTTATCTTTATCAAAATCCACTATAATACCTTTATAAGCATCAATTGAAGCTTGTTTGATTTTACCAGATTGTGCAATTTTTTCGAACTCTTGGAGACCTGCCTGTTTTCCATAAAGAAAACAAATAGCAATTATTCGATTAATATGATTTTCAACTGTCGGATATTTCTGTATTAGTTCATCGTAAACTTTTATACTCTTTTTATACATTTCTTTAGATGATTCAACATCTTTTATTTGATCAAAAGCCACGCCGGCACCGAAATAGGTCTGTGGATTATTCGGGAAATGCTGTGTGGACTCTTTCATGAATTTTGCAAATTCTTCATAGCGTTTTCTTTTTCGTAGTATATTCCCTTTAACCTGATAAAGCTTGAGGTCATTTATTCCAATATTAATCAATGAATCAACCTGACTTTCAGCATGAATTAAATAAGTGGTATCTTTTGTTGATTGAAAGAGGTTTAACAACTGTTCTGCATCAGTTTTAATCCCATTAATTTCGTTAATTTCATTTTTAACTTTTGTATTCGGTGATTTTACCTGACAAGAAATTAGAAACATCAGAAATATAAAAACGATTTGTATTTTCATAACTCGGGTATTTGAGTTGTCGTTATTTGAAACATTTGATTGTAAACGGGAAAAGATATAATTCCTACAAAAAAACTATATACATTAAATACAAGATTGACTTTCAACTCCCTCTTTGCCAAAGCTTGTCCTTCCATTCCTCTGCTCTGATCCATAAAATCAATTTCTAAATTATGGTGCTTTTTGTACCTCGAAAAGCTTTTTTGGGTTGTCCCATTTAATCCATATATTATCTGAAACACTTTTGCCAGAATCGTGTAATGCCTGTAATACAAATCCATCTTTGTTTTTACTTATAAAGCGGTAGCCATAAAATCCTTTTTCATAAATTTTAAGATCCATTCCTTTTTTATTTGTTAAGATCCACTTATCGATAGAATATAAAGTATCAGACATCTCATTTGTAATTATTAATGAAGAAAATACTTCATCGGGAAAATGCTCTATCGGTTTAGTAAATATCGAACATGAATCTCCTCCGTTATCTATCTTTAAGCAATATACTAATTGAAATTTATCTTTTGATTTTTGATTAGTATTTCCTTTACTCAAGACTTCTGACGTTAAGTTCTTTTGAGAATTTTTATCTCTTTCATTTTTTTTATCTTTTTTATAGGAACATGCGGATAATAAAATTATACTTAATATTACTGTGAAAATTTTCATTTTTTTTGCGTTTGTTATTTGCATAATGATTTTGTACTATTCTAATTCTCTGGTATGATCATAGACCAATTTATTTTTCTGTAATATTTAACACCTCCATGAGATGATATATAACTGTCTAAATATGAAGAGGAAACACGAAGTATAAAACCCGATCCAGAAGAAGGATGTACCATGTCTCCATCACCAGTCAGTGTTGTAACATGATCAATATTTCCATCAGAAGTGTAATCGTAAAATATCAATACTCCTCTATCCAGACTTATGGTGGATTCTGTAAACGAAAACAATTGATCAGCGGAATAATCTCCAAATCCAGGAACGACTTCCCTAATTCCATAACAAACAGCACCGGAGCAATCAAAAGCGTCAGGTCCATTAGCACCAGTAACATAAGGTTTGCCAACTAAATCCTCGACAGTTTGTGTATATTTTTCCGTAGAACTGAGATTATTGTTTGTTGTTTCCCCGCTTACAGTTTGCCAGCCGCCTGCCCCATTATTATAAGAATCATCCCAATATTTCCACAATTGTGTGCCTGTACTCTGTGGAACTGACCACCACCACAAGACACTTGTGCTTAAATCAACCGGCGTAGATATACTGGTCGGTTTCTTCCCATAACAGAATACTGTTCCGATTAAACCGGGGAATGTGTAATCATCCGGAACCTGCGTATAGCTTCGGATTTTACCTGTTGTTCGATCCGTATTTTTTGTTGACGCGTTAATCTGTTTGATACCAAAACGCTACTCCCAGTTAAACGAATACCTAAATTCCGGGAAATGCTGCATAATGGAATCGAGTGATGCCCTGGTCGATTGGATGATTTGTTTCTTTTCTGAAAAATCCATATCAATAATGTTACAATGAACATCAAAGCTTATAAACGTGTCCCAATACATTGCATTGGTGTAAGTCATCTTTTCAGAGCTATTCCACTGACTACTGGAAAAGCAGTCGTTTTTTTCATTAAAGTCAAAAATTCGAAATCCCAACTCATTATTGTTATTATATATCCTTTTTTCAATAGTAACGATACGTTCATTGAGATGGTAAAGAGTTATTTTTATCGAATCCCGACCTAGGTTATAATTGTAGATTTTCTTACCTGTAGAAGGATTATGCTTGAGATTTCCAATAATTTCAAATCTTTGTTCACTTTCCGAATAAAGTTGCTGGTAAGTGGGTTTTCTCTTCGAAATTAGAGAATCATTCCTTGAAATAAGGTGCGATTTATTAACTTCTGTTTCCACCTTCACTGGTTTATCGGCCTGATTGCTATTCGATTTTTTTGTCCCTGAATTACAACTGACAATGAAAACAAGACATATAATCCATATAAATTGATTAAACTTCTTCATCATATTTTTAGTTTATTGTTGGTTCCCACTGAATATGAAAATGGTTGGAATGTCCGCCATAAGGATCGTGATAAGGGCCATAAACAACGGATGCCCCGGCTGCAAAGGCTGCATTACGGAATGCATTAACAGCCTGTTCAGACATCTGCGATACATATTGATTATTTACCATATTTACATCAATTGCCATTCCTGAGTAATGGCTAGAATTTGCAGAATGGCTACCTCCGGCAATCTCGGAAATTGAAAGCGTAAAGCTTTGTGCAAGGGTTTCTACTCCGCTAAGCAAAGTTATTTTTAATGAAACCGTCGTACATGGTGCATTTCCGTAACAACTCGTGTGTACCAGTTGACCATTGGCTGCATCGGTTAGGTTTTGAGCTGCATTTGCATTGTCGGATACTCCACTTACATGCACTGTGGAAGGAGTAACATTTGGATTTGCATTGATTCTTGTTGCGCTTTGACTTTCCGGAGTCCCTGACGTACCACCCGATACAGTTTGCCAACCACCTGCTCCATTATTATAAGAATCATTCCAATATCTCCACTGCTGTGTGGTGGTGCTCTGTGGGGCAGACCACCACCACAAGACACTTGTGCTTAAATTAACGGGGTTAGGTACACTGGTTGGCTTCTTCCCGTAACAGAATACTGTTGCGATTTGTCCTGGAAATGTGTAATCATCCGGAACCTGCGTATAGGAACCGTTACTACTTGACACTACATATAAACTGGGATCGTATAAAGAGTTGTTTAGAAAGTAATCAAGCCAATAATACCCTGTACTATAATCTATAGCATTCGCATAAGTTTGTTTCATTCCAATTGTTATTCCATCAGGAGTAAAGTTAATACATATATTTAACGAAAAAAGCAACGTGAGGACAAAATATTTCCTGTATTTTTTCAGTAGATTTGTTTTCATAATTCAATCAGTTTTTTTTTGAATTGTATGTTAGCCCGGCATCTGGTAATTGGCGTTACTTGCCGGGCTTCTCATTATTGTTTGATTATTATTTGGGTATATGCTTCGGAGCCTATCATCAGCTTTACGATGTATTGTCCGGGAGCTAAACTAAGCTGCACTTTTTCGTTAAAGTTGCCTGGTGTCTTGTTCCCGATATTTTTGTGTAATACCAGATTCCCGTTCGAGGCGTAGATAGATAGGGTAACTTCACTGTTGTGAATTGTTTTGTAGGTAATGTTGATCTCGTTTTTAAAGGGATTGGGGAATACGTTCATTACCGGAATTTTATCTTTAAAATATTCGAGAGCCTGTTTGGCCATTTCCCCTTTTGCTAAAGGTTGTTCCGGGTTTGTAACAGGCATACTGTTTGCTTCTGTTACAGCAAGCGCCTTATTTGACTGTTGTTCTACTGGTAGCTTCCCTGCGTTGATAACTTCAGGATTTTCGGTTTTGGCCGATTTTTCTGTTAACCTCGACATAACCACGTAACAGGGGTAACCAGGCTCTTTGGTGTAGGGTGAGTAACTTTCGATGTTGCCCGCCAGGTAATCAACATCGGCATTTATTGCTTCAAAACGGGCCACTTTAAATTGCATGGGGTAATTTTCTCCAAACCGGTCAGATCCCATAAATCCTGCACCATTGAAAACGATTTGACCATCAACATTTATCCCATCTAATTTTACGAGCAATTCACCACTCTCGAACCATTGGCCTGTTATTTTATTAGTCGTTTGTTTTAAGGTTACCATTATACTATCCTCGCTAATGATGTGTTGCCCCGACCAATCGTAAATGTACCTTTTTCCTACCCAACTGCCAGTTAATGTCAGATTGTCCTGATTCTTCAGGAGTTTCTTAAACTTTTCTTTTTGCTCCGGAGAATTACCGGTATTTCCATCGGCCACAATTTTGGTTTTATTGTTTTTGTTCCCGGCAACTTCCGGGTTCTCCAATTGAAGTTCTTTATCAGCTTCAGTAACTTTTTGATCCGAAGCTTTTTTCAGCAACCTTTTTGCTTCCGGCTCGTTTTGATCCACCCCATAACCATTCCGGTAGCAGTTTCCGAGCATAAACGTGCAGGCCGGACATTCTTTTTCAACACCTTTTTTAAACCATTTCACGGCTTCATCGTAACTTTGGGTAGTTCCAAGTCCTTTATAACTACAATATCCTGCTCCATACATGCCCCCAATAAAACCATTTTCGGCGCTTGTTTTGAAATAACTAAATGCTTTATTAAAATCCTGAGGTACACCTTCGCCTTTTTTGTACAAGTTGCCAAGATAAAACATTCCCCTGGGGTCTTCTTTTTCAACACTTCTTGTATACCAATACAAAGCCTTCCTGATGTCTTTGTCAGCGCCTTTGCCCATCTGATGCATTAGTCCCAATTGGTTCATGGCAAAGGACATTTTCCCATTTTCGGCGCAGTCGGTAAATAGCTTCAGGGCTTTTACAGTATCTTTGGGTAAGCCATTGCCCGTAAGAAGTTTTTGAGCAGTGATAAACCTGGCAAAATAGGTAGCATGGTCGATGTTTTGGGCAATAGTTGTGTAGCTGAAAAACACCGAAAAGAACAGTAACATTTTTAAGTGTGATAAATTTCTCATAATCGTTATTTTTCGGTTAATGGTATTTTTGTTGTCATGCATTTTTTTTAAAGATATTTCTTCATGCTTTAAAAATTTGTCATACCTTACCATAATAGCCTTTTTATTTCCCTGATGGGCTTAATTCTTTCCCTGATAGGTTTGTATTTTGAAATTGGTAGTCATTTGAAGGCTGTGGAAATAGTTTGCCCTCTTTATTTTGAAGTTAAACCAAAAATAGTTACCATTTTCTCGAGAAAAGCTGATTTCATTTTCAATGCCAATGGTACATAAGAACCATCAGCTAATTTGATCCCTTTATCCGAGTGATAGTTTTTTACATACAGCATATTAATCAGGTGTGATTTGTGGCTTCTGAAGAATATTGGATAAACCGAAAGTTTCTCTTCTATTGCTTTCAAGGGGCATGATAATAATATTGCATTTTCGTTTATAATACATACTCTGCAATAGGCCCGAAGTGATTCAATTCGAATTATCTTTTCTACTTCAATGAATTCAATTGAACGAGAACATTTGAGCAATATCCGTTTATTGTGAAGTTCAGACGTTAGAAATTGTGTATTCATGGGGCATTGGTTAAGTGGAAAAGGGACAATATATTTTTGCTCTTGATTGTTGACTATTTAGCTAATTTAAAAAATTAATTATGAACAGCAAAATATATTTTGCCCCCTCATTTTTATGTTGCTCAATATTAGGCTGTTACAAATACCTGTTTCATGACATGTGTTAAATTGATTAAATTTAAATAGAAGGAGGGTTACCTTTTTCCCTTTTCAGGAATTAAGTGCAACTAAAAATTTTAGAGGTAAAACCTCCACAATTTCCAGGCCCATTCTTCCCCTGAATACTCAATTCCGATGCGTTTTGAAGTTCGGATTTCAACAGGTTCTGCATTTCCAATCCAGATTCATGGAGCATGTAATCTCTATTGATTGTTTTATTGTCTTGTTAATTATAATCCTTTGTCCAGCAATGCCCTTAGCGGATTAATAAAACGATAAATCAGCCTTAAATCTTTGGTCACAATTTCGGCAGTACCATCCATCTGATGAATAAACTTCAGGTTTTCCCTGTATGAAGAAGTCATGCCACCAGTCAATTCAATCTCGGCCACATACCCCTTTTCTTCGGGAACAAGTGAAATTGAACGGATACGCCCTTTTAACATACCGAATTCCATATATGGAAAACCTGAAAGTTTAATGTTAACCTGTTGACCAACCTCTACTTTACCAAAACCTACAGTTGGAACAATTGCTTTGACAATAATTGTCAAAGCTCCTTGAGGAATAACAGTTCCTATCAAATCTTCAATTTTTACTTCCTGATTTTCACTCCATACCGATGTAAAAGTAATTTTCCCTTTTACAGGACTGGTTACCAAATACCTTTCTTCCCACTGATGAATAAGATTTTCAAGATTAAGCTTTGCTTCATCCAATGTCAAACGATACTGAGCCAAGTCCTTTTCATATTGCATTTGTAATTCAACGATATTTTCCTCCATTTGAAGAATGGAGGATTCAGTGTTTTTCAAAGATGCTTCAAAACCAACAAAAGCTGATTTCTTTAATAAGAAAAGTTGCCTCGCCTGTTCGTATTCACTTTCGCTGATTGCCAGTTTTTGAAACAATGTAGAATCGCGAAAAAATGCTTTTCCTGAAAGCTTTAAGTCTTTGATTTGAAGTTCTTTTTGTCTAAGCTGGGTTGTGTAATACTCTTTCTGTTTGACTATTTGTTTCCTTAATAATGCAATTTTCTGTGGAATATATTTTTGTGTTAGATATTGTTTTAGGTTGCTACGGTTTTTAAGGTAAGAGGCATAACTGGTTTGCATTTCACCCAGCGTAAGCTGTTCAGGTAGGTCAAAAGTAAGTACCTGATTATCCCAGTCGGTAATTTGAAAACTCATATTTAATCTTTCCTTCAATACCAAATAATGATCGTAATTCGTCGGATTATTAATAAGGGCGATCACTTTTCCAGCATCAATCAACTGTTCGTTCACAACAAATAACCGCTCAACTTTTCCTGAAGATTTACTCAGCAGGGCAATTGGAGGATTTTCGGTGGTCAAAATCATCGGAGCGGCGATAATTTCGGGCGACTTAAAGAAAAAGCTCCCGACAATAATACCAATAAGGATCAGGAAGAGGACTGTGAGCCCCCAACGGACAATCCCTTTAGGAATAAACCCCATCAGTTCCTGAATTTCTTCACTATGAATATCCTCTGTCCGATTGATCTCAGGCATTTCTTTTTTTATAAATGGTTATTGTCCCAATTCAAGTTGATCTTTCACAAGGTAAAAATAAGCACCTCTTTTTTCAACTAACTCCTGATGCGTACCTTTTTCTACAACCTCACCTTTTTCGAGTACCACGATCTGGTCAGCTTTTTTAACAGTACTTAGGCGGTGCGCCACCACGACCACGGTTCGTCCTTTAAAAAACTGATCCAGATTTTCCATGATTACCCGTTCGTTTTTGGCATCCAAAGCATTTGTAGCTTCATCAAAAAACAAATAATCCGGATTCTTATATACCGAGCGTGCAATCAAAATACGTTGTTTTTGTCCTGTGCTTAATCCATGTCCGTCATTACCAATTTTCGTTTCGTAACCCAGGGGCAACGCATCAATAAAGTCTTTGATGTTAGCTGTCGTAACCGCTTGATTTATCTTCTCGGGATCTGGGAGTTCATCGCCAATTCCCACATTGTTGGCAATAGAATCAGAAAAAATGAATCCTTCCTGCATCACAACCCCACACCGTTTGCGCCACTGGCTCGGGCTGTATTTGTCCAAATTTATATCATTTAAAATGATTTCACCTTTATCTGGTTTGTAGAAACCCAATAACAATTTTATTAGGGTAGTCTTGCCGCTACCACTGGTTCCCACAATGGCTGTAATCTTATTGGCGGGTATTTTCAGATTGATTTTCTTCAATACTTTCGGCGAATTTGGACCTTCATATTGAAATGTCAGGTTTATTAATTCAATTGTTTTGTTTGCAGGTATTTCCATTATTTTATTTTGCTCAGGACTTTCTTCATTGTCTTTATCATTGATTTCGCCCAAGCGTTCCAGACTAATTTTAGCATCTTGTGCTGCCTGTGTAAATCCAATAAATTGCTGGATAGGTGCATTTAACTGACCAATGATATATTGTACAGCCATCATCATCCCAAGGGTCATATCTCCGGTTATTACAGCCTTGGCTGAAAGGAAAGAGATAAAAATATCTTTGGACTGGTTGATAAGTGTTGCCCCAATTTGTTGATTTTGGTTCAGCATCAGACCTTTGACGCTTACCTTATACAAGCTAGCCTGAATACGTTCCCATTCCCAGCGTTTTTGCTTCTCGCATGAATTGAGCTTAATTTCCTGCATGCCAGAAACAAGTTGAACGACATTGCTTTGATTGGCGGCTGATTGTTGGAAACGTTTGTAATCAAGTTCCCGTCGCTTTTTTAAGAAAAGTAAAACCCACCCAACATAAAAGGAACTGCCAAGAAAAAATACACCCAAAATGCCGATATGGTAAGAAGCCATAATAAAGGTGTAAATCACCAGAGTAATTACAGCAAAGATAATATCGATCAGAGATTTGGTTAAGAAGGATTGGATTCGGCTGTGGTCGCCGATACGCTGCATAATGTCGCCAATCATCTTGGTATCGAAAAAGGCCATTGGTAGCTTCATCAGTTTGATCAGAAAATCGGAGATCAGCGAAATGCTAACACGAGTGGTAACGTGAAGCATAATCCAGCTACGGATCATCCCATTGGCTGTTTGCCCAAGCGTGAGTAAAAGTTGAGCGACCAGCACCATGAAAACAAAAGCCAGATCACTGTTTCCAATTCCATAATCTACAATCGATTGGGTTAGGAACGGGAAAATCATACTGATAATACTCCCGGTGAGCATACCCAACATCAACTGGATGATGAATTTCCGGTAAGGACGCAAATATCCCAAAAGGTAGACAAATTTCAGTTTCCTCTTTTGTTCATCTTCCTGTTTGTAAAAATCTGGTGTTGGCTCAATCAATAGAGCTGTACCTTCCTGAGAACCTTCCTTTTTGGTACTGAACCAGCATTTCAGAAACTCTTCTTTGGTGTAGCTTAACAAACCAATGGCAGGGTCGGCAATTAAGATAGTAGCCCCATCCCCAACCCTTCCCCGAAAGGGAAGGGAGGAAGAAAAACGCTTTTCCTTTTTGATATCGTACACCACTACAAAATGCTTTTGATTCCAATGAACAATACAAGGCAAAGGCACCTCATCGCGCAGTTGTTCCCAGGTAAGGCGGTAACCTTTGGTTCGGAAACCGATGCTTTCGGCGGCATCGCTGATGCCAAGCATAGAAACGCCATCGCGGGAAATGTATGAGCGGCTACGCAGGTATTGCAACGAATATGTTTTCCCATAATATTTGGCCACCATCCTAAGACAGGTAGGACCACAATCCATGGCATCAAGTTGCTTATAATAAGTAAATTTCATTTATATTTAAGTCATAAGTTTTGAAATTTTATCTTTCAACAAACTTTTTTAAATTGATCACCTATATGCTTTATGTTTTATTGTATTTACAAAATCTAAACAACAGAGAAAAATGAATAGGACGAGTAATAAATAGTAAAGTATTTCAATGCACCTTATGGCTCAATACTGTACTATCTGAAAATATCTTTTAAGGCCTTTTCCAATTCTTGATCATTCTCAACAGATGTACCGACCCAGTTACCAGCTATTTTCCCATTCTTGTCGATTAAAAACAAATGAGGAATAGCTTGAAAATAGTAGTTTTTGTAAAAGTCGGTTTCCCGTGGTTGAGATATTCCAATAATCGAATGCTGCCAGTTTTCAATGTGGTCCTCTTTAATTGCCTGCTCCCAATTATTTTTGTTTTGATCTACCGATATTGCAAGTATTTCAAGTCCACTGGAGTGATATTTCTCGAAAAGAGATTGCAAATGAGGAAAACTTCTACGGCATGGAATGCACCAACTTGCCCAGACATCAATAATAACGCATTTCCCTTTAGATTCGGACAGCGAACTAACCTCACCAGCTCTATTTGTAATTGAGAAATTTGGAGCCTCAGATCCAATTATGTTCCTTTCCTTTTTCAATATATCATTTTGAATTATTTTCCCAGGAATGCTGTTTTTTATTCTCAAATTCAGATTGTTAAACAGTTTTTTCAATGAGTCAATAGAAATTACCTCATTAACATTAAACATCCATAATAAGTATGCCGACAAGAATGAATTTGGATGCGATTTGATAGAATGTAATTGGATGGAATCAATCTGGTTGTCTATTGAGCTAACTCTGTAATTTATATCGGATAATTCTTTTTCAAACAATTTTAGCTTAGTTTTATCTGTTGTATTTTTAATAGAATTATTAATTATTCGATATTGATTCTTTAAGTCTTCCTTATGTTCCCTAATTAAATCAAGTTGTTTATCCAAGACGAACTTCTCATCTTGTGTTTTTGATCCAGTAATTTTTAGTTTATTAAATTTGTCTTTGATTAAATCAATGGACATCTTTGAAGGCTCAAGATAGAAGACATTTGTGAGTTGTCCATTAATTATAAAATATGCCTCAGTTGGTTCAGTAACCTTTCCTGTAAATGTGAATTCATTTTTATTTATTGTGGCAGTATCAGTTCTATACTGAGCCGTGGTCTTAACATATAGAATAATAGTGCCAGATTCAATACCTTCAATTTTTCCATGTAAATGATATTTTTGCTGGTCGCAAGCATTCATGAAAAATAATATCAAGGCCATGCTTAATAAAGAAATATGTATATGAATTTTGTTTTTCATAAGGTCGGTTTTTTGTTATGTGTTTGGATTTTAAATATAAACTCAGAAGTGCATTTTGTCAAGTTAAAGTTCTATGTTATATTTCTGCATTTAAAAGACTAGTTAAAGTATTACGGAGGTAATTACCTCCGTAATACAAAAAATAATTACTAAATTTTATTGAACTTTACATTTGGTACAGTTACTAAAGTCCTGGAGATTTATAACAAAATTTTCCCCAACCTCCGTTCTGCAAACAGTGGGGACATTCGGTATCACAATTCGTATTGTCGTTACAACTATAGTTACATTTATTTGAAGGTGGATTCCCTCCTCTCAAATTCAACAATTCTTCATTATTCATTACCCTTTCAGGGTTTATCGATAATTTTCCAAAATTTTTCATTTTTCTTAAATTTAAAGTGAATTTAATTTCTAATAATTGATTGCACTATCTGTCATTTCAAAGGTAGGAATGTATAATTCCCAC
>PNOH01000078.1 GCA_013824715.1 Odoribacter sp. | reverse complement strand
AAAACAAGAGAAATAGTTAGACCTGGGCGGAGTAACCCAAGGAATAAAAAACCAAAGAAACCTTACTCAATGAATTACAAACGATTATGAATAATCACTAACTAAACGACATTGAATGGTAAATTGCTAAATGGTAAATGGCTTAATCATTCAGAAGTTTGTCAGCCATAGCGTTTGCAAGGTTGATGTACCGATCAAAATGATCAGCTTTCATGGCTCCTTTTTCTTCCAATGGTTCTCCAACCATTTCCCATTGAATTTCTTCGGAAAATTTCAGCAGGTTTTTAACTCCGCCGCCGTTCCAACTGTACGAACCGAAAATTCCGAGCAGGTGGTTCTTGATTCCCATGTGTTTTATGGTAGTCAATAGTGTTTCTACTGCGGGAAACATAGCGTTGTTGTATGCAGCGCTACCTAATATCAGGGCCTTATATTTAAATATGTCGCTAATGATGAATGATGGATGTGTTTTGGATGAATCGTAAACCCGGATATTTTTCACACCTCTCACCGCCAGTTGGCGGGCAATAATTTCGGCCATCTTAGCGGTATTTCCGTACATCGAGCCATAAACGATAACTGCTCCCGGTTCGGTTTGGTAAGTACTTAATTTCTGATATTTATCCAGGATGAAATCAATGTGCGACCGCCAGATCATGCCATGAGTGGCAGCAATCATTTTAATTTCGTATTTGGCAATTTTCTTCAAAGCACGCTGGGTGTGCGGACAATATTTTCCGACAATGTTCGAGAAATACCGTACAATTTCTTCATCGTAAAGCGTATAGTCCAGTTCGTCGTCAAAAATTCCACCATCCAAAGTTCCATAACTTCCGCAGGCATCGCCCGTGAAGAGTATTTTATTCGTCGCTTCGTAGGTTACCATTGTTTCGGGCCAGTGTACCATAGGTATAGTCGTAAATTGCAAATTGGTTTTACCAAGCGATAGCTCCGAATCGTCATATACTTCTAGGGTTTGATGGTTGACCTGGTAAAAATTGGCAGCCATTTCAAAAGTCTTCTTATTGCCAACAAGGGTGATATTTGGGTAACGCGCTATAACCGCTTTGAGCGCGCCGGAATGATCGGGTTCCATGTGATTGATGACGAGGAAATCCACCGGACGGCCATTGGCTAATACTGCAATCTGGCCGAGATAATCGTCAATGTACGAACGTTCGACCGTGTCAATCAAGGCTATTTTTTCATCAACGATGAGATACGAATTGTATGAAATCCCTTTTGGAATGGGCCAGATATTTTCAAAAAGGTGGGTTTTGCGATCATTAAATCCCACGTAAAAAATGTTTTCGGCTAAATTAACCCTGTGCATAATGAACAGTTTTGATGTGTGAATATTGCGCAGCGAAAATAAGCAAATTCAGGCAAACTGGACAGGGCTGTTTCTCTTTCATTCAGAAATTTTAAAAAATATTGCAAACATTCATTCAGGTATTTATGCCTGATTATGGTGTTGTGCATTTGTAATCAATTTAGGTACTTTGAATGAAATGATTATTTTTATGCAAAAAAACCTGAATTAGTATGGATTTAATCAAAACAAACAAGCTCATGCTGTTTCCCAGATTGAATAAATGGATCGTTATGTTTTTTGTGCTTGCACTCGTAGTCGGCGGATTACGGGGTTATCAGCTTTATCGGTATATTTTTATTCCCAATATTCAAACTCCCGGGAGTATCATTATCCCGCTCAATGCTACCTATGAACAGGTGATCGATAGTTTGAAAAAACGCAACATCATCTTGAATTACAAGGCTTTCGATTGGGTGGCCAACCGTAAGAATTATGCAACTGCAATAAAACCTGGTAAATATTTGCTGGATAAAGGACTCAATACAAACGAGATTTTGAATATGTTGAAGTCCGGAAATCAGCAGCCTGTCAATGTAACTTTCAATAATCTGCGTTTTATTGAAGAGCTTGCAGGCGATATTTCCAAATATATCCAGCCCGATTCACTGGAATTGCTTCAGAAATTTAAAGACCCTGCCATTCATGAAAAATTTGGATTCAATGAAAATACCTTTCACTGCTTGTTCATTCCAAATACTTACGAGTTTTACTGGACCACTACTGCCGATCAGTTTCTTGAACGTATGGCGATGGAATATGCAAGGTTTTGGAACGAGGGCCGCAGAAATAAAGCTGCTGAACTGGGATTGACACCTGAAGAAGTAATGACAGTGGCTTCAATCGTTCAGGAAGAAACCAATAAAAAGGATGAAAAGCCCATTGTTGCCGGATTATACCTGAACCGCATCAAGCGGGGAATGCCTTTACAGGCCGATCCGACTGTAAAATTTGCGCTGGGCAATTTCCGAATCAAAAGGGTGTTGAACAGTCATTTGGAAATAGACTCGCCTTACAATACCTATAAATATCCGGGTTTGCCTCCCGGGCCGATAAATTTTCCTGAAATTTCGAGTATCGATGCGGTTTTAAATGCTGCAAAAACTCCGTATATCTATATGTGCGCCCGCCAGGATTTTTCAGGTTATCACAATTTTGCGCGAAACCTTTCGGCCCACAACGAGAATGCCCGTAAGTATAAAGCTGCACTCGATTCGCTGGAGATCTTTCAATAGCTAGTCAAATATATCTCTCATTTTCTCGAAGAAATTCCGGTCGGCCTGATCAGGGCCATCCAGAAAATTGGGTGACGATTGCAGCTTTTCAAGTAATTTGCGCTCGTCGGAAGTTAATTTTCTTGGTATCCAAACGTGAACGCGAACCAGTAAATCGCCCTTTCCATAACCATTTACATCAGGCAATCCTTTTCCACGTAAACGCAGGATTTTTTCGGGCTGTGTGCCAGCTTCTATTTTAACTTTTACTTTGCTGTCAACGGTTGGGATTTCCTTTGTTGTGCCTAAAGTGATTTCGGGGAATGTCACAAAAAGATTGTAAATCAAATTGTTTCCGTCACGGATTAACTCCTGATGCTCTTCTTCCTGAATGACCACAAATAAGTCGCCATTGATGCCTCCACGCCGTCCTGCATTTCCTTTTCCGGCCACGTTCAGTTGCATTCCTTCGCCAACTCCGGCTGGTATGCGGATGCTGATTACTTCTTCGTCGCGTACAACTCCTTCTCCCTGGCAGTGGACACATTTATTGGTAATAATCTGTCCTTCGCCATTGCAACTGGGGCAAGTAGCCGTAGTTTGCATTTGCCCGAGCATGGTATTCTGAATGCGGGTTACATGCCCCGATCCACGGCAGGTTGAACAGTTTGAATAGGATGATCCGCCCTGGGCACCGGTTCCGTTGCAATGGGTGCAGGGTACATATTTCTTTACCTTGAGTTTTTTCTCGACACCGGTCAATACTTCCAACAAATTAAGCGAGACTTTTACGCGAAGGTCAGATCCCCGGTGCTGACGCGGACCACGGCTGCGCGAACCACCCCCGAAACCGCCAAATCCTCCGAAACCGCCTCCACCAAATATGTCGCCAAACATCGAGAATATGTCGTCCATTGACATATCGTGCCCGCCAAAACCAGCGCTTCCGCTCATTCCGGCATGACCAAATTGATCGTATTTCTGACGTTTCTCGGGACTGCTCAATATCTCGTACGCTTCAGCAGCTTCCTTAAATTTTTCCTCGGCTTCTTTATTGCCGGGATTTTTGTCGGGATGGAACTGAATAGCTTTTTGCCGGTAGGCCTTTTTTATTTCATCGGCCGTCGCAGTTTTGCTGACACCAAGAATCTCGTAAAAATCGCGTTTTGTCATTTTCTTAAAAATATCAGGCTTATTCGCCAATAACTACTTTGCTGAAACGTATTACTTTTTCGTTCAGATAATAACCTTTTTGGACCACATCCACAATTTTGCCTTTTAATTCTTCGGTTGGGGCAGGTATTTTGGTAATGGCTTCGTGCAGATCAGTGTTGAAATTTTGCTCTTTGGCTTCAATTTCTTTTACTCCGTTTTGCTTCAGAAATTCCTGAAATTTGGTGTAAATCAGTTTAACGCCATCTTTCAAGTGGCTTTCCTCTTCCACCAAATCTATGGTTTGCATGGCCCGGTCGAAGTCGTCAATCACCGGAAGTATATTCACCAACAAGCTTTCACTGGCCGTTTTCAGCAATTCCATCCGCTCTTTTAAAGTGCGCTTGCGGTAATTGTCGAATTCAGCCTGTAAACGAATGTGCTTGTCTTTCAGTTCAAGGATTTCCGATTCAACCTTTTCCAGTTGTTCTTCAGCTTTGGTTTTCTTGTGCCACCTGTTTTTTTTAGTTTCCTTGTTTTGCTGTGCCGATTCCTCTTTTTGCTCAGTTAAATCAGGGGTTTCGGTTTCAAGTTGTTCGTCAACCTGGGTTTTATCATCTGTCATTGTACCTGAATTTTTAAATTATGATTTTGGAGATGCAAATATACTGCCATTGGGTTTACGATTGACAAATTGGCATTTTAAATAATTGCTAACTGACAATCCTTCGGGTTGACGCATCGAGACAGCCTATAAATGTTTCGAAAGAATATTTGTCACATATAAACATGTTTTATCTTTGAGAGTAGTAACTAATTAATTTTAGACAAAAAAGGTCGTTAAAATCAAAAGTTATACAGACTCCAATTATTATCCTAATAGTGCAAAAAATAATGGATTTTAAAGAATTACAGGAAAAATATCAGGAGCTTTTAAAAGAAAATGAAAGCCTAAAGGGAAAGATAAAGAGCCTAAATGACAAACTTGGCATTGAAGAATTAGTTGTTCATTTGCATCAACCGATAACAGAAATAGTAGAGTCACCGCCCCTTCAAGCCGAAATTTTTAATCTTTCCATTACTGTTAATAAAAAGTCAGACTCAAATGAAAAGATTATGCTTTTTATGTCGCTCTTCAGAGGTCGAGATGATGTTTATGCCAAAAGATGGGAAAATTCGAATAAAGGAACTTCGGGGTATTCGCCTGCATGTGCCAACGAGTGGAAATCAGGCATTTGCCAAAAACCCAAAATTTCATGTTCTGATTGCAAATACAAAGATTATCTTGAATTAAATGAGGCAGTCATCGATGATCATTTGCGTGGCCGGAACAATCTTGTTACAGGGATATATCCCATGTTAAAGAAAGAGACCTGTTATTTTTTGGCCATTGATTTTGATGATGAAGGTTGGCAGAAAGACATCACAACACTCAGGGAAATATGTTCCTTATTTAATATTCCTCTTGCGGTTGAACGGTCGCGTTCAGGCAACGGAGCTCATGTCTGGTTTTTCTTTGAGCAAGCAATAACAGCCTCATTTGCCCGAAAGTTTGGTAGTGCGATGCTCACCTATGCCATGAACAGGCGGCACAATATTACTTTTAAATCGTATGACAGGCTTTTCCCCAATCAGGATACCATGCCGAAAGGCGGTTTTGGAAATTTAATTGCGTTACCACTGCAAAAAGCCGCACGAATAAGCGGTAACAGCGTTTTCATAGACGAGCATTTTCACCCCTATGACGACCAATGGGCGTTTTTGGCTTCAGTACGGAAATTTTCTGAAGCTGAACTTGACATATTGATTTCAAAGCTTTGTCAGGGGAATGAGTTGGGAACATTGAAGAAAGACGCTGAAGAAGAACCAAAGCTTTGGGAAACAACCAAAATTGAACTTCAAAAAGTTGATTTTCCTAAGAAATTGGAAGTTGTTAAGTCAAATATGTTGTTTTTGCACAAAGAGGGTTTTTCGCAAAGGGCATTAAATCAATTGAAACGCCTGGCGGCTTTCAGAAATCCTGAATTTTACAAGGCACAGGCGATGCGGTTGTCAACTTTCAACAAGCCCAGAATTATTTCGTGCGCTGAAGAAACCACCGAATATTTATGTCTGCCGAGGGGATGTGAAGCTGACTTGAATGCCATATTTCAAGAATTAAAATTAGAAGTTTGCTGGACTGACAAATCAAATTACGGAAGAGCCATTGATGTTGAATTTAATGGGACATTGAGGGACGAACAACCTCTGGCTATTGATAAATTATTGGAACATGATAATGGAATCCTCTGTGGAACAACTGCCTTTGGCAAAACGATAGCCGCAATTATGCTGATTGCCGAAAGAAAAGTGAATACATTGATACTGGTTAATAAAATTAGTTTGGTTTCTCAATGGAAAGATAAACTTTCTGAATTCCTGATAATCAATGAGAATGTACCAACGAATGATGGAATCAGTCATCCGATGACTCAATTCGACCAGTCATCGGATGACTCCCCGAAAAAAAGAAAGAAAACCAACAGCATCATTGGGCAGATTGGCGGTGGAAAAAATTCACTGAATGGCATTATTGATATCGCTGTGATGCAATCACTAAGCAGGGAAGGTGCGGTAAAAGACTGTATCAAGGACTACGGTATGGTTATAGTGGACGAGTGCCATCATGTTTCGGCCTTCAGTTTTGAACTGATACTAAAAAACGTGAATGCAAAGTATGTATATGGATTAACCGCAACGCCTTCCAGAAAAGACGGCCATCATCCGATTATATTTATGCAATGCGGACCAATCCGATACAGGGATGATGCAAAAAAGCAGGCAGAAAAAAGACCTTTTGATCATTTTGTAATACCAAGATTTACTTCCTTCAAAGTCCCTGCATGGTGGGAAAAAGAAGAAAAAGATTTGTCAATTACTGAATTGTATGCAGAGATCGCATCGAATGAAATGAGAAATCAGCTTATTCTCGACGATATAGTTCAATGTTATGAGAATGGCCGGAACTGTATTGTTTTGACCGAACGGACTGCTCATGTTGAACTACTTACAAAAGAACTCGGTAAACGAATCCCGGATGTAATTTCGGTCATGGGAACAATGGGTGCAAAGGAAACACGGGAAACAATGAGCCGGATAACAACCGCGACAAAAGATAAACCACTAACTTTAGTTGCGACCGGTAGGTATATTGGCGAAGGCTTTGACGAACCCCGACTGAACACCTTATTTTTAGCCATGCCAATATCGTGGAAAGGGACTTTACAGCAATACGCCGGAAGGCTTCACCGGCTATTTGAAGGAAAAAATGAAGTATTGATTTACGATTATGCCGATATCCATGTACGGATGTTCGAGAAAATGTATAATAAGCGTCTTTCAGGTTATGCAGCAATTGGATATAAAGCAAAAGGAGAAGGTATTGCTACAGAAAGTATTGATATTATTTTTAACAAAGACAACTTTTTACCGGTGTATTCCAACGATATAGTGAATGCTTCGAGGGAGATACTGATTGTAAGTCCTTTTGTCACCAGAAAACGAACTTTACAAATGGTGCAAAATCTTGAGCTTGCAATTTCTAAAGGCGTGAGGGTAATTGTTGTGACCAGGCCAGCAGAGGAATATAAAGGGAAAGATGTGGCTAATTGGCAGGATACCATTGAGGTTTTAAGGCTTTCGGGGATAAACCTGATCCTGAAACCTAACATCCATCAGAAATTTGCTGTTTTAGATCAGAAAATAGTGTGGTACGGAAGTATTAACCTTTTAAGTTATGGCAGCGCCGAAGAAAGTATGATGCGCCTTGAGAGCCCGAATATTGCATTCGAACTACTTAAAAGCATAAATATCAATGAAAGGGAAAACTAAGTTACAACAAATACTTTTCATCGAATTCAATCCCATGTTCATTCAATAATTCAATAAATTCTTCCCTGAATGTTTTGACATGATGGTGAGATTCCTGTTTTTTGATATAATTAACCAATACTGGTTTCTCCTTTATTGAATAGGTAAAAGCGCCATATCCTTCTTGCCAGAAAGTAAAATCAGGAAATATTTTTTGTTCTTTAATCCATACCGAAGAAGAAACCTTAATATCTTTAACCAGCGATGAAAGTGAAACCGAAGGATGCAAATGTGTTGCAATGTGCAGATGGTCTTCGATTCCATTAATCTGATATAATGTACATTTTTTGTTTTTAAGGATGCCCCAGATATATCGAAATAGTTGCTCGCGGTTTTCCTTTAAAAGTGTTGCTTCCCTGTTTTTAGTTGAAAAGACAATTTGATACAAAATTTGGGTATAGGTTGCCATAATGATTTTTCATACAAGTTAATGTTTTTTATTGATATTGAACCCATTCGGGTTCATTCCATATCTCATCGTATATGCACCCGTAGGTTTCACCTACGGTTATTGTTGTCGAATCCCTTCGGGATTACTGCTCTGATTACGTTTATTCAAAACCCGGAACGGGTTGAATAACAATAGCCGCGGATGAAATCCGTGGAAATGAAAGTGCAATGCAGAACAACAACCCGGAACGGGTTGAACTTTGTGTCTAAAGGAAATTGAACCCCGGAACGTGGTTCCGTTTTCGTTTCATCGTTTTTTTTGATTCCGTAGGTTTCACCTACGGTTATTGTTGTCAAATCCCTTCGGGATTGTTGCTCTGATTACGTTTATTCAAAACCCGGAACGGGTTGAATAACAATAGCCGCGGATGAAATCCGTGGAAATGAAGGTGCAATGCAAAACAACAACCCGGAAAGGGTTGAATCATGGGTACAGAACCTCTTTCGATTGTTATCGAATTCCTTCAGGCTTTCTGCATAAAATAAATATGTACTGATAATCGCCTTCCGATTAAACGATTTCATCAAATTGAAGTCAGAAAGAGATTCAGGAATAATTCGATATCTTTGAACAAACACAAACCAGCAACCATGAAAAAACAAATCCTTCAACTCGCATTTTTTTCTTTTTTCTTCTTTCTTTTTTCTTCTTTAACTCAGGCACAGGCAAAGGTTTCCGATTTTACAGCCAACTGGCCCGAATGGCGCGGATTGTATAACACTGGTGCTGTTGCAGGCGGAAACACTCCAATCGAATTTAGCGAAACCAAAAATGTAAAGTGGAAAGTTGAAATTCCGGGGAAAGGACATGCTACACCCATCATCTGGGGCAATCAAATCATTGTACAAACGGCAGTGGCTACTGACAAAAAAGTTGATTTACCGGCTGCTGCAGCTACCGAAAATCGTATGGCGCCCACCCAAACTGATCTCATCCATCAGTTTACCGTGATTTCGGTGGATAAAACTTCAGGAAAAATTAATTGGCAAAAGGTTGTAAGAGAAGAATTACCTGCTGAGCGCACCCATGAACTTGGAAGCTGGGCCTCTAATTCACCCATAACCGATGGCGAAAATATTTATGCCTACTTTGGCTCAAGAGGGTTGTATTGTTTAGATTTCAAGGGGAATGTAAAATGGGAGCGCGATTTCGGACAAATGGAAATTGTAGCCAGTTTTGGTGAAGGCAGCTCACCAGCAGTTTATAAAGACAAAGTATTTGTGCAGTGGGACCATCAGCAAAAATCGTATCTGTACGCTTTGGATAAAAAGTCCGGTAAAGAAGCCTGGACAGCCGAACGGGAAGAAATCACCTCATGGGCAACTCCGTTGGTGGTCGAGGTAAACGGAAAGGCACAGGTAATTACCAGCGCAACAAATAAAGTCAGAAGTTACGATGCCGGAACCGGTCAGGTGATATGGGAATGTACCGGGATGACCCGCAATGTGATTCCCAATCCGGTTTATGCCGATGGGATTTTATACCTGATGAGCGGATTCCGTGGAACTGCAATGAAAGCTATTGATCTGGCCAACGCTAAAGGAAACATTACAGGCACTTCGGCTATTCTTTGGGAATACAATCAGGACACACCATACACGCCAAGTCCAGTATTAATGGATGGCAAACTGTATTTCCTGAAAGGCAATAATGGCATTATGACCTGCCTGGATGCAAAAACCGGAAAAGTTTTGTACAGCAACCAGAAACTGGATGGCATAACCAATATTTTTTCGTCGCCTACCGGAAATAAGGATAAAATTTATGTGGCAGCTACCAATGTGGTGAACGTGGTGAAAGCCGGTGCCGAATTCTCCCTGCTGGCTAAAAATACCCTGGACGATACATTCCACGCTTCGCCTGTAATTGTTGGGAATGATTTGTTTTTGAGGGGATTTAAATATTTGTACTGCATTTCGGAAAAGTAACTTTCCTGATCAACGATAAATGGATCAGCGATTAAAGATTTGAGATGTAACTGTTTGTCGGCCAAATCACAGATCTTTAGTCGCTGAATTCTTTTGAGAAACTCCAGCATTCAAATTCCAAACCAGGACCCATCCAGTATAATTGCTGAGCTATATCCTTTGTCGTTTGGCTTTAGCCAACGGACATCTTGTAACTATTTTTTTCTTATCTCATGTAATGAATTTCTGTTTAGTTCGTCTTAACTTTGAAAACAAGCAGATAAGTTCGAATGTTAGCCAGAGACTTTAAAACCGAAGTACTTCCGATGAGCAACAAGTTGTTGCGTTTTGCGCTTCAGATCCTTCAGGATGAGGAAGAGGCAAAAGATGTACTTCAGGATATTTTTCTGAAACTCTGGCAAAAACGCGAAGAACTGGTATCGGTTGAGAATGTAGAAGCGTTTGCCATACGAATGACCCGAAACCGGTGTTTGGATGTAATTCGTTCGCGGCGGACAGTTTCGATCGAACTGGTAAAAAAGCACAATCTGCCCGATGAAGATAATGACAATCTTGAAAATTCAGATTCAGTCAGCTTTGTTAAGCGGATAATAGCAGGCTTACCCGATTTACAACGCACAATCATTCATTTACGGGATATTGAGCAGCTTGAATACGAAGAAATTGCTGAAGCAACCGAGTTGAACGTGAATGCGATAAGAGTAAATTTATCGCGTGCCCGGAAAAAAGTCAGGGACGAAATACTAAAAATTCAAAACTATGGAATCACAGAGAATACATATACTGCTGCAAAAGTACTTTGAAGCCGAATCGAGTCTCGATGAAGAAAATGAACTGATCACTTATTTTACTTCCGGAGAGGTGGATGAAAACCTGAGAATTTATGTTCCCATTTTTTCAGGAATAAAGGAATTTTCGGACGATGAGAACCCGGATTTGGGCGACGATTTGATGAATTTCATTCTGGAATCGGAGCACAAGGAAAAAGTAAAATACCGTTGGATGTGGCAAATGGTAACCGGAATTGCTGCTTCTGTGATTGTCGTGATGTTGTCGGTTAATTACTACAACAGCAGGACACAGTGGAAAGACACCTTTACCGACCCCCAAAAGGCTTATGCGGAAGCCAGCAAAACCCTTGATTTTGTTGCCGGCAAATACAATCAGGGTTTGGCTCAACTGAGGCCAATCGGGAAAATTGAAAATGCCACCGATCCTTTAAATTCAGGTATGAGTTTTCTGAATAGAGGATTTGAGCGAATGAAAGAAGTTGAAACATTAAACAAAAAATTTAAAAAAGAATAACCATGAAACGATTATTAATTACACTGGTTTTGCTTATCCCATTGTTGGTGATGGCACAGGAAGGTACTCCGATTGACAAGCTTTTTAACAAATATGCCAATAGGGAGGGATTTACTACCGTGAATATCAGCGGAAAGTTGCTGAGTTTCTTCAGTAAATTCGATGAATCGAAAAGTGATGAAGCTGAAATGTTGGCAAAATTATCAGGCATTCGAATTTTATCGGTCGAGAATAAAGACCTGAATAAAGGCCTGAATTTTTACAAGGAACTGGAAGCCGATGGTTTTTTTAAAAACCACAATTACGAAGTTTTAATGGAAGTGACCGAAAAAGATGAAGTGGTTCGCTTCTACGGACGGAGTGGTGAAAAAGGAAAACTGTCGGAATTATTGCTGGTAGTTGGTGGCAACGACAACACGCTGATCAGCATACGGGGCGTGATTGACCCGGATGATATCGGTAAAATTACCGGATCGCTCGATTTGGGAGTCAAAACCAAATAAGAAAAAGAAATAGTAAAAAGGAAAAGTAAGAATCCTGTGGCAGAAGTGTAATAGGATTTTTGCTTTTTGGGTGTAGTCCTGTTTGGATGGTTGCATATTATTTGAACTTTTCGTTATCTGGTTTTATATAAAAAACTGCGTTTTATTTTTCCTGAAGCCAGACTACAATTGATATTCGCCACTAATTATTCTTTTTTTTTGTGAATTATTAAAAATTTCGTAAATTTAGATAGCGCATTAGAGTATTCTTCGCAACTGTCTAAATTCCAGATATTATGAAACCTCTTTATGTGTTTTTCTCCGCAATTTTTATCC
>PNOH01000077.1 GCA_013824715.1 Odoribacter sp. | reverse complement strand
GAAAAATTAGAAGATGGAGTGCTAAATTTTTCAATCAAGATACCGTTTTGGATGCTAAGTTTATATATTTTATTCAATCCCAAATTATACCCTTGATTGATTTTGATGGTTATAAACTCAACAAAAAACGCAAGATTGCTGTTGATGCAATAGCTAATCTGCATTTTGGACAGTTACGGAAAAAACACATACTGGACAGTCGCAATAACAGCAAAAACGGTTTAACAATTGCTGTTTGGGATGCACTGGAACAGGCTGACCTTGTTAAAAAACGAGCTGGTAACAATTTCTCACAAACCTTAACAGCCTACCGAGCATCCAAGCGGCTCAAAAGATTGTTTGAACAATTTGACCCTAACAAACCGCTATTAGATTACAACCTACACCGCAACACGGAGCGAAAGAAACCAACCCGACACGCGTGTGTAGTTATTCAAACCGGCAAGCGGGATATTTTAACAGGCAAAAAACGACCAAGACACGAACAGAAGAAACCGTTGGCTTTCAACTATCCCTCCGGTGTTATGAACAATCTAAGGCAGGTAGAAGACCGAATAGAGAGCTTTAACCACAACCAACGTCAACACTCATACGAAACACAAATCAACCCCTGTGTCAAAATGGTACACAGCGAACAATTAGGCCGGTATGTGATGCTTCATAGCTGGTCTATACTGTCATTTCAATCATTTTCAAAACAGGAAAGAAAGCGAATAATCATCGATGGAGAACCAACACAAGAACTTGATTTTTCTGGTTACTTTTTACGGCAGTACTATCATTTCAGAGGCATAGACCCGACAAGGGATGACCTTTACCAGCCCGAAAAAATCATTCGTTGTTATCCGAATTTTAAAAAGAAATACAAAAAACTGATACGTGATTTTGTCAAAAAAGCAACCATTCTTTGCCTAAACACAAATAGTCCATCAAAGGCTGCTTTCGCTATCAAAAACGAATTTTTACGACCAACCGAAAAAGAACTCACCCGCAAAGAAACCTGTGCAGAAACCAGAAACAAAATAATCCAAAAACGTATCCGGTCGAAAATACTCTACGATATTGAAAATGCAAGTTTGCAAGAAATAATAAATCGAATCACCACACTGCACAAACCGATTGAGGATGATTTTTTTAAACCTGAATTATACGCTCTTACGATGTCTTTATCGGCGGGTGTTTTACTTGACATTCTGGATGAATTCACAAAACGTGAAAAACCGGTTCTGCCTATCCACGACTCAATCATAGTTAAGGTTTCGGATAGTGATTTTGCACGTCTTATAATGATTGAAAAATACGCTAAATTTCATCGTGGTTTTAACCCTGTTATCAAGCCATAATTTCCACCAACTTTTACACATTGTAAATTCTTTATTCATAAAGAGTTAATCGCTGTTTTTGCGATCAATTTGATTACTATATTGGAATTAAAGAAAAAAAGTTTTTGAGTTGAGGGGTTTTAGATTTTTAATTCTTTTATTCTTTTTTATTCAAAATTACTAAAATAAGAAATTCCCACATTTTGAAAAACACCACCTTGCAATTTTTCATTATTGCTCTTTTTTTCAATTTTACCTTTTAGCTGTTTTTATATTCAGAAAAACTTTATCGTTTTCTAATCAGCAATCCACCTAAGCCCAACAACAACAGCGTGCAGGGTTCAGGGATAACAGAGGCGACACGAAAACCCAAAACTTCGTATTCATCGAACGGGTAGTTGGCGTCCCGACTGTACGACGCAAGGTTATTGGCGGTGTTGTATGACGACCCACCGCGGATGCAGTGATTTGAACCTGATAGATAATCATCTGAAAAAAATGGACTCTCCATCCACTCAAAAGCATTGCCCATCATGTCATAGGTTCCGTTGAGTTCCTGAGCACCGCTGCCGACAGCCCAAGGTTGGCTTCCATTATAATTCCATTTTGTGAGATCAGGCACACCGGAAATAAGGTCACTGGAAGATGCATTGGCGTATGTTTGCAAACTCGTACCATTCCAATAGGCTGCCTTAACCCACTCATCTTCTGTGGGCAGAAAGTACTTCGCAGCCTTATTACGGTAGAAATTCGTCCCATCAGTATCTCCAGCATCCCAAACGGCCAGTGTGTAGTCGCTGGTGTGGATTGTGCCGGTGAACTTATACGCCACCTGATGGCCGGTGCTGGTGTTGAGATAGTTGACAAACTGTGCCGCCTCGTACCAGCTTAGTTCATTCGTTGGAACATTGGTACCTGTGAAGTAGGGATTTTCGTCATATGCAGTCGAAGGGGTACCCGTTACTGCACCGTAAGCGTCCTTGAACTTCGTCCACTGGTTATTGGTAATCTCAAATTTGCCCATGCGGTAGTTATTGCTGGGGTCAATAAATCCTTTCAGATTCCAATTGCCAATATTTGTCCCATTAGCACTGCTTGCGTCCCCTGAAATCGGCACGAAGTCGATTGTGAATTGATTTTCTCCGGTTCCAAATGTATCCGCCGAAACAAAGTTGGTGGTGAATACAAAAATAGCGATTGATAAAATGATTGCTTTCTTCATTTTCTTTCCTCTCCAATTTATTTTTTTCCGCCTTTCGCTATGTGCCAACATCGGTACAAGTAGGGCATTTTTCTGTTGCAAATTATTGTCATTTTATGATGAAGAAGTGCGCAATAAAAAGGGCACCGCTACATCATGCCAAACTGAGGCCCGCCAAGGCCCAAATACGACACGCAAGCAATGCCCCGTAAGGGGCACTGACTTTTGTGCGTTCGTATTTTCTAAAATTGGCGGTTTCAGTTTGAACGCTTCAAGTCCAGTGGACTTCTATTTAATTGTCATTGTTATAATACCAAATTCTGACCTATCCTGTCAAGTTTTTCCCACTATTTCCTCAACTCACCCTTGAGCAGGCGATACCCGTGAAAATCGATCCTAAATGTTTTTACGGCCTTAAAAAATGCCAGATAGAACACATAATTCTTGACAGACAGTGAAAAAACCACAAAATAGAGCAATTTGGGACGCGCGCGTCCCTGTTTTTAATGAATTAGGAGAAAGTGCCATGGCTGTCAATCGAAGTCTGAAAAAGAAAAATGCCCAAAATGCCCATATCGAAGTGCCGAGACTGAAAGCATTAGCAAACGAGAATTTCAGGTTAGCAGAGGAAGCACTCTCCAGAAAACGCAAAAATGCACGAAAGTATATGAAATATGTCAAAGCGTGTGGTGAAGCACTTTTCAAAGTTCGTTTTTATAATAATTTAACAAGAAACAAGCATTGGAAACCATGGCTGGAAGAAAATTTCGATGGTAAATCTGTAAAAATGGCAACACGATATATTCACGTCCATAAAAATTGGGAGGCTGTTCAAGAGAAAGCTAAAAAAGCTGGAATAAAAATTGAATCCATTAGGTGTTTTGAAAAAGTATGGAAAGACAAGCATCCCGCACAAGTCATCCAAAAAAAAGAACAGGATGACCCAACAAAGAATTGGTCAGTCGAGAAAAAAAATTGTGACACATTGAAAAACTCACTCAAAAAGAGGTTTGGTCAAGCATTAAATAGATTGTTTTTGGAAGAACTGCAAATGTTTGATGAAAATTTCAACAGTTTTTGGACAGACCTTTACGCGGTTGTTTATGACAGCACATGCAGAGCAATTGATTATGATTATAATGAATTTTTACATGAAATAGGAAAGTTAGACACAGAAGAACACAACAAACCTGATAGGAAAAAAATGTCTCGCATTCAAATAAGCCGGTTGGCTGAAAAAATAGCAAAGAAAGATATGCAAATTCCAAATAAGTTAGACAGATTAACACATGCTATGGAAGTTGCGAGCAAGAGAGAAGAACAAAAAACACGTATGGAAAAAAGATTACCACGACATAAAAGAAAACAAGAATTTTAATAAACAATTATCGAGTGTTATAAAAACACTAATGTACATTGTAATATATTCATAGTTTTAAGATGTTGTAGAGGCATTAAATATATCCACCGTTTTCCTGCCACTACACAAACAAACACCGTCAAACACACATTCACACCATTTTTTATAAAACTCAGGAGCTTTCAATCAAAATATAACCAGTTCACCGTTGTTTTAGCGAAAGACAGGGAGATAATATCCTGAGTTCGTTACCTAATATCCTGAGTTTTTAAAGAAAGGTCGAAAAATGAGCGTGGAACGTGAAAAATACATGAGCAGAGAAGAAACTAAGCAGTTAAGAACCGTTACACAAGCACAAGCAACAATTGATCTAAGCAAAGGACGGGCAAAAGGTGTCGTTGGGTGGATGTTGATTGATGTAGCTTTATCCACTGGATTGAGAGTTTCTGAAATTGCCCGCATCAAAATAGAGGATGTTGATTTCAAGCGGGGATCGTTACGAGTTGTCAGGTCGAAAAAGAAACACACCAAACCTGAAACATTAGCCCTTGGCAAAGACCTACTTCAACATCTAAGGGACTTCATTAGTTGGACTGGCAAAAAGGATGGTTCGTTGTTTGTTGGACAAAGGGGAGCTTTGACACCCGCAGGACTTCAACAGGCATGGAAAGCAGCCATCAAACAAGCTAACCTGCCAGATGAGCTTTCCATACATTCAGCACGACACACATGCGCTGTCAGGTTATTAAAGAAAACTGGCAATCTGCGACAGGTTCAAAAACAGCTTGGACACGCATCGCCAACAATCACGGCTAACATGTACGCTGATGTCAGCTTCGAAGATATGCAAAATGGCGTCAGTAATTTGTTTGATGATTGACACTGTAATATAAAAATTATTATGAAAATTATTATTTACCTGTTGACCTTATTTTTTCTTTTCGTGCCAATGAAAGCATGAGAAAAAGACCAAAACAAATTACGTTTGATGCTGGCGAAGATTGGCAGAAGCCAATCTACGAAGAAGTGCCAGAAACCAAACCGGTGAAGTTTCAAAAGCCACCAAAACGGTACGAACAAAACTTCTTAGCCAGATTAGATGGTCGCACTGAAAACTACAAAACGCTTGTGTCTGCATACAATAATGTGATGAGCGATTTAGGTGGTGAAGATAATTTAAGCCATGTCCAGCATTCTTTGGTTGAACGTTTCGTTTTTCTTGAATTTGTGATGAAACACCTTGAAAAGCGAATCGTACAGAACCCCAAAAAACGTGAGGTGATCCTTTCAAGATGGATTCAAGGTTTAAACAGCTTATCGGGTCTTGCCAGAACAATTGGATTGGAACGCAGAGCAAAGAAAATTCAGTCTTTACAAACTTACGTAAGGGAGAAAAAATAATGTCAGCAAAAGGTGCCATTCTAATTACAGTACCAACACAACTAAGAAGTGATTTCAAACAGTGGTGCAAGGGACAAGGAATATCTGTCAATCAGGGTTTTCGTGTTCTTATGAAAACGGTTGTCAAAGGCAAATTTGTGTTAAGGCAGTCCATTAAGGAAGTAGCATGAATATCATATCTGCCATAAAAGACCCCAATTTGTTTCGTCCTTATCTTGCTGATAAGAACAACAAACTTTCCACATGGGTGTCATGGCTTACTGCTTTACGTTGCTTATATGGTCTTCCGATTAAAAAACAGAAGAATCAAGAACTTGTTCTACAATGTACCAGTAGAAAAACACTGCCAACTGATGAATTTCGTACTGCATTATTCCTCACAGGCCGCAGAAGCGGTAAATCCAGAATAGCGGCCATCATAGGTGCTTTTGAAGCTGCTCTTTCAGGCCGTGAAAAATGTTTGGCACCCGGTGAAGTGGGGCTTGTCAGTATTGTTTCTCCATCACGCGACCAATCCCAAATAATAAAGAATTACATCAGAGCAATCTTTACAGCCGATTTACTTAGTGCTGAAATCGTTCAAGAGAACAAATTAAAAGGATTTTTCAGCCTGTCGAATGGTGTACATATCCAAATCTTAACGGGTGATTTTCGCCTTGTCCGTGGCTTTACACAATTGGCTGTCATTGCTGATGAGGTTTGTTTTTTCGGGCTTTCAGAAGAATCAAAGGTTCGCAACGATGATGAATTGATAAGAGCTATTAGACCGGCATTGTTGACGACCAAAGGAAAGCTCATTGCCATATCCACAAAATATGCCCCCAAAGGCTGGGCTTATAGAATGTGGCAACGTAATCAAGAAATGCCAAATAACAGAGTACTTGTATGGGATGCCCCGACTGCTACGATGAACTTGCAAATCACCAAACAGGAAATTGATGATGCGATTGCTGAAGACCCGATAAGCGGAAGGACTGAATTTCTTAATGAATGGCGTGAGGACGTTTGCAGTTTCATCCCGCCAGAGATGGTTTCAAGTCTGGTTGTAAAAGGTCGGAAAGAATTACTTCCAAGGGAAAAAATACAGTATTACAGCTTCATCGATGTAAGTGGTGGTCGCAATGACAGCGCAACTATTGCGATTGCACATAAGGAATCTAAAGTTGTTTTGGATTACATAAAACGCTATCCTGCACCATTCAATCCACATACTGTCATAGCTTTAATGGCAGAGGAATTGAAGAAATATGGACTACATCAAACAGCGGGTGATAATTACGCTGCCGAATTCGTCGTTCAATCATTCAGACATCACGGCATTATTTACAAAAAATCTGAATTGTGCAAAAATGATTTATATCTTGAATTCTTGCCTCATTTATGTTCGGGAGGTGTAGAGCTTTTGGATGATGAAATTTTGGTACAACAGCTTTCCAGCTTAGAACGTAGAACAAGATCAGGCGGTAAAGATGTCATCGACCATCCGCAAGGCGGCCACGACGATGTTGCCAATTCAGTAGCGGGTGTCGTTGTGTCTGCAACCAAAAAGAAAATTATTGTCGGGGCATGGCACCCTGAATTAAGACGAAAAATGGTAGTCGGATTTAGATAAGAAAGGAACATAAAATGAATTTTGGAGTTAAAGAACGAGTTTCAGCTTTCGACAAACAACACGGCAGTTTCGTCAGGCTTGAAGATTATCTGTTGTTTGAGGATGGAGCGATGAGAGAAGTAAATCCGATGGGATTGCTTGCTTCACCCCCGAAAGACAACTACCAACGTACACGACTAATCTGTAAATACTACCAACGAAGACTTGACCTTGCGGTTGAGGAGTTTGACGAAAGAAAACAACATTTCACACACCACGCCAAAGTTGGATTACGGCAAAAGAACTGCCCGCCACCGATTGCGGAAACACAAGAGGCAGTGACCCAGCTTAAAGCATTAAGGGCAAAAGTTAAGTTGTGTCAAAAAAACCTTGAACAAGCAAAAGTGGCTATGGATGCTTGCTGTCCCAATCGGATGGCAAAGGATGAAATTGAAACAACTAACAGACAGTCCAATGAAGACTTTTTGAATGCCATAGAAGCTATTGAAATTTAATTTTTTAAGAAAGGATTTACAATGAGAGTAACAGAAAACATGAAACAGAAAATCGACCGTATCATCGCCAGCCCTTTGACCAACTGGACGGAGAAAGACCGCCAGCTATTGGAACAAACGGATGATGACATTTTGGATAAGATGCTCCCGGCAGAAGATGCGGAAGATGTTATCCAAAACATCGCAACATCAGCCGGTGAGCCGCTGGATTTGCCAACGATGAATTGGAAACAGGACGATGAAAAGGAAGAAGAAAAACAGTCTCGACGTGGGGAAGCAACGGCTCCACTCGATGTTCCAAAAATGTTTTAAACATTTGTCCTACTTCTGGCTCAACAGAAGCAGCGTTCGGCGGTGGTGGTCAAGCACCTCATCTTGCCACCCCGCTTTTGAATTAATCTTCTCAAGCCCTCTCGGTGAGGGCGTTCATGCTACCACCCGGTTATCCGGGTGGCGTCCTTGAGGTGGGAATCGGCGTTTTGATTCTCACCTTTTTAAAATAAAATCCTAAATGGATTTCACCCGTAGCAATGCGGATATATTTAGGACGGGTTCAGAGCTGACCCGTCCTTTTTTATGGCGAAGTAGGATTGAATTTAAGCGTGTTCGTTTTCTTATGTGCAAAAGACACTGTTTGATTGTGTTAGCTGTGAAATTTTGCGGTATAGAAAGGATTTCAGGGTGAAAAATCAAGTGTTTGAACAGTGTTTTTTAAAAAAATGAAAATTTTACCCCGAAATTGGTGGGGTTATAGGATAATAGAGTGTTGATTTTGAACAAGATGATTTGATAATAAAATATATGGGCGGTAACAGTTTTCGGTAGCTCCGAAAGCTGGATTGGAAGCCTAACCCCAATCAACCGCCCTTAATTTTCTAAATGGTTAGGCATGTGGTTAGGCAAAATAGAAAGGTTAGGCGATGGCAAAAAAAGAAGACATTGAGGTACTCAAAGCATATCTGCAAGAGGCTTTAGATTTTCACAAACTTTTTTATGATTTATCCCCAGAAGATTTATCTCCATATAGTCAGGAAATAGACTCCACAGAAACAGTTGCACGCATTGCTGATAAATATGGTTTTGATGGTGCATTGTTCCGCAATTTAACATCTGATAGAAATTTATTTTCTTCGGAAGCGTTTGACTGGCTCGAAAAAGTAATTAACACCATACCTAAAATAACTGCCACCATTGAAAATCATACTGATAGGGCAATCATTCCAGAAGAAGCAGAACTACTAACCGTACCACAAGTAGCTATATTATTAGGTTGGGGTGAAAGCGTAGTCCGTCAACGAGATAGAGAGGGGCTTTTGCCTATGCCTATCAGAACAGGCGGCACAATCCAGTGGAGCCGTAATGAATTAAAAAGTTGGATTGACGCAAAATGTCCACCCCGTCAAAAATGGGAATTGTCAAAAATAGGAAAGGGGAATTAAATATGCCACGGACAAGAAAACCCTACCGGTTATATAAAGCCCGTTACGGTGAAACTGTTGACGGGAAAAAGACCGGAAATGTCAAAGAGTCATACAATTGGTATGTCTCATTTCGGGATAATTTACAAATTGAACGAACCCTAAAAGCACTCCCTGACAAGTCCACCAGTGAACATATAGCCAAAAACATTTGCGGGATAGTCAATCTCAATTCAGCCAATCAGCCCTTATCCCCTGAATTGCGGAAATTCATAGACAGCCAACCCCGCAAACTCCGCGAACAGTTAGCGGAATGGGGTATTTTAGATGCAAATACTAATGCAGGTTTTGAGCCGTTGGTAATGGGACAAGAAGAAAAAAATAAGCATTCCCAAACAAAGCGGTTTGTTGTTACTGGGGGGCATTTATTCCACTGGCAAAAAAGTATGGCGGTAAATGAAAGGACTTCTCACCATATTACTGAATCCGTTGCAAAAGCGGTTCGCGTTATTCATGGATGTCAATTTATTACACCATCAGATATTAATGGTGAGATTTTCAAAAACTGGCTTTCAGAATTAAGAACCGCTGGAAAAGGGATAAACGCCATCAACGGATATATTTGCTCTTTCAAAGCATTTACCCGCTGGCTATTAAAAACAGGCAGATTATCCCAAAACCCGTTGCAGTATGCCCAGCCCCTAAAGAAGACAGAAAAGGAAAGGCCAAGACGAGCTTTGACGATGGATGAAGTCAATTTGCTGATTACCAAAACATTGACCGCAGAACCGCATCACGGCTTAACAGGTTATGAACGTTGCCTTGTTTACCGTTTAGCCCTGAATACCGGATTGCGGTATAATGAGATATACACCTTACAGCGGAAAGATTTTATCTTATCCGGTGAATGGCCGTGTGTAAGTATTCAACCCCAAAATGCCAAGAACCGCAAACCGGATGAGTTGCCCTTAAGCCCTGAATTGGTAAATGAATTGGTTAGCTATTTTAGAGAAAACCCCGCTATGCCACAAACCAAAGCCTTTTCTTCTATGTGGAAAGATTCCGGGGCTAAGATGATAAAAGCAGATTTAGAAACCGCTAAAATTACTTACAAGACAGAAGACGGGGTTGCAGACTTTCACTCCCTCCGGCATACATTCTGCACCCTGTTAGCTAAAGCGGGGGTTATGCCACAGGTTGCACAAAAGCTAATGCGGCATTGTGATGTAAATTTAACAATGGGATTTTATACTCACTTAGGGCATTCCGACAAAGCCAAGGCCCTTGCGAATCTGCCCAAAATCGAACTCCAGAAAGAAACCAAAACAGGGACTTGCTACACCGTTGAAAATTCGATTGCAAATTCCATTGAAAACCCCACAAAAATACATAAAAATACACCCAAATCCAGTAAGGGGGATGTTTGTGAGGTAACTAATAAAGAAAATGTAACTCCTTGTAAAACCAATGAGTTACAAGAAGTTACAGCAATACGCCCGACAGGATTCGGACCTGTGACCTACGGATTAGAAATCCGTTGCTCTATCCAACTGAGCTACGGGCGCTATAATTCATAACTGCTGATAATATAATACGTTGTTACTAAGATTGTCAAGTGGTTTAATGACAAACTCTCTCTGCTGCGTCGGCAGTTGTACCACGAGGCGGCTTTTTTTCAATTCACATAAATTTGACGACATCTTTTATCCTATAATATGCGTAATAATATGATTTAAATAGCTTAATGTGTGTTATAAATGTACGAAAATTGGAAGAAAAACCGTTTCTGCGGTCTGTCGTCATCTACAAAAAGCGTTGTAATGCATTGCAAAAAAGCGACTTATACTTATTCGATAACCTGTGAAAAATGAAAGAGCCAAAGAAGGTCTTTTTCTGACCGTGAAGAAAAAACCATTGAAGATTTCTTATTTCTGGTTAGAATGCGCTATATACAAAAGAAAACGGCCCACCAAACGAGGTTAACCGAAGATGCGGAAAGTTCTCTTAGTTGACGACCACGAAATCATGCGAGAAGGCATTTGCGCTTTGCTCAAGCGGCATTCCGACTTGGAGGTAGTCGGGCAGGCTGCCGATGGTCGTATGGCTCTGGAATTAGTACGGCAGCTTCAACCCGATGTGGTTATCATGGATATTGGGATGCCCAATCTCAATGGCATTGAAGCCACCCGCCAGATGATTTCCGAAAACCCCCATGTCAAAGTGATGGCGCTGTCGGCCCATTCCGATGGAGCGGTTGTCGCCAAAATGATTAAAGCCGGAGCAACAGGATATATGCTCAAGGACTCGGCCTTTTCCGAGCTGGTAGATGGTCTGCAAGCGATGCTGGAAGGCAGAACCTACCTCTGTTCCAAAATTTCCAAAGTCGTTTTTTCGGATTATATCAATCTTCTGACCAATCCCAAAGCGGACACCTCGGACGGGTTGACTGCCCGTGAGCGCGAAGTCCTGCAATTGGTCGCTGAAGGCCACACGACAAAAGAAATCGCGCAGATGCTGGAACTTAGCCCCAAGACTATTGATTCGCACCGCGAACATATTATGGAAAAACTCAGCATTCGAAATGTTGCCGGCCTGACCAAGTATGCCATTCGCGAAGGGCTTACGGATTCGTAATCCTTTTGCAGAATCCGCATGACTTTTAAACCAAATCGCAGGCGTCCGCGGGCATCCAATGGGCATCTTTGCCATCCCATTTGACATTGCATCCAATGGGATTAGTCATTGGCGTCGTAATGGGTTTGCCTGCGACCAATTCGCTTAGTGCAGTGTCGAGGTCGTTGACCGTCATCTTGCTGGTATCGCGCGGGTTATCAACGCCGCGGCCGGTATAGACGAGTTTTCGCTGTGCGTCAAACACAAAAAAATGCGGCGTCCGCAATGCCCCATAAGCCCTTGCCACATCCTGCGTGCGGTCGTACAGATATAACCACGGGAATTTTTGTTCCTGCATCCGCTTGACCATATGATCAAATGAATCCTCGGCGTAGGTGTTCGGGCTGTTGGAATTGATACCAATAAATTCTACTCCTTTGGGGATAAATTTCTCGGCCGTCTTTCGCGTAATTTCATCCGAGCCGATCACATAAGGGCAATGGTTGCAGGTAAAGAAGATCACCAGCGCCTTCGCCTTGTCGAAATCCCGCAGTGCATAGGTCTTGCCATCCGTTGCCGGAAGCGTGAAATCCGGCGGTTTATGTCCGATTTGAAGTGTAAATGCCATAAGTCGAGTCCTTTCTGACAAAATAGATACAGATATATACCGTTTGGCCGTAGATTGGGTTCGGTCATTTAAATGAAGCGGGCAATAAAGTTCGTCTTTATCCAGTTCCAGTTGAGGACGATATGGCTAACCGCCAGAATGACTAACAGCCAGCCGTTAAAGCTGTGAAGCGGCTCAAAGATGCGGAATGCAATCGCATCGTGAAACATCCCGGTGCTGGCTTGTGTCAGAAAAGAGGCTAACAAAACAAGATTAACCCACCAAAGCATTTGTG
>PNOH01000076.1 GCA_013824715.1 Odoribacter sp. | reverse complement strand
TAATTGCACGAAAACCATGCAGTTTTGACAATGCGTTGATAACTTCATTTAATTTTTGATATTGCGTTTGAAGCTCCCTTGTTCTCTCCTCATCGTTATTCTTGCTGGCTTCGTTAATTTGTTGTCCGAGCTTTTCCTGCATGATTTTCACATTTTTCAGTTTATACTCCTTAATGAGCATCGGAACTATCTCGTACAATTTTTCGCTTTCGGTTTCGATTAAGGCGCCAGATTTGCCCCATCGTTTGCTTTCAGTGTATTTTTCGGCCAATAAGTTGCTGGCATACTGGCTGATTTCATTATCCGGATGCTGGGTGAAAAACCTGATCGGGTTAAACTCCTTGTTACCGAGGTTTTCTTCCATAGCCAACAAAATGCTCCTGACCTTGTGATTAACTGAAACTAACCCATCTCCATGCAACTCGTTCAGTACATAATATCCAACAGAATATTTATTCAACTGATGGGTTTCTTCATCTTCAAATTCAAAAGCCTCCTGATGGAAATATTTCAGAAGTATTCGGAGTATTTCATCTTCTTCAAGCGAAAATTTATTTTCCTCATTATTAAACAATTTTTCAATTATCAGTGAAGGTTTTGGCTTATTCAGTATAGAATTATCAACATTTGTCATAATTCTTTGTTGCTCAGTAAATAAGATTTGAATATCAATGTTAAAGCTAATTGCCAAAAATTTTAGATACTCTTCTCGAACTAATTTTTCAGGAATTAGAGTAATCAATTTTGTAAATTCCTTTATCTTTTCAACTTTATAAGTAGGATTAGTCCTTATTTCTTCTGAAGTATTTGAACTTGAAACAAGAAATTTTATAAAGTCATGTTCATTATCTTTTATAAATTGTGATATATAACTAGCGTTATTCTTATTTACAAACGAATCTGGGTCTTCATCTTTAGGCAATAAAACAAGTTTTATGGACATGCCTTCTTGTAATGCAATATCTATACCTCTTTTTGCGGCACTAATTCCAGCTGCATCTCCATCGTATATAATTGTCAAATTAAAAGTGAACCTTCTAATTAATCTAATTTGTTCAGATGTGAGTGCAGTTCCTGACGAAGCAACCACATTTTCGATCCCGGCCTGATGAAAGGCGAGAACATCGGTATATCCTTCAACAAGGTAACACTTATCGAGCCGGGTAATGTCGCGTTTAGCCTGGTAAATTCCGTATAGGGTTTTCCCTTTGTGATAGATTTCCGACTCCGGCGAGTTTAGGTATTTCGCAACTTTCTTATCGTTGGTCAGGGTACGTCCGCCAAAGGCAATCACCCGCCCGGCTACGTTGTGAACCGGAAAAATAACCCGTCCGCCAAAGCGGTCGCGAACCCAATCATCACGTTTAATGGTCAATCCTGTCTTCTCCAGAAACTCCATTTTATAACCTTCGCGCTGTGCGGCCTGAGTAAAAAGGTCTTTCCCGTCGGGACAGAAACCCAATTCGAATTTGGTGATCATATCATCGCGGATACCACGTTCGCGCAGATAACTCAATCCAACAGTGCGGCCTTCATTTTCTTTTAGCAGATACCTGCTAAAATATTTCTGGGCAAAAGCTGATACTATCATCATACTCTCCCGCTCGTCCTTCAACAGTTTTTCTTCCTGAGTTTCTTCCTTCTCGTCAAATTCGATGTGGTATTTTTTGGCCAGCCAACGGAGGGCATCCGGATAACTCAGTTGTTCGAGTTCCATGATGAAGTTTACCGAGTTGCCACCCTTCCCGCAACCAAAGCATTTAAATATTCCTTTAGCCGGAGAAACGGTAAACGAAGGTGTTTTTTCGTTATGGAACGGGCACAATCCTAGCTGGTTGACGCCCCTTTTTTTGAGTGTAACAAATTCTGAGACTACATCCGAAATGTTTGCTGCATCCAGTATCCGCCCGATGGTTGAAGAATCAATCATAGCTGCAAATGTAAAAATTTAAACCGTGAAACGAGCAGAAGGGAAACGATGAGAAGGCCGATGAGTGAAAACTTTTTACTGCTTCGAAGACTCTGCAAATTGGTTCTGCAATTGAAATACAGAAAAATCTTTCCTTAAATTCATTTCATTTTATACCTTTAAAGACAAAATCTTAAATCAAATCTTATGAAATGTAATGTAGGAAAAACGGAACGGATCATCCGTATTGTTATTGGACTTGGAATTGCTGTTGCCGGGGTTATTTTTGAAAGTTACTGGGGCCTGGCTGGCATCGTAGTTTTGGCAACCGGAATTTTCGGATATTGTTTACTTTATTTGCCGTTGAAAATTAATACGAACAAAAAGGAATCGTAGTTCTGGATTAAACTCAGGGGCTGACTTCAAGTCAGACTCTGAGTCTTAAAAAATGTCAAATTATCCTTAATCCAACACTTCATAAATAGTTACCAGGCCAGTCTTATTTTTCAGGCTAACTTCACCCACTTTCAGGCAATTGAAGGATTCTTTCACTTTTTCGAAGGAAATTTCATTGATTAGGATTTGTCCCGGACCGGCAGCCGATTGCAGTCGTTGTGCGGTATTTACGGTATCGCCAATAACGGTATAATCGAGCCGGCGCAATGTGGCAGAACCGATATTGCCTGAAATCATTTCACCGCTGTTTATTCCGATTGATACCTGTGGTATAAACGATACATTTTCGGGCAGAACTGACGAACTGTTTATTTTATTCCGAACTGCCAGGCTGGCATCAATAGCCCGGTCGAGATGAAAATCACCACGGAAAACGGCCATGACCGCATCACCGATAAATTTATCGATGTATCCACCCTGTGCAATGATTTCCTTCACCATCACTTCAAAATAACTGTTCAGAAGCTTTACAACCGAATCCGGCGATTCGTTTTCACTGATTGAAGTAAAGCTGCAAATATCAATAAACACAATGGTAGCCTCAACCGATTCGTTGGCCATCAGGGAAGATTCAAATTCGCGGCTGCCCATGAAATTGAGTACTGTTTCATCAACATACATTTTCAGGATGCTATTTTCGCGAATAGCCTTGAGCGTTTCGCGGATTTGCATGCAATGTTTGACCGTTTTTTCCATTGTTAACGACAGGTCATCAAAATTGATTGGTTTGGTAATGAAGTCGAAAGCGCCGCGGTTCATGGCTGTACGAATGTTTTCCATATCGCCATAAGCCGAAACAATCACCGATTTGATCAGCGGATTTGATTCATTTAGCCGGCTGAGCAAAGTCAAACCATCCATTTCGGGCATATTGATGTCGCTCAGCACCATGTCCACATCCGGATGTTGCAGAATTTTTTCCAGCGCATCCTTGCCATTTACCGCAAATATGAATTCATATTCCTGTTCCCGTATCTTCTGTCGAAATTTCTGTTTAATGAGCATTTCCAGATCAATCTCATCATCGGCTACTAAAATTTTTGCCATGAGTTTAGATTTTAAATTTTTCTTTCAGGTAATTAAAGTCAACAGGTTTGGTAAGAAAATCATCAGCTCCCAACTGTTTGGCTTTACTGAAATTTTCAGCATCGCCATAAGCAGTGATCATCATGACTACGGGCGGTGGTTTCATATACTTTTCCTTGATGTGCCGCAGCAACTCAAGTCCGCTCATTCCCGGCATATTGATATCCGATAGAATCAGTACGGTTTCATGGTCATGCTGTGCGAGATAAGTCAAGGCTTCTTCGCCTGAAAAGGCAAACACAAATTTCAGGACCTTCTCCCTGATTTCTTTTCGGAACCGTTGTTCAAACAGGGTTTGAATATCACGCTCATCGTCAACTACTAAAATTTTTATATCTTATTTTTTAGAATTATACCGGTAAAATAATTGTAAACTCAGAACCCTCACCTTCTTTCGTTTCCACTTTCAGTTCTCCGCCGTGACCTTTGGTGACAATTTCGTAACTCATACTCAAACCCAGCCCTGTACCTTCGCCTGTGGGTTTGGTGGTAAAGAATGGTTGAAAGATTTTATCCAGAATCTTTGGTGGAATGCCCGGGCCGTTGTCCCGGACAGAAATCAAAACTTTGGCGCCAACTTTTTTGGTACTCACCCAAACTGTCGGTTCATGTTTGTAGTCCGGGTCTTTGAACCCCCCTTCGGGGGGCAGGGGGGCTTTCACTGCGTAAAATGCATTGGTTATTAAATTGAGTATAACCCGGCCAATGTCCTGCGGAATAATGTTGATGTTGCCAATAGATTGATCAAAATCGGTTTTCATTGTTGCATTGAATGATTTGTCTTTTGCACGAAGGCCATGATAGGCCAGCCGCAAATATTCATCGGCCAACGCATTGATATTAGCTGGCTCTTTAACTCCACTGCTGCTGCGGCTGTGCTGCAACATCCCTTTTACAATGGCATCGGCCCGTTTGCCGTGGTGGTTGATTTTTTCTTCGTTATCGGCAATATCATTGGCCAGGGCTTTTACTACCTCCAGATTTCCCTTTTCAATTTCATCTTTCATCTCCTGAATCAACTCTGTATTCACTTCAGAAAAGTTGTTGACGAAATTTAAAGGGTTTTGTATTTCGTGGGCAATTCCGGCGGTGAGCTCGCCGAGCGATGCCATTTTTTCGGATTGGATGAGTTGGGATTGGGTGGTTTTCAATTCAGTATAGGCCTTTTCAATTTCTTTAGCCTGTACCAATTCGCGCTCCCGGTTTTTCTCCCTTTCAGCGCTCAGCAATCGTTGCCGTTGGAAACGGTCGAACCCAAATACTACAGCAATAAACAACAAGCCATAGATACAATAGGCCCACCAGGTTTTCCACCAGGGAGGGAGAATTATTATATCAATGCTTTTCTCGGCCCAGGCTCCGTAGCTATTGGCCCCTTTGATGTGAAACGTGTATTTGCCCGGTGGAATATTAAAATAGTATGCCTTGCCTTCAACGTTTGACTGTTGCCAGGTCTTGTCGTAGTTTTCGAGATAATAAATTAAACGGTTTTGTTCAGGATCGGCATAATCAACTATTGCAAACTCAAACGAGAAAACATTCTGGCCATAACTTAACCGTATTTCTTTGGTATTCGCGAGACCCTCTTTTAGTGGACCATTATCACCGGATATTACAGCCTGATCGGCCAAACGAAAGCTTGTAAACCCAATTTCAGGCGATTTCAGGTTCTTCGCTATTTCATCGGGATTAACCAGATAATAACCGGTAGCAGATGCAAAATAGAGTTGCCCGTTTCGGGTTTTGAAACCCTCGTGCCAATTCAAATTATTTGCATTTATCCCGTAACTCTTGCCAAATTTATTGGTTTGGTTTCGCTGTTGATTAATTCTTATCAACCCGATGCTTGAGCTTACCCAAAGGCAATGCTGTTTATCTTCAACAATGCTGGACACATTCGGGATTCCGCTCATCAGGCCGGGGTCGCTGTATCGTATAAAGTTATCCTCTTCCCGGTTGTACCTGAAAAGCCCGTCTAAACCGCCAAGCCATAAAGTTCCACTATTATCCTCGGTCAAGCAAGTGATGGTCGAACCTTTCAGGTAATTCTTATTTTTCTTTGTTTCGCGATTGAACAAAAATACCCCACCTCCATTTAAAAGCCCAATCCACAAATTGTTGGTTTTATCTTCAAAAACAGTACTTACCACATTATACCCAATACGAATGGTATCATCTTCCCGTAAGTAATATCGCGAAAAAATGCCCTTTTCACGATCCATGAGGCTCAATCCGTTCACGGTTCCTATCCAGAAATTTGATTTACTGTCTTCAAGGATTGAAAGTACCCTGTTGTCGCTCAGGGTTTTATTGTTCAGGGAATCGTATTTGTACTGAATAAAACTGCCGCTCTTTGTATCCCATAAATTTAATCCGTTCGCTCCGCCAACCCAGATATTTCGCTGCCGGTCTTCTTTTATAATATTTACCCAGTTGTCAGTTTTATTGGTGGGATCAATATCAGGAATAAGCGGCTTTCTTTGATGTTTATTCCTATCTGTAATTACCAGTCCGTCATCGCCTCCTATCCAGAAATCTCCGTTTTTCGCTTCATAAAAAGCACTAACTCCCCTTGAAGTCGGAATACGGGGAATTTCCATTTTTATAGGATTGATGCGGTAAATGTTCCCATGTGATATTCCACCTATCCAGAGAATACCATCGCGCGAATTGAAAGCCGGCCAGGCCCCGTTGTCTTTAAATCCGGAAATTGCAGTTTCTATCCGCTTAAATTGAACAACCTTTTCCTCTTTTGGATTGAAGTAATAAATTCCGGCTTCAACAGTTCCTAACCAGTAGTTTCCGGCTGCATCCTGTGTAATAAAAGTGATGTGTTCGTAGATCGGAGTTTCTTTTGAAACGGCCGGCCCGCTGAGTTTTTCAGGATGAACCGGATCATAAATCAACCTTTCAAAAGTACCCTGTTCCCGGTTCATTTTGTGCAAGCCATTTTTAGCAGTGCCAATCCATAATACACCCTGATTATCTTCGAAAATGGCGCTCACTTTATTGCTGATCAGGCTTTGGTTATTGTTTGGATCGTGCAGAAAGCGGGTAAACGTACCCGTTTCTTTATTGAACCGGTTTAATCCTCCATCTGTTGGCGTACCTCCATTGTCAGGATAAGGACTGCCGGTTCCTATCCACAATGTTCCGTGCTTGTCTTCGAACATCGCACGAACCTGATTATTGCTGAGGCTGGAAGTTTCGTTTGCCTGATGCCTGAAATGGGAAAAACTGTTGGTTTTCGTATCAAATTGATCGAGGCCGCCGTGCGTACCGATCCACAAAATTCCCTGTTTATCGCGAAGAATGCAAGTAACAGTGTCGCTGCTAATGCTTGCCTGATTTTCAGGGTTGTGCTGAAAATGACTAAAAATACCTGTTTCGGGATTGTAACGGTCGAGCCCGGATCCTAAACTGCCAATCCAGATATCGCCATTGGAATCGGCATAAACAGTTTCTAAAAGATTACTGCTAATCGAGTTTGGATTTTGTGGATTATGCTGATAGGTAGTCAATTGGCTCCCGTTGTACCTGTGCAGGCCTTGTTTCGTTGAAAACCACATAAACCCATTTATGTCCTGTGTGATACCACTCACCCAGTTGAAATCGCCCCCTTCGGGAGGAGGTACGGTATTAAATACAATTTGCTGTGCAACAGCCGGACAAGACCATTTTACAAGCGAAATGAGCAGCACAATTGCAATAATCTGAAGTTTATATTTCATAGGATCGGATGGTTTGAAAAATGATCTTGAAAATTTAATTAGATAACATCTATAACGGATGAATTGTTTCTGTTAACTATTGGTTAGCAGAATAATAAACTCTGAGTCTTCTCCTTCCTTCGTCTCTACCTTCAACTCCCCGCCATGCGCTTTTACAATATCAGAGCATATCTGAATCACTGATTTGCACAGATTCATTAATTTCACTGATTTCTTCATGTTCGCTTTATCTGCGTAATCTGTGTAATCTGTTCAATCTGTGATTCAGACAACTGGCAATTGAATAATAAACTCACTTCCTTCTCCCTCTTTCGTCTCCACTTTTAACTCCCCGCCATGCGCTTTTACAATATCATAAGCCAGCGACAAACCCAATCCCGTACCCTGCCCTGTGGGTTTTGTTGTGAAGAATGGTTGGAAGATTTTATCCAGAATTTTCAGTGGAATGCCGGGGCCATTATCACGAACCGAAATCAAAGCCCCCCCACCCCCCGCAGGGGGGATTGAAGAAGTGGTTACGGTTACAGTTGGTACATGTATGTAATTCGGATCTTTGAACCCCCCTTCGGGGGGTGGGGGGGCTGTGACCGCATAAAACGCGTTGGTAATCAGGTTCAGAATCACCCGGCCAATATCTTGCGGAATGATGTTGATTTTGGGAAGATTGGGGTCAAAATCGGTTTTCATGGTTGCATTGAATGATTTATCTTTTGCCCGCAGGCCATGATAAGCCAGACGCAGATACTCATCGGCCAAGGCATTGATGTCGGTGGGTTCTTTCGTTCCGCTACTGTTGCGGCTGTGCTGTAACATACCTTTTACAATATCTGCGGCGCGTTTGCCGTGGTGGTTTATTTTTTCGAGGTTTAGAATGACATCATTCGCTATTTCTTTAGCATCCTCTGTATTTCCATTATCCAATTCCGTTTTCATTTCATCGAGCAACTCTTTACTGACTTCCGAGAAATTATTCACGAAGTTTAGCGGGTTCTGAATTTCATGGGCAATTCCGGCGGTGAGTTCGCCGAGGGAAGCCATTTTTTCGGATTGTACCAATTGCGATTGAGCGGCTTTCAGTTCCGATAAGGTTGTTTCAATACTTTGCTTGGCGGCTTCCAATTTCTTAAAATCTTCGTACCGGGCATAAGCAATTGAAAATGCTTCGGCCAGGGACTTTACCAAATCAAGGTCGGTTTTTGTGAGCGGTTGAATATTTCCAACGTAAAGCATACCCTGTGCGAAAGGAACAAAATGCAGATCAAGTGATTCGGGTGGTTTCGATGCTCCCTGGTAGATTTCCGGGTTCAAGACTTGCCCCTCACTGATCATGGATTGCATCCATTTCAGAAATTCTTCTTTATTCCAGTGAGCTTTGTAAATCAGTCCCTTTCGCCAGAAATTCACTGAATTTATGGTAAGTTCACTTGAATCGAAGGGCAAATCCAATGCAGCAAGGGAATGACCATCGGGTGACGACAAATAAACCTGGACATGTGATTGTTCTTCGTTAATAATGAAAACTCCACAACGTATAAAAGGAACTCCCAGTGCAATAAGTTCGTGCCAAATGATGGGCGTGATGCGCTGAAGGTCGTCAACTGTGCGCATCGAGGCAATTTCAGCACGAACGCGGTCGAGCGAAGATGCTTTGATCGCTTCTTTGGCCTGTGCTTCTGCTTTTTTCAGATCCTGATAACGGCGGAATGTAAGCGAGAACACAGCCGTGAATTTTTTAACTACCTGCCTGGTTTCATCTGCAAATGAATTCTGTTCAAAAGTAAAAAGACCGCCTTCTTCGAAAAAGAATACATTGCAGAAATGCTCGTGCATGACTGAATCCTGCGGTGGCATCGAATAGTCGGTGGCTTCAGATAACGCCCTGTAGTATTCGCGCATATCCTGGCCAGTAAGTTTATAGGTAAAAGATTCTTCCTTATGTTTCCATGCTTTATAAATTCCCTGAAGCAATGGATGTATGGTCATATCGAGCTTGCCAATAATTTTCATTACCTGTCCCTCTTTTGTTGAAGTGGCTGTCCATACTTCCATTTTTTGAGATTTATCGATGATCAGAATTCCGCATCGCATGGTTTTTATGCCCAGCTTAATCAATTCGCCAAAGAGCACAGCGGTTGCGGCGCTGACATCATCGCTGGTTTGCATTGCCATTGCACTACTGCGGACTTTTTCGAGTGAGGCTTCAATGATTGCTTCTCTAGCCTGTGCTTCTGCTTTTTGCAAATCGAGGAAACGGGTATAGGTTTGCTCGAAAACTTTGGCAAAGCGCACGAAAATATCATGCGCTTCAGGTACTGACCCATAAGAAATGAACATGAGGTAGCCTTGTGAAAAATAAGCACAATGCATAATTTGAAAAGTGGGAAGATAAAAGCCTGCCTGCGCCATCTGTTCAACAACCTCCTTAAAGAGAGGAATAGTAGCCATGTACCTGTAATGAGTTTCCAATTCCTCACCACCCTGTTCTCTTACAAATAAAGATTCTCCTCTTTGTGCAGCCTCATGAATATGAAAAAAAACATCTTCTGCGCTGGATGTTTTAAAAGGTGGTGCAATACCATCTTCCCTTGCCATCCATGCGGTAGCGGCTTTCCTGTCATCATCCCAGATATTAAAGCCACAGCCAAATATCGATATATCCAATGCTTGTATCTGTTGAAATAATATGAAAGCAGTATCCTGCAATTCCTCACTTTTTTGCATGGCCATTGTTCTTGAACGAACTTTTTCCAGCGCTGCTTCAATCTTAGCTTCCCTTGCCTGTGCTTCGGCTTTTTGGAGGTCAAGAAAGCGGACGTATGCTTGTTCAAAAACATTGACAATGCGCTTCAGTATTTCATTGTCTTCCTTTGAAAAGGCTTTGTCCGATAGCCTCACCAATTGGATACAGGTATTCTTTGTAAGGGCCAAAGAGGCCGTATTAAATTCCGAATCCCAAAAATGCTGCTTTTGTGCTTCCGGCAAATTCAACCCGAAGTCTGTTTGTTCCAACAGAAAATGATAGTACTCATCTCGCATTTCTCCGGAAAACGTATGATAAACGACTCCACTCTTCTTTCCAATAAGTCATTGTAGATCCGTTGTACCTGGGTAAAATCATTATAAGCAATGCGCACCGGTTTTGACAAACCACTTGCCCAAACATGATAATCTTTTGAGCCTTCTATAAAAGTAACAAGGTTGGCTAAATCCATTTCCACCTTCAGTTCGTGAAAGCGTTCATAAATGGTGTTGGCAACTTCCTGCAATTCGTCACTCTTTTGCATAGCCATGGTTCTTGCACGAACCCGCTCTAATGCTAATTCAATCTGTGCTTCCCTTGCCTGAGCTTCTGCTTTTTGGAGATCGAGGAAGCGGGTATAGGTCTGCTCAAAGACTTTTCCAAATCGTTTAAAAATATCATGTGCTTCCGGGCAGGGTTCAGGAGTGATAAACATTAATCCTACCTGTGTTCCAAATACATAATGGTTAATCTGCCGGGTAGGAAATGGATGGCCGGAAGCCAGAAATCCTTCAAATTGTTTTGGTGCAAAGCTCACCAACAATGCGTAGCTTTCGGCGAGTGGTTCTCCGGATATTTCGAATGCATGAAAATCCTCTCCTCTTTTTTTTGCTTCGCTAATTTCACGGAAAAAAGGATGTGTTGTAAGATCAACGGTGTAGGGTTCCACGAATCCTCCTGTAGGATTTGTTATCCAATCGACATAGGAGTCATTTCCTTCGTTCCAGATATTAAAACCGGTTGTCCACGGCTGAATTCCGAGTTCCTGAACCTGTTTAAATAATATTTCGGCCACATCTCCCAATTCCTCACTTCGCTGCATGGCCATTGTTCTTGAACGCACCCGTTCCAAAGCCGCTTCAATATGTGCTTCTCTTGCCTGTGCTTCTGCTTTATGGAGGTCGAGGAAGCGGGTATAGGTTTGTTCGAAGACTTTGGCGAAACGTATGAAAATATCATGCGCTTCAGGACAAGGCTCATAGGTAATGAACATGAGGTTGCCATGCGAGAAATTGGCAAGATGGTTTATTTGAAAAGTTGGCAGTGGGAGACCGTCCTGGGCTGCTTTTTCGAAGATTTCCTTAATACCCGGAAGTGAAAAGAAATACCGGTAGTGTGTTTCCAACCTTTCTCCTTCCAACACATCAATAAAAAGCTTGTCCCCCCTGTCCCTCGATTCCTGAAAGTGGATGAACGTGGCTTCTTCCGTGAGCGGAATTTTGTATGCTTCCAGAACAAAGCTTTCAGAACCACCACCCATGTAGGAGGTAAAAACAGAATCGCCCTGCTCCCAAATATTAAAACCACAACTCCAGGGCGGTACGCCTAAGGTTTGAATCTGCTGAAATAATAAAGAGGCTGTACTAGTCAATTCATAACTATGCTGCATTCCCATGGAACGGCTTCTTACTCTTTCCAGTGCCGATTCTATCTGTGCTTCACGTGCCTGGGCTTCTGCCTGTTTTAAGTCTTTAAAACGAGTGTAAACTTGTTCAAACACTTTGCCAAACCGCATGAGTGTAGCATTCTCTGCATCTGTGTAAGGCATGCCTGCATAATTTTCTATAAAAAGATCGACATTTTTCAAAAGCACATCAGTCACTGCAAAACCGGGAGAACTGTAAACCGATTCTTTTGCTTCCTGTGGTGCAGGTGCATATTTAAAAACATGATCCCACATTTTATTTTTTTCTTCGAATGTCAGGCTGTACACTAATAATTCAACACCATTGTTCTTGGCTTCAATAATTGCATTACTATAGGGATGATCAAAATAAGGAATATATATATTGTTAGGATATGGAAGGTAACGGTCGGCTACCCAGAGATTCCAATCATCACTTTCCCTAAAGTCCACGCCAAATCCTGCACCATCAATGTTGAAATCTAAATGAATCAATTGTTCAAATATCACCTGAATGACATCGCGGAGTTCATCACTTTTTTGCATGCCCATTGAACGGCTGCGTACTTTTTCCAATGCCGCTTCTATCTGTGCTTCTCTTGCCTGTGCTTCGGCTTGTTCCAGGTCCTTGAAACGTGTGTAGGTTTGTTGGAAGGCCTTACCAAACCGCCTGAGTATGGAATTCTCTGCATCTGCGAAGGGAATACCATCAAGATTATCAATAAACAAGCAAACATTCTTCAGCAGCACACTCGAGGATGCCCATCCCGGGCTGCTATAAAAAAAATCTTTTGCTTCTTCCGGCATGCCGGAGACATATCCAAAAATCTGTTGAAAGAATTTGTTTTTTTCTTCAAAGGTTAAGGTGTCAGCAAAAAAATCCAACCCTTTTTGTTTTGCTTCAATAAGAAGATTCCAATGTGGAGAATCAAAATAAGGATACTGTTGTTTGGTGGGAGCGCCCATCTTGTTAGCTATCCAAAAGTTCAAATCATCACTTTCCCTATAATCCATAAGAAAACCAACCGTGTTAATTTGTATATTTAAATGAACGAATTGTTCGTAGATGACCTGGATAACTTCGCGGAGTTCATCACCTTTCTGCATACCCATGGAGCGGCTTCTTACTCTTTCCAACGCTGCTTCAATTTGTGCCTCTCTTGCCTGCGCTTCGGCTTTTTGAAGATCAAGGAATCGGGTGTAGGTTTGTTCAAAGACTTTGGCGAAACGTATGAAAATATCATACGATTCCGGTACCGATTCGTAAGTAATAAACATCAGGTAGCCCTGTGAAAAAAAAGCACAATGGACAATTTGAAATGTTGGAAACGAGCGGCCAATCTTCGACAAATCTTCAACAATGGCTTTAACTTCCGGGATAGAAGTCAGATACCTGTAATGAGCTTCCAGTTCCTGACCAGCCTGTTCTATCACAAATAAAGATTCTCCTCTTTGTGCAGCCTCAAGGATATGAACAAAAATATCTTTAGAACTGGGTGTTTTAAATGGTGGCGCAAGAGCATCTTCCCTTGCCCCCCAGCAGGTTGACGCTTTCCGGTCATCATCCCAAATATTAAAACTGCAGGCAAATTGCGTCACGCCCAATGTCTGTAACTGTTGAAACATCAGCAG
>PNOH01000075.1 GCA_013824715.1 Odoribacter sp. | reverse complement strand
GCTTGCTGACAAAGGAGATTGGGAAGCAAACGAAAAGTTGGATCCTGACTTGGATGGTGTCAGGAATATGCGGCTGGTTACTCTCAAATCGGTTATTCAGGCGCAGGATTTCGACGATCCGTCACCGGCCATTTTTATCATGAAACCATCAGAGGATTAATCATGACACGGATCATCAAACTTCAGCCCAATTACAGGCAAGGAAAATATGCAAAGTTTCCCAAAGTAGTTCCCAAGCTTACACTAACCGGAAACTGGCTTCAGGAAGCTGGGTTCCATCCTACAAAACTCATACAGGTTGCTGTCTCTAACGGCAAACTTGTAATTACTTCAGTAGAATAAATCAATAACCGGGTGTGCTTGAAACCCTTACAAGTCTGAAAGGCATCAGCAATTTACCTATGATTGAATTAGATATACAAACAACAGATCGGTTATTAAACGGAATGCTGTGGACACTGGGTCCTTATCTGGATGAAAAAGGAGCAATACTGGAACGTCCGTGGTTATTCGAGCTGACAGAAAGCTACAACGAAATTGTGAGTATGCTTCCAGCTCATTGGAAATTAGAACATCATCAATTTTTGCATTACGATTAATCAACTTAAATCAAACTATCATGGATATTACTTTAAACGAAAGTTGGATCAGTGGAAAATATAGCTGCGGAGTTATTGATACTTCGCATGGAACTGTTGAAGTTTTTGATCCGGAAGAAGGATTCTTCGCTCAGGACGAACATGCCTGGGAAATTATTTCTGAAATCCATCGGATATGGGTAAACGGAGATCTGACTACTGAACAGGCTTTCAAACAATGGATTTCATCAAACATTTAGTTATTAAACGATTAATCAAATTAAATCAATTTATCATGGATTATTTAGTCTTAGGTTCAAATGGATTTGCCCAAATGGGTGATTCAGCATTTTACGAAAAACTTACAGTTGAAATGCGGGTATTGTTGAATTACTTCCATAACAATTTTCCCATTCCGCAGAAATTCAAAACATTGTCGTACTACTCTGTCAAAACATTTCATCATGACTTTGGCGATTATCAGGAAATTGTTCTGTGGTATGACCGTGAATATGTTGATTCTTTGGAAGATTCAGAAATCGAATCAGATAACGAAGTTTTCGAGGTGTTTTGGAGTTGGTTTCGGGTAATCGAATCAGCAGATCTGGAATCAGATCAGTTGACCAATCAAATCAAGGATGCTTATTTAAAAACAGTTGATGTTTCAAAAGGGGAACATTTATCGGTATCAATTGCATCGTAAAAAAAGGGGATGTAAAATCCCCTTTTTTTTTAGAAAACCTCCAAAAATTCCATTTTCTCAAACACCATCAGGCTCACCATAGTTCATAGATGGTATTATTCTTCCTGTAATTTGGGCCAAAGTTATTGATCACCACCCGGAAAAGTAAAGGGAGCTTTTCTCCTTCCGAAAGGGAAATGAAAAGCTTGCTTCTCACTTGGTCACTTTCTTGCTTCGCCGCAAAACTGACATTCGCCCATTGACTATAATCCGGATGGCTCAAACTGTTACCTGCTCAAATTAACAGGCGAGCCAGATGCCTATATAAGTCCTGAGGGCACAGGCAAACTACTATGACTTACAAAAACGATCCACGAATGATTACTGCAAAGTTTTCTTCCTCATGTTCAAAATGTGGCTGTACAATTAAAAAAGGCACGAGTATCTATTATTGGCCGTCAGACCGAAAGGCGTATTGTGAAAAATGTGGCGAAGGTCCATACAGCCAATTTAGATCAGAAGCAGCCGACGAAGACATGATGAATGGAACGGGTCCATGTGCTTACTAATAAAGGGAAGGGCTTTCGCCCTTTTTTTGGTCGCTTTTAAAACAATCAGGCTTTCCGGAATGGACGGAGAAATTCTTGTTACACTCAAATTATCGGGTGAAGGTATTGATCGCCAGCCGGAAAAGTAAAGGGAGCTTTTCTCCTTCCGGAAGGGAAATGAAAAGCTTGCTTTGCACTCGTTCAAAAACCTAACGTTCCCTGAGCGTGAAACAGTCGAAGGGCGTTAGGTTTTATGACATTCGCCCATTGACTAGAATCCACCTGGCTCAATTGTGATTACCCGTAATTTAATTTTAACCGGCGAGCCAGAAGCCAAAATAAGATCCAAGGGCATGGACAAAATATCATGGGTAAATCTAATGTTGCAGAAAAAACAGCACCAGTTGCTGAAGTAGTTGAAGTTGTAGAAGTTGCTCCAGTTTTGACCATTGTGAAAGACGAAGTCGAAGCACCACGGAAGTTGACTCTTGATGAAAGGATTCAACGGGTGGAAGATTTGTCATTGTTGATCGACCGTTGGAAGACCTTGAACGATTCACGGCGCAAGTTGCAAACCTTCCAGATCGGAGCTGATTCTCTCAGTTCTGTGATCAGTTTGCGGGATTCAAACGGCAATGAGTTCAAAACTTCCAACTCAGCAGTGATCACCTCTGTTATCGATGAAATGAAACGGACACTGGATGTGAAAATACGCGACGTTGAAGAACAAATTTAACCAAAGGGGGTGCTAACGCACCCCTTTTTTGTTCGTTCAGAAAATATGATTATATTTTAATCAAATAATTTGATTAAAATATAATCATGAGCGAAAATCTGGTCATAGTAAGTACGATTGAGGATGTAAAACAACGATATGGCATCAAATCAAATGAATTGTGCCTGCCCATAATAAGCCCTTCAATACTTTCCGGAGGAGATCAGGCATGGGTTATAACATCGAAAAATCCCCGGACTTTGCAATCCATGAATTTTGGTTTTACCTCTCATCGGTCTAAAACGCGAACCGATCTTCTGAATTTAAGAACTGATGATTTCGAAAAAGAGGATGATGATATGGAGTACGACCGGCTCATGAATATTTTCATCAATCGTCAATTGATTCAATCATTAAACGCATTTCGTTGCGTGGTAATGGTTGATGCCTTCCTGGTTACATCTCCGGATAATCGAATTTATCTGATTCACATGCAAAATCATGAACGCCCGTTTGCAATTGCAGGTATCTATGATCATTGGAAAGATCAACTAACTGATAAATTTCTAACTGGGTTTACCATCATCACAGCAGAATCGAATCCAATGCTCAAGCGAATTGGAATCGATCATATGCCAGCAATCCTAACCAAAAATAAAGTATTCGATTGGCTCGATTTAAATAAACGCATGGCTCAAATCCTTCCATTTCTTCATACTTTTCCGGACGAAACCATGAATGGTTATCCTGTTTCCAGTCATATATATTCCGGTCAAACAACCGGACAAATTTTAAATCCCATCGGGCAAAAGCTAAAGCCCGATCAGGTGAAGCTCCCCAAGTAGCCTTTCGGCTTATGGGTTCTGCTGGAAAGGCCAACATCCAGACAGCCTGTTTCCTTTTTTTGGGCTTTTTGTTTCAGGTATCATCCTGGGAATAGTTGCTGCTTTAATCTGAATAACGTTTAGTTGCCGATCATCTCCTTTCGTTAGCACAGCCTCAATCCGGTACTATCCGTAACCCCAAACACGCATCACAAAACCCTTCACTGGTAACAATACTAACCCAATCTCCCGGTTAACCTGAGTAATCCTTTGGCCGGAGTAAATTTTCTACGGTTGACAGAATGTTGAGCCGTTAGTCCAAAATTATCTACAAAGATTTATTCTTAGATGGAAGGAAACCCGTCAAGGGATTTTCCCGGCATATCCTCTCTGCTATCCGGTATTCCAGTTCCTCCCTTGCCACCCTTCATCAGAATAGTTAATCATGTATAAATTTTTTATAACTTAAAATTCAACATTATGACAACTTTTGAAAAACATTACATCGGAAAAGGAACTCAGGTAGAAAACCTGGACATCGTGAGAATTGTATTACCAGTAGAAGGCCTTGAAGCCGCAGTGTTCGAAAAGAACGGAGTAAAGTACCTCTCATTTGAGGTGGCTAAACTGAAACAAGAAGACAAATTCGGTCGGACTCACACTTGTTATTATCAGACTAAAGTTTCAGCAGCCATTCCAACCCAGAATTATGGCCCTGAAGAACAAAAAAAAGCACAAAAGCCATCGCGAAAAAAACAAGCAAAACCTGACAACGATGACCTTCCCTTCTAGCAGAATCCAAAAGAAAGCCGAAATGGCTTTTTTTTGTGTCGCCGTCACCCTTAATCCAAGTCATCCCGACGAATGTCGAGATCTGCCAATTTAAAATAATGCTTCATATTCAGCCAATTCCAACCAATACTGCACCACTCGTAACCTGTTGCTAATTCTGGCATCTTCCCATCCGGAGTCTCCAAGCTCCTTTGCTGGCTAATTGTGTAAACTTCCATCCCTTGTTTTGTAGCAAAATCTTACGCTAAGAAATGGTCTCCATCCTGAACTGCGGAGCAGGTGTACAAAAGGATTTTCCCGGCATATCCTCTTTCATACATGTCATCCGGTTGGTGAGCCTGTCGAACCACGGTATTCCAGTTCCTCCTTGTGTATTCCTGATGGTTCCCCTCGTAACTGCGCAAATTTTTAACAAAACTATCGTATGAAAACTTACTCTTTAAAATCAGCCGCAAAGAATCAGGACACTAACATCGTATGGGATGCTTTCGTAAATTATCTGGAAACAGTTTATTTCGAGGGCGCAGCAGAAGATCTCGATCAGGAATTGGTCAACTTCGAATATGAAGCTTACAAGAGTTGTTACGGGAATTAACCGTAACAACTTAAAAGAGTTGCAAAGAGGCGAAAGCCTCTTTTGCAATTGTAAGAATCTTGGCCATAAAATGCAATTAGCAATAGAGCTTTATTTCTTTAGTTGTTGTAACTTGCGTCCTAAAGCTTGAAAAAAATCCAACCTAGATATAACCAACTAAACCTATGGCCTTTAACGAAAACTCCCGAGTAAAACTTCCAGCATTGGTGCATTTGTGCAAATTGGGTTATAATTATATTTCCGAAAAAAAACTGAAACAAGTTTGCGACCCAGATACTAATATTAATGTTGATGTATTGAAAAGCAAGCTTCGTCAATTTAACCCTTTGCTCAAATCAATAGAAATCGATCAGTTTTTCGACAAACTCAAAATTGTATTGGATAACGATGATCTGGGAAGGGAATTCTACCACATAGTTTCAGCCAATTCCGGAATTAAGCTGATTGATTTTGAACACATAGAAAACAACGACTTTGATTGTACTACTGAATTAACCTGTAAGAATGGCGAAGATGAATTTCGCCCGGATATCACGCTGTATATAAATGGGTTACCATTAGCTATTATTGAGGTAAAAAAGCCGAATAACAAAGAAGGTGTGCTTAAAGAACGTGACCGCATCAACGTACGTTTTAAAAACAGAAAGTTCCGGCGTTTCCTAAACCTGTCTCAGGTTATGCTTTTCTCAAACAATATGGAATACGATCATGATTCAATCGTTCCGATTCAAGGTGCATTCTATAGTACAAATGCAAAAAATGAAGCCACATTCAATTGTTTCAGAGAGAAGACAGCTAAAAATGAGGAAGGTAAACCCAATTTTTACAAGGATTTCACCTATCTAACCATACCAGAATCAACCGAGAATTTTATTTTAACCGATAATAATTCAACGGTTATAAAACATACACCCGAATACAAAACGAATATAAGCGTAAACACCCCAACTAATCGGGTAATAACCTCTTTGTTCAGTAAAGAAAGGTTCCTTTTCGCCTTACGCTATTCCATTGCTTATGTGGATACAAAAAAAGAAATTGAAGGAGTGGATGTTCTGGAGTTGCAAAAGCATATTATGCGTTATCAGCAAATGTTTGCCACGTTTGCAATTAAGCAAAAATTATCGGAAGGGGTGAAATCCGGTATTATCTGGCACACACAAGGCAGTGGAAAAACCGCTCTGGCTTTTTATAATGTAAAACATCTGACCGATTATTATGCATCTTTGCCCAATCCGATAGTTCCTAAATTTTACTTTATTGTTGATCGGATTGACTTGCTGACACAAGCTAAGATTGAATTTGAAGAACGTGGGCTAACAGTAAATACGGTGAGCGACCGGGAAGAATTGATGAAACAGTTTCGTTCCCAAACTTCCATTTTTAACCAACAGGGAAAATTGGAAATTACAGTAGTCAATATCCAGAAGTTCAAGGAAGATCAGCACAAAGTGAAAATGGATGAATATGCCATTAACCTTCAACGCATCTATTTTCTGGATGAAGCGCACCGGGGCTACAAACCCGATGGTTGTTTTCTCGCCAATTTGTTTGATTCTGACCGCGATGCCATAAAGATTGCCTTAACAGGTACGCCACTCATTGGGGAAGAAAAAAACTCATGCAAAGTATTCGGCGATTACATTGACACATATTATTACAACCAGTCCATTGCCGATGGGTACACCTTGAAATTAATGCGTGAGGATATTGAAAGCAATTATCGGATGGAGATCGAAAAGGTGCTGGAAGAGGTTCAATTGAAACGCAGTGACATCAAGAAAGAGCGCATTATAGCAGATCCACGTTATGTAGAAGCTTTGCTCGATTATATCACAGCTGATTTGATAAAAAGCCGTACCTATTTTGGCGACCAATCAATTGCCGGAATGATTGTATGTGATTCAAATCCACAGGCCAGGGTAATGTTTCAAATTTTCAACGATAAACAAAGCCAGCACCACCTGCAAGGTGCGTTGATTTTGCACGACGAAGACGATAAAGAGACCCGCAAAGGTTACATTGAAGATTTCAAGAAAAAAGCTTCAGTTGACATATTGATTGTTAATATCATGTTGCTTACTGGCTTCGATTCTCCACGATTGAAAAAGCTCTATCTTGGCCGGAAGATAAAAGACCATAACCTTTTACAGGCTCTTACCCGTGTCAATCGCCCTTACAATAATTTCAAATACGGTTACATCGTCGATTTTGCAGATATAAAAGATGCTTTTGATGCCACCAATGAAGCCTATTTAAAAGAATTGAAAAAAGAAGTTGGCGAAGAGAATATTGATACCTATTCTGGTTTATTCGAAAGTAACGAAGAAATTATAGAACAAATGAAGGACATAAAAGAAGTTCTTTTTGGCTATAATTGCAACAACGCAGAAGAGTTTTCACGGCAAATGAATGAAATTGATGATCGGGAAAAACTCCTAACTATTAAAAAATCACTCGAACAGGCTAAAAGTCTGGCGAACGTGGTTCGTACTTTTGGAGATCCGGAATTGAAAGAACAATTCACAAAGTTAGCAATTACCAAAGTAAATGACCTTTTCAATGAAGTTTCGCATCGGCTCGATACCGTGAACCTTAAAAGTTCATTACAAAATCAGGATGCAGTAAACGGAATAATCAACGAAGCGATGGCAACGATTACTTTCTCTTTCACGAAAGTGAAGGAAGAGGAATTGCGGATGCTAAGCGATGATTATACAGAAGCCTGGCAACGTACATGGGGCGAGTTCAACAAAAACTTTGATCAAACTGCCGAAGAATTTATTTCTTTGGCAAAAGTTTTTCGCGAATATTTCAAGGATAAAAACATTGAACCGGCCTCTGCCGCAGAAGCCAGGGAACGTATTGGATACATGGACAGTGTGATGGAAAAAATTCGTGAAATTAACCGTCGGAATAACCAATTAAAACAGATGTACAACAATGATGAGAAATTTGCCCGTGCACACAAACGGGTGGTACAACACGGGTTAATTTCAATACGCGAGTCAGAAGTTTGCGACAATTTAAATTCGATCAAACAAAAGGTTGACGAAAAAGTGCTGCTCAACAGTGGAGTCCTTCGTAACGACCCCTATTTTGAACAAACAGTACTACAATTGATAAGCCTCAGCTTATCTAACTTGAACATCAGGGCAACCGTAGAAGAAAAACAATTTATAACGGCTCAGATTTCAAATGAATATCTTTTACAATACCACAACCAGCAAGCAGGATACGAATATATTATACCGGGAATGCCTCAAAGGATAGCTGCTGAAACACCCCAAAATAATTACGGACTTGCATAACACTTTTTTAGATATGACCACTTCAACAATTGAAATTCAAACAAAAAAACTAATTGACGACCTCAAAACCACTTGTGCCTCTTATGGCCTTGGTAATGATGGCAATGAGTATAAAATTATTACCCAGATATTTCTCTATAAATTTCTGAACGATAAATTCGGGTATGAAGTAAAGAATGTTGAAGAACCGAATTATCGTATACGTCTGAAATCAGCCGATAAATGGGAAGATGCCCTGAAAGATTTTACTGATGAAGAATACGAAGATTTGCTTTCTTTTTTACCTCCCGATAGTCCAAAGCTCAAACGCGAGCATTTCATCAGCAATATGTGGAACCAACAGCTTAAAGGAGATTTTTCAACCCTTTTCGATGCCACAATGGTTGATATTGCCAATTACAACTCCGAAATATTTTCGATGAAAACTGAAAGCGAAACAAAGCTCACGTTGTTTGAAAACATCACAATATACATTCCCGATACAATGAAACGCGACGAGTTTGCCCGCGCATTGGTATCAAGACTTGCAAACTTCAACTTCGAAAAGGTTTTTGCTCAGAAATACGACTTCTTCTCCACCATTTTTGAATACCTGATTAAAGATTACAACAAAGATGGCGGTGGCAAGTATGCCGAATATTTCACGCCTCATTCCGTAGCTTCCATTATGGCTCAGCTTCTGGTGAAAGAAGGTGAAAATATTTCCGACGTGTCATGTTGCGACCCTTCGGCGGGTTCAGGTACTTTATTGATGGCTATTGCCCATGCCATTGGTGAAAACCGTTGTACCATTTTCAGTCAGGATATTAACCAGAAATCGAGTAAAATGCTTCTGCTTAACCTGATTTTGAATAACCTGGTACATTCCATTCCGAACATTATTCAGGGCGACACCCTGGTTTCTCCATATCATAAAACACCCGATGGAAGGTTGCAAAAGTTCGATTACATCGTTAGCAATCCACCTTTTAAACTCGATTTTTCGGATACACAGCCCAAATTGATTGACCAAAAAACCCGCTTTTTTGCAGGGGTACCTAACATACCAAAAAAAGATAAGGATAAAATGGCTATTTACCTGCTTTTTATCCAACACATTATTAACTCGTTGTCGGCAAAAGGGAAAGCGGCAGTGGTCGTACCCACAGGCTTTATTACTGCTGGCAATGGCATTGAAAAGAAAATTCGGGAACATTTGGTAACTGGCAAAATGATCCGTGGCGTGGTTTCCATGCCTTCCAATATCTTTGCTACCACCGGCACCAATGTATCGGTACTGTTTCTCGACAAACAAAATGCAGATGGCAAAGTGGTATTGATTGATGCTTCAAAACTGGGAACCACAGTGATAGAAGATGGAACCCAACGCACCAAATTAAACATCGATGACATTGAAAAAATTGTAAATACCTTTCACAATCGCCTATCGGTCGAAGATTTCGCTGTAGCGCTTACTTACAGCGAGATTTCAGAGAAGAATTATTCCTTCAGTGCAGGTCAATACTTTGATGTAAAAATTGAATATACCGACATTACTCCGGATGAATTTACCGCCAAACTATGCGGCTATAAATCGAATCTAAACAAACTTTTTGAAAAATCGAAAGTGCTGGAAGCAGAAATTCAAAAACAGTTAGAGGAGTTGAAATATGATTTATAACGATTCAAAATACAATAATAGCTGGGATATCAAATCGCTTAATCAATTAGGTGAATTTAGAAGAGGAAAATCTAAGCATAGACCTAGAAATGACAAGAAATTGTTTAACGATGGCACCTACCCTTTAGTTCAAACTGGCGAGATCACGTCTGCTAATTTATATATTCGAAGACATTCAGCTATGTATAATGAATTTGGATTAAAACAGAGCAAACTTTGGAGTGAAAATACTTTGTGTATTACTATTGCTGCAAACATTGCAGAAACTGCATTACTTGGTTATCCTATGTGCTTCCCCGATAGCGTAGTTGGGTTTAATGCTTATCCAAAAGAATCATCTGAAATGTTTATGCACTATGTATTTACCTACATAAAAAAATCAATTCAAAATTCTGCATCAGGTAGTATCCAAGACAACATAAATATTGAATATCTGACTTCATTAAAATTTAGAATTCCTAAAAAGAATTATCAAGATAAAGTTGTTGAAGTTCTTTCTTGCCTCGATTCCAAAATAGAACTCAACAACCGCATCAATGCCGAGTTGGAAGCCATGGCCAAAACGCTTTACGACTATTGGTTTGTGCAGTTCGATTTCCCGGATAAAAACGGCACTCCATACAAAGCAAGTGGCGGCAAAATGGTTTGGAATGAAGAGTTGAAAAGGGAGATTCCTGAAGGATGGGAAGTTGGAACTCTTTTAGACATTGCTGAATATACGAATGGTTTACCTTGTCAAAAATTTCGTCCAACCGGGAATGATTTTCTTAAAGTTATTAAAATTAGGGAAATGCATGGCGGTTTTTCCTCGGATACCGAATTGGTCCGTTCAACCATCCCTAAGAAATTAATAATTGAAAATGGCGATGTTTTGTTTTCTTGGTCAGCTTCCCTTGAAGTACAAATTTGGACTGGTGGTAAAGGAGCTCTTAATCAACATATTTTCAAAGTTACTTCTGATAAATACCCTAAATCTTTCTATTACTATCAGCTATTAAATTATTTGCAACACTTCAAAATGATGGCTGAGAATCGCAAAACAACGATGGGACATATCACACAAGAGCATTTGCAGCAGAGTAGAATCGCAATTCCACCAAAGGAGTTAACAGTAGAACTTGAAAAAATAATTGCCCCCATTTTTAAAAGGAAAATGATTAACGAGATTGAAAATCAACAACTCGCCGAACTCCGCGACTGGCTACTGCCCATGTTGATGAATGGGCAGGTAAAGGTTGGCGATAGCGCAGAGAACAAAGCCAGCTATAAAATAGAAGAGGAAATGAGGATGGCCGCGGAACCGGGGAGTAGATAAATAATAATCGAACAACGAAATGGTCAAATAATACATCTTGTCTCAACAGAAATGCATTAAACAACAATAAAACAATGAAACCAAAAATTTTTGTCGGATCATCAGTAGAAAAATTAGATGTTGCAAGAGCAATACAGGCGAATTTGGAGTATGATTGCTACTCTGAAATATGGAGTCAAGGAACATTTGAATTATCAAAGTCAAATCTAGAAAACCTTATCGATTCGCTTGAGTCATTTGACTTTGCAATATTTGTCTTATATCCAGAGGATGTTTTGCAGACAAGAAATTCTAAAATAAATGTTGTAAGAGATAATGTTATTTTTGAATTGGGTCTATTCTTCGGCAAGTTAGGGAGGAATTGTGTTTATTTCGTTGTACCGAGAGGGAAAGCATCAACTCATCTTCCTACTGATTTACTGGGAATTACATATGGGACGTTTGATTCTGAACATACGAACCTTAGAGCTTCATTAGAACCCTTTTGTACCCAAGTTAGAGAGAAGATCAAACAGGAATTTTTACCGCAATTTCCAGAGAAGGGTTTGATAGGCTTAAATGTCTTACATAAAACAATTAATCAGTTAACTTCAGATCTTCAATATAATTTATGTGCAAATACTCCAAACAATTTTGATCTCAAAGTTACATTTCAAAACCTCTCTTTCGATCAATCAGGATTCAATAATACTTGGTTAATGCCAGTGTTTAATAATGACGGATGGGTTGTCGATACATTTAATCAAGAGACAAAATCCCAAGTGTTTCAATTGAAAAGTAAACGAAATGGTGAAATGGTTATTCTTTTTAATGGGAAAGGTAAGGCAAAATTAGAATTTTATAAAAATGGTGAAGATTCACCATTTAATTCAAAAGAAATTGAATGGCAATAGAATCGCTATCTATGAATTGGGAGAGGAAATGAGGGTGGTGTCAGAGCCGGAAATAACACAAAATGTAAAGAGTATTCAATATCTTAGACGAGGATTATTATCTTTAAATCAAGGAATATTGACGTTTATTTAAATATTTAAAAAAAGTAAGATATAATATTTACTTTAAAGTAAATTTAAATATATTTGCAAACCCTGTTTCAAATGAAATACAAGTTAGTTAAATTGAATAAATTTAGTGGCCATCAGGCCTCTATATATTCAATCTTTATAGAAGATGAACAAAAAACACTATTTGACCGATTCCTGGAAGAAAATAAAAATTTATTTTTAAGTGAACTAAAAGACATCACCGCACGTTTAAATACCATAGGACACTACACTGGTGCAAGGGAAAAGTTTTTCAGGTTCAAAGAAGGTATCCCGGGTGATGGAGTTTGCGCATTGTTTGATGTCCCCGATTCCAATTTACGTTTGTATTGTATCCGATATGGTTCTTTGATTGTGATTCTGGGCGGTGGTGGTTATAAACCAAAAGGAATGGCTTCCTTTCAGGAAAACACAAAGCTTCAGGATGAGAATTACTTATTACGTCAGATTTCTTCAGATATTAAACGACGAATGGCTGACGATGAAATCTCTTTCACTGATGACTACATGGATTTTGAAGGTAATTTAATTTTTAATGATGAAGAAGATGAGTAAAGCAGAATTATACAGCAGTGCTATTTTAGATGAAATCTTTGCGGAGATAACACCCGAAGAGGCTGAAAAAACAACAAAAAGAATGTTACTCGCTGCAAGAATTGATGATGGCATTAAAGCAAAAGGCTGGAAAAAGAAACACCTTGCAGAAGCCTTGCAAAAGCATCCTTCGGAGGTAACTAAATGGTTAAGTGGAACCCATAATTTTAATTCAGACACTCTTTTTGACATTGAAAGAGTATTAAATATTGGATTAGTAACCCTTAAAGATGCTCCTATAAATCAAATTATTAGGTTTCATGTTGTTGTTAGCGAAAAAGTTATATCCACTGAATGTTCACCTTTTGCCAGCTTTTATACAGGCAATTCCTTTGTTGATTTATATCAGGGAGTAAAATCTCGTCAATATTCTGTGAGCAGTTATAATTAATAGAAAATATTTGACATGAAAGATACAATAAAGGAGCAACAATTCTCTTTTCTACTAAAAGGGATTGAGCTGTTAGACGTTAAACTAAACCATCTCAAACAACCTTTACCCGTTCAAACAACGTTTCATTTTAATATTGGACTTGAGCATCAGATTAATAATGAAAATAAGTTGATTATTGTAGTTACCACTGTTGACATTATACATGAAGATAACGAAACCCGGCTTGCATCCATAAAGGCAAGTTGTATTTATGAAATTGCGAATTTTGAAGATTTTTTAATTGTTGGATCTCAACAAGTTTCATTCCCGGATACTATGTTGATAACATTGAATTCAATATCTCTTTCTACTGTAAGAGGAATCATGTTTTCACAATTTAAAGGTACATTTTTACACACCGCATTTTTACCAATTATTGACCCAAAAACATTTGTTAAAAATAGTACAGATTAAAACATTCAATTGTTTTTCAACTAATTAAGAAGTAATTTTCTGATTTCTGAAATTTATACAACCCGCTAAATTGCGGGTTTTCTTTTTTTTCCAACCAAGTACAAAGAAGGTATCTATCTCACTCAATTTCTACCGCAAATTTATTTCCGCATCCCGGAAAAGTCAAGGGTATACAAGCTCCCTTCGTTTATTACCAAAGAAATCAAGATTGTCGGAGAATGGTTTCTGAGCCTGTCGAAGGAGCCCTTGACAAGAATCCAGTCTGCTCAATGTGCAATTGGCTCAAAATTAATTGGAGAGCCAGCCTACAAAAATCCACA
>PNOH01000074.1 GCA_013824715.1 Odoribacter sp. | reverse complement strand
ATTCATAATTCAAAAGCCTAAACGAGGCGCAGCAAACATTATCTGTTGTAGATGACCACCATCCACAGTAATTGCCAAAATATGTAAAAGTGCCATCACCCATTCGATAACCACTTGGATACGCAGAAAAAGCAGTTTTATTGCGATAAATACTGTAATCATTATTACCCACAGAGCCTGGTTCGGTTGACAAATTCCAATTCATTGTTGCAGCCAATGATTTAGCTATTTTATTACCAGTTGTTGTTCCATCAAAATTAAAACCATTTGCAATTAAGCAATTTTCAAGTATTGTCCATTCAGCAACACTAGGTATGTGCCAACCAACTGGGCATAACTTCCCAGTATTAACTGCAAACCAGTTATAAAGAGCGCCATAAGGATTTTTATAGCTAATTGCATCGTTATTATACCAGCAATATGCACCTAAAGTGGAAGCTTTCCAAGAAGGATTATCCATTATATTCGAAATTGCAGTTCCATCACGGTATTTTGTTGTTTTAAGATTTTCAGCCATCCAAACCTGTGTCCCTATAGAAATTGTCGTATAAATATTTCCATCAATATCTGTTAAGGTTTTTGTGTCATTACTACTAAGGGTAGAAAAGATGATCTGATTACCATAAGTAGTTCCTTCGCTATTTGTTGCGTACGCACGTAGATAGTATTGTGTTATTGCAGTCAACCCATTAATATCGCTGGTAAAATTTCCAACACCAGTTCCATTCAATGTTTTACAATTGGCAATAGAAGGATTTGGATTTATGTTCCAACAAACGCCTCTTGCTGTAATTGTTGTGTCACCATCAAAATTAACAAATCCGCCACTTTTTGCCATATTACTTGTAATGTCTATAATTGGACTTGTATTGACTTTTGGTAGTGAAGCATTATTGCTAACAGGTGAAATATCCCTTATACAACGAATGCTTTTTCCAAAATCTTTACTAGTGAAACCAATGGAAATATTTGGATCAGAATAAAATAAGGATCGTTGCCCAGCATACATTGACCCAGACTCTGTGGAGGTCCACCAACTACAATTGTTGCCGAAATTTGACATGCCTCCATTGCTGTTACGGGTTCCACTTGGTAAAGCAGAAAATCCACTGCTATTATTGCTGAAAAGATTATTGCCAGGACTATCAGCGGAAGTGTAACTTTTCCAAATCACAGCAGCAGCAAGTGTTTTAGCGATATCCACTCCACTGCCCTGATAAGCATATCCATTATTTATCAGATAGTTTGTCATAATATTCCATTCCTCTTCACTTGGTAGGTGCCAGCATGCAGGACAAATTCCTCTAACTCCATTAGAATTAGTATTACTGTTTATCGAACCTGACATAGCTGCTGGCCAATTATATAAAGCACCATAATTACTATACATGGCAGTTGTTTTAGCTGCATTAATATCAGTGCCTGAATAATCACTTACATAATTTAATGGAGTTGTTCTAGAATTTTCAAGTGGTGAACAAACAAAAGGTAAGTAAGCAAGGTTTTTAGCCATCCACCATTGTGTCCCAATTTTTACAATAGGATAATTTTGCTCATCGGAATCAGTGCATTTATAAAACTCAACAGAATAAAACTTTGATGCCTTAGGCGAATCTGTTATTATAGTATTGTTTTTGTTTGAAAAAGAGGAATAATGTAGGATATCACCCTCTGTATAATTTAATATTTTTCCAACAGAAGCATTCTTTAATTGAATTGGACTTTCATTTCCCATATAATTTATATTGCATCCCTGCTGTTTTGTTCCGATGCAAACAGCTTTAAAACTCAAGGATCCATTAATTTTTAAAATAGAGATAGTATATATACCGACAGACGGAAACTTAACTAAAAAACCATGTTGCCCAGGAGTTAAATACTGTCTTTTCAAATCTAAAAGATATCCGTAAATATTGTAGACCCTTAGTTCAACTTCCTGATTTATTGAGGTGGAAAAATATAATGAAGCATTATCATAACAGGGATTTGGATATATGCAACTTTTCTCAGAAGTAGACAAAAATTCAATTCCTGTTGTTTTTGTCAAAACTAGAGCTTCACTTCCTATGAGTTTGACCTTCTGGTTTGTTTTTTGGTTTGTAACCCAAATACTATCAATTTGTGTATTACCTAATGATGGCCGAAAAGAAATATTGATGTCTTGGGCTGACAAAAAAATCCATGATAATGTCAATAAATTGAATAAAAATAACTTTTTCATGGTATATAAATATGTGTGTAATACAAATTTAATTGATATAACGTTTTATTGTATCAATTATAAACAATTTATAACTTTAATACATAAATATCTTCTCCTGGACTGCCCCTCGTTTCCGCTATCGCTCAAACGGGGGCAGTGTGGTTATTAATAACATTTTATTTCTTTCAATATTCTTAATTGCATAGTAATGCTCAATTTTCAATTCTTTTGAAAATATTATTTGATCAATTGTCCTAATATTTTCATCAGTCATTCTATAACCATAAATAATACCCAAACGACTATCTAATGGATATTCTTGAATTCTATCTCTTGTAGATTCGAGACCTACCTTCTTAATCAATCTCACTTCTTCTTCTGAAGACCATTCATTAAATTTTCCAGTCAATAGTAATCTATCATCTTTAAAAAATATTTTTTTTGAATTAAAATCTAATTCTAATTTTGGTAATCCTTTATATGTAACATCAACTAATTTAAGATTTTCGTTACCTATACTTTCTTCAATTTTTTTTCTATCATAGATTATTACAAATCCTTTATGTGAATCTGAGTAGTGTGACCACATCTTTAGTGAAGTACAATTTTTAGAAAATGAGGTTGTACCATAATTTTTATAAATATAATCGCTCAAAAATTCAAATAACCGTATTGTAAATAAATTCCTATTATCAAAAATTTCTTCTAAGCTTTTATTTACATAACTTGAATATTTAATAGATTCTGATAAATTAAAGAGAACTTCTAAAAACTTTTTAGAATAAATTTCATCGAAATTTTCGATTATGAAATCTCCTTCAAATGGATCATTAAGTAAATCTGGTTGACTTAACCAAAATTCATGATGAAGTAAATTTTGTATTGAATATAAATTAAATGGCAGGTATTTATATAAATATTTACCTTCTATATTTTCAGTTAAATTCATTGTTTTGAAGTATTAACTTGTGCCCAAAGCGTTTCGCAAATACACGCAGGGCGGGAGTTTCCCGATGAACTTCCTGCAAAGAGCTGCTTTTCAACCTGTCCGCCTTTGGCTTGATTACTAATTTCCTGCCAACGAAGCAACTAAACACGACTTGCGAGTATTTTGCTGTATGCAGTTTTTAATCAGCATTTAAATCCCATGATTCAATATTTGTAAGGTCATTAAATAGCTTGTTGTCACGTTGTATCACTTTTAGTACATCAATTTTTTTATTAAATGAAAATTCCATACCTGTTGGACAGTAGTAATCATTAAAGAATATGCATAAAAACCTTTCCCCTAACTTTATATTTTGAGGTATGTTTTCAATATTCATTGAAATAAATATTATACAGGGAATACCAATTTTTCTCAATTCACTTGAGTCTTCCAAATATTGAAAAATTGATTCGCCTCCCCAATAAGTGAAAAATTTTCTTAAACCGTCTTCAAATTGAAGTGTAGATATGTTGTAAAATGTAAATACTTTACCTACTCTTTCATTTTCTTCTAATTCAGATTTATTTGCAATTTCATTTTTCAGCTTTTCGGAAATTAGACCATTTTTATATAGCTTATTCACTCTGTTAATTGCGTAACTTTTTTCTAATGGCATTAATCCATTTTTAATAATCTCTTCAATTTCATAATCCATTAGTTTAGTGCAATGTATACCAACTAACTTTCTACCACTTAATACTGATTCTATTTTGTTGGCAACACTATTCCATATTTCTTTATTTGGATTTGGAGGGCATTTAATTCTAACTAAAAAATCGGGTTCGAGAATTCGTTTCTTTTCTTCATTTAAAAATTCCTTTAATGAATTCTCCGATTCCATTATTATCTTAATAATTAGCTTTGGCCAAGAACCAATATGGTCGAATACAATATGATCTTTTATTTTAATCATTTACAATACACATATAAACTGGGAACGCAACTAAAATTACAAACAACGTCCCTCAACTCCACGCAGAGAGGAATTTTTCCGATGGACTTCCTATAAAGCGTTGCTTTTCAATTTATTAATTTCCTGTCAACGAAGCTTTATACGGTTACTCCCTTTAATATATTTTGCAATTTATGAATTTATTATGTATAAATCTTCAAAATGATGCAAAAAAAAGCCCTGATTTTTCAGAGCTTTTTCTTTTTCGGCTTGGCTTCGACAGGCTCAGGCAGCGGGTTACGATGGGATTAGATTTGCAGGGCGATTATTTCTTTTGTAAACAGTTATTGCCAGGAAAAACTGTCGGGGTGACTCAGAGTCACCCTGTCAGTAACCTTAAATCGACACATTCGGTTGTTGTGTTTAAGCACCCGCCTTCAACATTTTTCGTATTTCGTTGCTGTTATTTTAAATAAAGTTTTGCACTTTAGCGGATAGAAGTCTTCGCAAGGGGACTTTTAATCTTTTAACCTCAAAACCAAAACTTCAACAATGAACAAAAACCATCTCCGCATTCTTGTTTGGTGTCTGCTATTGGGATCAGTTGAGTTGCTAAATGCTCAAAATCCTGTTTCTTTCGACAAATACCACAACAACAGCGAAGTTCAGCAAATCCTGCAAAAATTTCAGCAAAATAATCCCGCCCAGGTTCAGTTGCATACGCTGGCAACCAGTCCGGGAGGCGAGCAAGTTACCGTCCTCGAAATCGGTAAAAATTCAGGAGATGTACCTGCCATTTTTATAGGCGCTAATTTCGAAGGCAATGTCCCACTGGCAACCGAAGGAGCTCTCAGGCTGGCAAAGATGTTGCTCGACTCGGCCCAATACACCACTAATCGAAAGTGGTACATCTTGCCGTTACCAAATCCTGATGCTTCAAAAGGTTTTTTTTGAGGAACAAAATACGACCGTTCAGTCAACGATTTCGCCCTGAACAACGATATGGACGAGGCAACCAACGAAGACGGTTTTGAAGATTTAAACGGTGACGGCCTGATTAGCCAAATGCGTGTAAAAGATTTAACCGGAAGCTATTTTGTTTCGAAAACCGACCCCCGGATCATGGTTCGGGCCGATGCTAAAAAGAACGAACGTGGCGAGTATAAAATTTATACCGAAGGTACCGATAACGATGGGGATGGCGAATACAACGAAGACGGCGAAGGTGGCATCAACATCGGAATTTCGTTTCCGCACTTGTTCCCAAAATCAAAGCCGGAAGCAGGTTTATGGCCAGGACAATCTCCTGAAACGTATGGTATCATGGAATTTATCTTCGATCGGCCGAACATTGCGATGGTTCATACATTGGGTTCTTCCAATTTTTGTTTGTTTCCTCCCAAGGCTGGCCGCAAAGGAGATGCAAACCTCGAAAGTATCAAAATACCGGAGCGTATGGCTACCCGCTATGGTGTTGACCCTACCAAGACTTTTACTATGAACGAGGTGATTGAACTGATGAAATCGCGTGTGCCGGCGGGAGTTGAGGTCACACCAGCTTTGGTAATCAGTTCTCTTGGATTGGGCGCTGCTGTTAATCCGCTTGATGACGACCTGAAATTTTACACCAAATTTTCGGAAGACTATAAGAAATACCTGAAAGGCAAAAACTTCAGCATCGAAACCCTCGAAGCCGCTACTGATAAGGACGGATCGTTTGAACTTTGGGCCTATTATCACCTCGGAGTTCCGTCATTCAGTATGAGTTTGTTTTCGGCGCCAAAGGTAAAAGAGGAAAAAAAAGGAGATCAATCGGATGTTTCGGCTGAGGCGGTGGAGAAAACAGATAAAAAATCGGCCAAACCTGCGAAAAGTGAAGATCCTTCGGAGCGCGAAAAGTCGTTGCTGGCATATTCGGATAAAGCTCTGGCCGGAAAAGGGTTTGTAGCCTGGCAGAAATACAGTCATCCCACTTTAGGCGAAGTGGAGATTGGCGGATTTGCGCCTTTCCTCGAAACAACGCCCAAAGCCGAAAAAATTGACTCCCTTTTGCTGGTTCAGTTGCCCTGGTTGATACAGCTTAGTAAAAAGTTACCTGAAATTATCCTGGCCGATCAAAAAATTACCGATTTAGGCGCGGGTGTTTACCGGCTTGAGCTGTATGTTGAAAACAAAGGCTACCTGTCTTATCCCATTTCAATAGGTGAACGAAACAAACAACCCGCTCCGGTTGTGCTGGTCATCGAGGGCGATGTTGAAATTCTGGAAGGATTAAAGCGTACACCAGTGGGAACAATAGGTGGGAATCAGGTAAAAAAGCTGGAATGGGTGGTCAGGATGGATAAAAAGGCAAGCCTTTCGGTCAAACTGGAATCGGCAGTTTTCGGATCGGTAGTCAAACAAATTAAAATCGGAGGTTAATCATGAAACGAACTATCATATTTTTTCAGCTTGTGTTAATTATTGTTGCCGGTTTTGCTGCCGACAAAGGTAAAATTGAAGTTCCGCTTCGTTTCGACCGATACTATACCTACGAAGAAGTGAATGAGGCGCTGATCGTGCTCCACAAGGCTTTTCCCGCTTTGACCAAACTCGAATCGGTAGGAAAAAGCGAAGAAGGCCGTGAAATTTATGCCCTGACCATCAACAACCCAAAAACAGGAACCGAACTCTCGAAACCTGGCGTTTATGTGGATGGGAACATTCATGGGAATGAAATTCAGGCTGCCGAAGTTTGCCTGTATTATGCCAACATGTTGCTGACCAAATACGGCGAGAATGAAAAGGTAACCAAGGTGGTTGATAAAAATGTTCATTACCTCATTCCGGTGGTGAATGTGGATGGCCGTTATCACTTTTTTGCCGATGCCAATACTCCAAGTTCGGGACGAAGCATTCGGGTTCCAAAGGATGATGACAACGACGGTTTGTTGGACGAAGATGCCCCCGATGATTTAGATGGCGACGGCAGTATTACCCAGATGCGCATCAAAGATCAATTCGGGCAGTACAAGGCCGATCCGGAAGATAAACGTGTTTTGGTCAGGATAAAACCCGGAGAACAGGGAGAATACACCTTGCTGGGTTCTGAAGGAATTGACAACGATAAGGATGGCAAACTGAACGAAGATGCCGAAGGTTATCTGGATCCGAACCGCAACTGGGGCTACGACTGGCGGCCCGACTATGTGCAGAGTGGAGCCGGGAATTTTCCCCTTTCAGGAGTAGGACTAAAAGCCATAAATGAGTACATCATCGCCCGCCCAAACATCATTATTAGTTTTGCCTTCCACAATTCAGGCGGTATGTGGTTACGCGTCCCATCCGATAAGTCCATTGTAATTGACCCTTCAGATTTAGCTGCCTACGATGTGATCGGGAAGGAAGCCATCAAAATCACTCCCGGATATGTCTATCAGCCGTCGTACGATTTATATTCTACATACGGTGATTTCGACTCGCATCTTTATAATCTGTACGGCGCTTTTTCTTTTGTTGGCGAATTGTTTAAGCGCGAACAGGAAACCTATCGCGAAAATGTTACCAAACCCCTGCCCGTACCCGAACCCACCACGGGTAGCCCGCAACGTGGAGGAACTCCGGAACAGTCGCGTGAGCAACTGAAATTTAACGACAATGTGGTGCAGGGTGAGCAGTATAAAGAATGGAAAGCGTACCAGCATCCGGTGTATGGTGATGTTGAAATAGGTGGTTGGGTTAAAATGAGTTCGCGTTTGCCACATCCGTTTATGTTGCCCGAATTAGTCCACCGCAATGCTTCGGTGGTTTTTCTGGCAGCCGAAAATACTCCTGAAATCTCGATGGAAGTGTTCGACAAGAAAGAAATTGGCCGAAATCTTTATCAGGTTAGGGTTCGTTTGCAGAACAAAAAAGGATTGCCGTCGATGACGGCCAACGCAGTAAAAACAAAAATTCACACTCAGGATATGCTAAAAGTAACCGGGGCCAAAGTAATTGCCGGGGGAAAATTAACTGATAACCGGCTGAATAAAGTGACGTACAAGGAAAAGAAACCCGAAATTCAGTTTCTGGCCATTCCAAGCTACGGGGTAGTCGAATATCAATTCCTGATTGAAGGCAAGGGCGAAGTTTCGTTTAACTACGAATCGTTGAAAGCAAAAAACGCCACTGCAACCATGAAGTTATAGTAGCTACTGGATTTTAATAAGGTTTGAGGCATTGGGAGTGCATTTTTTGTACTAAGGGTTCCAAACAGAAATAAGGTTTCTTGCTAAGATTTGACTAAATAAATACATTGATTTTGCTTACGGAAGAATGAATTGTTTTAAAACCTAATTTTTTAAGGCAACCTACTATATAACTAAATCAGAAAGCGACAGCGTCGCGATAATATTTGTAAAAAAAATGGTGTTGGTGTTCTCAATGGTGCAGCGCACAGTAATATCTATTAAGTTACGGTGCGCTGCACCTTACTTTTGTAATTCAACTTCCATTCTACAAATATCTGGGTGCTCTGCACCTATACACATAAAGTAATTTTTTGATGTTCGGTTTAATGCCTGGGAGACTTAGTAAAAACTGATCCCACCAATGACTAACCTCATTTATTTAAAAAAGGAGTACTGTCAGTACTCCTTTTTCTGAAACCGAGAAAAATTTAACGGCTAAAATATTGGCTAATATCTTAATGATTCTAAAATAACGGCCAATATCTTATCTGTTATGGTTTCCTCAACTGATCCTCCATCGCCTGGTCAATCACCACCGTATTCGAAACCGAAACATCTTTGGCAACAAATAATCCCAAAACCGGTTTCCCGTCGCTGGAAGTAAAATTGCTTTTAATATTTGCCGAAGGAACGCTAAATAACGAACCTGTCGAACTCTGATTGATCATCTGGAAATAGAAATAATAGGCAAATTCTGAAATGGAGGTTTGTTTAATATAGATTTTATCGTTCAGATTAATTTTGCGGTCTTCCTGTTTTTTAGGATCGTGAAAATCGGTATAAATTTCCAGTTTCGAAATGTAATTCCCATCCACCAATTCATCGCTGGCGATAGCCAAACGATCGGCGTTATGAACGAGCGTATCATTAATATAGACATCCCACTTGTAAAAATTGCCCAGTCCCTTGGGTTCTTTGCCGTATGAAAAAACACCAAGGAAAAGCTTATTCCCACGCATCGAAGGAAATACCTGAATCGAGTCAACCGGTTCAACCTTGCTCAGTTTATCTTTGGCGGTCAGGGTAGTTCCCTGTGTTTGGATGCTCAGGGAATACTCCCGTCCGGCAATTCCCAGATAGCTTTTATTTTGAGGAACCCGGTAAAATCCCTTTTTCTGCTGATCTTCAATCAGTGAAATTGAATTTGCAGGAGTAACATTGTCAGAAATGGTGACCACTGCCCCGCTTACTCCCGGATAGGCTTCATCCTGATCCACCTTCAGGGTTTTGTAAAGAAAAACGGTTGGTTCGTCCTGTGTGGTAATGCTGGCTTCAACGCCAAATAAATTCAGGTTTTCGTCGTTCAGTTTCACTTCAATCACATCTTCGCACGAGCTGAGGAAGATGGTGGAAATTAATAAAAAGAGGAGACCGAAGACCGAAGACCGGAGACCGGAGAATGGAGTCCGAAGATTGGAGACTGAAGACCGAAGTCGGAAAACCGAAGGCCGGAGACTGGAGACTGGAGACTGAAGTCCGAAGCCATTTTGCCAGGTGCCAGGTGCCAGCCGCCAGCCGCCAGCCGCTTTTAGTCCTTTGCATTCGCTTTTTATGATATAGTTTTTCATGACCAGGGAAAATTAAAAGTTGAAATTATAGGTAATAGACGGAATGACACTGCCAATGATGGATAAACGGGTGGCTTCCGATATGTTTGGATTATCCTCGTTCTGGCGGAAAGTTACCGAATAGGCATTTCGTCGGGCATAAACATTGTAAATGGAGAAGTTCAGCGATTGTTTAAACTTGCGCCGGTCGTTCTTTTTGAAATCGTAGTTGAGCGAAAGGTCCAAACGGTGATAATCCGGAATCCGGTTACTGTTACGGTCGGCGTAAAAATAGATTGTATTTCCCTGAACATCATATTTGGCAATGGGGTACGATGTCGGGTTTCCGGTAGAGAACACCCATGTTGACGATAAGGTCAGCCGTTTGGCCAGTTCGTAATTGGCAACCAGCGAGACATTATGCGTGCGGTCGTAACTCGAAGGATATGCTATGTTGTTGTTGATGCCCGGAATCTCGCGTATCGACTTCGAAAGGGTATAACTCAGCCAACCCGTCAGTCGGCCTTCCTGCTTTTTGGCATACAGTTCAAGTCCGTATGCGTAACCTTTTCCCCTCAGTAATTCGGTTTCGAGGTCTTCGTTCAGGAATAATTCAGCCCCGTCGATATAATCAATCACATTGTTCATTTTTTTGTAATAAACCTCGGCTGAAGTTTCGAACATGTTGTCATTGAAATTCCGGAAGTATCCCAATCCAATCTGATTCGCAATTAATGGTTTGATGTAACTGTTGCTGGGCAGCCAGATGTCGAGCGGAGTAGGTGAATTCGTATTCGAAATCAAATGCAGGTTTTGGGCCATCCGGTTGTACGATGCTTTGATCGAACTTTCCGGAGTTATCATGTACTTCACGGCCAAACGTGGTTCCAGATTGTGGTAAGGCGGTGGAATCAGTTCGCCGGAGCCGTATTCTTTGATATCGGTAACTTCGTCTTCATTGGGCTGACCGGGGTTTTGATATTCCCTCACTTTTCCTTTCCCGATTTGTTGAAAATACGAGTAGCGCAAACCGTATCTCAGTGTCAGTTTCGGGCCAATGGTTTGTTCGTTCGATACGTACAACGAGTTGTCAACCGCGTTATAATTGGTCAGTTTCAGGTCCGAAAAATACGAACCTTCATTGGCATCAACCGCCCCCGGTTCGAAATGGTGATAAATCAGGTTGAATCCCAATGTCAGTTTATTATTCGAATTCAGGTACCACGAAAAATCTTCCTTGAAATTATAGTCCGAAATCTGCGATGTCCAGTCGAACTGGTCGGCTGCTGAGCCGGGAACGCCTAAATTGTAGTTGTACCTGGAGAAAATGAGCGAAGTATTCGAGAATAATTTGTTGCTGAACAGGTGGTTCCAGCGAGCGGTGGAGGTGAGGTTTCCCCAGCGCATGTAAATCGATTCTCCAGCCTTGAAATAATCGTCTCCGGTGTAGGCCGACAGGTATATCCGGTTATTATCGTTGATCTCCAGGTTCGTTTTCAGGTTCAGGTCGTAAAAATAGAGCTGGTTATCCTGAAGCGCTTCAATCCCGATCATTTTCCCAAGCACATCAGCGTATGTTCGGCGGCCCGAAACGATGAAGCTCCATTTATCTTTAATGATTGGTCCTTCCACCGTAAGGCGGCTCGAAATATTGCCGATTCCGCCACTCATTCCCAGTTGCTGCGAGTTCCCATCCTTTATGCGGATGTCAATCACCGACGAGGCTTTCCCGCCATATTCAGCCGGAATGCCGCCTTTGAAAACCTGCACATCTTTAATGGCATCCGAGTTAAACACCGAAAAGAAACCCAGCAAATGAGAGGCGTTGTAAACCGGCGCTTCGTCGAGTATCATCAGGTTTTCGTCGGGACCACCACCGCGGACGTACAATCCGGAGCTGCCTTCCCCGCCATTCTGAATTCCGGGCAACAGTGTGATGCTTTTTATGATATCAACCTCGCCCATAAACGACGGCAGTTTCTTGATCATTTTCACCTGAACTTTCTCCATGCTCATCTGAAGGCTTTCCACATTCCGGTTTTTCTTTTCGCCGGTTACTACCACTTCATCCAACTGTTTGGTGTCTTCTTCAAGCAAAACATTCAGTTGCTTGTTTGCATTCAGGTTAATCAATGGTGTTTGGGTTTGAAAACCAATGTACGAAAAGGTAACCGAATAACTTCCTTCCGGCACCGAAATGGAATAGAAGCCGTAAGGATTGGTAATCACACCGGTTTTTAACACCGGGATATAAATCGTGGCGCCAATCAGCGCTTCGCCGTTGGCTTTGTCTTTCAGATAGCCACTAAGGGTAACCATCGCGGCAAAACCGGGACCTGAAAGAATTAAAAGGAGTAGAATAATACTGAACCGTTTCATTGTTTTCTGTTTTCTGAACACTTTATTCATAAATCCTGACAGGTTTTCAAAACCTGTCACGATAGAGTTTGACTTATAGATTGGGTTTTTCAGAATAGGTTGCTTTTCGCTTTAGCAAATTACTTTCCAATCCCGATTTAATTGTTTATTTATGGCGAAACAAAGAAACATGCTCTAAACAAACTGAAACAAAAAAAATCTATGAATGGTTAATTTTTGTCGGTGAAAGACGGGTTAAGCAAGTCAGGGCTTCACTTTGCAGTGAAACCCTGGCTAAAACTATGTTTGGAATAGGTAAATCCATTAGAAAAGTTTTGTAACCGGAAATCTCATTTAAACCAGGGCCGAATTCGAACAACAGGAGGGTGGAAATCATTTGATTGTAATCAGGTAATTCAGACAAATTTAAATTCCCTGCGATTTAATCACATTGCCGGATTTTTATTCACTTTGAGCTTAAAAAAAATGGTTGGAGCAATAAACTGAATAAAAAGTATTTGATCCACATTGAGCAATTTTTAATTTGAAATCACTACTGAGGCAGGATTAGCAATGCGGTATTCCCATCTCGATGGACTAAATTTCTTGCCTTTTATCAATTTGATGCCCAAATAAACACCTAAGATTCCGACGGCAGCTACCGGAACTCCAAAAATAACTCCCAGGATTCCATACCCATCAGCGGATGCCAGTCCGGCTCCAACTAATGCAAGTCCTGAACCGCCCAATAAACCACTTGGGATTATCAATGCTGTTCCACCAATTTGCCTTGAAACTGATTTTGCACTTATTTCCTGAATTTGGTCCAACTGGATCGTATCAGAATTGATACAAATTGATTGATCAGAAATTATTTTGAGGTTGCCCTTATAGATTTTACCATTTATAATACCCCGGACTTTAGAACCTTCCTGAACAAATTTAGTCGAGTTCGAAGAATAATTTCTGAAATTCAGACCCGGACTGTTTTGAGATAAAACGCTCATGGAAGTAAGGAAAACAAGGCTTAAGACAAAATAGATCTTTTTCATAATAGGGAAATAAGTAGAAGTAAAATGCTGTAACTTTTAGTTAAGGTATAGTTCTACAACAGTAATCATCTATTAATGTTTTAAATAAAGATATGATTGTCTTTATTTATTATTTCAGTAATTTTTTGTATTTCTGTTATTTATTATGGTAAGGTGATCTGGGGAATCTTTAATTTATGAATTTTTGACATACCATAAAATCAGTCAGTGCTTCACCTTTCGATGAAACCCTGACTAAAAAGATTACAACGGTATTAGAGGATTGCCAATCTGCATCAGCAATCAAAAGCATCAAAGTGAAAGGTCATTCATATTCATAAACAAACTCACCGTCAACCTTAACCGGATAGCCCAGGTCGTTATATTCATAAGTGTGGGTCGTGATGTCCAGCCATTCAACCGCTGAAGTAGTTTCACCATAAAGGGTGTATGTTTCTTTGGTAATGTTATTCTGATTGGTGTTCCGTCCGGGAAAAATGAGCTTGTTAAACGGGAAATACGGGTTCTTTTTGTCATCAAACTCGTATTCGGTTTCATTGCTTAATCTGCTTTTCCCAAAAAAAATTTATCCTGTTTTGCAACTTCCCCAATAATTTGCCGTCTATAAAAACGTTTATATGTTTGTAACAAATAATCAGTTAATAGTAAGTACTATGAAAACAAAATTAGCAGCAGCATTTCTTTTATTC
>PNOH01000073.1 GCA_013824715.1 Odoribacter sp. | reverse complement strand
TTTTTTTTACTTCAGGGAAAATATTATCTTCGCCCACCGAAAAATTTAAACGTATGTTAAAAGGAATACTTGCAATCAGTGGTCAGCCAGGTTTATTTAAAATGGTTACCGAAGCAAAAAACAGCATTATAGTTGAGTCATTGATAACCGGTAAGCGCATGCCTGCTTATACAACTTCAAAAATCAGTGCACTGGCCGATATTTCAGTTTTTACTGAAACGGCCGAAATTCAACTGAAGGAATTGTTTAAACGCATTCAGGAGAGTGGAAAAATGATTTCGCCAAAAGCAACTTCAAATGAAATCACAGCTTTGTTTGGAGAAGTTTTGCCCGAATACGACAAGGATAGGGTTTATGTATCTGATATGAAAAAGATTTTTCAATGGTATCAGTTACTAAACGAAAAAAACCTGCTGATTGATACTGAGGAAGATAACTCAACAATTGAAAAATCAGTAGAAACTTCAGAATAAAATAAAAGCAAAATGCCTTAGGTTTTCATTTTTTCAGAACAGCCTCAACTGACCTGGTGGTTGTTTGGATTCCTTTAATGCTTTTCGTGCAAGTATAATTTCAAATAGTTTAACAGTGGCAAGCGCATCGCCTGCTGCCCTGTGGCGTCCGTTGATTGAAATTCCAAGTTCACTGCACAGCTTACCTAACGAATATGATTTATGTCCGGGAAGAAACTTCCTTCCCATCCGAACCGTACACATCGTCTTCCGTTGATAATCGTAACCCAGCCGCCGAAATTCTTCCTGAATAAACCGATAGTCAAACATAACATTGTGAGCTACGAAAACCTTATCCTGTGTAAATTCAACAATTTTCCGGGCGATTTCATAAAATTTAGGCGCATTCTTTACCATTTCATTATCGATACCTGTAAGTTTGGTGATGAATCCGGGAATATAACATTCAGGATTTATTAAGCTGGTAAATGAATTGGTGATTTGAAATCCATCATGGATAAAAATAGCAATTTCTGTTATTTTACCTTTTCCTGATGATTGACCGGTAGTTTCTATGTCGATTATTGAGTACAATGCCTTTCTGTTTGAGGCAAAAATACAAATATTGAGTTCTCTGCTTCATTTTTCAGGCATTAAATCAGTATTATTATTTCAATTAGGAAATGATCATCAAATTATTTTGATGCTGCTTACTTCAGTGGTATTGAAGCAACAAGAGGGCTTGATACCGACAAAGACGGAGTGATTGATGAAGAAGACGAATGCCCAACCGTTTTCGGTTTTAAAGAAAACAACAGTTACAATGTGAATATCACAGGTTATGACGATAGCCAGGGCACGGATGATTATAACCTGAACCTATCAAAAAACCGGACAAGTTCGGTTGTAAAAGCAATAACAGCAAGTAAAATAAATAAAAAGCGTATTACTTCATCAAAGGGATTGGGTGAAACTAATCCTGCAGCAACAAACGATACCGAAGAAGGTCGTGCCTTAAACCGCAGGGTCGAATTTGAAGTAATTAAAGCAAAATAATAATCTAATAAATTACCTGGAAATCCCTGTCAAAACTGGCAGGGATTTTTTTTATGTCCATTTATATAGAAAAGCTTCATAATTTTGTTTATTTTAGAACTTTAATAATCTGGCAGTATTTTACATCAAGTATCATAAAAACAAATAACCATGAAAAAGTTACTTTTAATTTCAATGATTCTTGCTTTTGCAGCAAGTATCAACGCACAAACATCTGATAATAAACTGGGGTTTGGTATAGGTATTGGCGCTTACGGCGCATCAAACGACCAGGGAGTTGGATTAATGCCCGAATTGTATTTTAGCAGATATCTGAGTCCAAAACTTGACTTAATGCTTAAAGGCAATCTGGGTGTTTTGAATTCGAAAGTTGATAAAATTGACTTAGCAAATGCATTCCTGAATCTAAGGTTTAAACTTACTGATGAAAGTAAAAAATTCCGTCCTTATCTTTTTGCAGGTCCAGGTTTTCTGGCAGATAATCAAGAATCAGGTTTAAATTTTGATTTGGGACTTGGAGGTAAGTATTATTTCAAACCAAGTACCGCAATCTATTTTGATGCAGGATATTTGAATGGCATTGAAACCACCAGAGCTACAAAGCCTGTTCGTGACAATATTCTGAAAGCCACAGTAGGTTTGGAATTTGGACTGGGCAAAGCTAAAGATTCTGACATGGATGGTGTTTCTGATAGTAAAGATAAATGTCCGGATACCCCAGCCGGTGTAAATGTTGATAATTTTGGGTGCCCGGTTGATACCGATGGCGATGGTGTTGCCGATCATATTGACGATTGCCCGGCTGTGGCCGGTTTAGCTTCCCTGAAAGGATGTCCGGATAAAGATAAAGATGGTATTGCCGATATAAATGATGCTTGTCCGGATGTTGCTGGCTTGCCGGCTCTTAAAGGTTGTCCGGATACCGATGGCGATAGTGTTGCCGATAAAGATGACAAGTGCCCTGATACTCCTAAAGGTTGGAAAGTTGATATAAGTGGATGCCCTCTCGATCAGGATAAAGATGGCGTGCCCGATGCAATTGACGATTGCCCAACCATTGCGGGAACAAAAGACACCAAAGGTTGCCCGGTAAAAGTAGTTACCACAGAAACTATAAAGGAACTAACCCCGGAACAGGTCGTCATTCAAAATGTAAAAGTCACACCGGTACACTTTTTATCCGATAAGAGTTATCTAACCGACTATTCTAAAGGTGTTTTGGAAAAACTTATTAAAACACTGAATTCCGACAAAGATTTTAAAGTAAATATGTACGGATATACTGATAGTCAGGGATCAGACAATTACAATATTAAGCTCTCACAGGACCGCATCAATTCAGTGGTTGAACATTTAATCTCGAAGGGGATTTCGAAAGACCGGATTATTCACCAAAGAGCGTTAGGCAAAGCCAAACCAATTGCCAGCAACGATACCGAGGAAGGACGTTTGCAAAACCGCCGCGTTGAATTTGAAATTTTCAAAATGAAATAGGAACAGAAAGGAGTTCCAAATTCCAAGTTCCAAATTTGATTGAATTAAAGGCCCTGTCTATTCGCATAGGCAGGGCTTTTTCACTACCAATACAGAGAATCTTCCAAAGTTACCGCAGAAGAATTGATTAGCCAATGGCAACTGGCACATGACGTTTAATAACGAAAATCAAATATCTTTACCGCTCAAATTTCAAAGCAAAAAATAATGTCGATTGAACTAAAAATACGTGACCAGATTGTTGAAGCGATTGAGAAATGTTATCATCAGCAGGTAGATCCATCACTTGTACAACTGCAAAATACCCGGAAAGAATTTGAAGGTGATATCACCCTTGTGGTTTTCCCATTTGTCCGGATGTCGAAAAAATCGCCTGAACAAACGGCTGCCGAAATTGGCGAATATCTTCAACAGAATGTAGCTGAAGTTGACAAATTCAATGTCGTAAAAGGATTTCTGAACCTGGTCATTTCAAGCAGTTATTGGATTTCAGTACTTAATTCTGCATCAACCAATCCAAACTTTGGAATCACAGAAACTACCGAATCATCCCATCTCGTGATGGTCGAATATTCTTCACCAAATACCAACAAGCCATTGCATTTAGGGCATATCCGTAATAACCTTCTCGGGTTTTCGCTGTGCGAAATCCTGAAGGCCAATGGCAACAAGGTGGTAAAAACCAACATTGTAAATGATCGCGGAATTCACATTTGCAAATCGATGTACGCATGGAAAATATGGGGAAACGGGCAAACTCCCGAAAGTACAGGAATTAAAGGCGACCATTTGGTGGGTAATTTCTATGTGAAATTCAATCAGGAATATATGAAGGAGGTTGCTGCTCTGATGGAGCATGGCGAATCCAAAGAAAATGCAGAACAATATGCGCCATCGATGCAGGGAGCAAGGGATTTACTTCTGAAATGGGAAGCCAAAGATCCGGAAACAGTTGAACTCTGGACGATAATGAATAATTGGGTTTATGCCGGTTTTGATGTAACATATAAAGAATTGGGAGTTGATTTCGACAAAATATATTATGAATCGGAAACTTATCTCTACGGAAAAGAAGAAGTTCTTCGCGGATTGGCTGAAGGTATTTTTTACCAGCAGGAAGATTCATCGGTTTGGGCTGATCTGAGCGCCGAAGGATTGGATCAGAAAATCCTGTTACGCAGCGATGGCACTTCGGTTTACATGACTCAGGATATTGGCACGGCAAAAGAACGTTTTCAGGATTATCCGATCAACAAGATGATTTATGTGGTTGGGAACGAGCAAAACTACCATTTTCAGGTATTGTCTATTTTGCTCGATAAACTGGGATTTGAATTTGGTAAAGGCCTGCACCATTTTTCGTATGGAATGGTAGAACTTCCACAGGGTAAAATGAAATCGCGCGAAGGAACCGTGGTCGATGCCGACGACCTGATGGCAGAAATGATTGAAGTAGCCCGGAAAACTTCCGAAGAACTTGGCAAACTGGAAGGCTACACCACCGAACAGGCCGCCAAAACCTACACGATGATAGCCCTAGGCGCATTAAAATATTTTATGCTGAAAGTTGATCCAAAGAAAAACATGCTTTTTAATCCGGAAGAATCCATTGATTTTAACGGCAATACCGGACCGTTTATACAGTACACCTATGCCCGAATCCGTTCGGTATTACGCAAAGCTGCTGACCGGAAAATTGATCTTGACCGGACCATCAAAATCACTTCCGGCATTCCGACAATGGAGCTCCAGTTAATCAAATTGATTTCGCAATTTCCAGTCGCTGTAAAGGAAGCAGGCGACAATTACAGTCCGGCATTAGTAGCCAATTACATCTACGAATTGGTGAAGGAATTCAACCAGTTCTACCACGAATTTCCAATTTTGATTGAAGAAGATTTTAAGGTTCGGAATTTACGGCTGGTCATCGCCGAAACCGTAGGTAAAACCATTAAAACAGGCATGAAACTTTTGGGGATTGATGTTCCGGAACGGATGTAGATGCTATTTGTCGGAATAGTGTCCGCGCATGGAAATAATATGGAGCTGCTGGCCAACAACTTCGTAAATAAGCCGGTTCCCTTTATCAATTTCACGCGACCATAACCCACTGAGTTCGTATTTTAATGCCTCTGGCTTCCCTAATCCGGTGTATGGATGCTGTATTATGTCTTCAATCAACCGGGATATTTTGTTCTGGATTGTTTGTTGCCCGCTTTTTTCCCAAAACCTAATATCATCAATGGCTTTGTCCTTATAGACTACTTCCATATATCTTCAGTTTTGATAATCTTCCCTTTACTTGCCCGCGATTTTTGTATTTCCAGAACAAATTCGGGGGTATAAGGACTTTCTCCCTGTCCGATAATTTCAACGTTTTTATCGTTTTTAGCAATTTCGCTTATAAGTCCCATCAAATACTTGGTTTTCCGGGTACGTGTGTTTATTTTAACTGTTACCGTTGCCATAAAAGATATTATTTAGTAACAAAGTTAATGATTTATTTAAGCAAATTATTTTCCCTTCAATATCTCCTGATACCTGAACATTTCGTCGCGAAGCCGGGCAGCTTCGTAGAAGTCGAGTTCAACTAAAATAAATCAGAATGAGTACCGGTTCTAATCAATTCTATTTCTTTCAGTTTTTCATTGTAACGCCATATAAGAAGCCAATCGGGGCGAATATGACATTCCCAGCAATCGTTGTATTTCCCGGAAAGTTTATGCAAATGGTATTTTTCAGGAAAGTCATTATTATTTTCAAGTAATTCGAAAACGGTTACAATTTGATTGAGGGGATAGTTCCTCTTTTGTATAATTTTATAGTCGCGTTTAATTGATTGGTATATGAAAGAGAATACTTCATGCATTTAGCTTATCCATTAAATCCGAAATAGTATTGCACTTTATTAGCTTCCCTTCTCTGGCTTCCTTTATGGCTTTTTTTGTAGTTGAGTTTGGTTCTTTTTCAATATGGATAAATTTCTCATCCTCAAATTTGCTAAGGAACTCTAAAAGGCTTTTCCCTTTTGCTGTGCGTTCATTTACTATTATAGTTGTCATGATTAATTTTTTATACAAATATATAAATCCCACATGAATTAATCTACACCTCAGAAAACCGTTTAGCAGCATAGTTACTATCCCTTTTTCTGAACTATGTCTTTCCCTTCAATATCTCCTGATATCTGAACATTTCGTCACGCAACCTGGCAGCTTCGTAGAAATCGAGTTCTTTGGCTGCGGCTTCCATGTCTTTCTTTATTTTGGCAATGGCTTTTTCCAGCGCCGGAACGCTCATATACTGAACAACCGGATCGGCAGCCAGATTGGTAGGTTCGTCGCCACTGTAGCCCTTCACTTTTACTTTCATACCAACAGTGGCATAACCCACAATTTCGCGGCTGGCTTTGATGATTTGTGTTGGAGTGATGTCGTTTTCGATGTTGTATTTCATCTGTTTTTCGCGCCGGTAATTGGTCGAATCGATGGTCTTTTGCATCGAATTGGTAATTTTATCGGCATACATGATTACCATTCCGTTCAGGTTTCGGGCCGCACGTCCTGCCGTTTGAGTCAGTGATCGCTCCGAACGTAAAAATCCTTCCTTGTCGGCATCCAGAATGGCAACCAGCGAAACTTCAGGCAAATCCAGGCCTTCGCGCAACAAATTGATTCCGACCAGTACATCAAATTCACCTTTGCGCAGGTCTTCCAGAATTTGGATTCGTTCAAGCGTTTCAACATCGGAGTGTATATACCGGGTTTTTACTCCCATATTGGCCAGATAGCTGCTCAATTCTTCGGCCATCCGTTTGGTCAGGGTGGTAACAAGTACACGTTCGTTCCGCACAACACGCAGATGAATTTCGTGCATCAGGTTATCAATCTGGTTAATACTCGGTCGTACCTCAATCATCGGGTCGAGTAGTCCGGTTGGGCGGATGACTTGTTCAACCACAATTCCTTCCGATTTTCCGAGTTCATAATCGGCTGGGGTAGCGCTTACAAAAACAATCTGATCAACCACGCTTTCGAATTCATCAAAAGTTAGCGGACGGTTATCAATGGCCGATGGAAGCCTGAAAGCATATTCAACGAGGTTGGTTTTTCGTGAACGGTCGCCACCAAACATGGCCCTGATCTGAGGCAGAGTCACATGGCTTTCGTCAATGATGGTAACAAAGTCTTCAGGAAAATAATCGAGAAGGCAGAACGGGCGCGAACCGGGTTGTCTTCCATCAAAATACCTTGAATAGTTTTCGATACCCGGACAATATCCCAATTCGCGCATCATTTCCAGGTCGTATTCCACCCGTTCCTGAATGCGTTTGGCCTCGACCGGTTTCCCATTCTCCTGAAAAAATGCAATCTGTTTGACCAGGTCATCCTGAATCTGCCGGATTGAAAGCTGCATCCGTTCATTGGTCGTTACGAAAATACTGGCTGGATATATGATAGTTGTTTCCAATGCTTCAATTGTTGCTCCGCTAACCGGGTCGAACGAATAGATTTCCTCAATATCGTCGCCCCAGAAAACGATGCGGAATGCAATATCGGCATAAGCCGGAAAAATATCAACCGTATCGCCTTTTACCCTGAAATTTCCACGATTAAACTCCACTTCGTTTCGCGAATAAAGTGCATCAACCAAGCGATGCAGAAAACTGTTTCTGCTGATGGTTTCGCCTTTTCTGACTTGTGTGACATTTGCATGAAAATCCTCGGGATTTCCGATTCCGTACAAACACGAAACCGACGAAACCACAATCACATCGCGCCTTCCGGAGAGCAAAGAAGAAGTTGTGCTCAGGCGAAGTTTTTCAATATCCTTGTTGATCGAAAGGTCTTTTTCGATGTAGGTATCGCTGGAAGGCAGATATGCTTCGGGCTGGTAATAATCGTAATAGGAAACAAAATACTCGACCGCATTTTCAGGAAAAAACTGCTTCATTTCGCTGTACAACTGTGCCGCCAGAGTTTTGTTGTGGCTTAGAACCAGGGCAGGGCGCTGAACCTGCTCAATCACATTGGCCATGGTAAAAGTCTTTCCTGAACCGGTAACACCAAGCAAAGTCTGAAATGTTGTTCCATTTCGCAATCCTTCAGTCAGTTGCCTGATGGCTTCAGGTTGATCGCCGGTAGGTTCATATTCAGAAACAATCTTAAAATCCATGGGCTGTGATATTCAGTAGAGACGGATGGACGTGCGTCTGTACAAATGTTTTTCGGGTCTTGAAAAAGATGGTTAATCGGTTAATCTTTCTAACTTATCGGGATTTTGGCGACAATCGAAAACCGTGTTGATCCTTATCAGATTATCATTATAGCGGTATATAATTTTGTAGTTTTTCTCGACAAGGTAACGATATTCAAACAGTCGGTCAGCCAACAAAGGTTCCTTAACTCCAATAAACGGATTTGATTCAAGAATTAACGCTTTTTGAATAATTGATTTAACCAGATTACGTGCAATAGCAGAACTGGCTTTCGTTTTATGGTAATCAAAAATTTCTTCGAGTTGAGCCAATGCAGAATCCGACCAGAGTATTTTTATTTCCATGTTTCAACGCTTTTAAGAAGGTCTTTGGTTTCATTAAATTTGCCCTCCCTAAAATCATCTTCCGATTGGTCAATCCTTTTATTGAATTCATCCAGGGTTAATGGATAAAGTTCTTTAGAAATCTTTTTGTTTCTTTCTGAACCTAACAATTGTTCAAGTTTACCGATAATTTCTTCGTCAGTAAGACGAAGAAATTCCTGAACAAATCTCAGTTTTCGATCTACTGTGTTCATGTTGTTTTTTCTTCAAAGGTAATAAATTTCATGATTCACTATTCGACAGCTTTTGCCGGCAACAAGCTTTTTCCAGTCCCTCCAACACCTTTACTACTTAACTTTCAGCCGGAAATAAACCGGGAAATGATCACTTACCCCGTTGACATATTTGTTGCCCACATAGGAACGGTTCGGTGTTTTATCGCCGTTTTTATTGGTGAAAATCATCCAGTCGTTGTGGTAAATAAATCCTTTCTGCCCGATAATCTGTATTCGTTTACCGGCAATCATTTCACCTGAAACAACCAGGTTGTCGAGCATGTTCCAGTTACCGCTATAAAAATAAGTTCCAAGTCCGGAAATCTTATCAGGAATCATCAGGTTTACAAGTTCTGCTCCTGAACCGGGCGATTGGGCGCCAAGAGTTTCTTTCAGACTTTTATTGGCGGGTTCGTCGTTCATGTCGCCCATGATGATGATCCGCGCTTTCGGATCTAATGCCAAAAGCAAATCAACTCTTTGTTTCAACACCGAGGCCGCCAAAACACGTTTGGGTTCGGTTTTATCTTCGCCACCAATTCGCGATGGCCAGTGATTCACAAAAATATGAACAGTTTTATTCTTTATTTTTCCGGTCACATGCAAGATGTCGCGGGTTTTAAACTGTGGGTCGTCTGGAAAGATAACGGGCAATGTTTCGTGCATGATTTCCTGAAAGGCATCCTTACGGTAAATCAAGGCCACATCAATTCCACGGTAATCCGGGCTTTCTTCGTGGACGATCGCATATTCCTGATCTTTAAGCGCAGCCGTTCGGATTAAATCGTCAAGCACGGCGCGATTTTCAACTTCAACCAAACCGACTATTTCAGGCAGTTCTTTCAAATTGACTTCAGAAATTACACGGGCTAGATCGTTTAATTTTTGCTGATAACGATCATTGTCCCATTTTTTTTCACTATCAGGAAGAAATTCTTCGTCCGGAATTTTCGGATCGTCAATGGTATCAAACAAATTTTCCACATTGTATGAAACAACTGTATATTCCTTCTTAAGCGTTCTTTTTACTGAGTTGCACGAGCCAATAACCAAAACCGCAAGAACCAACAATCCTATCCTTATCTTCATAACCTATTTTCCTATTGTAACTTCATAATATTGTGTAACATCAACAACCATCATTCCGGCAAATTGTGCCGCCTGTATTCCAAGAGCTCCATCTTCAAATACCTGACAATCTTCGGGATTCACACCCATTAATTCGGCACATTTCAGAAATGTTTCAGGATGGGGTTTATAATTCTGTACATCTTCACTGCAAACCAATACATCAATGTACTCCTCTAAATCAATAATTTCAAGTGTTTTCAATGCCAGGCGCCTTGCCCCTCCCGTACCAACCGCCATGGGTATTTTACCATGATTGGCACGCACCAGGTCGGTCACTATTTTAATTTCAGGAGTTAATTGCATGTTTTTCTCAAATTCAGCCTCCTTTAGGTCGCCCATTTCCTGCGGATCGATTAATTTCCCGAAAATTTGGTTGAGTTTTTCAACAGTTGGATAAAGTGGAATACCTGCAAGTTGCATAAACAACCCGGTGGTAAAATCAATTCCGTATCGGGAAGCTGCATTTTTCCATGCAATATAATGAATTGGCATTGTATTGGCCAAAGTTCCGTCGAGGTCGAAAATCAATCCTTTCGCTTTTGGATTTATTTCCAGCTTTGTTTTAATCATTCCTTGCTTTTCTGATTTGTGCCAAAAATAACCATTTATTACACAGCTTGGGTTTTTATTGTTTTTTGTTTGCCTAAAAATTAACACTTTTACACCACATCTAATTTTTGATTATGCTTCTCAACTCTTTGACCGGACTCTCCGGAATTTCTCAAATGTTACTATTTCTGGGCATTGGCCTGATCTTATTCGGATGGATTGAAAAAAAGGATAAACTGATTTTAGGTGGCCAGATCATGTTCCTGATTCTCGGCTTTTTTGCCTTATGGATTCTTCTTTCCCATACCATAACAATACCACAACCAATTGGCGACAAAATCTCAAAAGAATCAAGAATCATTGGTTTTTTCAGGAGCTCGCTTCTCCTTATGGGAATTACATTGGTATCATTCCTGATGAGCTTGTTTAAACTCAGGTTTCAGAAAGTAAGTGTTTCAATTGTCCTGATTATTGCCTTGATGCTTTTTTTTATGATTTTTAGCATTCAGCAAATGGCAAATTAAGAAAAATAAAGCATTTGTTTTAGGCAAACATCAAATAGAATGTACCTATTCCGGAAAGATAACCGATCAAAGCCAGCAAACTGATTTTTTTCAGGTACCAGATAAAATCAATTTTTTCGATTCCCATTGCTGCAACACCGGCAGCCGAACCAATAATCAGAATACTTCCTCCTGTTCCGGCACAATATGCAAGTAATTCCCAAAAGGTTCCGTCCTGAATAAACATTGCTTCGTAACCCATTGCGCCAGGCATCGCAATATCATACATCCCCATTGCACCAGCTACCAGTGGAACATTATCAACAATCGAAGATAAAATGCCGATAGCAGAATTGATGAGGTAAACATTCCCTAAATGATCATCGAGCCAGCCAGCCACGATATATAAATGACCGGCCGATTGCAGGCAAGCCACGGCAGATAAAATACCGAGGAAAAACAATACAGTCGGAGTATCTACCTTCCTGATAATATTAAAAACTTTTAGTTTGCCGGTAACTTCATGTGGTTTTGTGCGGTGAATAATTTCAGTAAGTATCCAAAGTACGCCCAAGCCGAACAGCATTCCCATGTATGGAGGCAGATGGGTAACGGTTTTGAATACCGGAACAAAAAGTAAAGCGCCAAGACCTGCCAAAAAAACCAGTATTCGTTCACGGTACGTTGTATATGAGACTTCATGTTTCAATTTTTGCGGACGATCAACCACTCCTTTCATAGATAACGAAACAATAGCCAAAGGTACCACAATACTTACGATACTTGGCAGTAAAACCTTGGCGATAATTGACAGAGCCGTGATCTGCCCACCTATCCATAACATGATGGTGGTTACATCGCCAATAGGAGACCATGCACCACCAGAATTTGCTGCAAGAATTACCATAGATACATAAAACCATCGGGTTTTCTGATCACCTATCAACTTTTTAAGCAAAGCTACCATCACGATGGTGGTTGTCAGGTTGTCCAACACAGCCGACATGAAAAAAGTAATGGTTGCAATAATCCAGAGTAATTTAATTTTATTAGTTGTTGTAATCTTATCGGTTATGACTTTAAATCCGTCATGTTGGTCAATAATTTCAACAATAGTCATGGCGCCAAGCAGAAAGAACAAAATCTGCGAAATTTCAATCAGGTGATGCTCAAGTTCTTCAACAACAAAATGATAGGGTGAATTAAAAACACTAATCTTATCAGCCCAATTCGAATTCAGCCATTGAGTTTCTGAAAGAGCAGGCTTAATATGATCTAGTATATTCTTTACCTCATTTCCAAATTCTGCCCATGAAGGACTATAACCCAGATTCAGGATACTGTCAACATTCAAGATGTAAACAGTCCAGGTTAGAACTCCAATAATCAAGGCTGAAGCTGCCTTATCAATTTTCAATGGATGTTCTAATGCAATAGCTGCATAGCCCAGGACAAAAATGAGAAGAATAATGTAAAACATGAGATTTATTACTTGTATTGTATAAGGTATCAGGAAACCCTATTAGTTTTAATATTGTAAATAAGCAAAACAACGCCTCCAAGATAAAGGAAAATTCCCAATTTCTCATAAATCTTATCCACTTTCATGATGATAAATTTTTATATTATTTATATCCAAAATTAACTTCACCTTTAATAAGTAGATTAAAGAACGATTAAAATTGTATTTAAAATTTCATTAGGATAGGGTTTGCTTCAAATTGTATCTTAGTTTTGTATTAAAATAGTGATTTAAAATTAACGATGAATCAACTGAATACAAGGATACTTGTTGTTGAAGACGAACCAAAAGTTGCTTCATTTATCAAACTTGGATTGGAAAAGAATGGGTTCTCTTGTGAAATTGCTTATGACGGCTCCATTGGGAAAAGAATGTTTGATGCAGGAGATTATGACCTGATAATTCTCGATGTTAATATTCCATACATGAATGGAATTGAATTGTGTAAAGAAATCAGGAGCAGTAACCAGAAAATTCCTGTGATCATGCTTACCGCAATGGGAACAACTGAAGATAAGCTTTTAGGGTTTGATTCCGGCGCTGACGATTATCTGGTGAAACCTTTTGAGTTCCGTGAACTACTTGCACGTATCCGGTCGCTATTAAAAAGGATTTCTATAGCTGAAACCGGAGGAAATATACTTTCTTTTCTTGACCTTGAAGTGAACCTCAATACTTATGAGGTTAAGCGCAGTGGGAAAAAAATTGATCTTACTCAAAAGGAATTTGCATTATTGGTTTATCTGCTTCGAAATAAAGGCAGGGTTGTTTCCAGAATCGATATCGCGGAAAAGGTATGGGATATCACTTTCGATACTGGAACAAATGTTATTGATGTTTATGTGAATTTCCTCCGGAAAAAAATTGATAAGGATTTTTCACCGAAACTTATCCATACACAGACTGGTGTTGGTTATATTTTAAAAGCCGGAAAGGAATGAAACTTAATATACGGGCGCGACTCACACTCCAATTTACATATATTGTTACGTTTATTCTTTTTCTTTTTTCTTTTATCATTTATTATTTCTCTGCCAGTTACCGGGAGTCAGAATTCTATTCCCGCCTTGAAAATAAGGCATTCAACACAGCCAAATTGTTGATAGAGGTGAAAGAAGTGGATTATAACCTGCTTAAAATTATTGATAGAAATACAATCAATGCGCTTTTTAACGAAAAAGTGATGATCTATGATTATAAAGACCGTCAGATTTATAATAGCCTGGACGATGATTCTATTCCTGTTTCAAAATCACTTCTTGATAAAATCCGGCTGCTTAAAGATGTACGTTATCATGAGGGGAAAAATGAAGTAATCGGGCTCCTCTATGCTGATAAGTACGACCGGTTTGTAGTAATTGCATCGGCGTTGGATATCTATGGAAGAAGCAAGCTCAATAACCTGAAATGGATAATAATCATCGGATTTTTTATCAGTATCGGATTGACGGTTTTTATAGGCAGAAT
>PNOH01000072.1 GCA_013824715.1 Odoribacter sp. | reverse complement strand
ATTTATAATTCATCATTCAAAATTTAAAATTACCTTGCCACCCTTCCCGAAGCATCGCCACCCATGAGTTTTTCAACTTCATCAACGGTTACCCGATTGTAGTCGCCGTATATAGTGTGTTTCAGACAAGAAGCTGCGACAGCAAAATCCAGGGCTTTCTGATCGTCGCCGGAATATGTCAGCAAACCATAGATCAAACCAGCCATGAACGAATCGCCGCCTCCAACCCGATCAACGATGTCGGTAATCTGGTAAGTCGGCGCTTCAAACAAAGTTTTGCCGTCCCAAAGCACACCCGACCAACTGTTGTGGTTCGCATTGATTGACCCACGCAAAGTAGTAATTACTTTTTTACAACGTGGAAATTTGGCCATAATCTGTTTTGAAACAGATTCGTAAGCCGCAGCTTCGACATGACCACCAGTCACATCAACGCCTTCCGGTTTAATTCCAAGCACCATTTCGGCATCTTCTTCGTTACCCAAAATCACATCCGTTCCGGCAACCAGCGCAGGCATCACTTCACCAGCTTTTTTGCCATAATTCCACAGGTTTTTCCTGAAATTCAAATCGCACGAAATGGTGATTCCTTTTTCGTTGGCTTTTTGAATGGCTTCCAGACAAACATCGGCAGCGCCCTGCGAAATCGCCGGAGTAATTCCGGTCCAGTGAAACCAGCTAACACCTTCAAAAACCCGGTCCCAGTCAATCATTCCTGATTTGATTTCGGAAATGGCCGAATGGGCGCGATCATAAATCACCTTACTGCCGCGGCTTACAGCGCCCGTTTCGAGAAAATAAATTCCAAGGCGTTCACCACCATAAACGATCTGATCCACTCCCACCCCATATTTTCTCAAATCCATAACACACGATTGCGCGATATCGTTTTTGGGTAACCTGGTTACAAAGTCAACCGGGATTCCATAATTGGCAAGCGATACGGCAACATTTGCTTCGCCTCCACCAAAAGTAGCGGTTAAACTGTCTGTTTGATTGAATCGCAAATAACCGGGAGTTGCAAGTCGCAACATGACTTCTCCGAATGTAACTACTCTCATTTGTTTTAATTTACAATTTAATGATTTACTATTTACTATTCAAAGTTAGCTTTTCCTATCGGTTATTTGGTGTTCTTTCATTAGCAACGGCATTTATGCCGTTGGATAGATTGATGCCCGAAGTGGGCTTCAGCCCAAAATGATTATAAATTGGGCTAAGGCCCGTATTAGTTACATTTGTTACCGTAGCCTTAAGACTACGGCTATTGAGAAAGAACCAATAAACCAACAAATCCGATTTAAAAATTGAAATAGTTTTTCGCGTTGTTGAAACTAATGTTTTCTACCATTTGCCCAAGCAATTCCATGTCGTTTGGAATTTCACCATTCTCCACATCATTTCCCAGAATATTGCACAATGTACGGCGGAAATACTCATGACGGGTATATGACAGGAAACTTCTCGAATCGGTCAACATACCAACAAAGCGACTCAGCAAACCCATATTTGATAGGGCATTGATTTGCTTTTCCATGCCATCTTTCTGATCCAGAAACCACCATCCGGAGCCCCATTGCATTTTCCCTGGAATACTTCCATCCTGAAAATTACCAATCATGGTTGCATACAACTCATTATCTCTGGGATTGATGTTGTACAATACTGTTTTGCACAATTTATCCTCCATGTCCAAACGGTTCAAAAATTTCGATAACGGTTCAGCAATTGGTTTATCACCGATTGAATCGAAGCCTGTATCAGGTCCTAATTGATTAAACAAACGGGTATTGTTATTGCGCAATGCACCGATATGGAACTGCTGTGCCCATCCTCGGGAATGATCCATTACTCCAAACTCATAGAGCATGCATGATTTAAATTTTAGAATTTCTTCTGAAGTCAATTGATTTCCAGCCCTGACTTTAGTGAAAATTGCACGGATTTCCTTTGACGAATAATCCTCAGCGAAAGCGGTATCCAATCCATGATCTGACAAACGGCAGCCGTTTTCATGAAAATAACGATGACGTTTATCCAAAGATGTCATCAAATCGGCGAATGTGGTAATGGTCATCTCAGCAACAGCGGCCAACTGATTGATGTAGTTGTTGAAAAATGCAGGATCGTCAACCATCATGGCTTTGTCTGGACGCCATGCCGGAAGGACAGCGACTTCGAATCCTGAGGCTTTTATTTGCTGATGGTATTGTAAATTGTCAATCGGATCGTCGGTAGTACAAATCGTATGTACATTAGCCATCCGGATGATGTTGTGGCAACTGTACTCCGGAGATTTCAGTTTTTCGTTGCAGGCATCGTAAATTTCACGGGCATTCTTCGGACTTAATATTTCATCAATACCAAAGAATTTTTTCAGTTCCAGATGTGTCCAGTGAAACAAAGGATTACGCAAGGTCTGTGGAACAGTTTCTGCCCATTTTTCAAATTTCTCCCAATCAGATGCGACACCAGTGCAATATTTTTCGGCTACCCCGTTTGTGCGCATCCCACGCCATTTGTAATGGTCGCCTGCCAGCCAGATTTCGGTGATGGTATTGAACTTGCGGTCGTCGGCAATATCTTTTGGATTGATGTGACAGTGATAATCGAAAATGGGCATTTTGGCCGCATGTTCGTGGTATAATTTCTGCGCAGTATCGGTGTGCAACAGAAAGTTTTCGTCCATAAAAGGTTTCATATTGATTTAAATTTTGGTTTTACTTTTTTTAACAAGTGCCTAAAATTCGGAGTGCCTAGAGTTCGGAGTTATAAAAACTCTAGGCACTTTAGCGCACTTTAGGCACTCCAAACTTTCTACAAGTTGAACAACCGTTTCAGATGTCGCTCATAAATATTTTCTTCAACGCATAAACCGACCACTTCAGCATGTTTTTTCAGAAGGTCGGTATAAGTTGTTCCCATCTCCGAAGCAACTTTGTAACCTACATGAATCAACTGACGCAAATTGGGGTTGTAATCCGGATGCCCGGGAATATGGCGAAGCGTATTGGCAAATTTTTCGCTGCTCCATCGAGCCACTTCCTCCGCAGACGGAAGTTGTGAATCGTCAATATTAATTACATCGGCATACGGGGCACAAAGTTCATCCTTCCGACCTAAGGCATTGGTGTAAATAAATTTGGCAGCTTTCAATGCTTCGCCACCTGCCATAGCCAGTCCGATCACTTCTTCGAGCCAGGTGGTTCCGGCGGTTTTCACATGCAACCCTTTATCGTGTTTTCTAATGATACCCGCCATGATTGGATAAATCGTGAATTTATCGCTTCCGGAGTGAATACTGAGTTTAAGTTCTTCAGGTAATCCAAATTCCTTTACTGCAAAGTCTATTACCAGTACATCTTCTTCAAACTCGCGGGCAAACTGATCCACATCTCCGGCATAATCTACACCCTTATTAAATCGGCCCGTAAATTTCGGCGCAATCGTTTGTACTGGAACGCCTTTATCGGCAAGCATTTTCAGGATAAAGAACAATTCAACCGGAGTTTGGGGATTCTCAACTTCGTCCATCGAAACTTCGGTAATAAAATTGTCTTCACCTTTATTTGCATACAGATAATTGTAAATTTCGAATGCCTGATGAGTTGCTGCCAGATATTTTCCGGCAATTTTTTCAAGCAATTCATTAGTTACATGAAACGGATGACCGATTCCAGAAATAGCTAAATCGCCTAAATATTCACCACAGCTAGACACAAAATCACGCACATCTTCAATCGAACTTTCTTTTCCTATGAAGGAAGCTACATCAAGCGTAAAAAAGTCAGAAGTTTCAACAAACGGAGCAACTGTTTTCAGGTTAATGTGGTCGGCATCAACAAAGTATTTTCCTGAAAAGCCCAACGCTGCAACCGCCGCATCAGCTTCTTTCCGCACATCAGCCGGATGAGAATGAACATAAATGTGCTCGCGGTTCGATTTGTTCCAAACCGGACTAATATCAAGGCCAAACTGATTTGCTTTTACAATTGCCCGAAGTTGCGCAACACCCTGATGCGAAAACCGGTCGCCTATTCCTAAACTGTATTTACCTAATTTCATATAATACTATTTTACAGGTACATATATTGATGGATTTCATTTTCCGTGTACGGACACGAAAATAGAGACAATTAATTGATTCTACAACCCGGAATAAATAAAAATACACAAAAATGTTATACAATATTTTTTCCGTGTTCGTACACGACAAGAAAGAAAAAATAGTTAGTTTTGCTCCTGTTCAATATATTTTAGACTTTAAAACTGAAATTTATTAAAGCAATTAGTCGCACCCGGATCAAGGATATTGCAGAAAAGGCAAATGTATCAATCGGTACCGTTGACCGTGTAATTCACAATCGAGGTGAAGTTTCGAAAACCACGAGCGATAAAATCCTGCAAATAATCAACGAAATGGAATACCAGCCAAATATTCTGGCCAGTACTCTTGCTTCGAAGAAAACCTTTTCGTTTGCACTGCTTATCCCCGAACCAATTTCTCCGGAAGCATACTGGAATAAGCCTTTGGTTGGGGTACGGAAAGCATTTCAGGAGATTCAGCAATATGGTGTAAATATTAATATTCACCTTTTTAAACAATCCGATTCACTAACCTTCAATAAAGAAGCTTCACAAATTCTCCAGGATAATCCTGATGGTGTTGTACTTGCACCATTCTTTTCGCGTGAATCCAGGGATTTTATTTTGGAACTTCAACAGCGAAACATCCCTTATGTTTTTATTGATTCGAACCTGAAAGACAGTGAAAAAATCAGTTATATAGGCCAGGATTCATTTCAATCCGGTATGCTGGCCGCCAAATTACTCGATTATTCCATTCCTGAAAACGCCTCCATCCTGATTTTACATTTTGCCAAACAACTTGACAACATGAACCATCTGGTTCAACGGGAAAAGGGATTTTACGGGTATTTTCAGTCAGTCAATCAAAATGGAAAAAGAAATTTGATTACTCTGGAAATTCAAGATCCAAATGATCCTGTGGCTTCAGATAAAATAAAAACTACCATTCTGTCAAATCCTGAAATCAAAGGCATTTTTGTGACCAACTCGCAGGTTTATTATCTGGGGCGAATACTTGAATCCTCAGATATATCAGGAATCCGGGTGATTGGACATGACCTGATCAACGAAAATGTTAATTTTTTGAAAAAAGGTATCGTCGATTTCCTGATTTGTCAGCGACCTGAAGAACAAGGTTACCGGGCAATTATCTCGCTGTTTGAGTATCTTATTTTGAAAAAGGAAGTAAACAACGAAAACTATACATCCATTGATATTATCACCAAAGAAAATCTGGACTATTATAAATAATTTAATAATTACAAAATGAATCCAATCAGTTTTAATGACCTTAAAGGTAAAGTATGTGTAATTACCGGTGGCGCAGGTGTCATCGGAGCTGCAATGGTAAAAGCAATGGCCTCGGTAGGGGTAAAAATTGCAATTGTGGATATTAGTCCCGAACGTTCGGAACAGATGGCAACTGAAATTTCTGCTGAATTTGGTTGTGAAGTGATTGGCGTTTTAGGCAATGTTTTGGATAAAGAATCATTGATCAAAGCCAAACAGGTGATCAACGAAAAACTGGGCGACATTGATCTGCTCATTAACGGAGCCGGAGGAAACCACCCGTCTGCCACGACTAAAGTGGAACAGATGGACGACAACAGCCTCGATCATTTGGAAGATACATTTTATGGCCTGGAAATGGACGGTTTCGACAAAGTATTCGCACTCAACTTCAAAGGAACTTTGCTTCCTTCGATGGTTTTTACAACCGATATGCTGAAAAATAAGAAAGGTGTAGTACTGAATGTTTCATCAATGAATTCGTACAAACCATTGACGAAAATCCCTGCATACTCTGCCGCCAAAGCGTCAATCAATAATTTTACTGAATGGCTGGCAGTTCATCTGGCCAAAGTCGGAGTTCGGGTAAATGCCATTGCACCGGGCTTTTTCATAACCGATCAGAACCGTTTTCTGGTATTGGATCAGGCAACCGGAGGCTTCTCTGCCCGTGGTCAAAAAATTGTAAACAACACCCCAATGGGCAAGTTCGGCGAACCGGAAGATTTACAGGGAGCTACCTTATTCCTGCTTTCGGATGTTTCATCTTTCGTAACCGGAATCGTTATCCCGGTTGACGGCGGATACAGCGCGTTTGGAGGAGTGTAGCAGAGTTCCAAATTCCAGGTTCCAAATTCCAAGTAAAGGCACCACTTGGAACTTGAAATTTGGAACTTGGAACCATATTTTAATCAATTGTCTAAATTTAAAATCTAAAATATGAGTTTTGAATTAAAAAGAGACTGTAAATATTCCCTGTTAGTGGCAACCAGTATGGGTGTTCGCATTACACCAATCAACGGACAACCGGTACATTGCAGCAATCTGTTCGAAATGCAGGCTACCAGCGCCGAAACCAATGTTGCAAATATCTCTTCATCACTCGGACTTCCGGTTAAAGTTCTTACAACCTTTGTAAAAGACAGCCCGATTGCACAATTCATAAAAAGCAGCCTCCGCAGCCGGAATATGGATTTTGAAGGGCCTGAAGTGGTTCAGGCTGATCCCTGGGGATACCGCCACCAGTTCAACATTGCCGACAGCGGTTTTGGAACCCGGGGCCCTCGCGTACAAAACGACCGTGCCGGTGAAGTTGGCCGTACACTGAATGTGAAAGATTTCGATCTGGAACGCATCTTCGGAAAAGAAGGCGTTCAGATTGTTCACCTTTCAGGACTGATTGGCGCTTTGTCTCCCGAAACCAGCACATTCTGTCTGGAAATTGCCCGTGCTGCAAAAAAATACGGAACCCGCATTTCGTTCGACCTGAATTACAGAGCATCTTTCTGGAAAGGCCGTGATCTTGAATTACGAGCTATTTTTACTGAAATCGCTTCGGTTGCCGACATCCTGATTGGTAACGAGGAAGATTTTCAGCTTTGTTTAGGCATTGAAGGTCCTGAAGCCGGTGGCAAAGGTATAGATGCTGAAATTGAAGGTTTCAAGGGAATGATTAATCGTGTAAAAGAAGCTTTCCCGAATGCCTCGGTATTTGCCACCACCTTACGCCAGGTGATCAGCGCCAACGAACATCTTTGGGGCGCCATCATGCTCGAAGGCAACAACTGGCAGGTCATCGAACCACGCAAAATCACAGTACTCGACCGTATTGGCGGCGGTGACGGTTTTGTTGGAGGTTTGCTTTATGGTATCCTGAAAGGCTGGGAACCTGAAAAATGGCCGCAATTTGGCTGGGCAACCGGCGCGCTGGCTACTACTTTCCTCACCGACTATGCCCAACCTGCCGACGAAGACATGGTTTGGAGCATTTGGGGCGGAAACGCGAGAGTAAAAAGATAGTAAATATGTCCGTCACATAAATGTGACGGCAAAGGATAAAGCATTTCTCATCATTTACTCCCTATCCTTTGCCGTTCGGCTTTAGCCAACGGACATGCAATTCAATCATATCTAATAAATTAGACTATGCTATATTACGAAATCGGTTCAACTGAACGGGAACTTTCAGCCGACGACCTGAAAAAAGGCTTGTTCGAGGCTCTGGAAAAACTTGGCAAGAAAACAAAAGTGCTTGCTATCCCTCCGGATTATACCCGCCTTCCAAGTCGTGCCGGTGAGCTGACCGAAATGGTCTGGCAATTCTATGGCGATGCTTTGACTGATGTACTTCCAGCTCTGGGAACACATTCGCCAATGACCGCTCACCAGATTTCACACATGTTTGGAACCATGCCTTCATCACTCATCCGCGAGCACGACTGGCGCAACGATGTGGTGACAGTTGGTACCGTTCCTGCCGAATTTGTGAAAGAAGTTTCGGGCGGAGCGGTTGAATTTCCGTGGCCTGCACAAGTCAACAAATTGCTGATTGAAGGCAATTTTGATCTGATTTTATCCTTAGGGCAGGTTGTACCGCACGAAGTGGTTGGAATGGCCAACTACAACAAGAATGTTTTCGTCGGAACCGGCGGTGTTGAAGGAATCAATAAAAGTCACTTTGTTGGCGCCGTTTACGGTATGGAACGGATGATGGGTCATGCCGACACACCGGTACGCCGCATCTTCAATTACGCATCGGAAAATTTCACCAATCACATGCCCATCGTTTATGTGCAAACCGTGGTTGGTCTGGATAAAACCGATGGAAAAATCAAAACCCGCGGATTGTATATCGGAGACGATTTTGAAGTATTTGACAAAGCAGCCAAACTGGCTTTACTCGTCAACTTCGAAATGTTGGACAAACCATTGAAGAAAGTGGTGGTTTACCTCGATCCGACCGAATTCAAAAGTACCTGGCTGGGCAATAAATCGGTTTACCGCACCCGCATGGCGATTGATGATGATGGAGAACTGATTGTTTTGGCTCCTGCATTGAAAGAGTTTGGCGAAGACAAGGAAATTGACCGCCTGATCCGTAAATACGGCTACTTCGGAACCCCGGCGACACTAAAAGCATGCGACGAAAACGAGGAACTGCGCAACAACCTTAGCGCAGCGGCTCATCTCATTCATGGCTCTTCGGAAGGCCGTTTCAGCATAACTTATTGCCCGGGAAAAGGAGCAGAAAACCTAACCCAAGCTGAAATCGAAAGCGTTGGATTTAAATTCGCTGATATCGACGAAGTAACTGCCAAATACGATCCGGCAAAATTACGCGACGGTTATAATACTTTGGAAGACGGAGAAGAAATTTTCTACATTTCCAATCCGGCGCTGGGCTTGTGGGCGTTTAAAGATCGGTTTAAAGAGCCCCTCTAAATCTCCCCGAAGGGGAGACTTTGGGTTCTGATCAAGCAGCCAGACCAGATCATTTAAAGATTGCACTATTAAAACCTAGATATTTTGAAGTCTTTAAGATGTTGATATGAAGGAATTCGTTAATAATAGCAATAACCTAAAGCCCCTCCTTCGGAGGGGTTGGGGAGGCTTGGCTTCCGTTAACTGGGGAATTATTGGCTGTGGAAATGTGACCGAACTGAAGAGCGGTCCGGCATTTAACAAGGTGGAGCATTCCAGAATTGTGGCCGTGATGCGCCGCAATGCAGTGAAAGCAGCCGATTACGCACAACGGCATGGAATTCCAAAATGGTATTCAGATGCCAATCAACTGATAAACGATCCGCAGGTCAATGCTGTTTATATCGCGACTCCGCCCGATACACATGCTTCGTATGCCATTCAGGCGATGCGTGCCGGGAAACCGGTTTATGTGGAGAAACCAATGGCCAGAAATTATCAGGAATGTCAGGAGATGATCCGGGTTTCCAAAGAAACCGGAATGCCTTTGTTTGTCGCTTATTACCGGCGTTCGTTGCCTGCTTTCCTGAAAGTAAAAGAGCTTATTTTTGACGGAATCATTGGGAAACCGTTGACGGTAAATATCCGCTTGCACAAATCTTCCGGCGAAAAAGACCAGTTTCCTGAAAAGCAATCGTGGCATGTTAATCCTGAAATTGCCGGAGCCGGATATTTTTACGATCTGGCCTCGCACCAGTTCGATTTTCTTGATTTTGTTTTTGGGCCAATTTCTGAAGTTCATGGAATAGCCAAAAATTTGGCCGGATTTTACACGGCTGAAGATACGGTTTCTGCGGCTTTTGCTTTTGATTCAGGAGTTTCTGGAACCGGAAGCTGGTGTTTTGTTGTTCCAAAAGGAACGGAAGAAGACATCATTGAAATAACCGGCACAAAAGGAGAAATCAGTTTTTCAAGCTTTCAGTACGGCGATGTAAAACTGACAACTCCTGAAGGAACAGTTAGTTTCAGTTTCCAAAATCCTGAAAATATACAGCATTACCTTATCCGGCAAGTCGTTCAGGAATTACGTGGCGAAGCAAAATGTGTAAGTACCGGATATTCTGCTGCCCACACCAGTTGGGTTTTGGAGGAGATTGTGAAAGGGTATTATAATGGTTAAATGGTTGGATGGTTTAATGGCTAATTGGATTCATCGTTAAATGGCTAAAATAAAAAAATCATGAATTATTTAAAAATTACTGACATTGAGGCATATAATATTGTTTTTGATTTAAGTAATCAGGTTTGGGATATCGTAATCAAATGGCCGTATTTGGCACAAAAAACAATTGGAGCGCAATTTATTGATGCTGCTGATAGTATTTCAGCCAATATTGCTGAAGGTTTTGGAAGATATCATAAAAAGGACAAAATAAAATTTTACCATTATTCAAGAGGTTCGGTTTTAGAAAGCGTTGATTGGCTCGAAAAGTCAATTACAAGAAAACTATTGAATAATAGTCAATACGAACATTTAAGGAATGAATTGGAAAAACTCCCCAAAGCCCTTAACAGTTTAATAAAATACACTAATCTCCATCTTAAAGAATAGCATTAAACCATCTGACCATTTAGCCATTAAACCATCCAACCATTAAACAATTAAACAATTAAACAATTAAACCATTAAACAATTGAATTAATGAAAATCGTAATTGACGATAAAATCCCATACATCCGTGGCGCATTCGAAAGAGTGGCTGAGGTGATTTACCTTCCGGGATCAAAAACAACTCCGGAAGTGGTAAAAGATGCCGATGCGATTGTAACCCGAACCCGGACGATATGCAACGAAAAACTGTTGGCCGGTTCATCGGTAAAATTCATTGCAACCGCAACTATTGGCTACGACCATATTGATACAGAATATTGCAATGCCGCCGGAATCCGATGGACAAACGCACCGGGCTGCAACAGCAAATCGGTAGAACAATACATCGCCTCAACCTTGATGGTTTTGGCAGAACGAAAAAATCTGCAACTGAAAGATTTGTGCATCGGCGTAGTTGGTGTTGGAAATGTGGGAAGCAAAGTTGCCCGCATTTGCAATTTATTTGGCATGAAAGTTCTGCTGAACGACCCGCCACGTGAGCGTGCTGAAGGTTCTGCCGCTTTTGTCAGTCTGAAACAGGTAATGGACGAAGCCGACATCATCACCTTACATGTTCCTCTGAACATGAAAGGCGAAGATAGAACCTACCATTTGGGAGCCGGAGAATTTTTCTCCGGTTTAAAACACAAGCCCATCCTGATCAACTCTTGTCGCGGCGAAGTGGTGGATACACTGGCAGTAAAGGCAGCTTTGAAAAGCAATCAGATTTCAGGATTTGTTTGCGACTGCTGGGAAAACGAACCTGATATTGATCTGGAATTGCTTACTATGACAGAGATTGCAACTCCACACATAGCGGGATATTCGAAAGACGGTAAAGCCACCGGCACACAGATGAGCGTTCATGCCATCAGTCAATTCTTCGGACTTAGATTGGAAAACTGGCAACCTTCAGGAGTTGAGCTTCCTGCAAATCCGGTTTTTGAACTGGATGGAACTGGATTAAGCAGTCAGGAAATCATTTCAAAAGCAATTTTAGAAACTTATGATATCCGGAATGACGACCAGAACTTCAGGAAAAACCCTGCACAATTTGAACAGTTGCGTGGCGATTACCCAACGCGGCGCGAGTTCCCGGCGTTTACAATTGTGGCGAAAAGTGTGGATGAAGGAACTTTGGAGGTTTTGCGAAAGCTGGGATTTCAAATTAAAATCTAGTCATTCATTGTCATTAGCTTCGCGTCATTCCTAGTAAAAATGCGTTGAATGACAATTAAATGACCACTTAATGACAATTGAATGACTATAAATGACAATCAAAATAATAAACATTCAAACAATAACAAATGAAAAAATTAGCAGACATTGGATTGATCGGGCTGGCCGTGATGGGCGAAAACCTGGTATTGAACATGGAAAGCAAAGGCTTTACCGTTGGTGTTTTTAACCGCACCACCGCTCGTGTTGACGAGTTTATGGCTGGTCGGGGCGCCGGAAAAAATTTCATCGGCGCTCATTCGATTGCCGAATTGTGCGCTTCTCTCGAACGTCCACGCAAAGTGATGATGCTCGTAAAAGCTGGAAAACCAGTTGATGATTTCATCGAACTGATCATTCCACATCTCGAAGAAGGCGACATCATCATTGACGGCGGAAATTCGCATTTTCCTGATACGATTCGCCGTGTCAAATATGTTGAAAGCAAAGGATTACTTTACATCGGAACCGGCGTTTCGGGCGGTGAAGAAGGCGCTTTACTCGGTCCATCCATCATGCCCGGCGGATCGCCTGCCGCATGGCCTGCTTTGAAAGATATTTTTCAGGCTATTTCGGCCAAAGTGGATGATGGAACACCTTGCTGCGACTGGGTTGGCGAAGGCGGCGCAGGTCATTTTGTAAAAATGGTACACAACGGAATCGAATATGGCGATATGCAGATCATTTGCGAAGCCTACCAGTTGATGAAAGATATGCTTGGCATGAGCGCCGACGAAATGCATGAGGTTTTCAAAAAATACAATGAAGGCGATCTGGATTCGTACCTGATTGAAATTACCCGCGACATTTTGGGTTACCGCGACGAAAACGGTGAAGCGCTGGTTGAAAAAATACTCGACACCGCCGGACAAAAAGGTACCGGAAAATGGACCGGAGTAGCTGCACTTGACCTTGGAATTCCATTGACTTTGATCGGTGAATCGGTTTTTGCACGTTGTTTGTCGGCTCAAAAAGACCTTCGGGTTGAAGCTTCAAAAGTAATCAGCGGACCTGTGGTTAACACCAATATCGACAAGTCCCAGATGATTGCTGACCTGAAAGACGCTCTGTTCGGGGCCAAAATCATTTCGTATGCCCAAGGTTACAATCTGATGATGGAAGCAGCCAAAGAATACGGCTGGAACCTGAATTACGGTGGCATTGCCCTGATGTGGCGCGGTGGCTGCATCATTCGTTCGAGGTTCTTAGGTGATATCAAAACTGCATTCGATAAAAATCCGGAATTGCCAAACCTGTTGCTCGACCCACACTTTAAAGAAATTGTTGAAAAAGCCCAGACCGGATGGCGCCGTGTTTGCGCAACGGCTTTAACCAACGGAATTCCTGTTCCTGCTTTGACTTCGGCACTTTGTTATTTCGACGGATTCCGAAGCGAACGTTTACCAGCCAACCTGTTGCAGGCTCAGCGCGACTATTTCGGCGCACATACTTACGAACGCACCGACAAACCTCGCGGCGAATTCTTCCACACCAACTGGACCGGAAGAGGTGGCGATACGACTTCAAGGACTTACGTAGTTTAGGAGCCCCCTCCAAACCTCCCCCACAAGGGGAGTCTTAAAAAAGCCGCTTTCCTGAAAGAGAGCGGCTTTTTCATTGTGGCTGATCCGATGACTGGAGTTCATCGGATCAATGCTCATAAAGTCAGGGTTTCACTCAAAGTGAAGCCTTGACTAGCCCTGACTGAACATCAATCAGTCCCAGTTCCCGAGCCAGTTCCCGATTTACAAGTTTGCCTTTTCTTCCGCAGTAGTAGTCGCGATAGGAGGAGAACTCCCAGTCTTCAGGATTTCGGACAAGTCTGTCATTAACCGGATTTAGATGAATGTAATTAAAGCAGACATTTAGGTAATTGGCTTCGGGCAGATCGAGGTTTCCCAACATTCCGAAATGGGTATCGAAATAGGCTGGTGCAAATTCAGGTTCGTTCAGGCAAAGGGCTTTGGTTTCTTTTTGGAACAATGAACCAGTTATTTTTTGCTGTTTCTGAATCGCACGAGCATAAGAGCGAAGGATAATTCCGATTGAATCATTTAAAGTTCTCTTCATGGAAGGTTTAGTGAGGGTTTCACTCAAAGTGAAGCCCTCACTCCTGTCCGCTGAAACCTGCATACTAACTTCAACTTCGACACAGTTCACCGAAATCATCAAATGAAAATGATTGGGCATTAGGCACCAGGCTAGAATATCAGCATAAGGAAGTATGTTTTTCCGGATTTTATCGAGAAAAAACAGATAGTTCTCGCGACTGAAAAATACAGTCTGCGAATTATTTCCTCTGTTAAAGACATGATAGATTTGACCGTTCGCGAAGTCCATGTTTCATATTTGTATTCAATAT
>PNOH01000071.1 GCA_013824715.1 Odoribacter sp. | reverse complement strand
TTCATGATTCCTTATTTTTTAGATGATTAGAATGAAACATTTACCCCAAAAGATACAGTCCTTGGAATAGGGATAGTGTTAACGTCAGTTCTTTCAGGATCTGGTCCCTGCCACTCTTTACTTGTGATCCAGAACACGTTATCGGCCATACAATATACCCTGAGTTCTTTTACAACTCCGATTTGCTTCAAGGTAGATCCAGGAACTTTATAACCCAAACTAATATTTCTCAGTTTGAAATAAGATGCGTTGATCATAAAATAGTCAGAAGTCCTGAATTCCGCATTATTATCTGATAATGTTAAAGCAGGAATAGTCGAACCGGTATTCTTAGGAGACCATGCATCAAATAAGCCAGGGGCACCATTATCACGGCCTCTAACAAAATTGTTCATTTGAACGTATGGGCAATAACCTGTTTTTCCGGCAACTCCCGAACCAAATATGGCAAGGTCAAAATTCTTGTAATTCAGTTCAATCCTTAAACTATACTCCAGCGCTGGTAATAAAGTTCCCAAGAACTTTTGGTCAAGGGCATCGACTTTTTTATCACCATTCAAATCTTTATACCGGATTCTTCCGGGGGCAGCGCCAGGCTGAGTTGCATGTGAAGCAACCTCGGCAGCATTTTGGAAAAGGCCATCGGTTACATATCCGAAAACTGATAATTCAGAATGCCCGATAATAGATTGTTCTGCATTACCAGGGTAACCTGTGCGTACTTCTTCAGGAAGAACAGTTATCTTATCTTTAAAATGACCGGCTGCAGCAGAAATATTATAGGTAAAATCTGCATCTCGTTTACCTCCGGCGTAACTCAGCGATAATTCCCATCCTTTATTTGTTTTGGTGGCTCCATTCAGGAACTGTAACTGGCCTTCGCCTACGGCAGATGCAACAGGTGGCCTGATCAAAATGTCAGAAGTTTCGCGTGTAAAGTAATCGAATGCACCGATCAATTTATTATTGAAAATTCCAAAATCAAGCCCAATATTAAACTCTTTGGTAGATTCCCAGCGTAATGATGGGTTAGCTGCCTGAACAGATACAAAACCGGATGGAAGGTTTCCTGAATTGCTTCCAGTAATGTCGTAAGCTGTACCAACATTGCGGTATTGGTCAAAGAATCCTACATGAGGAATACCAGCTCCTTCAAAAGCTGTTGCGCCATATCTTGGCTCAAACAATCCAAGGCTCGCAAAGCTACCTACGTCCTGGTTACCAACACGGCCAGCGCCAGCCCTAAGTTTCAAATTCGAAATTTGAGGCAAGTTGCTCATAAACGGTTCAGCACTAACTCTCCATCCAAGAGTCGCAGCAGGGAAAAGGCCATATCTGTTATTTGCTCCAAACCTTGATGATCCGTCACGCCTTAATGTTGCTGTTGCCAAATATTTATCAGAGAAAGTATATTCGACCTTACCAAATTGAGAGAATAACCTACTGCTCTGGGCAGTTCCAAAGCTATTACCATTGGCGGTCCCGGCACTCAAAACAAAGAATTCTTCTGTCTGAACAGCAAATCCTTCTTTATAGGCAGTAATATCTTTGAAATTATCGCCAACTGCTTCAATACCAGCCAAAGCAGCAACTTTACTTAAACCAAGATCTAATTTGTAGTTTAATGTATTTGACCATGATACACTGGTGAAATTACTGTTTATGTTTTTCAGGCTGTTTACTGCACGGGCGATAAATCCTTCAATAAATCTTTGTTCAATGTTTTTATTATTAACCATGGAATAATCAATACCTAATGTTGATCTGAAGACCAGATTTTTCATTGGCGTAATTTCAGTAAAAACATTACCAAACAGGAATGTTCTGTTTGTGTTGTCCCATCTGTTCAGGTACTGCATGTGAACCGGATTGTTACGGTCGGAATAACCTGAACCAATTGGACCGGCATATTCGCCAGTTAAAGTGTACATAGGGATAGTTGGTGCCAGATTAATGGCCAATCCCGGTGTAGGGGCACTGCCAAGGTCAGGACATTGCAGGGTTTCATTTGACGATACCATTTCTGTATTCATCCCAACTTTTATTTTTCCCTGGAATACGCTGGTCTGGGCATTAAGGCGTGTACTTATCCGATCGTAATTAGTATATTTCAGCATACCGGTATTCTTAATGTATCCCATTCCTAACAGAGCCGATGATTTATCGTTTCCTCCTGAAATAGTGATGTCATTATTGGTTACATAGCCTGTTTTATAAGCTTCAGCTTGCCAGTCGGTATCGCCAACCGGAACATTTGGGTCACCACCAACGAATGGTTTAACAGTAACTTTATTCAATACCGGATTGTTAAAATCATTATTCCAGTCAAAACCATAGATCGCTCCGTAGCCATCGGCCGGATTAACCCTGTCATTTACTGATGCCTGCCAAAGTACTTTTCCCCTGTCTTCAGCATTCAGCATTTTGAAACGTTGGTTCTTTTCTGACTGAATAGAAAAATTTGAATTGTACTGAATGCTAACTTCACCATTCTTCTTTGAGCCATTGTTCGTTGTAACGATAATAACACCGTTCGAAGCCCTCGCACCATAGATTGATGATGCCGAAGCATCCTTTAGTACCTGCACTGATTCAATGCTACCTGGACTTAAACTTTGAAATACCTCAGGCCTTTTGGTCGGAACACCGTCAATAATGTATAATGGGTTAGGATCGCCCAGCGTGTTCACTCCCCTGATCAGGATCCGGGAAGGAGCCCCTGTTGGTGACCCGGTCTTTTCAATATAAAGACCAGGAACCCGTCCTTGTAAAGCCTGCATGGAGTTTCCTGAACTTAAACTTACACCTTTCAGTGATTCCATTTTCACTACCTCGATAGCCCCGGTTAAGTCGGCTTTTCGCTGTGTGCCGTAACCAACAGCAACTACTTCATCCAACCCGATAGTTTCTTCGGCTAAAACCACATGAATGGTTGTACGTCCGCCAACCATAATTTCCTGAGATTTCATGCCAACAAAACTGAAAATCAGTGTTGCATTTTTAGCAACTTTAATGGAGTAGATACCATCAAAGTCAGCAATCGCTCCATTAGTAGTTCCCTTTTCAACGATGGTTACCCCTGGTAATACGGCTCCCGTTTGATCGGTAACCTTTCCGGTAACTGATACCTGTTGGGCAAAAGCATCAATAGAAAACAAAAATGCCAGCAGCAGGAAAATCCCACTGGCCATCTTTCTCAAATTAATCGGTCTTTTCTTCATAGTTTTTTAATTAGTGATTAATAATTGCTCTATTTCATATCTATTGTATTCAGGAGTTGCTCCTGCTTTACTCGCTACAAATGCACCTGTTGCACAAGCAAATTCGAGTGCTTTGTCTTTCGATTTCCCTTCAAATAGCGCTGCTACAAAACCTGCCAGAAATGCATCGCCAGCTCCAACCGAATCAACGGCATCAACTTTAAATCCAGGATGTTCAAAAAACTCTCCATCGGAGTAAAGCAATGCTCCTTTATCTCCTTTGGTTACACAAACCATTTTTGAATTAAACTCCTCGGCAAACCACTTTACCAGGCTTTTCTCATCATGTTTGTGTTTATTATACCACTGCCCAAAAACGCCCAATTCCTCATCGTTCAATTTCACGATGTCCGATTTCAGGATAAGCTTCTCTACAATTTCCCTTGTGTCGTAGGGTTGACGCAGGTTAACGTCGATGAGTTTTACAGCGTCGGTTTCAAGCAGGCTCAGGATTGTTTCCCTGGTTTTAGAATTACGTGAAGCCAATGTTCCGAAGATATACAATCCGGATTCTTTCGCTTTCATAAGCAGTGACTCGGTTAAAGTCAGATTATCCCAGGCCACCGGTTCGCAAATTTCGTAAGTAGCATTGTTGTTTTCGTCCAAATGAACAAGTACTTCGCTGGTAGGTAAGGATTCATCTATCTGAATCAGATCAGTACTCAAGCCTGAATCTTTCAGAAAAGAAATTAGTTTTTTGCCTTGTTCATCGTTTCCAATCTTGCTGGCAATAGCAACGTTTTGTCCGATCCGGTTTAGGTGCAGGGCCACATTCATTGGAGCTCCTCCGGGTTTTGCACCTGAAGGGAGGTTGTCCCAAAGGATTTCACCGATACACAGAATTTGGTTGTTTTTGATTTTCATTTCCAGTTTGATTGAAATCGTAGATTAACTTTTTTTAGTTCCCATTTCTTCCTGAATTTCTTCCAGTGATTTCCCTTTGGTTTCAGGAAGGACTTTCCAGGCGAAGAAAAAGTGAAAAACCATCATCAGGGCAAAGAAGGCAAAGGATGGACCTCCGCCAATTGAAGGCATGTTTGCAAACACCGGGAATGACCAGCTTATGGCAGCTGCCATGATCCAATGAGTAAAACTTCCGAGTGCCTGGCCCTGTGCGCGGACTTTTTGCGGAAAAATTTCGGAAAGAACTACCCATAAAACAGCACCTTGCGAAAAAGCGAAAAAGGCTATGAAGCCCATGAGGTAAATCATGATCCCGTATCCTCCAAATTCGCTGAAATTGTTGGTGAAAAAAGCTTTCGATAACATGCTAAGAAAAAACACCATCCCAACTGAACCAATCATCAGCAAGGTTTTTCGACCGAAACGGTCAATCAGAAACAGCGCGACAATGGTGAACAGTAAATTGGTGATACCAATAGAAATAGATTGCAGCAAGGACGCATTCTGTCCAAGACCAGCCATTTCGAATATGCGGGGAGCATAATAAATAATTGCGTTGATACCTGCAAGCTGGTTGAAGGCGGCTATCAGAATGGCAATGGTAACAGCAAGCCTGTTTTCTTTTCCGAAAAGTTTGCTGTGACCGGTATTTTCCTGACTTTTAATCGAATCGAGAATCAGTTTAACTTCAGCCTTAGGATTCTCGGCGCCAATGCGCGTAAAAATAGCGATAGCATCATCTTTCCGGTTGTTCATGGCCATCCAGCGAGGGCTGTCGGGAACTCTGAAAAGAAAAAGAAAAAATGCAAAGGCAGGAATAAATTCAACGCCGATCATAAATCGCCACGATCCCTCAGCCACAGCGCCTGCAATAAAATAGTTAATTACATAAGCCAGAAAGATTGCGGTTACCACGTTGAACTGATTCATCAGAACCAGGCGCCCACGTATTGCGGCAGGAGAAATTTCGGCAATAAACATGGGGGTAACTACCGAAATGCAACCTAATAAGATGCCGGTTAAAAACCGGAAGAAAAGAAACACTCCCCATACAGGCGACAGGGCACTTCCGAGTGTTGACAAGGCAAATAAACCTGAAAGAAAAATCAGCATTTTACGTCGTCCAAACTGATCGACTGGTTTTCCTATTATAATAGTTCCGATGATGGTTCCTATTAAAGCAATTGCAACGGTAAATCCGAGTGAAAATTTGCTGAGCTGGAACACTTCCTCCAGTTGTGAGGTGGTTCCGGAAATCATGGCGATGTCGTATCCGAAAAGGAACCCACCGAGAGCGAGCATAAGCGCTACTGAAATTACCTTTTGTGTTTTCATAAATCTGAAAAATTGTTTAGTCAAATATAGGCTCACCCATCAACGGAGGCTTTATCTGATGATTCAAACTTCTTCAGCTATGATACCTTTGAACACCCTTATTGCAAACGTTTGCAGAAATGTAACACAAAGAGCAGCTATGTTACCTTAACCGGGCTTATGGCTGTGAATCTGATTCAATGCAATACAATAAATTGAAATGATTCAGACCATCATTTTACCGATAAAAAGCACATTACTACACTTTCAGGTATAAAAAAAGCCCTCCGGAATCCGGAGAGCTTGGTATAAATATCGTGCGATTATTAACTAGTCGGTCAGATTGTAACGGAAAAATCCGGTTACTGCAAGTCCTTTGTCAATACTCTTCAAAAATTCTGAAACAGTTTGCTTGTTTTCTTTGATGAAAGCCTGATTTAACAAGGTACTGTCTTTGTAGAATTTCACCAGGGCTCCCTGCGAAATTTTGTCGAGCATTGCTTCAGGTTTCCCTTCCTGACGGAATTTTTCCTTGGCAATTTCAAGCTCTTTGGCAACGATTTCAGCAGGAACATCATCTTTGTCAACAGCAACGGGGTTCATAGCGGCAACCTGCATGGCAATGTCTTTGGTTACCTGAACATCAACACCAGCTTTATTGAAACCAACGAGGGTTGACAATTTATTTCCCGGGTGAATGTATGCCACAACAGTTTCTGCATCAAGTTTTGAATAGAAAGGCAAGTCAAGTTTTTCGCCGATAACACCTGTTTGTTCAATGATGTGGTTTTCAACGGTACGTCCGTCAAGAAGCATTGCTTTTACCGCATTCAGGTCGGCTGCGTTGTTTGCAATGGCTGCATCAAGAATGCGTTCGGCAAAAGCAACAAAATTTTCATTTTTTGCTACGAAGTCGGTTTCACAATTCAAAACGATTAAAGCTCCTGAAGTTCTTGTTGCGTTAACTTTTGCTAAAACTACTCCTTCATTGGCATCCCTGTCAGCTCTTTTGCTTGCAACGAGTTTGCCTTTTTCACGGATAATATCGGTAGCACGGCTAAAATCGCCCTCTGCTTCTGTCAGTGCTGTTTTACAATCCATCATACCTGCGCCAGTTGCTTTACGCAACTTCATCACATCTGAGGCACTAATTTCCATCATATTTTTTGATTAAATGGGTTGTTGAACGATTACTTATTCATCAATTTCTTCATCCAGATCTTCGTCATCGAGATCTTCATCTTCGTCGGGAACTGGTGAGGCATGGCTGTCAGCAACTTTTGCCCTTTTAGCTTTTACACCGGGTTCTTTTTCATCGCCATCTTTTTCGCGTTCAACTTTACGTTCTGAAAGTCCTTCACGGATGGCGTCAGTCATCACTTGCACGATCAGGCTGATTGACTGTGACGCATCGTCGTTGGCCGGAATAACGAAATCAATCCCTTCGGGTTGCGAGTTGGTATCAACCATCGCAAAAACCGGAATCCCAAGACGTTGGGCTTCGCGAACTGCAATCTTTTCTTTCAGTACGTCAACGATGAATAGTGCAGCGGGCAAGCGGGTCAAGTCGGCAATACTTCCGAGCATTTTTTCGAGTTTGGCGCGCTGACGGCTAATCTGAAGTTTTTCACGTTTTGAAAGCACATCCCATGCACTGTCTTTGGTCATCTTGTCGATAGACATCATTTTCTTAACAGCTTTCCGGATAGTCGGAAAGTTGGTAAGCATACCGCCAGGCCAACGTTCGGTAACATACGGCATGTTTACGCTACCAACCAAATCGGATACGATGTCTTTGGCTTGTTTTTTTGTAGCAACGAATAATACTTTGCGGCCTGATTTTGCAATCTGTTTGATTGCGTTGGCTGCTTCGTCAATTTTGACGATCGTTTTTTGAAGATCGATAATGTGAATCCCGTTTTTCTCCATAAAAATGAACGGAGCCATGTTTGGATTCCACTTTCTTTTCAGGTGTCCGAAATGAACACCGGCATCTAATAAATCCTGAAAATTTGTTCTTGGCATCTTTTTACTTTTTTTTTTAAAAATAATCTCCTGAAAAGCAATTGCCGGGTAGCCCCTTTTTTAAATATGGGAGTCTGGGCAATTTAGATCCAAAGCAGAATATTTTTGTACTAAAAATATTAACGTTTTGAGAACTGGAACCGTTTGCGTGCTTTTGGCTGTCCTGGTTTTTTGCGTTCAACTTCACGAGGATCTCTGGTCAAAAATCCGGCAGCTTTTAAAGCAGGCCTTGAATCAGGGACAAGTTCCAACATGGCACGTGAAATTCCTAAACGTAATGCTTCTGCCTGTCCGGTGATACCACCACCGTCGAGGTTTACATTAATGTCATAATTACCAGCAACACCTAACAGATTCAACGGTTGCAAAACAACATACTGCAGGATTCCGGTTGGAAAATAATCATTCAAATCTCTGTTATTGATAGTGATTTTTCCTTTGCCATCGCTTACATAAACTCTGGCAACCGCAGATTTCCTACGACCTAACGCGTTTACTACTTCCATTAGATATTATTTAATTGTATTTAAATCAATTAGTTTTGGGTTCTGAGCCTCCTGTTTGTGTGTTGATCCAACATACACTTTCAGGTTTCCGTAGATTTTACTTCCCAGACGGTTTTTAGGCAACATCCCTTTTACTGCTTTTTCAATCAGCCTTTCCGGATATTTGCTCAGCAATTCGGCTGGAGTCTGTTTTCTTTGTCCACCCGGATAACCCGAATAACTCAAATAGATTTTGTCATTCAGTTTGTTTCCTGTCAGACGCACTTTCTCTGCATTGATAATAACCACGTTATCACCACAATCAACATGAGGAGTGAAGCTCGGTTTGTTTTTTCCCCTCAGGATTTTAGCCACTTTACTGGCCAAACGTCCGAGTACCACATCGGTGGCATCAACCAAAACCCACTCTTTGGTTACCGTAGCCCTGTTAGCTGAAACGGTTTTGTAACTTAGTGTATCCACTTGCTTATTTTTAATAAATTAAATACCAACTCGCAATAATTTAAATTTCAATTGTTTAGAGCTTTGTACTTTATCAACCCGGAATTGTTGATAAGATCTGCACACTCAACATTTTCAATTGTTTACAAGAACTACAAGTACGGACAATTATCGGGACTGCAAAAGTATTTCTTTTTTTTTTATTTGCAAGATTTTATTTGATGGATATGGAAAATTAACACAAAGGTTTTCAAAGCTTAACCGTGTAATTTGAAAAGCATTGAACCAACTGGCAAATAGAATCAAGCTTTTGTAAGTGAAAACCGAGGATTGATAAGGTAGTTCTTGTATTCAAAAAACCGGATTCCGGTATATTTCTCGAAGTAATAAAGCAATTTGTACTTCAATTTCATCCTTATTTTCGTGGGATCAATATTGATTTGCCAGTTTTTTGCCTCAATTCTCCGATTCATTACTTCGGGATGAGTGCCTTTAAAACGGGTCAGGGCATCGAAATTTTGTTCATAATCGAATTCATAAACACCAATTTCAGTAGTTTCTCCCGAATAATATTTCTTCACCACATCACATTTTTGTTGCATAATCGAGGGCGGACGTACCCAGCCGTAGTGAAAAATGGCCGCATCAACCGGAATCACTGACAATTTCTTTCCGTTATTCCTGAATCCCTGAGCATCGCGATATGAAGAAATAGATTTATTGTTTCTGATTATCCTGATTTCATTCCGGTACCATTTGCGCGAATTGCCCTCATAATCGTAGCTTCCGTAAAAATGATGATATTTAAAGAGGAACCCGTCCACATCGGCGTGTTGATGCCATTTACAGATGGCTTCCGTTATGATCGGATAATCCTTTTCATGAAGAATTTCATCAGCCTGAAGGTACAGACACCAATCGAATTCCGGCCCAACTGCCTGAAATGCTTTATCAGTTTCAAGCGCATAAACCCGGCCACCTGACTTTTGCGTTTCGTCCCAAACCGAGTTGATTATTTCAATTTTGTCGCTTTTAATATTTGCAATTAGTTCCTGTGTTCCATCTTCACAATCACCCAGAACGACTATAAATTTCTCGCAAAGGGGTAATGCCGACATGATTGATTCGACCAAAGGAAAATCGAGTTTAACCGCATTTTTAACAAAGGTAAAGCCACAAATTTTTATCGTATTCAAAATGAATTGGTTTTAAAAGTAATTCGAAACCTGACCCGATATTTCGACATCGGTCATGAGCGTCCGAATTTAAAATAAAATACCAGAACCATGCAATTATTTCTTTTTCTATTCCGTTTTGCTTTTTAGTTTTATGACCTGATTCAAACCTGTGTAACGAACATGCGGCTGTTTTTCTCTTATGGAGGCGACGCAAAAAAACATGAAAATATTGTTCATAGTGGAAACTTTCTGGCATGAGAGTTCCATCCGAACACATAAATAATCAATTAATTTATAACGATATTTTCGGATGAAAAAACTTCCAGACATAACTCATTCAAGGATTTACTTTTTCCTGATGCTGGCCATGGCGGCAAGTTTGCCCCTGTCGAATGCGCTGATGAGCATAGTTCCAGGTTTTTTGATGCTGAACTGGCTCATTGAAGGACAATTTTCGGTCAAACTCAAACAGTTGAAAGAACGAAAACCGGTACTCCTGATCATCTCCGTATTTTTTATGTACCTTATTGGTTTATTGTGGACTAACAGTATGCAATGGGGCTTGCACGATGTGAAAATTCAACTTCCATTGCTGGTTTTACCACTCGTTATCGGAACTTCAATCCAACTGAATTACCGGCAGGTTAAACTGATTATCTATACCTTCTCGGCAGCAGTAGTTGTCGCTTCACTTTGCAGCATCTGGGTTTTGCTGGGTTTATCCGGAAAAACAATTCAGGACCCGCGTGAAATGTCGCTATTTATCTCTCACATAAGGTTCGCCCTTTTGATCAACATCGGCATTTTTTCGATGGGCTGGTATCTGGTAAATGCTGAACGAAAACAACTAACCGAAAGATTGCTTCTGATAGCAGCCATTACCTGGTTAAGCCTGTTTTTGGTTATCCTGAAATCGGCTACCGGCTGGGTTGTTTTTATGACTGCATTAGCTGTTATTATAATGGCAGGTATTTGGCAAATCAAAAAGCTGGCCTGGCGCCTTCCCCTTTTAGGGATTTTACTTTCCATTTTCCTTTTGCCTGCCGCCTACATTGTATATGTAGTTCACCAGTTTTATGATATCGAAACTATACCCCAAAATATCCTTCAGATAAAAACCAGCAAAGGAAATCTCTACGAGCACGATTTCAACAACAAGGAACTCGAAAACGGGCATTACACGTTTTTGTTTATGAACGAAGACGAGTTGCGCGAGGCATGGAATAAAAAAAGTGCGATTAATTACGACAGCTCCACTTCTTCCGGCTTTAACCGCTTTGTGCTGTTCAGGTATCTGACATCGAAAGGGCTCCGCAAGGATGCAGAAGGGCTCGAAAAATTAACCGAAACTGACCTCCTGAACATTGAAAATGGAATGACCAACTACCGTTTCGTCAACCCCGTTTCGTTTTACAACCGCATTTACCAGATTGTATGGGAATTTGATGTTTACCAAAAAGGAGGAAACCCCTCCGGACATTCGGTAACCCAGCGGATTGAGTACTACAAAATGGCCTTTCAGATTATCAGGGAAAACTTTTGGCTGGGAACCGGCACTGGTGGTTATTATATGGCCTATCAGGAGAGGTACAATCAGAACAAATTTTTTCAGGATCAGCAATTCAGGCAACGGTCCCACAACATGTTCCTGAGTTACTGGATTGATTTTGGCCTCATCGGCCTCATTTACATTTGCTTTGCCTTGTTTGCCCCGGTTTTTATGGAGCGAAAAACAAAAAGCTTCCTGATTATGGTATTTCTGTTGATTGTTCTGCTTTCGTTTATGAACGAAGACTCGCTGAACAACCACGATGCCATTTCGTTTTTCGCGTTTCTGTATCCGTTGTATTTGTATTCGAATTATGAGGGGCAGGAGAAAGAGATCAGAAATCAGAAGCAGTAAGCAAAATACAATGTTGCGAGTTACGAGTTGCGGGATTTGGGTTGACATTTCGAAACCTGTAACCCGAAACCCGTAACAATAAAATTCTGGAATTTGAAACTATGGGAGACCGTTTACCACTTGATTTTTTCCTTCGCGATGTTCTGGATGTCGCTCCGGCCCTGCCTGGCAAATTGCTGGTTCGCCAGTTTAACGATGGCCGGGTTGAACGCTACCGGATTACTGAGGTTGAAGCCTATCGGGGTGTTGAAGACCGTGCCTGCCATGCCAGTAAAGGAAGGACTCCCCGCACCGAAGTGATGTTTGGGCAAGGTGGAACGGTTTACGTTTACCTCATTTACGGCCAATATTGGTTACTGAACCTGGTGACCGGAATTGAAGGCGATGCTTCTGCCGTTTTAATCCGCGGAATCGAAGGTTTCCCGGGTCCTGGGCGCGTTGGTCGTGAACTCCAGCTCGACCGTTCGTTTTATGGAGAAAGCCTGATTGATTCTCAACGAATCTGGGTAGAAGATGCTGAACCGGTTTCTGAAATCAGAACTGCGAAACGCATCGGAATTGAATATTCAGGTGAATGGGCCGGGAAATTATGGCGGTTTTACCTCTAAATTTTTTAGTTGCACTTAATTCCTGAAAAGGGAAAAAGGTAACCCTCCTTCTATTTAAATTTAATCAATTTAACACATGTCGTGAAACATGTATTTGTAACAGCCTAATATTGAGCAACATAAAAATGGGGGGGGCAAAATATATTTTTTTCTTCATAATTTATATCATAAATTAGCATAACAATCAGTCAGGTTTTTGCCGGAAACACAAAATCAGTGAGGCGCCAGTTCGGGAAGAAGGTTTTGCATAAAACGGTTTGATTAGAGAATTGATAACGACAATACCTTAACACAATACTTTTAATTACCATAAAACTTTACAAATACACCCCAAAAATGAGCCACAATAAATTCGTGTAAGAGGCCGCACCGGGTTACATTTCCCTGCCGAGGTTCGAAAATCTGCCGGGTACGACCCGCCGGTGCGGCCAAAAGTTGGAGCCTTTCCATTTTTCAAAGAGCCGGACTAATGTGATTTGCAAGAGTTTGCATGACGTAATGTCCATGTAAAGTTATAAGATTGGTGGTTAAAAAGAATTTTCAACTATGATGTAAATGCCTTTCATCTGAATACAGCACCAGATTCAACAAATGCTTATGGTATTGCCCCAAATATTGAACTGTTTGCAGATTTCAGGAATAAACTATTTACAGATGACTAATTGAGAGAACGGTTTTTCACGAAATGCAGTAATCAGGGCTAACAAAGATTTTACAACTGATAAAATGGCAAGAAGATATTTGGAAATTTTATAAAACATTGACTAAATGAAAAGGAATCAAGAAGATAATACCGTATTTGTTTTGCAAAAAGCAATCCGAAAGTTCAAAATAAAGATTTCGGATACTTCCATCAAGGAATTCCTGTTGGCTCATCCATATTACCCATCCTTACTAAGTGTTTGCGATGCACTGAAGAAATGGGGGGTTGAACATTATCCTTTAAAACTAAACCTCGATGAGATCAGGGATTTAGAAATGCCGTTTATCGCACATTTTAATAATCTGGGTGGAGAATTAGTCTTTGTTGAAGCAATCAGAAATGGAGAAGTCAAGTATGTTTCGCAAAAAGGAAAAAGTCAGATTGAAAGCTTTGAAAAATTCTCCGAAAAACTTTCCGGGGCGGTAGTTTTGATCGAACCTGGTCAAAAATCAGGTGAAACTAATTTCCGGCAAATAAGGCAAAACAAAATTTTAGATCATTCACTCCTTCCGTTAGGAATAGTAACTCTTTTTCTATTTTTCTTATTTGCCCTTTTCAGCAGCTCAAATTTGGGCACACACACCGATTTTATATTTTGGGGGTTGATATTGACCAAATCAATTGGACTGACAGCTTCAATATTTTTGGTCTTGCATGAGTTTAAAATACATACCTCCATTGGAGACAAACTGTGCGGCTTCAGTTCAAAAACAGATTGCAATTTGGTACTTGCCTCAAACGCCTCCCGGCTATTTGGCTGGTTAAACTGGGCCGATGCAGGTCTTGTATATTTCACCGGCACATTTTTATACCTGATATCATCAACAACTTCATCACTTTGGTGGCTGGCTGCAATTAGCGCGATTTCATTGCCATATCCGGTCTTTTCTATCTATTACCAATCAGTTAGATTGAAAAAGTGGTGCCCTTTTTGTTTGTTGGTACAACTGGTTTTCGTTGCTGAGTTTTTAATTTTATTTCCGGCATTTCAGAAATTCCTTTTTTCAACGACCGAATTACTCCGTTTAATCACAGTATTTTTATTGCCAGCTACAGTATGGATCTTATTCAAAGCCTACCGCGAAAAATCACTCGAATTTGAGCGCGAACATTATTCATTTCTGAAATTGAAGCGAAACCCAAACACGTTTTTGGCTTTACTTGAAAGCAATGATTATTTGGATATACCAATTGACAATGAAAGTTTAGTTCTAGGTAACCCCGATGCCCCGGTTACCCTGACGGCCTTTCTGAGTTTCAATTGCAGCCCATGTGCATCAGCATTTAGAAAGCTAAAAGAATTGTTAAACAATTGTTCTGAGGTAAAATTGAATGCCGTTTTCTTGGTTCTTGATGATGAAGTATCACAACAGGCAATCAATACGCTTTATTACCTGAACGCCGTAAAAGGAACTGATAAAGCCCTTGATTTTCTGGAGCAATGGTACTCCTTACCAAAACAAGCTAAAAAACAATTGTTTCGCGAAACGGTGTTGCCAGATCAATTCAGTGTTGCAGAACAGGTGCGAACCAAGAATAACCAATTCTTTATTATGCCACAGATTGCTGGAACACCAACCATTTTCGTTGATGGCTATAAATTACCTGAGCCTTACGAATACGGTGATCTGGAGTATTATGTCGAAGATATAAAACAATTAACA
>PNOH01000070.1 GCA_013824715.1 Odoribacter sp. | reverse complement strand
GCATTTGTCCTTTCAGTTCAGCAGGTTAAGGCTGATGAACAAACCCGTAAGGTTGATCCGTTTACCGAAATTTCTCTCCGCATTTCGGCCAATGTGCATTTGGAACAAGGTGCAAAGCAAAACCTCGAAATTGTGGCCAAACCATCAACACTGGAAGAAATTATTACTGAAGTTAAAGACGGAAAACTGATCATCCGTTTCCCTAATAAAGACTATTTCTGGAGAACATTTCAACCGGGTGAAATAACCATTTACATTACTACTCCTGAAATTAACGGATTGGGAGTTTCGGGTTCAGGCGATATTATTGCCGAAGATGAAATTAAAACTAAAACCCTTGATATGGCAGTAAGTGGTAGTGGGAACATCAAACTTTCAGAACTTTCGGCTGAGCGTGTTAAATCTGTTATCTCAGGCTCGGGCGATATTATAGTTGCCGGAAAAACTGCCGCCCAGGATTTGAGTGTCAATATTTCGGGCAGCGGAAATTTCAAAGGACTTGATTTTAGTTCCGATGATGTTACGGTTAAAATTGCAGGTTCCGGAAATGTTGGAGTCGAAGCCAATAAAAACCTTTATATCAGACTAGCAGGTTCCGGAAACGTGACCTACAAAGGAAAACCTTTGATTGACCAATCCATCGCCGGTTCCGGATCGGTCAGAAGTGCAAAATAGAAAAGAAATTGTTTTGTTGAGGCACACTCAATTAAGTGAAAAAATAAATTTTTATGGTGGCTGTACTACGATACAGACCACCTTTTTTTTTGTGAAAAAACTACGCTATTTTTTGTTATTCTTTGTTAACTGACTGGACTATTTATAGATAGTCACCTAATAAATATCAAATTTTTTATTATTTTGCGCAGGTAAATTTATTAATTAAAGTTTCATGATAAAAAATAAGCTATTGCTATTTTTCGGTGTGATTATCTTCTTTTCCTTTTCAAAGGGTCCCGAATTTTCTCAGTGGCGAGGGCCCGGTCGCGATGGTATTTTTCCTGAAAAGGGATTGTTAAAAGAGTGGCCTGATGGCGGCCCTTCGATGTTATGGTCATACGATGGGCTTGGCGCCGGGCACAGCAGTGTGGGTATTGGCGATGGAAAACTTTTTATCACTGGAATGCCTGATACAATCGGTATCCTTTATTCCTTTGATCTGAAAGGAAACCTTTTGTGGAAAAAAGAATATGGTTTGGAGTGGTTTACCAACTATGCCGGCTCGCGGTCAACTCCAACGGTGGTTGACCAATTGGTTTACCTTGAAAGCGGACAGGGAGTGGTTTATTGTTTCGAGGCCAATTCAGGAGATATAAAATGGTCGGTTGACCTGCTGAAAAAATTCGATGCCGGGAATATACAATGGGGCATGGCTGAAACGTTACTGATTGATGGCAACCGGATAATCTGCACCCCGGGTGGAAAAGAAAATAACGTGGTGGCATTGAACCGGTTTACCGGTGAAACAATCTGGACTTGTAAAGGATTTGGAGAGCCTGCTGCTTATTGTTCCCCGGTACTTGTAAACCATAACAATACCCGGTTAATTGTTACCATGACAGCAACGTCAGTTATCGGGATTGATGCCGGAACAGGTGAATTATACTGGAGAGTTGAACAGCAACAAACCAATAAGATACATGCCAATACTCCGGTTTATGTAAATGGAATGATTTTTTGTTCGAGCGCTTATGGTGAGAAGAACAGCGGGATACTGGCCCTGAGATTATCTGCTGACGGGAAACAGGCTGAACAGGCATGGAGAAATGAGAAGTACCAGAATCTGATGGGAGGGATGATTATAATGGAAGGGACGATTTACGGATCGGCGTATAGAAAAAACAATTGGTACTCTATTAATTCGGTAACCGGCCAGGAAAAATTGATTTCAGGTGATTTTGGTGGAGGTGTAATCCTGTATGCTGATGACATGTTCTATTGTTACAGCGAAAAAGGCCAGTTAGGATTGGTTGATATGAATCCTGATGGATTTACGATAAAGGGCATATTTGATGTTTCTTTTGGTACCGGTGAACATTGGGCCCATCCTGTAATTCATGATCGCAGGCTTTTCCTGAGGCATGGTAATTCGCTGATGGCATTCCATCTTGCCGAAAAATAAACCATTTTTCAGTATATACCCAAAATAAAAAAGGTGGCTGTATGATTTACAGGCCACCTTTTTTTTGAAATCCTTATAGACCCGGATGTTTGTCTGATTCAATTATTTTTTTGATGCTTTCACACCAGTTGTCCCGCCACCTTTCAAAGTAAGTTCAACAGGGGCATTGGTTTTCCATGAGCCACAGGTAAAATCGGGCACATCAACCGAGTTGGAACGGCTGGCCACCGATTTTTCGCTCAGTGGTGCAATAGCGCTCCAGAGTGCGGCGTCGTAAACATCCTGATCGAGGGGAAGTCCATTACGCAGGCAGTCAATCAAACGCCAGTCCATCATAAAGTCCATGCCCCCGTGGCCACCCACTTTTTTAGCCATTTCGCCAATCCGTTTCACAATTTCAGGGGTGTATTTTTCTTCCAGTTTTTTCATTTCATCATCTTTCAGCCATTCGTCCTCAATAGCGACTCGGGCAGGATCGGGCCATTTGCTGGCTACTCCTTTGGTTCCGCTAACCAAATGGATCCGGGAGTATGGCCGCTCGCTGGTCACATCATGCTGAACCATGATGGTCCGTCCGTTTACCGTTCGGATGGTGGTCGTGTTCATGTTTCCCCGGTAATGATTGGTGGCAAATTCAGTATAGAAACTGTCTTTTGCTGCCAGCTCTTTAGCCATTGCAGCCATCTGGAAATCGTTGGACGACATGGAAGTCAGGTATTCCATCTGGTCGCCGCGGTTGATGTTCATGACCTGACAAATCGGTCCTAATCCATGAGTTGGGTAGAGGTTTCCGTTACGGTGCTGGTTTTCTTTCAAACGCCACATCTCGGTATAACCATCTTTTTTGAAATTCAAATTGCGCAGGTTATGAATGTAAGCGCCTTCACCATGAACGATTTCTCCAAAAAAACCTTGACGGGCCATGTTCAGGGTCAAAAGTTCGAAGAAATCGTAGCAGCAGTTTTCGAGCATCATGCAATGTTTGCGGGTCCGTTCCGAAGTTTCAACCAGTTGCCAGCATTCATCAATGGTTACGGCAGCCGGAACTTCGGTCGCCACATGCTTGCCTTGTTCCATGGCATAAACTGCCATTGGGGTGTGCCACGACCAGGGCGAGGTAATATAAATCAAGTCGATTTCGGGGTTTTCGCACATCTGTTTCCAGGCTTCCTTCGATCCTGAATACGATTTAGCTCTTGGCAACCCTTTCTTTTCAAGCACCTTCTGGCACTTTTCGACACGGTCGTTATACTGGTCGCACAGACCAACAATTTCCACACCTTCAATAAACGACATTCGGTCAACTGCCCCCGGTCCGCGCTGGCCAAGTCCAATGAAACCAATTCGCACTTTCTCCAATTTTGCTGCGGCAAAGCCGCTCATGTTAAACCGTTGCTTTTGATTTTTACCCTTTCGTTCAGCGTTTGTTTCCAAATTAGGCGAAACTGCATGACTGGCAATTCCTGTTGCCAGCATTCCGGTTCCCAATAGGGTATTCCGGAGAAAATCCCTTCTGTTTGATGCCATTTTGTGTTTGTTTTATAGTTAGTTTTTTAAACCTTTTCAATTGTTGCCGGAAATTCATTTTCCCATCGGGCAATAACTACGGTGGCAAGGCAATTGCCTATGACATTGACCGAAGTGCGGGCCATATCCATCAATTCATCAATTCCAAGAATGATATAAATGGGCCAGATTGGAAGTCCGAAAGTGGAGGCCGTAGCCAATAAAATGACCAGTGAAGCCCTCGGAACGCCGGCAACCCCCTTGCTTGTCAGCATTAAAGTAAATACAATCAGAAGCTGTTTTTCGAACGAAAGGTGAATACCGCTTAGCTGGGCAATAAATATGGTGGCCAGCGAAAGGTACAGGGTTGTTCCATCAAGGTTAAAGCTATAACCGGTGGGCATTACAAAAGCTACGATTTTGCGCGGTACCCCAAATTCTTCCATCCGTTCCATCGCAACTGGTAAAGCCGATTCGGAACTGGTTGTTGCAAAAGCAATGGCAACAGGTTCGGAAATAGCGGTAATAAATTTACGTACCGGAATTCGGAACAGGAGTGCAATAGGAAGTAAAACGCCGACCAAAAAAACAATGAGCGAAACATACAAGGTTGCCAGCAACTTAATAAGGTTCACGAAAATGTCGAGCCCCATTTGCCCGATGCTGAATGCAATAGCTGCAAACACAGCGAAAGGTGCAAAATACATGATTATGGAAGTAAACTTAAACATGGTTTCCGACAAAGCCTCCGTAAAAACAATCATTGGCCGTTTGAATTTGTCTTTTAACATGGCAACAGCAATGCCGAAAATAATGCTGAATACAACGATCTGTAAAACCTGGCCCTCGTAAATAGCTTTCGCGATGTTGTCAGGAAAAACATGAAGAATAATATCACTTCCTTTTAGTGTAGTGACCGCTGGTATATCGGTGTGCGCCATAGTTTTTGGAATAACTACACCCATACCGGCCTTGCTGATATTGATAGCGATAAGGCCTATAAAAAGAGCAATGGTCGAAACGATTTCAAAATAAACAAGCGATTTCCAACCCATGCGGCCAACTTGTTTCAGATTGGAATGACCGGCTATTCCTACAACAATGGTAGCAAAAAGGAGTGGGGCGATAATGGTTTTAATCAGGCGTAAAAAAATCTGGCTGATCACATTCAAATTTATCGAAACGGAAGGAAAATCGTGCCCGAACTCTGCCCCGATGATCATACTGATTAAAATCCATGTGGTAAGCGATCGTTTCTGAACTGCATAACCAACAAGAACTGCCAGAAAGGACCATCGGGAAATAACCAGTACAGTTTGATTGATTGAAACCAGCTTGTAATGGTTGAGAATAGTCATCAGTGAAACCACAAAAAGCAGCGCCAACATCGTGAGGATATATTTTGCCGGTACTTTTTTCTTTACTGATTGGATTGCCTGATTGGTGGTTTGGCCTGAATGATTTGTCAAAGTTTTGGTTTTTAGTTTGGTGTAGCAAAAATAGCAATCTTTTCAATCTTTTCAGGCGAAATATTAGTTGTCCAATTTTTTCCGTTCGACAGCTTTACCGCAGGAAGTTTTTGACTGGCAGGAGCTGAAGCGCCATGAAAATCAGTGATTTCAAGTCCATCAAAATCCTCCACTTCAATTCCACTGGTAAAGAAATCCTGTTTCTGCCCATCCCATTCCAGCCTGAAATTACGGATTGATAACTGTCGGACGCCTTTGGCAAAAAGCCCGGGAATATCGTGCGCGAACAATGAATACCGGGGATCGGAAACCGGACGGAGGTCGAAATTGCCTCCCGAATAATTGTTGTATGGACTGTTCATGATCTTCAGGTAAACGTCACGAAATTGCAGGTTCACAATTTCCGACTCTTCGCTCGAAAACACGACGATGCCAGCCTCACTTCGGGCAATGATATTACTGAAAAAAATATTCCGGATCACCCCGAGTTTTACATCAGGAGTTCCGCGAAGAACCGCGATTTGGATGGGCTCGCCGTTACCCCACCAGTCACCGGTATGCAAACGGGTTTCAATCACAATATTATTGAAATTCATATTCTCGATCATCCCGCTGTCCCTCACAGTCAGCACAATTCCGCGGTTCGAATTCGAAATGTTGATGTTGCTGAAATTATAGTTCCGCATGTGGTTCTGGTCCCAGCCTCCAATTCGGATTCCTGATGAGCGGGAAACAATGTTGCAGTTGCTGACATTGATATTTTCGGAATCATGGACCAGGTTTTTGTACCCCGGAAGATCGAAATGATGCGCATATCCTGTAATGGCAAACCCATCGTCGCCTCCGCTGATGTTGCAATCAGAAACATTGATGTTGCTGCAACTGGTCAGGTCAATGCCATCGTTGTTCGGGATCAAAAGGCTGTTGTTTATCTTTACTCCTGAAATCACACCACCATTCACATCGGCCAGATGGATAGTCCAGAACGGAGAATTGGAAACGGTGACATCCCTGATGGTCACGTTTTTGCAATTGGAGAAAATGATCATTTGGAAAGGCCTTTCAAGCGGAACGACCGGCCCGTCGGACAAAACTCCGGGAATGACCCTGAAATTATCAGTTTGCCGCGAAAACTGTTTCCCCTCCCTGGAGATTACTTTGAACTCGTCCAGTTTCATAAAGGCATCACCGTTTCCATCAATGGTTCCAAATCCTGAAATGGAAACATTTTCGGCATTTTCGGTATAAATCAGGCCAACCCGGCGGTTCTGGTAGTTGTAGTCTTTTAAATTGACTGTGCCTTTGATCAGCGATCCCGGTTGTAAAAATAAATTTACGTTGGATTTGAGATTGATCGTTCCTGTAAAAAATATACCTGCCGGCACTTCCACTGTCCCTCCACCTGACTTATGACAAGCATCGATTGCAGATTGTATGGCAAAGGTGTTTACAGTTTTTCCATCACCTTTTGCGCCAAAATCTACGATATTGAAATTTTTAGCAGAAGCTGTGATCTGAACAAGGGTCATCAGAGCCAGAATAAAAATTGTTGATTTCATTCCCTGATATATTAATTCATTTTTAAGCGAAAGATTACTGCGACTGATCACTGCCTACTTTTCAACTCCCAGTTCACACCATCTTTGCCGTCTTTAATATCGAAGCCAATTGCAGCCAGTTCGTTGCGTATTTTATCCGAAGTTGCCCAGTCTTTGCTGGCTTTGGCTTCCTGACGGAGTTTCATCAGCAAATCAACCACTTCGGTTAATATTTCGCTCATTCCACCAGTATTCTGATCTTCAGCTTTTAATCCGAAAATATCGAATACAAAAACATGAAAAAGCACTTTTAAAGCATCCCGGTCTTCTGCGGTGATGGTTGATTTCCCGTCGGCCACCGAATTAATGGTTTTTACTCCATCAAACAAATAGGCCAAGGCGATAGGGCTGTTCATATCATCGGCCATGGCAGCATAACAGTTGGCCGACAGTTCAGCAATATTTACCGAAGAAGTTTCAGAAACAGGCAGCGATTCAATTTTAGCAACGGCTTTCATCAGGCGATCCAGCCCTTTTTCTGAAGCATGAAGCGCTTCGTTCGAGAAATCGAGCGTGCTTCGATAATGTGCCTGAAACATGAAAAAACGGATCGTCATTGGGGAATATGCTTTTTCGAGAAGGGGGTGATTTCCGGAGAATAACTCTTCCAGGGAAATAGCATTTCCGAGCGATTTGCCCATTTTTTGTCCGTTCAGGGTAATCATGTTGTTGTGCATCCAGTACCTGACTGCCGGTTTTCCGTGGGCTGCCTGTGCCTGTGCCATTTCAGCTTCGTGGTGAGGAAAAGTCAAGTCCATTCCTCCGCCGTGAATATCAAATGTTTCGCCCAGATATTTGCAGCTCATGGCTGTACACTCCAGGTGCCAACCGGGAAACCCTTCGCTCCAGGGCGAAGGCCAGCGCATGAGGTGTTCGGGCGAAGCTTTTTTCCAGAGGGCAAAATCAAGTGCCGAACGTTTTTCATCCTGACCATCTAAAGTCCGTGTATAGCTGATCTGGTCTTCAATCTTGCGGCCCGACAGTTTTCCATATTCATTTTCGCTGTCGAATTTCTCCACGTCAAAATACACCGAACCGTTACTTTCGTATGCATATCCGGAGTTCAGGATTTTCTTTGCCTCTTCAATCTGCTCAATGATATGGCCCGAAGCGCGGGGTTCGATACTAGGCGGGTCAACATTCAACATGTCCATCGCCTGGTGGAAAAGATTGGTGTATTTCTGAACCACTTCCATGGGTTCCAACTCATCGAGTTTGGCTTGCACTTCAATTTTATCCTCGCCATCGTCGGCATCGGCAACCAGATGGCCAACATCGGTAATGTTGCGCACGTAGCGCACTTTGTATCCAATCTGCTTCAGGAAACGAAAAATCAGATCGAAGGTAATTGCCGACCGGGCATGACCCAGGTGTGGCGGACCATAAACCGTTGGCCCGCAAACATACAACCCAACTTTGCCGGGAACCAGCGGTTCAAAAACTTCCTTCTTTCGGGTAAGCGTATTGTAAATTTGAATTTCCTGAATCATGGATGTATATTTTTGGTGCTGTAAATGTAAAAATTATTGATGAAGGATCGAGATTCAAAGTACCTCTAAGTTTGACTTTCAGAATATTCAAAATAACAAGGAATGCTGTTTTGTCGAAATAAACAGGATTTCACTATATTTAGCCTCAGTCACAATGTACATAGAGTCAATTCCGGTTTATGCAAAAAAGGAAACAAAACGAACTTAAGCTTCATAACGGATCCCGGATTGGGGTTGTCGGTGGCGGACCTGCGGGAAGTTTTTTTACTTTTTTTGCCTTCGACCTGGCGAAAAAGATGGGAATAAGTATCGAAATTGACATTTATGAAATAAAGGATTTCACTAAAACCGGACAGGCAGGATGCAACCATTGCGGAGGAATTGTTTCCGAATCGCTGGTCCAAATGTTGTCAACTGATGGAATCGTTCTTCCTCCGCAAGTTGTACGCCGTGGAATTGAAACCTATACCCTTCACCTCGAGCAAGGTTCAGCAATTATTGATACCGTTTTGCACGAACATCCGATTGCCTCAATATTTCGCGGCTCCGGGCCACTGGGTTCGACTGTAACAACACTGCAAAGTTTTGATGCATACCTGTTGGGGCTTTGCGAAGGAAAAGGAGCAAAAATCTTACGCGAAAAGGTAACCGATACTGAAAGTGAACCGGATGGTATCACTTTGATCACTGGCAATTCAAAACGGAAATACGATCTGGTTGTTGGCGCTGTGGGGCTTAATCCCAAAACACTACGCATTTTTCAGAAAATCATTCCTTCATTTATACCGCCAAAAACTACAAATACTTATATCTGTGAATACTTTTTAGGTTCAGAAACGATCACCAAACACTTCGGAAATTCAATGCATGTGTTTCTGCTCAATTTGCCTGGAATAAAATTCGGGGCATTAATCCCGAAGGGAGTTTATGTAACCCTGGTGCTTCTTGGAACAGAAATAAACAATGAAATTGTTGACAGTTTCCTAAATTCGGAAGCTGTAATTGGCTGTTTTCCGGAAGGAACAGAATTGAAGAACATGACCCCTTGCCAGTGTTTCCCGTCAATAAACATCGGAGGGGCAATAAATCCATATTCTGACCGTGTCGTTTTAATTGGAGATTCTGCCTCATCAAAACTTTACAAAAACGGTATTGGAGCCGCTTATATTACTGGAAAAGCGGCAGTAAACACGGTGTTTTTGGATGGCATTTCAAAGGCAGATTTTAAAAAATCATTCCAGCCGGTGTGTTCAAAACTTGATAGGGATAATTCGGCGGGTAAACTGATTTTCACGGTATCAACAATTATTTTGAAATCAATGTTCCTGAAAAAAGTACTTTTCCGGATGGTTGTAAAAGAGCAGGAAAAAGAAAGGGGCAAACGGGAAATGAGTTCATTGTTGTGGGATACTTTTACAGGCAGCGCTCCTTACAGGAATATTATGCTCCGGACATTAAATCCATTTCTATTAGCCAATTTGAGCTGGAACATTTTAACAGGACTAGCTAAATCCGCAATCGGGAACAACAAACCCACTGGCTTTTAAATGCGTTAAAAATATAACTATCAGTGAATTAATAGATACCGGCTTCCATTTTCTCAATCCGCCATTCACTTAATTGCTTGATCCGGTTCAGGACATTGGCTGTAACCCGGTTGTGAACACCTTCCCATATCTGATTTACAAAAGACCATTTCGACCGGTATTCTTTTCCGTAGAAATTAAACCCAACCGAAAAAAATAATTGTGCCTGCTCCTTCTCGCCCATATCGGCAATAGAGGAACGGACATACATCATAAAAATTCCGATGGGATAACCACCACTGCATTCATAAAGAAGGTAGCGAGCATTATCAAAATCAAAGGCATCCGGAAACCGTTTAATCCGGATGGAATTCAGGTAAAATAAAGGAATAAAGCTCAATCCAATGAAGCTCTTTCGAAAACCGAACGGGTACTTCTTCCAGCCAAAAGGTAAAATCCGGATGCTTTCAATATCTTCATCAATCCGTTCAACTTTAGCGATGTGGTTTGGCCAACAGGTCGAATCGCCATTCCAGTTTAAAAGTTCGTTAAAGACATAACTTACCGGCGCTTCAATCCCAATCTGGTGAACATTCAATACCCTGTACCGGTCAACACCATGGCCAACCCGTTGTAAAATCCGTTGGTTGTATTCATTCCTTTTTTCTTCCGAAATGAACTTTATTTGTGTCGGGATTTGGGGTCTCTTCCAGAGAAAATTCCTGAAATCAGAAAAAAGTCCGGTACTTCTTGAAGGTGGTGTGAGCATTTCAGTTTAAGGTCTTTTACTTTCCGAATTGAATTTTAAAGTTAACTAAATCCAAAGATTTCTTCCTTATACTTTTCAAAAAACAAACGGACTAATTTTAAAAACTGCATTCCGATGTCAACTTTAACTTAAAACTTCATGTAATATGCTGATTTGTTTGATCGTTCGACATTTTGAAATTAGTTTTGCTCATATTCTTAATGAACCTCCGGATTCGTCAAGAACTGATTGCCCCTGTGATTGTTTAGTTTATGACAGGAAAAGGAAAAGTCGCAGGCAAAAATTGTATTATTGACAAAAAAGAAGTGCTAATTGAAATATAAATTTTAAAATACGATCCGCCCAATTCCTTCCCCTTTCGGGGGAAGGTTAGGAAGGGGGCTGTTGTTATGACTAAAAAAAACATACAAAAAGAACTCGAATCGCGGGTTTTGGTGCTCGACGGCGCCATGGGAACGATGATTCAGAAACACCGCCTGTCGGAAGAAGATTTCCGTGGGGCAATTTTTAATGATTTCCAGTACGATTTGAAAGGGAACAACGATTTGCTTTCGATCACCAAACCGGAAATCATCCGGAATATTCATGCTGAATTTCTGGAAGCAGGCGCCGACATCATCGAAACCAATACTTTCAACTCAACCAGTATTTCACAGGCCGATTACCATTTGGAAGAATGGGTATATCAACTCAACCTGCAATCGGCTCAATTGGCGGTTGAAGTAGCTGAGGAATTCACGGCAAAAAATCAGGAGAAACCGCGTTACGTGGCCGGTGCCATCGGCCCAATGAACAAAACCCTTTCACTTTCGCCCGAAGTTAACGATCCGGGGTTTCGCTCGGTAACTTTTGATGAGGTGAAAACTTCGTACCGTGAACAGGTGAAAGGCTTGCTCGATGGCGGTGTTGATTTGCTTTTAGTCGAAACTATTTTTGATACGCTGAACGCCAAAGCGGCCTTGTTTGCCATTGAAGATGAACTGGAAGAACGTGGAATACGGATTCCGGTTATGGTTTCAGGAACAATTACCGATGCCAGCGGACGAACGCTATCAGGACAAACCGTGGAGGCTTTCCTGACTTCGGTTTCGCACATTGATCTGCTTTCCGTCGGTCTGAACTGCTCGCTGGGAGCCAAAGATTTGCGCCCATACCTGGAAGAATTGTCGAAGAAAGCGCCATTTTTTATCAGCGCACATCCGAACGCCGGTTTGCCCAACCAGTTTGGCGAGTACGACGAAACACCAGCTCAAATGGCTTATCAGGTAGGCGATTTCCTGGATAATAAATTCGTAAATATTATTGGCGGATGCTGTGGAACAACGCCCGATCACATCCGCGAACTGGCCAGAATTGCAGCCAAATCTGAACCACATCTCCGGAGAAAAAAAGATAAACATACCATGCTTAGCGGCCTCGAACCGGTTACCATTACCCATGAAGCCATTTTCGTGAACATTGGCGAACGCTGCAACGTGGCCGGATCGCGCAAATTTGCCCGGCTGATCCGCGAAGAAAAATATGAGGAAGCCCTGGCCATTGCCCGCCTCCAGGTGGACGAAGGCGCACAGGTAATCGATGTAAACTTCGACGATGCCATGCTCGATGCCAAAAAGGAAATGGTTACTTTCCTGAACCTGCTGATGGCCGAACCCGATATCGCAAGGGTTCCGATGATGATTGACTCATCGAAATGGGAAGTGATTGAAGCCGGGCTGAAATGTGTACAGGGCAAAGCGATTGTGAATTCAATCAGCATGAAGGAAGGCGAGGACGTTTTTCGTCAACAGGCCCAACGGCTGAAACGTTACGGCGCCGCGGTGGTGGTTATGGCGTTCGATGAAAAAGGCCAGGCTGATTCGTTCGGGCGACGGATTGAAATCTGTCAGCGGGCTTACAATATTCTGGTCAACGAAATTAACTTTCCGGCTCAGGATATTATTTTCGATACCAATGTGCTGACGATTGGCACCGGAATCGAAGAACACAATAACTATGCAGTTGATTTTATAGAGTCTGTCCGCTGGATCAAGCAGCACCTGAAACTTGCCAAAACAAGCGGCGGCATCAGCAATGTTTCGTTCAGTTTCCGTGGCAACGATCAGGTTCGCGAGGCCATCCATTCGGTTTTCCTGTTTCATGCCATCCGTGCCGGCCTCGACATGGGAATTGTGAATCCTGGTATGCTTCAGATTTACGACGAAATCCCGAAAGATTTTCTGGAGAAAGTGGAGAATCTGGTGATGAACAAGAAACCGGAAGCCACCGAAGAACTGCTTGAATTTTCGCTGACTTTGAAGGAACAGGATGCCCGTGAAGAACGAAAAGACGAATGGCGCGACCTGCCAGTTGAAAAACGGCTGGAACATGCTCTTGTCAAAGGATTGCCTGATTACATTGAAATTGATTTGGCCGAAGCTTTGCCAAATTATTCGCCGGTTTTGAATATCATCGAAGGCCCGCTGATGGACGGCATGAATGTGGTTGGCGACCTGTTTGGCGCCGGAAAAATGTTTCTTCCACAGGTGATCAAATCGGCCCGTGTGATGAAAAAAGCGGTGGCATTTCTGCTTCCGTATATCGAGGCCGACAAAGATCAGTTCGACATGACCGACAACCGGAAAGTGGTGCTGATGGCCACTGTCAAAGGCGACGTACACGATATTGGGAAAAACATTGTCGGTGTTGTTTTGGGCTGCAACAATTATCGAGTGATCGATTTAGGGGTGATGGTGCCCACTGAAAAAATTCTGGAAACCGCCATTCAGGAAAAAGTTGACATTATCGGATTAAGCGGATTGATTACTCCATCGCTCGAAATTATGGTGGACGTGGCTACTGAAATGGAACGAAGGAATCTTCATTTTCCTTTATTGATTGGTGGTGCAACCACCTCTAAAATTCATACAGCGGTAAAAATTGGTCCCCAATATAAAAATCCGGTGATCCACGTCAAAGACGCGTCGCGTGCGGTGAGCGTGGTTTCGAACCTGCTCTCCGGAAATGAACAATTCCTGACCAATTTAAGAGAAGAATACCGGATTGTAAGAGAACAACATGGTCAGAAAAAGGCAAAAAAATACCTTACCATAGAAGAGGCCCGCGCCAATAAACTGAAAATTGACTGGAAACATACGCCTATTTATAAGCCGAATTTCATCGGGGTAAAGCAACTGATTGATTATCCGATTCAGGAACTGCGGAAATACATTGACTGGACCTTCTTCTTTTTTGTTTGGGAACTGAAGGGAAAATTTCCTGACATTCTGAACGACAGACTTCAGGGCGAAGAAGCGCGGAAACTGTATGCCGACGCCAACCGCATGCTCGACCAAATGACCGAAAAGAAAATGGTTAAGGCAAACGGAGTTTTCGGAATCTGGCCCGCCAATGCCGATGGCGACGATATTGTTTTGTACGAAGATGAAAACAGCAAAAGGGAAATAGGTCGTTTTTACCACCTTCGTCAGCAGGAAGCCAAGAAACCCGGTTCACCCAATTATTGCTTGTCCGATTTTATCGCCCCAATTGAAAGCGGAATAACCGATTATTTTGGCGCTTTTGCTGTAACAGGTGGTGTCGGAATTGAAAAATGGATGAAGCAATTCAGGGATGATAACGATGACTATAATGCCATTTTGCTCGAAGCGCTGGCCGACCGCCTTTCGGAAGCTTTTGCCGAATTGTTGCACGAACAGGTCCGCAAGGAATACTGGGGATGTGTTCCGGAAGAAAAGCTGACATTGGAAGAAATGCTCCATGTCGATTACCAGGGAATCCGCCCGGCCATTGGTTATCCGGCCTGCCCCGAACACCACGAAAAGGGCAACCTGTTCAATATGCTGAAAGCTGAAGAAATTGGGATGGAACTGACCGAACACTTTATGATGTACCCAACCGCTTCGGTTAGCGGACATTACTTTGTGCATCCGGAATCGAAATATTTCAGCCTTGAAAAAGTGGGGAAAGACCAGATTGAAGATTATGCCCGCCGCAAAGGTGTCAGTGTGGAAGTGATTGAGCAGTTTATGCCCTCGAATTTGAATTATAAAGGGATTTAGAATGGCACATGTCCGTTCACTGAAGTGAACGGCAAAGGATAGCGCATTGAATGAGGAAAAATGCTTATTGAAGAACTATTCTTTGCCGTTTGGCTTCAGCCAACGGATAATAGAATCACTACAAAAACCGTCCGCGCGAAAATTTAGAACAAAGCGAATTCCTTCTTTCGGACGGAATAGCACCAATTTTACAACAAGAAACATCAAAAAGGCAGGATGAAAATTCTGTCTTTTTTTCTGACAATGCTGCATTACCTTGAAAATCTAAAATCACACTTTAGGATTTCAATGTAAATTTCAACTAACTACCTTGAAAATCTAACATCAAACTTTAGAATTTCAAGGTATTTGTACGATATTGCATCCGAAAATATGATCTAATAA
>PNOH01000069.1 GCA_013824715.1 Odoribacter sp. | reverse complement strand
CTGTTTCCCCAGCTTTCCCCAGTTATTCATCTATGGGCTGTATGCCAACATACTGAGGGACTACTGCGGAAGATCGGATCCTTTTTTTTCAATTCCCCTACTGGGAGGGGTTAGGGGAGGCCGTTCCTTATTTAAAAATCGCAACTTCCTTTTCACCAATCGATTTTACATACCCCCGAAACATTCCTGAAGTATTAAATTCCATAGCAATGTTTCCTTTTCGGTCAATCCCGATTACTCCTCCGGTTCCGCCCAGTTGGGTCAGTTTCCTGATTTCTTCGCGGCAAGCATCGATAACCGAAAGCTTTTTATATTCCATCAGGGCTGAAATATCTCTTGAAAAACCAAGCCGGATATAATATTCGCCGTGGCCGGTACATGAAAAAGCGCCGGTTTCGTTGTTGGCATAAGTTCCGGCGCCAATAATGGGCGAATCGCCGATGCGGCCATATTTTTTATTGGTCATTCCGCCTGTTGAAGTTCCGGCAGCAATGTTTCCAAACGTGTCGAGCGCTACGCAGCCAACTGTTCCGTGTTTGTCTTTGGCAGTAGCTTCCCTTTCCTTTTTGAGCAATTCCTGAAGTGATTTGTAACGTTTCTCGGTATGGAAATAACTGTTTTCGACGGATTCAAAACCCTGCTCTTTGGCAAATTGTGAAGCTCCTGAACCATTCAGCAGCACGTGTTCCGATTTCTCCATGACTGCCCGCGCCACCCGAATTGGATTTTTAATATCCCTGACCGCCGCAATTGCTCCGGCATTCAGCGACTTTCCTTCCATCACCGAAGCATCAAGCTCAACAATTCCATCGTGGTTAAAAACTGCTCCTTTACCGGCATTGAAGAGTGGCGAATCTTCCATAATCACGATTGTTTTTTCGACTGCATCCAGGCATGTTCCGCCGTTTGCCAAAACCGAATCACCAACATGTAGCACCCGGTTCAGGACTGAAATGTATTCATTCTGCATTTCAGGAGTCATTTTGTCTTTGTCCATCACTCCTGCCCCGCCATGAATGACCAGCGCGTATTTTTTTACCGGTTGGGCCCAAAGGACTGTGGTTAAAAGAAATATTACCAAACAGAAGCTTAGTTTTTTCATTTTCAGGATTGTTTTTTAGTTGATGCTGAAATAGATGGCAAAAAAATGCAGCACACTTCCGGCTAAAACAAACAGATGCCAGATTCCATGCGCATAAGGAAGGCTTCTCCACATATAAAAAATTACTCCAGCCGAATAAGCAATGCCCCCCAAAACCAGAAATGTAAGACTTACTGAAGGCAGGCTCAGGTAAATTTGCTTTCCGGCCAGTACAAACATCCAACCCATCATCAGGTAAACAGCAACCATCAGCTTTCTGAACCGGTACAGATAAATTGACCGGATCACGGCTCCAACAATGGCCAGTCCCCATATAATGCCGAATAATGTCCATCCCCAAATACCACGCATCGAAGTAAGAAGAATGGGCGTGTAGGTTCCCGCAATGAGCAAAAAAATCGAAATATGGTCGAAGCGTGCAAACAGGTTTTTGATTCGCGGGCCTGTAAAACTGTGGTAAAGGGTTGATGACAGGTACAGCAGGATTAATGTGCATCCATAAATGGAAAAACTGACCAATTGCCAGATGTCGCCATGCCTTCCGGCAACAATAATCAGTACAACCAAAGCGGTAATACTTAGCAGCGATCCGATGCCGTGAGTAATTGCATTTGCAATTTCTTCTCCTTTACCAAGAGGGCGGTATGTTTTTGGTGACTGTGAATTCATGTTCGAACTCTTTCTATAAACATTTGACCTCTCTGAGGTCTAAATATTGGTCTTTTTGTCGATCAGGTAAATGTTCCTTTCAGATGAATTGCGGGAATTCAGTTCAGCCAGAAATCCGGCCAGAAACAACTGAGTCCCGATAATCATGGCTGCCAGCGAAAGATAAAAATAGGGACTTTCAGTAATTCGCGGAGCAATTTCGTTATTCAGAGTATGAATTATTTTTTGTGCGCCAACCCAGATGGCTGCGGCAAATCCAACAATAAAAGTTAGCGTTCCGAAGACCCCAAAAAAGTGCATGGGCCGTTTGCTGAATTTCGAGATAAAAATAACAGAAAGTAAATCGAGTGGGCCACGGATAAAACGCTCCATCCCGAATTTGGTGGTTCCGAACTTACGTTCCTGATGTTGTACGACTTTTTCGCCAATTCGTTTAAACCCGGCCCATTTAGCCAGAACCGGGATATAGCGGTGCATATCGCCGTAAACTTCTATGCTTTTAATCACTTGTTTCCGGTAGGCTTTCAATCCGCAGTTAAAATCGTGGATTTTAATTCCCGTCATCCTTCTGGCAGTCCAGTTGTAAAATTTACTGGGAAGGTTTTTTGAAAAGAAAGGATCGTAGCGTTTTTTCTTCCAACCGGAAACAAGATCATAATTTTCTTCGGTAATCATGCGGTAAAGTCCGGGTATTTCCTCCGGACTGTCCTGAAGGTCGGCATCCATGGTAACGACCACATCGCCTTCGGCCTGGGCAAAACCGCAATACAAACCTGCCGATTTTCCGTAGTTGCGCCTGAATTTGATTCCCTTAATGCACTGATTTTGCAGACAAAGCTGCCCGATCATTTCCCACGAACCATCGGTACTGCCATCGTCAATCAAAATAACTTCATAGGTAAAGTTATTCGCCTGCATGACATTGTCAATCCAGGTTGTCAATTCAGGAAGTGAATCTACTTCATTAAAAAGTGGTACAACTACAGAAATATTCATTCAGCTATTCTTCAGTTTTTACTTCTTCCATCGCTTCGTCAAAATCATCCGGGTTGCCTTGCTTTTTTACAAAAATGGAAGTGAGCAAAGATACAATCGTTCCACTAAATACAGAACCGATAAATCCCATGATTGACAACCATGCAGGTGTCATCATTTTTGAAGCCATCGCCATGGCTGTTTCAATCTGATCTTCACTAAGTCCTTTTTGCATCATGGCTTCTTCCTGCATTGCTTTCATCTGGTCAATCAAAGCCGGATCAATAAATGTGTAAAGTATGAGCGTATATAATGCAGAAACAATTCCGGCAAAGAGCATAATTGCTACTCCAAATCCCAATGCTTGTCCGTATGTAATGGCCCCGTTTAATTCTTTATTGCGGTAACTAATTTGCGCGATTACGATACCCGCAATCATAATTACAATTGAAATATAACCAACTTTAGTGTTCAGGATCAGGCCCGAAACATACAAAATGACTGAGAAAAGGGTTAAAACTAAAGCAAGGTATAAGCCATAAACCATTGCCGATTTCCAAAAGGTTGATTTTTCTTCCATGGTGTGTTTTTTTTGGTTAGTGATTAACAAATATATTTGATTTTATCGTCTGCTGGTATATTCAGGGTCATTTTCTGAATTTAAAAATGCTAGCATACTTTTATGGGACTAATACTTAATTGAGCATTAAAGGATTAGTAATTGGATTGAAAATAAATTACAGGCAACACCCCGATTCATTTGCAGGGAAGTCAATTTTTTCTACTTTTGCGCCGGGTAAGTCCTGTACGACTAGCTCCTGTTGAAATCCCCCAGGATCGGAAGGCAGCAAGGGTAAACGGTTGAGCGGTGCGATGCAGGTAGCTTACCCACTTTTTTTTTTGCCGAATTAGCTCAGTTGGCCAGAGCACGTGATTTGTAATCTCGGGGTCCTCAGTTCGAATCTGAGATTCGGCTCAAATTAGATAGTGTTCGGCTACGGACACTTTTTTTGTTTCTAAGGTCATGTCACCGTCAGACTGATTAAGGCAAGTCACCCTGTCCCGAGACCTCGGGATCAGGGTCTCATCAATGAAGAGATGCTGAAAAATTATCCCGAAAGTTATTAACTTTTCAGAAACGGCACTTTGATAGCCGAATTGATGGGACTGAAAATACCTATACCGATTCAAATCCCCAAAACGATAAGCCTATAAAATATTCTGTGGTTACTGTGAACTTCTTTTTTAAAGAATCAGAACCAACGAATGAAATTGGGGGTAAATAATGAAAACCGAATGTTTACAGATTTCCCTGATAGTTTCATGTTTTAATTCTTGATACAAAGTAAGGTAACTCAATAGATTGAAAGGAAACCTTGGCGGAACTACAATAGAACAAAAGTGTTTATCGCAAATTAAAGTTTAAAAAAGTAGCTTATATTTGGTGGTATTTACAAGTTATGGGGCATAGTAAAAAAAACGCTCGCTGAAACAGTTTCTATATAACGAAACATTTGTATACCTTTGAGACGAGAATATAGGATAAAATGGATAAAAATTTTGACATTGTATTTTTAGATGAGGCATTCGAGTTTCTTAGTGGTCTTGACAAAAAGCATTACGAAAAAATCCTTTTTAATATTCGTAAGGCACAAATAGATCGCGATCCTGAGCTTTTCAAAAAACTAAAAGATGAAATCTGGGAATTACGGACTCTGTATAAGGGCTTTCAATATCGCTTACTTGCATTTTGGGACAAGTCAGATTCACAAAATACATTAGTTGTTTCGACACATGGTTTTATAAAAAAACGCAGTAAAGTACCAGACAATGAGATCCAAAAGGCAAACCAACTGATGATTAAGTATTTTGAAGACAAAGAAAAACTTAAAACAAAAAAGAGATGAAAACATACACTTTAGATGAGGTTACAGATAAACTTATTGGGGAAATTGGGACACCTGACCGAGATAAGTTTGAGTATGAACTACAAATGGATTTAATTGGACAAGCCATTAAGCAGACAAGACAAGAACGGAATTTGACACAGGAAGAATTAGGAAAATTGATTGGTGTCCAGAAATCTCAAATTTCAAGAATTGAGAGTAATGCCAGCAATGTAACTATTGACACATTAATGCGTGTTTTTAATGCCTTACAGGCAAAAGTGAAACTGCAGGTTGAATTACCACATTTCAAAATATGCCTGGGACAATAACTACGCCCCCATAATATCAGCTACCCGGCAAATGCGGCAGCAATGGTTTTCGGTGTGTATCTTTCCGCTCAGTCCCGAGTACTCGGGATTGACAGAAAATCGCGCGTAATCCGATTCTGCGTGTAGCTTCCAACGTTGCCCAATCAACAACATGAACCAATGAGAAAATGACAAAAACAAAAGCTATCATATTTGATATGGACGGCACTCTTGTTGACAGTATTCCATTTCACAAAGATGCCTGGCTATCGTTTTTAAAAAAGCATGATATTATACTTGATCCGGACCAGTTTCAAGCTCAAAATCATGGAAATCTTGGAGAAATGATAAGGAGATTTTTCGGACAGGATATTTCTGATGAAAAAGTCGAGGAATTAGGCCAGGAAAAAGAAAAAATCTACAGGGATTTGTACAAAAAACATATAAAGGAAATATATGGATTGACAGACCTTCTGAATACAATGAAAAAACAGGACATTAAAGCATCATTAGCTACAATGGGTGATATACCAAATATTGACTTTGTTTTAGATGAACTGAAAATCAGGCCATTTTTTCATTCCATTACTGGCGGCCACGAGATATTGAGAGGGAAACCCGATGCGGAAATTTTTAAATTATCTTTAAAAAAAATGAATTTTAAAAACACAGAATGTATGGTGATTGAAGACTCAATAGGAGGCGTTCTTTCAGCAAGAAAGGCTGGAATAAAAGTAATTGGCATTACTACTTCTTATTCAGCAGATGAGTTAAAAAGGAATGGCTGCTTCTATACCATTTCTAATTTTAAAGAACTGGATTTGGACTTTGTACTCCAATGTTGATGATACATACACTTGCTAAAAGTTTTTTTTGGCTGGAAATTCGTTGAACAGTTGAAAAGTATTAGGCATTTCTCCTGTTTTAGTTTTAATTTGCAGAGTTGGTTTTCAAATAATATGACGAAATTCAAAAAACAGATAAGATGAAACGAGCATGTTCGCTAAACACAAACACGGATGAATATCTCACATGCGAGTTCCATCCGGCAATTAAAAAACAAATTATATACGGATGAAATCAAACTTCAAAAAGAAAGTCCATAAACTGTTCGCTAAACAGGAGAAACTCTTGTCGGCTAAAAATAAAAAGGTTAAAAATGGCAACGGGATTTTCGTCCGCTATAAAAACCCGGTTTTAACTGCCGCGCACACTCCAATTATCTGGCGGTACGATTTGGATGAACAAACCAATCCGTACCTGATGGAACGTATCGGAATGAATGCCACCATGAATTCGGGCGCTTTGAAATGGAACGGTAAATACATTCTGGTTGTCCGGGTTGAAGGCGTTGACCGCAAATCGTTCTTCGCCATTGCCGAAAGCCCTAACGGGATAGACAATTTCCGTTTTTGGGATTTCCCGGTGACTATTACTGAAACCGAAATTCCGGATACCAATGTATATGACATGCGTTTAACGGCTCATGAAGATGGCTGGATCTATGGCATTTTCTGCTCTGAGCGCAAAGATACGAATGCCGCACCGGGCGATTTATCAACAGCAGTTGCTGCTGCCGGTATTGTTCGCACCAAAGATTTGGAAACCTGGGAGCGCCTTCCTGACTTGAAAACCAAAAGCCAGCAACGAAATGTAGTTTTGCACAATGAGTTTGTGGAAGGGAAATATGCTTTATACACCCGTCCTCAGGATGGATTTATTGATGCCGGAAGTGGCGGTGGCATTGGCTGGGCGCTTGTTGACGACATGACCTGTGCCGAAGTGAAAGACGAAAAAATTATCAATTTCCGTTACTACCATACCATCAAGGAAGTAAAAAACGGCGAAGGCCCGCATCCGATCAAAACTGATAAAGGCTGGTTGCACCTGGCTCACGGCGTTCGTGGTTGCGCTGCCGGTTTGCGTTACGTGCTGTACCTGTACATGACCGATTTACAGGATCCTTCGAAACTGATTGCCGAACCTGCCGGACATCTGATGGGCCCAATCGGCGAAGAAAGGGTGGGAGATGTGTCGAACGTACTTTTCACCAACGGCTGGATTGCCGATGAAGATGGAACCGTGTTCATTTATTACGCTTCGTCGGATACCCGCATGCACGTGGCCACTTCAACCATAGACAAACTGGTGGATTATTGCCTGAATTCGCCTGCCGATGGTTACCGTTCTGCTGCTTCAGTAGAAACGCTGAAAGCGCAGATTGCCAAAAACCTGGAAATTCTGGAGAAAAAATAGTTCTAACTAATTCAATAACTTTTCCAGAGTTTTACTCTGATTATCAATTAACTTTTCCAGAGTAATATAATCCAATATACAACTCTGGAAAAGTTTTAAAAACTAACTAAAATAAAACGATGACTTATGATTATTGAAAAACTAAGCCTGAAAGAGAAAATCGGGTACGGATTTGGCGATGCCGCCTCGTCGATGTTCTGGAAACTTTTCTCGATGTACCTGATGTTTTTTTATACCGATATTTTTGGCATCTCGGCTGTTGTGGTTGGAACCATGTTTCTGGTTACCCGCATTTGGGATGCAGCTTTCGATCCTTTTGTCGGAATTCTGGCCGACCGGACCGAAACGAAATGGGGCAAATTCAGGCCATATTTAATTTGGATGATGATTCCATTTGGCATAATGGGAGTAATTACTTTTACAACTCCTGATATTGGAACAACCGGAAAAATTATCTATGCTTACATCACGTATTCGATCATGATGATGGTTTATTCCCTGATAAATGTTCCTTATGCTTCGCTCATGGGTGTAATGTCGTCTGATGGGAAAGAACGCACAAGCCTGGCAACCTTCCGGTTTATTTTTGCCTTTGGTGGAAGTTTGCTTGTTTTGGCTTTAGCTAAACCACTTGCCGATATTTTCAGTAATATGGGCAGTGGCCCGGTTAATTTAAAAGTTGGCTGGCAAATGGCAACCGTGGTCTTTGCTGTTGTTGCCATTGTATTCTTTTGGTTTACTTTTTCGTGGACACGCGAACGCGTCAAACCAATTACGGAAAAGACTTCGCTAAGGCACGATTTGAAAGACCTTTGGGTCAATCGTCCATGGTTTATTTTGCTGGGCGCCGGTATCGCTTCCATCTTTTTTAATTCCATCCGCGATGGGGCAGCCATGTATTATTTCACTTATTACATCCCAAAGCAAGAAGCTTTTCAGATAAATCTGTTTGGGCATATCGTTGATTCCATTAGCAGTTTTTATTTTGTACTCGGTCAGGCAGCAAATATTGTTGGTGTAGTACTGGCTATACCGGTTTCCAACTGGATTGGCAAAAAAGGCACTTTCCTTACAGCCATGCTCTTTGCTACCATTTTCAGTATATACTTCTATTTCATCGACCGGAACAATACGACCTTAATTTTTGTGATGCAATTCCTTATTAGTATTTGTGCCGGAATTACTTTCCCACTCATCTGGTCGATGTATGCCGATGCTGCTGATTATTCGGAATGGAAAACCAAACGCCGTGCAACAGGGCTTGTTTTTTCGGCCTCGTCCATGTCGCAGAAGTTTGGATGGACAATTGGTGGTGCCATGGTAGGTTGGCTGCTTGGATATTATGGATTTCAGGCCAATGTTGAACAAACAGAAACCGCCCAAAATGGTATCCGCATGATGTTGAGCTTCTATCCTGCAATAGGAACTTTAATGGGAGTTGGTTTTATGATGATTTATCCATTGAATGAAAAAATGATGGTGAAAATCAGCTCCGAACTAGCTAGCTGGAGAGGAAAAAAAGATTAACACTCATCCGTTCGCTAAAGCGAAACGGCAAAGGATAATAGCTCATCTGATGATCAAAGCATTATCCTTTGCCGTTTGCCTTTAGGCAACGGGGAACTTTGATATGTTTAGCTTAAAAAAAGTGATTTAAAATCATGACAATAGGAAAACTTAAGTCGGAAGTTCGTGCTGAACTCATAAACAATATTCTCCCATTCTGGTCTGAAAGAATGCCCGATGAAAAACACAGAGGTTTCTATGGACAGATTGACGGAAATGACCGGATTATTCCTGAAGCTGATAAAGGCGGAATCCTGAATGCACGAATTCTTTGGACGTTTTCGTCGGCCTATCTTCAGGAGAAAAATCCGGTTTACCTTAAAATGGCGAACCGGGCAAAAGAATATATCCTGAAACATTTTTTCGATCCTGAATATGGCGGAACCTACTGGACCATTTCTTTTGACGGAAAACCTGTTGACACCAAAAAGCAAATCTATTCTCAGGCTTTCTTCCTTTATGCTTTTACTGAGCATTACCGTGCTACAGGTGACGAATCAAGCCTTCACACTGCCATCCAACTTTTTCAACTGATTGAAAAACATAGCTTTGACAATGAGCTGAACGGCTATTTCGAAGCATACAGCCGCGACTGGATTTTGCTTGAAGACTTGCGCCTGAGCGCCAAAGATGAGAACGAGAAAAAGACGATGAACACGCATCTTCATATTCTGGAAGCTTACACAAATCTTTACCGTGTCTGGAAAGACGACTGGCTGGCAACTCAATTGCGCAATCTGATTGAGATTTTCACTGTAAAGATAGTCAATCAGAAGACCAAACATCTGGATTTGTTTTTTGACGAAAACTGGAATGCAAAATCTACCATTGTTTCGTATGGCCACGACATTGAAGCTTCGTGGCTGATTAATGAGGCTGCAAGTGTGCTGGGCGATCAGGAATTGCTGTCTGAAGTTCAGCAAATCTGCATCAAAGTGGCTGAATCGGCCTGCGGGGGTTTGCAGCCCGATGGAAGCCTGGTTTATGAATTTGACAAAGGTATTTTGGATACTGACCGGCATTGGTGGGTACAGGCTGAAGGCGTAGTAGGTTTCCTGAATGCCTTTGAATTAACCGGCAAATCACACTTTCTTGAAAAAGCTCAGAATTGCTGGAACTTTATTTCTGCTAATCTGATTGATCGGGCAGGAGGGGAATGGTTCTGGAGTATTTCTGACATCGGAATACCAAACAGGAACGAAGATAAAGCTGGTTTCTGGAAATGCCCGTACCACAACAGCCGTATGTGCCTGGAGGTGATGATGCGGGTGGAAAAATAATTTCAAGTTTCAGGTTCCAAATTCCAAGTTGGTGATTGAGACGCAAATGGCAACAGGAGGAGAAATCCTTCCATGGAAAAACCCAAAGCTTTTTCAGGAAGAAATTTTACGGAAAAGGATCGCCTTTTTTGAGTCGGTTCCGGATGGTGTGGTGGCTTTTGCTGATCGTGGAATCCCAGACCAATTGGCTTTTGCCCGATACAAAGGATTTGGCGCTCCTGAATTTCAGGTTTGAATTATCAGCCAATAGAATTACCTTTATCTTCAGTAAATAGCAGAGTTGAATTTATTCTCCAAACCATAAAACTTTAAGAAATGACAATGAACCGACGTAATTTTTTTAGTACAGTTACCACCGGAACTGTTGGTCTGGTTGCTATTCCTGAAATTCTTTCGGCTGCAATGCCGTCAACTGGCAAGAAACATAAAGGAGTTTTATCATCGCTGAAAACTGGTAGTGTGATTCTTTTGCAGGGAGATTCGATTACAGATGCGGGTCGTGAAAAAGTCAATCAACTGGCTAATTCCCCGGCATCTTTTGGATCGGGTTATGCTTTTATGGCTGCTGCCAATTTATTGAATACCATGGCTTCCAGTCAATTTTCAATTTATAATCGTGGAATAAGCGGCAACAAAGTTTATCAGTTAGCCGAACGCTGGCAAAAAGATTGTCTCGACCTGAAACCAGACATCCTCAGTATTTTAATTGGTGTCAACGATTTCTGGCATAAGCTGAATGGCAAATATGACGGGACCGTCGAAAAATATGAGAACGACTACCGGCAGTTACTGAGCCTGACCAAAAAGACGCTCCCGGATGTGAAACTGGTTATCTGTGAGCCTTTTGCGGTTTTGGGCTGCTCGGCAGTCAATGAACAATGGTATCCCGAATTTGATGGCTACCGTGCTTCAGCAAAAAAAATGGCAGAAGAATTTGAGAGTATTTTTATTCCATATCAGACCATTTTCGATGAAGCACAGAAACATGCCCCCGGCAAATACTGGACAGGCGATGGGGTTCATCCATCCATGGCAGGTAATTCGCTGATGGCAGAAGCCTGGCTGAGAGCTTTGAAATAGAATAAACATAAACAAGGGCAGATAAATCTGCCCTTGAAAGGTTCTACCGGGAATTGATTGATTAGTTCGGATAACCGATAGCTTTTTTATGAATTATCAAAATACAATCGTTAGTAAAACTACGAATTGTACGTTTTAGTATGCTGTATCTGGTTTATTTTTCGCTCCATTAATGGTAAAACACGGCTCGCCTGTATTTAATGTTGAACTGTTATTACTCAAATATTATCTTTGAGAGCAACTTTTGAAAAAATCAATGATGATACGAGCTGGTTTATTACTTCCGATGTGCATACTTTTTACCTCCCTGCTTCTTAATGCCCAGAAAACTGAAAAGAAACCTCTTTCTGTCAGTGATTTTGCAGCCTGGCAAGTGTTGAACAATCCAATTGTTTCCAACGATGGTAAATGGACTGCCTTTGAACTTAACCCGCAAAAGGGGAACGGAAACCTGTTGGTCAAGACTATTGATTCGAAGAAGGTTGATACCCTTTCCAGAGGATTCGATGCCCGCTTTTCACCTGAATCGGACTTTATCGCTTATAAAATCAAACAGCCTGAAGACTCCATCCGGAGCGCTAAAAAGAAAAAGCTGAAAAAAGAGCAAATGCCCAAAGACAGTTTGGGTATCCTGGTTTTCAAACGGCACAGGATTTATACTTTTCCCAACCTGAAACAATTTGCATTACCAAAGGAAAACGCCCGGTGGGTAGCTTTTTTGACGGATATGAAAAAACCGGAAAAAATACCGGGAAAAGACAACGGAAAGAAATTGGACGAAACAAAAGCTAAAAATGGAAACGACAAGCCGGACGATCAGAAAAGTCAGTTGATACTCTTTCATGCAGCCTCGGGCGATACCATTTGTTTTCAAAATGTGACCGAGTATTATTATGCGCCACTGGGTCACAGCATCACGTTTATAAGGCAAACCAAAGATTCGGTTGAACATACCGAAATACTGGTTTTTGATACCGGCAAACGAAAAACAGATGTCATTTTTAAACAGGCAGGAACAGCCAAAAAGATCACTTCTGACCAACAAGGTGGCCGGTTCGGGTTTTTATTTTCGTCCGATACCATCAAGGAAAAAGTTTTCAGTTTGTATTACGGATCACTTACAACAGGCGAACCCAAAGCAGCAGTCATCGCCGATGCCCCGGGAATGCCTTTGGGTTGGTCGCCTTCAGAGTTTGCAGACCTCTCGTTTTCAGAAAACGGACTGCACCTTTTCTTTGGTTCAAATCAGAAGCCGCAACCTGAACCTAAAGACACACTTTTAGACGAAGAAAAACCACAGCTCGATATCTGGACATGGAAGGATAAGGAATTGCAACCCGAACAGAAAGTCAATCTGGAAAAGGAAAAGAAACGAACTTATAAGGCTGTATATCTGATTGATAAAATGAAATATATCCAGTTGGGCGATCCTGTTGTCAGGGAAGTCAGGACCATTCAGAAGGGAAATGGACGGGTTGCTTTGGGAATTGATTCTTCTCCCTATAAGCTGGAATCTTCGTGGACCGGGAAACCGAATGCAGACTATTACCTGGTTGATATAGAAACCGGCATAAAACGGATCATTGTTCAGAATAAGTCGTTGGTTTCCTTATCACCCGGTGGCAATTACGTTGTTTGGTACGATCCTGCCGACAGTACTTATTATTCCAGTTCAACCAATGGGAGTTCCAACGAAGTTCTTGATCTGAGTTCCAAAATTCCGGTTTTGTTTTGTGACGAACGCTGGGATATGCCTGAAGATCCAAACCCTTACGGAATTGCAGGCTGGTCGGAGAACGATAAATCGGTGTTCCTGTACGATCGCTACGACATCTGGAAAGTTGATCTGGAAGGGATTAAAGTTCCGGTGAATGCCACACGTAACTATGGCCGGAAAAATTTCCTGAAATTTCGTTACCAGAAACTTGATCCTGAAGAAGAATATATTGATACCGGCAAACCTGTCGTTGTGCATGCTTTTGACGAACGCAACAAGTCGGAAGGATACTTCAGCGCCGATTTGCGCACTTACTCCGATCCGCGTTTGCTGTTGATGGAAGATTTCAATTTCGGTAATCTGGCTAAGGCAAAAAATGCTGAAGTACTGATTTGGATGCGTGAAAGCGCCAGCGAATCACCTGATTTGTGGACAGGCAACCTGATATTTGAACACCGTCGCCGGCTTTCCGATTCCAATCCACAGCAAAAATCTTTTATCTGGCCGGTTGTCCGTCTGGTTCACTGGGACACTTTCTCGGGAAAATCGCTCGAAGGTTTGCTCTATGTTCCTGAAACTATAGACCTTGACAAAAAATACCCGATGATTGTTTATTTTTATGAACGAAATGCCGATAACCTTCATACATATACTCCTCCGGCGCCAACCCGATCTACCGTCAACCGGACCTATTACACAAGCAACGATTACATCGTATTTATACCCGACATTACATACAAAGAAGGTTATCCCGGGCAGGATTCATTTGATGCAGTGGTGAGCGGAACCCAGTTTGTGAGCAACATGTTTCCGTTTATTGACCGTAAACGCATCGGCATTCAGGGTCAGAGCTGGGGTGGTTATCAAACCGCCTGGCTCATTACCCAAACCGATATGTTTGCGGCTGCTATGGCCGGGGCTCCGGTTGCCAACATGACCAGCGCCTATGGTGGTATCCGATGGGAATCAGGGCTGTCGCGCATGTTTCAGTACGAGCAGGCACAAAGCCGGATTGGCGGTACCTTGTGGGAAAAGCCATTGCTCTTCATTGAAAACTCTCCTCTTTTCCATGTACCAAAAATAAAAACTCCCCTGCTTATTATGCACAACGATAATGATGGGGCTGTGCCCTGGTATCAGGGAATTGAACTTTTTTCGGCCATGCGTCGCTTAAACAAACCAGTCTGGATGCTGACATACAACAATGAAGCACACAATCTGAAAGCCGAAAGCTGGGCCAACCGCATGGATTTAACCATCCGCATGAAACAGTTTTTCGATTATTACCTGAAAGATGAAGCCATGCCAGTGTGGATGAAGTATGGAATTCCGGCAACACGGAAAGGGAAGGAATTGGGATATTAAAAAAGTTCCAAGTTCCGGGTTTCAAGTTCCAAGTTTCGCAAAAAATTTTGCGCTGGAATGTTGCTTCTTGGTCGTTTGACTAGGTTCACGCCAAAGTCATTTCAGCGATTGGATAGAGTACTTTCATATCCGGTGAAGGAAGTCAGAAGTCGAAAGCACCAGAGGTGCGATCCGCCAACTGGCGGATTTGTAGAACAAGAGAAAAAACAAGGAAAGCCGTCCGCATTATGAAGTAGAACAAAGCGTTATCCTCGTTTCGGACGGAACAGAATAAGCGCCAATTGTTGCGAACTTTTATATCAGAAGAAGCTAAACGTGAGTTTTCTCTGATAAACCTCCTGCGAAGAGTTGCATTTCATCCCGAGTACCCGGGATCCTGCCAATGAAGCACCGAAACCCGGCTTGCGGTTATTTTGCCGTTACCAACAGTTATTCTTTAAGTATCCAACATATCCCATTCATCACCGAAAACCCAACGAAGTGCCGATAATTTTCCATTTAGCATACCCCAATCAAAATCACTATGAGGGCCTAAACTTTCAATTCCATATTTTTTTTCAACTTGCTTTGCTGCTTTCAAAGCTCCTTTCCATATTTTTTCATCTACTTTCGTTGACTTTTTTTCAACTCTATGTTTTAGAAGTTGGTGTCTGTCATACCATATTTTGTCTGTAAACTCATCCATAGCAGAAAGAATTTCTTTTTCACTTCTTTCTTTGAAAATATCGCTGTCTGTGTCTAATTCTACAGATTTTTTGAAAGATGGATAGTCCATCATCAAGTTTTCTAAGTTTTCTAATTTTCCTAAAATCGTCTCATCTCTTTTTGCGAAGAATGATATTTGTTCTTCTTTAGATAATTCGATGTCTAAAAACTCAAGACGAATACCATAGTTTTCTGGAGTGTCAAGTAGTCCCGAAATCCTTTCTAAATGATAAATTTCAATTGAGCTCGGTTTTCCAAAGTTTTTAAATTCTGATCTTTCTTTTAGAGTTAATTCCTGATTTGTCACGAATGCAAGTCCACTTGCATTATTCGTTTTAATTCCATTCAAGTCATTAAGGAATTTGTCTTTTATTTCTTGATATCTTTTTTGTCCTCTTGGGAAATAAGCCGCCCCAATCCAAGGAATATTATCTTTGATTGCAATAATATCTTTAAGTCCGTCCTTACCTCCAAGTGGGTGAGACGGGTCGACGGATTTAAATCCATCAACTCTCAATATGTGTGCAGATAACCGTTCACTTGCCTTTTGTCCTTTTGTCCAGTTCAAAAGTCTGTTCCAAGTTTCATCACCGTCAGATCGTCTCATAGTCATTTTTATAATTACCGCTAGTGTC
>PNOH01000068.1 GCA_013824715.1 Odoribacter sp. | reverse complement strand
CATATTGATATCGAATCTTCCCAAAGAGTCAATGTCAGCATATTCTGATTTAGTGTCAGAAATTACCTCATTGCTAAAAATAAACTGGATTTTTGAGTCTGTTTTAACATACTTCTCAGCGTTTTTGATGTATCCTCTAATCACAACAGTACCGGTATCCATTGAAAAAGGATTGTTTTTAGCAATTCGTTTGATTGAATCCGCTTTTTTTGAACAATTAATAGTTTTATCATTTTCGATAAAATCAAAATTCAAACTATCTGTCTTGATAATATCAATCCGTTTATCTGAATCCTTATTTTTTAACCAAAGACTTAACGTGTTCTTATTGCTTTTGATTTTTTCGTAATCCCAAAACTGACAATCGCTAATTAAAAAGCTTGAATGCAAACCATAAGACCAGTATTCGATGCCTGATTTATCGTAAAAATCACCAATAAAATCATTCGGGATCTTGTCAAGTCTCTTGCCGCAATTGTTAAAAAGTAGAAATAATAAAACTAAGGGGTAGATAAATCGTTTCATAATTTATTCCATTATTAAGGTTTTTTTAATCGCACAAAATAGAATAGCACTTAACAGTCCGTTTTTAGCCTCGCCAACCAGTTCGATCTGGTCAGCATGTTCGGCTAAAAGTTTTTTCAGGCGGTCGCGGGCAGGTTGCTCATCGTCGGCAATCAGGGTGCGGTATTTGGAGGGTTGGGTCATATCAATGGGATTTTTTATCATCTTGTTGTCGTCTTTTATTTTGAACTAAATTACTTATTCGGCGCATACAACTGAGTAGTTCTGATGTAAATTTTTTGATGCGCCTTTGTTCTGCCTTGCATTTTCACCCCGGGTTCCGTTTCACTTCACCCGGGGCTACCATACTTTCACCGCTACGCAGTTTTTTTGCAGAATATTGTCTTCCTGTTTTCTATGTGTACTATGTGCTTATGTGGTTCAAAACCTACGCTGGTATTGAGATTTCAATATACTTCTCCGCCCCATTGTGCCAGTTAATCGAGGCTTTTGCTCCGTAAAGCAGCGCAATCCGTTCCTGGGTATTCTGAATGCCAAAACCTGAGAGTAGGCCATCAGGAAAAGCCGGACCATTGTCGTACACCCGAATTTTCAATTGATTTTCTGTCCGACTGACCAAGATCCGTATCTGTCCGTTTTCGGTGATTTGTGACAAACCATGTTTGATGGCATTCTCTACCAAAGGCTGGATAAGCAGTTGTGGAATCTGGATAATTAAATATTTCAGTACAGACTAATTATTAAATGTACCCCAATTTTTACACCCTGATCGTAAATCAGGCATACAGTTTCAAAAATAATTCACATCTTTGCCCCAACAATAAACATTACTTAACTCCTTTTATAATAAGAGTTTAAACACATGAAAGTATTAAAATTTGGAGGAACCTCCGTAGGATCAGTAGAAAACATGCGGGCTGTGATGCAACTGATTACCGATGGAAATCAAAAATTAGTTGTTTTGTCGGCCATGTCGGGCACAACAAACTCTCTGGTTGAAATTGCCAACTACCTTCAGAAAAAGAACAAGGACTCTGCGAGACAAGTAATCAGTCAACTGGAACAGAAGTACAACAAAGTAGTCAACGATTTATATACCACCAAAGAGAAAAAAGAAACGGGAAAAGCAATTATTTCCGGAATTTTCCAAACCATCAAATCATTCACTTCCGGAGAGTTTAACGAAGTGGGAGAAAACACCATTGTCGCTCAGGGCGAATTGCTTTCAACTGCCCTTTTCACTGAATTGATGCTCGAAAACGGATACAAAACAGTCTATCTTCAGGCTCTTGATTTTATGAAAATTGACAGCGATAAAGCTGCCGATTCGAATTTCATCCGCGAGAATATTGCCAAAGTACTTCAGGATTCAGGAAGTGCCGATTACTACATTACCCAGGGATTTATTTGCCGTAATGCCGATGGAAATATAGACAACCTGCAACGCGGAGGAAGCGACTATACAGCTACACTGATTGGCGCTGCCATTGATTCGGAAGAAGTTGAGATATGGACCGACATTGACGGATTCCACAACAACGACCCGCGGTATGTTGAAAATACCAAAAAGATTGATCAGCTTTCGTTCGACGAAGCAGCCGAGCTGGCTTATTTCGGGGCAAAAATCCTGCATCCTCAAACCGTACTTCCGGCTAAATTGCAAAATATTCCGGTCTGTTTGAAAAATACTATGAATCCAGGTGACCGGGGAACATTAATTACTTCCGAATCTGCCGGCCAGGGAATAAAGGCGGTAGCGGCCAAAGATGGTATTACGGCTATTAAAATACGCTCGTACCGAATGCTCAATGCATACGGATTTTTGAAAAACATTTTCGAGATATTCGAATTTTTCAAAACTCCGATTGATATGATTTCGACCTCAGAAGTCGCAGTTTCGTTGACTATTGACAACACCAAACACCTCAATGAAATTGTTTCGGAACTGAAAGAATACGGCGAAGTGGAAGTGGATTACGATTTGACCATTGCCTGTATTGTAGGCGATCTGATTGCCGAAGAAACCGGTTTTGCCGCCAATGTATTTGCAGCGCTCAAAGAAATCCCAATCCGTATGATTTCGTATGGAGGAAGCCGCCACAACATTTCGGTACTGGTAAAAACTGAGTTCAAGAAACAAACCCTTCAGGCGCTGAGCAACAATCTGCTCAACAGCTAAATTCATTATTTTACTCAAAATCAGAATTTTTTAACACCAATTAAAGTTTGCATTCTAATTTGACTATATTTGCAACAATATTTCAATTTTTTTATTAATTATTATGAAAACAGGTAAAGTTAAATTTTTCAACGAATCAAAAGGATTCGGTTTTATTAAAGACAGTGAATCTGACAAAGAATACTTCGTTCACGTTTCAGGTTTGGTTGACCAAATCAGAGAAGATGACGACGTAACTTACGAACTTCAAGAAGGAAGAAAAGGATTAAACGCGGTAAATGTTAAACTAGCATAAATAGTCTAATATTTTTAAGATTTTAAGATTGAAGCCTTGCAAATTTTGCAGGGCTTTTCTTTTTTTACCGCAACCGGCAAAGCCCACTAAATGTATTCCTCGAAGTAAGACTGACATTAAACCGGTCGGATAAACTCATAAACCTTGCTTCGGCCAGCTCTGGCCGGTTGTTTTCTCCGGAAAGGTGAGACAAAAAAACATGAACGAGTTCGGGACCGGCGTGGTCACGGATCAATTCAAATGCCTGATCGTTTGACAAGTGGCCATGTGCAGAAGTCACCCTCCGCTTGAGTAAATAAGGATAGGTGCCTTCCCACAGCATCTTTTCGTCGTAATTAGTTTCGAGAAACAGGGCATGGCATTTCCGCAAATGGTGCCTGACCGTGTTACAGGCTTCGCCAATATCGGTAAAAATACCAACATGCCAATCGTCGTGTTCAATCCGGAAAGAACAAGGTTCTGCAGCATCATGATTCTTGAGAAAAGGATGAATGGTGAACGAACCTGCATGAAAGGCTTTTCCGGGTTTAAAAATTCCGTAAGTTTCCGGGCGCTCTGTTTCCCTCAAGGCATCAAAGGTTCCCTGGCTAAACCAGGCTATTATTCCCAATCGCTTCACCAAAACGCGAACTCCGCTGACATGATCGGTATGTTCGTGGCTAATGAAAATACCCTTGATTTTCGAGGCATTCAATCCGGCATCTTTCATCCGAAGAAGGATTTGTTTTGCTGAAAGACCAGCATCTACCAAAACAGCTTCTGTTTCGTTCCCGATATAATAACAATTTCCATTACTGCCCGAAGCCAATGCACAAATTTCGATCATAACACCAGTTTAATTGATTTTTTGCAAAACGTAAACGCGAAGAAAGACTATTTGATTTCCGACTGGATAAGTTCTATGACCTGCTCCGGAAGTATATCCACTCCTTTCAGAATATATCTGGCTGTTTCATAAAAAGGTCTCCTTTTTTGCATCAGTCCATCGATGAAATGATGCAATTCTTCGGGAGATTTCCCTTTAATTAACGGGCGTTCGGTTTTGGCATGAATAAGCCTGAATACGAGAGAATCAATTTCAACATCCAAAAAAATACAGAATCCCGAATTATTCATCAGTTCCATGTTGTCAAAGAAGCAAGGCGCTCCCCCTCCCGTAGCAACAATCACCTGATCGAAGGCAGAAACTTCTTCGAGCATTTTTCGCTCCTTTCGCCTGAAATTCTCCTCTCCCTCTTCTGCAAAAATCTGTGGGATAGTTTTGAAATACCGCTCTTCCAGATAGGTATCCAAATCAATAAAAGTCATGTTTAACGAAGCAGCCAGCGCACGTCCCAATGTTGATTTTCCACAACCCATAAAACCAATCAGGAATATTCTCATAAAATCAGTAAAAAGTCGTTAGAATTCAAGCGTCATCTGGTTTGGCAGATCTTCCGCATCTGTAGGTTTGTCAGTGCCGAAAAGCAGTTCTTCAATATCCGGAATTACAATTTCATTACTCTTTTCCTCTGCCGGAAGTCCTTCAGGCTCTTCATCAATAACAGTAGGCTCAAGTTTATTGATCTGACTGATTTCGTATATCGAAAGCCGTTTACCTTTGGCCTTGAAAGATTTTACTCCTATAAATTCATCAACCTCAATAATTTCAGGCTCACGCCCCTCATTTTTACCCCCAAACTGAAGTTCAAAGCGCTGATGTCCATCCCAGGTGAAACTTATCAAACGATTTTCAGGAAACTCGCCGATAAAACCGATTTTCCGGTTTTGGATATCTTCCAGTTCAAAGCGTTTCACATAGTAAAATCCCTGCTCAGCATCAAAGTAAACCGATGTCAGGACCTTCTTTGGATTGAACTTTTCGATGAGCAAAATACCATCGTCAAAATGGTTGGATAAATCGAAGTTAGAAAGGAAATACTCTCCGGATTTATAAATAACCAAAATCAAATCGTCACCAATAAATTCACCGAGGTACTTACCCCGGTTGTCAGAATTTAACCTCGATACATCTTCGTCGAACCAGATTTTTCGGCCTCCAAGTGTGGAAACTCCCCTTTCTTTTAGCGCAATTTTATGAATTTCGAACTTGGTCAGAATATTTCCCATCGAGGAACGGCCTTTGATGGCCAATTCACTGAAATCAACTTCAAATATCAGTTTTTTGATGCGCGGTTTTGGTTTCAGGGTGACCCGAAGCACCTCGGCTTCCCCGTTTGGGTTTTCGCTGAAATACATGATCCGCGAGCCCGGCGTTCCCTGCGTCAGGTCATATTCCTTATCGCGCGTAACACCGGTAACAGCCATTCGTTTCATGTAAACAAAACCGTTTTTTCCATCGCGGTAAACAATGTTGTATATGGTACGGGTATCGTTTTTCTTGAAAATGGCGATATGTAGCAAATTCTTGCCAATAAATGCTTTTTCCGAAACTTTGGAAACAATGTAAGTCCCATCCTTGCGGATTACAATCACATCGTCCATATCCGAACAATCACAAACATATTCCGCTTTTTTCAGGCTGGTGCCCATAAAACCCTCCAAGCGGTCGACATACAGCTTTTCGTTGGCAATCACCACTTTCGAAGCGACAATATTTTCAAAATTCCTGATTTCAGTCCGGCGTTCACGGCCTTTACCATATTTTGTCCTCAACCTTTCGAACCATTCGATAGTATATGAAATGATGTTTTCAATTTTGAGGTTGATATCTTCAATCTCGGCCTCAATCGCGAGCAAATGATCGTTGGCCTTGTCGGTATTGAATTTCAGGATTCGTGCCATGCGGATATCCATCAGCTTCAGGATATCTTCCTTCGTAACTTCACGTTTAAGTTTGGGTTTCCAGGGTTCGAGGCGCAGGTCTATGTGGTTCACGGCCTCGTCCATGTTGGCCGAATCTTCAAACTGCTTGTCTTTATAGATACGCTCTTCGATGAATATTTTTTCGAGCGAAGAAAAATGCCATGCTTCTTCGAGTTCTCCGCGCCTGATTTCCAGTTCCATTTTAAGCAGGACAACCGTCTGATCAGTATTGATCTTCAGGATTTCGCTAACCCCGATGAATTTCGGTTTATCATCCTCAATGATACAACTGTTGGGCGAGATGGAAACTTCACAATCGGTAAAGGCAAACAGGGCGTCAATGGTTTTATCGGACGACATGCCCGGAACCAGATGAATCATTATCTCCACTTTATCCGAGGTATTGTCATCAATTTTCCGGATTTTAATTTTGCCTTTATCATTTGCCTTGATGATGGATTCGATGAGCGAGGCGGTAGTTTTCCCAAACGGCACTTCAGTAACTACAAGCGTTTTACTGTCTTTCTTTTCGATTTTTGCCCTTATTTTAATTGATGAGCCACGGATTCCATCGTTATAACGAGCAAAATCGCCTGACCCGCCGGTTGGAAAATCAGGATAAAGCATAAAATCCTCCCCTCTCAGGTAGCTGATCGCGGCATCAATTAATTCGATAAAATTATGCGGAAGTATTTTACATGCAAGACCAACTGCAATGCCTTCAACACCCTGAGCGAGCAGTAGAGGAAATTTAACAGGCAGTGCAATAGGTTCGCGGTTTCGGCCATCGTATGACAATTTCCAGCGGGTAGTTTTTGGATTAAATACCACATCAAGGGCAAATTTCGACAAACGGGCTTCGATGTAACGCGGGGCAGCAGCACCATCGCCGGTAAGGATATTTCCCCAGTTTCCCTGACAGTCAACCAGTAAATCTTTCTGTCCGAGCTGTACCAGCGCATCGCCGATGGATGCGTCGCCATGCGGGTGGTACTGCATGGTTTGTCCGATAATGTTGGCCACTTTATTGAAACGGCCATCGTCCATCATGTTCATGGCATGCATAATCCTCCTCTGGACCGGCTTCATCCCATCCTCAACATACGGAACAGCCCGCTCAAGTATGACATACGAGGCATAATCCAAAAACCATTGCTGGTACATTCCCGACAAATAGGTAATCCCGTCCTTTTTCTCTTCCTTCTGGAATTCTTCCTTATTGATGTGTTCTTCAGTCATTTTTGCGTTTTGCAATATTTTAGTCCGGGCGCGACTCAAAGTCGCACTCGGACTTCACTTCAATATTAAAAATCATCTTTCTCCACATACAGATTTTCGATGATAAAATCCTGGCGCTCAGGTGTATTCTTGCCCATGTAAAATTCGAGCATGTGCGCAACCGATTCGTGTTTTTTCATCTGAACCGGATCGAGCCGGATATCAGCCCCGATGAAATTTTTAAACTCGTCGGGAGAAATTTCGCCCAAACCTTTGAAACGGGTTATTTCGGCTGTTTTTCCCAGTTTCTGAATGGCCGAGACTCGTTCTTCTTCACTATAACAGTAATAAGTCACCTTTTTATTCCTAACCCTGAAAAGCGGGGTTTGAAAAATAAACAAATGCCCCATTCGAACAATTTCGGGAAAAAATTGAAGGAAAAAAGTAATCAGCAACAAACGGATGTGCATGCCATCAACGTCGGCATCGGTAGCAATGATTACCTTGTTGTAGCGTAAATCATCCATGCTGTCTTCAATGTTCAGCGCGGCCTGAAGGAGGTTAAATTCCTCGTTTTCATAGACAATTTTCTTGGTAAGTCCATAAGTATTCAAAGGTTTTCCTTTCAGGCTAAATACGGCCTGGGTATTCACGTCGCGCGATTTGGTGATGGATCCGCTGGCTGAATCTCCTTCAGTGATAAAAATCGAGGAATTCTCGCGCAGTTCGTGACTGCTGTTTAGATGAACACGGCAATCGCGCAGCTTGCGGTTGTGCAGGTTCGCTTTTTTAGCACGCTGTTTGGCCAGTTTCTTTATTCCTGAAATGGCTTTGCGTTCGCGTTCCGATTCCTGAATCCGGCGCAACACGACTTCAGAAACATCCGGATTTTTATGCAGATAATTATCAAGCTCCTTTTGGACAAAATTGGCCACAAAATTTCGTACGCCCGGACCATCAGGCCCAATATCTTTTGAACCCAGTTTCGTTTTGGTCTGCGATTCAAAAACAGGTTCTTCCACTTTTATACTGATGGCGGCAACAATTGAGGCCCGGATATCGGAAGGGTCAAAATCTTTTTTGTAGAAGTCGCGGATGGTTTTCACAATGGCTTCGCGGAATGCCAACAGGTGTGTTCCCCCCTGTGTGGTATGCTGTCCGTTTACAAACGAGTAATAATCTTCGCCGTATTGGTTCCCATGTGTAATGGCCACTTCGATGTCGGTTCCTTTCAAATGTATAACCGGGTAAAGTGATTCCGATTCCATATTTTCTTCGAGCAAATCGCGCAAGCCATTTTTAGATTGAAATTTTTCGCCATTAAAGTCCAGAACCAGTCCGGTATTCAGGAACGAATAGTTTTTCATCATATTGACCACATAATCATCAATATAATGAAAGCCCTTAAAAACTTTGCTGTCAGGCGTAAAAGCTACATAAGTTCCATTAGTCTGTTCGCTGGGAACAACTTCCTGTTCTTCGACCAGAATTCCTTCACTGAAACTGATCTCTTTTACTTCGCCTTCGCGGAATGATTTGATCAGGAAATGGCTCGACAAGGCATTTACCGCTTTGATACCAACGCCATTCAATCCGACCGACTTTTTAAATACTTCGGAGTCGTATTTGGCGCCGGTGTTCATTTTCGAAGCAACATCAAGTAGTTTCCCCAGCGGAATTCCCCTTCCGAAATCGCGAACCGATACCAGTTCGTTGCTGACACGAACTTCAATCTTTTTTCCGTTTCCCATCATAAACTCATCAATGGAGTTGTCCATCACTTCTTTCAGCAGAACATAAATCCCATCATCGCCCGCCGAGCCATCGCCCAACTTGCCGATGTACATTCCCGGTCTTTTCCGGATATGCTCCTGCCAATCAAGCGTTTTTATCGAGCCTTCATCATAATTCGGCATCATAATCCTTTCCAATTTGCAGCAAATATAAAGAAAACAAAAGTTGTATCATGTTCCAATCACACGACATTAACTAACAAATGATAGTTGAAAACTTATTCAGAAATAACCTTCGAAAAGGGAAAAATTAAATCATAATACGGCCATTTATCCGTTTCGTTTACAGGTTCATTCCCTGAATGTTATGTTCTGTCAGGAATAATATTCTGATTATTGACATAGGTTTCAGATTATATTATCTTTGCGCCGACATGTTTAAAAAGTATAATTATATAGTAATAGCAGCGCTTCTGATCGTTTTTCAGGCCAATGCACAAATCAGACCGACTGGTTCGGGCAATAGCCGGCAGATTGGCAGCAGAAATAGCAACAGTGAGAATTCGGAAAATCCTTCAGACACTGAGAGTACTGATAAAAAAGAAAAAAAGAAAATACCATCAGTAATTAAAGTTTGGCAAGTTGACGATCAGGGTTCATTGATAAGGCCAGCCGAACTTGATACTACACTTTGGTTTTATCACAATTATCTTCCTTTTAATCAGGTCAGCATAAGCAATACTTTTACCGGCAACAATGGCGGAGCGTACATTTCGAATGATTTTTTCAAACGAACATCCAATTCTGATTTCTATTTTGCCCGATCTTTTGATGCCTACTGGCTCAATCCTTCTCAAATCAGGTATTACAACACCACTACGCCATACTCTTTACTCGACTATAGTCAAAGTGAGAACAGGATGACCCACAATGAGACCCGTTTTAATGTTTTTCACTCACAGAATATCAACAAGAACCTGAATTTCGAATTTATCTACAATCAAACCCGTTCGAGCGGACAGTACCAAAATCAGGAAAATAAATTTCATAGCATTGGCCTGGTAACATCATACCGGTCAGACCGGTTCCTTTCTCATTCGAATATCATATTTAACCGCTTGCAAGGGCAGGAAAACGGTGGAATTGATGAAGGGCAATCTTTTGACGGAATAGATACGGATTACCTGACCGTAAAGATATCTGATGATGCCATCAATAAACTTCAGAACAATAATGTGCTGACCATCAACGAATATCGGGTTGGCAAGACCATTGAATCGGAGGCCGACACTTCAGGATTTGTAACTAAGACATTTATTCCCCGGGTTGGATTTATTCACGAATTTGAGTTTTCGGATAATAAAAGGAAGTTCACCAAAGAGAATTCGACCGACTTTTTCGATCATGTTAACATCAACGGTACGACAACCAACGACAGTGTTAAGTATTCCCGGTTGACCAATATTTTTCAAATCAAGTTTTACGAAGCGCCCGACAGGAAATTCACCTTTGGAAAACGTGCATTTATCGGATATGATAATTTATGGTACCATTCCTCAACTCAATGGCATCATCTGGCAATCAGGTATATGAATACTCCCACCCAATTTTCGAACACTTTTATCGGCGGAGGAATTTTCAGGGATGAAGGTAAATTCTGGCAATGGGAAGCTGAAGGAAAAATTTACTTTGCAGGATATCGGTCAGGCCAGACTGAACTAAGCGGATTCATTAATAAACCAATGAAAATCGGAAGAGATACTACCAGCCTGCGAATTGAAGGAAGCCTTAAAACACTGGTTCCGGAATATTTTGACCAGTATTTTTACTCGAACCATTTTGAATGGCGAAACAATTTCAACAACATCAACGAGATGACTATCCGTTCGAGCATACACTCACAGGCATACAAAACCACAATCGGGGCAAATTATTCACTGATTGGAAATTACATTTACAACAATACCCGGGCTTTGCCAGCACAGGCTTCCAGCGAATTGCTAATTTTGTCGGCTTACCTTAATAAGGATTTTGACAGCAGGCACTGGCTGATCCGAACTCAATTACTTGTCCAGAAAGGGAACAAAGACCGTTACCTTCATTTACCAGCTTTTGCCGGATTTATGAGCATAAATTACCGAACCGTATGGTCGAAAGTGCTGTTTACACAACTGGGCATTGATACCCGGTACAATTCGGCTTTCTATGCCGATGCCTATGAACCTGCAACAGCCCGGTTTTACCTGCAAAATAGGCAACGCATTGGCAATTTTCCTTACATTGATTTGCACGCCAACCTGAAACTGAAACGTACCCGCTTCTTCTTTATCCTGATGAATGCAGCATCCGGGTTTGCTGGCGATAATTATTTTGTAGCCCCTGACTATCCCAACTACCGGCGAACTTTCAGGCTTGGGGTAGCATGGTCGTTTTATGACTAGCTGATGGACTGATGGACTGATGGACTGATTTTGACAATTTACTCCTGAATCATAGATTTTTGATTCTCCTTTTTCAGGATTTCAATAAGCTCGGATAAAATCATTGCGGTGGCCCCCCAGATTATTTTTCCTTCAAATGGATAGTATTTTACACGAAGCAGGCCGGTTAAGGTTTGAAGTTCGGTTTCATGGATGATTTCGTTTTCGGCAAAATCGGTGAGCGGAAACAATATTAATTCCTCCACTTCGTCAGAATTCAACCGGAATTCTGGTTTTTTATCAGTCCATGCCAAAAAGGGCTGAACCGAAAATCCACTGATCTCCAGATAAAAATCCGACAGTTTTCCCAAAACTTCGATCGCCGAAGTATCAATTCCAACTTCCTCGCGGGATTCGCGCAAGGCAGCCATTTCTGCCGAAGCATCTTCCTTTTCTACTTTTCCTCCGGGGAAACTGATTTGCCCCGCATGAAACTTCATGGTTGAAGGTCGTTTAGTCAAACAGGTATAAAGTTTGCCGTCCATCGGGAAAATCAGGACTAAAACACTACTTAATTTGACCGATGAAAGCTCATGACCGTGCGATTTCAGCCGCCTGCCAGGTGGAAGCATCCGGATGTGAGCTTCGGCACCGGGCAATTCGTTTTGCAAAGCGTCTTTCAGATATGTTTTTACTGCTGAATTCATTCAATAAAAATAGCGATTTCTTCCGTTAAATCAATCCTTCATTCCCTCAGTCCTTCAGCCAATTATTCAAAACGGATGATTTTTTCAGGAGAAACTTTGGTGATAAAATAGGATGGCAAAAGCAGCATCAGCATGGTTACGACAAGAGTTCCCAGATTGAGCAGAACGAGATGCCAAATATTCAGGTTTATCGGAACATATTCGAGGTAATACGAAGTTGGGTCGAGTTTTAAAACATGTGTGTATTGCTGGATCAGGCAAATGCCAACACCCAGAATATTGCCTATTACCAATGCTTTCAGAATAAGCAGTACCGAAAAATAGAGAAACACTTTACGGATACTCCAGTTTCGGGCGCCCATCGCCTTTAATATGCCAATCATCTGGGCCCTTTCCAAAATAACGACCAACAGGCCCGATACCATATTAAAACCGGCAACCAGGATCATTAGGACAAGAATAACCCAAACATTCATATCGAGCAGGCTCAGCCAATCGAAAATATGCCTGTATTTTTCCTTAATACTCACCACCTGAAGAACCGGACTATCGGCTACTGTATTTCTAAGCAATAAATTATGCACAGCTCTTTCCTGATCTGAAAGTTTTTTATAATCGTTGACCAAAATTTCGAACCCGCTTACTTCATCATTTTTCCAGTTGTTCAACCTTCGGATGTGATTGATGTCAACCAGAACAAACATACGGTCGAACTCTTCGAGACTGGTTTTGTATATGCCTGCCAATTGAAATTTCCTTTGTCGCGGAAGAGTTTCAGACTCATGAATAAAAAACATGACCAGATCGTCGCCCAGCTTGAGTTTTAGCATATTTGCCATTTGTTCCGACACCCAAACCTGGTTACTTCGGATGGTATCCTGAACCTGAAAACGCGATCCTTCCACCTTGTTTTCCTCAAAAAATGACCAGTCAAAATCGGGCCCGATTCCTTTCAGCACAACACCCTGAATTTCATCGTCGGTGCGGATAATACCGGCTTTGGTAGCAAAAATCTGTACATGACGAATGCCTTCTATACTTTTCAAATCATCCAAAAACGGCTGTTCCTGACTGATAGGAGTCGTTTCGTAGGATTGATTGGAGTCGAGGTTAACAATCTGCAAATGCGATCCAAACCCGATGACCTTGCGCCCGACTTCCGATTTGTATCCGGTTACGATGGCAACCGATAAAATCAACACCACCAAACCCAGAACAATGCCGAAAAGGGCAATATTCACGATCCGGTGCGAGAGGTTGTTCCGGTTTTCCTTTGCCGAAAAAATCCGCTGTGCTATGTAAAGGTCTATATTCAAGATGTAATGTTCCGTTCATTCACAAAGGGCAAAACCAACAATGATATCAGGCCGAGAACGATCAGGAGAATGGTCATACTTCCGTGAGCCACCAAAGCAAACACCTGCCCGTCGGCCTGATCAACTCCGTAGAGCGCCAAACCTTCAATAACCATGAAATGCCAGGCGCCTATTCCACCCTGAACCGGCGCTACCATCCCGAAACTGCCCAGCACAAAAACTGTCAATGCAGCCAATGCAGGTAAGTGAGAGGTAAATCCGAAGGAAAAGAATATACAATATAACATGATATAGTACAAAAACCAGATAAAGAACGAATGAAAGATAAAGGCTCCAACCTTTTTCATTTTCAGGATACTACGAAACCCTTCAACAAACTGATGGACATAGCTCATCATTCTTTTCATGAACGAACTCCGAAGGATTTGATGTCTCAAAAACCAGACAATCACAAGAATGAATACTAAACCTCCAATTAAAACAGGCGAATACATCACCTTTTTGATTTTTTGGTTCACATCAGGATTATTGTTCAGAAATTCCAAAACTTGTCCGAATTGGGTAAACACAACGATAAGAAGTAAAAGCAGCAACATCAGCATGTCAATCAGCCGCTCCAGAACTACGGTGCCAACCAGCTTGGTAAACGGAATTTTTTCGTAGCGCGCCAATACACCGCATCTCGAAATTTCACCCATCCGTGGCAAAGCCAAATTCATCAGGTAACCAATCATGACAGCCAGTAAAGTATTGAGCATACCGGGTTTATGGCTCAGTGGCTCAATCATCAGGTTCCACCGGATTGAACGGCTGATGTGGCTTAGCAATCCAATAAAAAGTGAGACCACAATCCAGAAATAATTGACCTCGTTGGTTAAAATACTCTTAAGGCGACTCATATCCTGATCTTTGTAAACCATCCAGAATATAAAGATCCCGAGTAATAAGAAAGAGAGAAATTTGAGGGTTTTAACTATATTTTGCTTCAAGGCTTTTGATTTATTGATGGATTTGTTAATGCGTTTCACCATGAATTTAACGTACTTTTGTTCCGGTAATCCGGAGAGGTCTTTAATTTCCTTCCAAGGCCATTTGCTGGATGGGCAAAAATACAGATTTGTTTTAATTCGGGCGGTTTTTCATGCAATTTAAAAACCGGGCAATGAAAGTTTAATAAAAAAGATGGCGACAGTAAGAGCAAAAAAGAATTTGGGGCAACATTTTTTGAAAGACAAAAATATTGCTCAAAAAATAGTAGAAAGCCTTCGGGCAAACAACGTGACTAAAGTGTTGGAAATTGGCCCGGGGATGGGAGTCCTGACTCAGTTTCTGCTTCAAAACAAATCGTACGAAACATCGGTGGTTGAAATCGACCGCGAATCGGTTGACTATCTGAACCAACATTTCCCGGAAATGAAGGACCGGATTATTTCTGATGATTTCCTGAGGATGAACCTTCACAAACATTTTGAAGCGCCTTTTGCCATTATTGGTAATTTTCCATACAACATTTCGTCGCAAATATTTTTTAAGGTGCTGGAATACCATAATCAAATTCCTGAAGTGGTTGGTATGCTCCAGAAAGAAGTGGCTGAACGGTTGGCCGCCCCTCCCGGATCAAAAACCTATGGCATATTGAGCGTGTTTCTTCAGGCATATTACGATATTGAATACCTTTTTACGGTTGATCAGGATCAATTTACGCCACCGCCCAAAGTAAAAGGAGGTGTTATTCGGATCACGCGCAACCAGAAAGAGCATCTTGACTGCGATGAAAAACTCTTTAAAAGTGTAGTGAAAATGGCTTTCAACCAACGGCGCAAAACCATGCGAAACTCATTGGGGAGCATGATTCACAACGACGAACTCAAGGCAAATCCAATATTCAATAATCGTCCGGAGCAAATGGGAGTTGCCGAATTTGAAATGATTGTAAGGTTGATTGGTGAACAGGAAGTTGGCAGTGATCAGTCGCTGTAGGCAATTTACTTGAATCAAGGCCATAAAAAACAAGTCAGGGCCTCACTTTGGAGTGAAACCCTGACTTATAATTATTTTAATGAAACATCAAATATTTTAATGTTTTACCACCAATTTTTCACTGATATAATCATCGCCAATTTTGGCGCGGATGATATAAACACCGTCTTTCCAACCAGTGGTGTTTAGTTTATATTTTGTATCTTTTATTTTGGGTATTTTTGTTTTTTGAACCTGTGATTGGTCAAAAACCTCTAATTCCCATTCTACAGCGGAGGCTTGCTTCTCAGGGTCTTCATTTACTAATTCAATTGTTGTTTCCACGCTTGTCGGATTTGGCGAAACGGATAAGCTATATCCACAAATACCGGTAACCGAGGTGTATTTTGTTGCATAACTTCCCGGAGAACCACAAGCAACGGCCTGTACAGCAACCGTACCACCAGAACCTGTTGTACCCGTTTGTAATGCTAAGTTGGGCGTGTTTTGCCCTGAAACATAAGTCCAACCGCTTGGCCAAATCCAATTAATTGAAGTGACACCTTCCAGTGTAGGAATTGAATAATACACATATTGCCTGCAAGACGCTGAACTTGGCCCTGTAATGGGATAATTGGAACTTGAATATGAACCTACCCAAACAGTTTTAGCCGGCAATGTAATATTGCCGCAACCTGTGTTTATAATCGCTGAAATTGTACCTTGACCAGAGGTACTGCTTGTTGCATAGGCGTAACCAGTGGTTGGATTGATTGTAAGGTTGTTATTGGTACTTGTGCAAGTCCAGGTTCCTGTCAAGCCAAAGGGAAGTCCCATAAGA
>PNOH01000067.1 GCA_013824715.1 Odoribacter sp. | reverse complement strand
ATGACTCGGTTGGTGACTTTTGAGACAACCTCTTGGGGATGATGCCTTTAAAGATACTGGTCCAATTTCCTTCTGGTGATTTCTCCCACTATTTCTTTGATGTCTTCGGCACGATCGCGCCTGCAAACCAGAATGGTATCGCCTTCCTGAACAACAATCACATCATCCAGACCAACCACAGCGACCAGACTGTCGGGTGCATATACGTACGAGTTTTTAGTATCGTGCATGATTACTTCACCTGTAGTTGAATTCTGGTTCTCATCCTTTTGGGCGTATTTGTAAACCTCTTCCCAGCTACCTAGATCGTTCCATACAAAATCGCCCTGTACAAGAAATACATTGCCTGCCTTTTCCAGAATTCCGTAGTCAATCGAGATGGATTTAACCTCCTTGTATATCCGGTCGAGCGCTTCTTCGTAACTGTCGGCCCCGATGTGTTCTTTGATGCGCATCAAATCAGCATACAATTCAGGTGCATATTCCTGAACCGATTCCAGGAAAACGGAAACTTTGAAAATGAAGATACCGCTGTTCCAGAAGTACCCGCCTTCTTTAAGATAGCTGGTTGCCAGTTCTACATTGGGTTTTTCAACAAAACGGCTTACCGCAAACGATTTTATGACCTGCCCGATTTTTACCTCTTCTGCAGTTTTCACATAACCATAGCCTGTAGCCGGATGTTTTGGCGTAATTCCGATGGTCACAATGCCATCTTTTTTTTCTGCAATCAGCAATGCAGATTCAATGGTTTGTTGAAAGAGTTCATCGTTCTGAATTAAATGATCGGAAGGCGAAACGATCAGAATTCCTTCCGTATCTTTTTCAGCAATAAACAAAGCTGCCAGACCAATTGCCGGGAGAGTATTCTTACCAACCGGTTCATAAATCAGGTTCTCTTTGGGCAGATTGTTCGTTTGTTCTTCCAGAACCTCTTTTTGACTTCTGGCAGAAACGACATAAATACTCTCTTCAGGAATAAAATTAGCGAACCGTTGAACCGACTCTTGGATAAGAGACTGATGACCAAAAAGGCTGAGATATTGCTTCGGTTTTTTAACCCGGCTTCTGGGCCAGAATCGTGTGCCGGCGCCTCCGGCCATTATCAGACAATAGTTGTTTTTCATAGTAAAGTGCCTAAAGTATTTTAAGTTCGGAGTGCCTAAAGTGTAACTAAAGTGCCTAAAGTTAACGACCATAGTCAGGAAGTACTTTAGGCACTCCGAACTTTAGGCACTCCGAACTTCTTCTAATATTTTATTTTAATTTTCAGCGCTCCCGGAATTACTTCTTCCGAAGCCACGATTACATATCCACCACCGCTTCCGGAAGGAATAGCTCCCGGATAATTCGTCAGCCAATTGGCTTCCATTTCTTCTGAAACCCAATCAGGAATAGTGAAAGGTAGCATTTTTTTCCATGTAAGAAAGGTTTGTTTCATGCCTTCGCCCAGTTTTTTTATGTCACGTTCAATGATTCCTTCCCAGCAAAGCTCACCGGCTTCTCCCAATTCTTTTACATTTTCAACAGTCAGGTGTTTCTCGAGCAGCGGATTGTAGCCTTCAGGCCGTGGGGCCAGTGGAATCAGGTGCAAAACACGTGATAACCAGTCACAGGATTCAGCGTTGATGGTTGATTCAATGTGATATGGCCAGTATTTTCCATCGTAATCGAGGCGATTGACACCTGGCATTAAAATACCAAGCTGATCTTGTGAACCGGAAATATATTCTGATCCCGGAGGATTTTCGGCGCCAAAAAGTAATTGTGCCTTGCGAACCAGATCGTCTTCAGGGAACCTGGCTCCCCACAATTCTGCTGCAACTTTGCGTGAACTGGTGGCCATTCCTGAACGGTCGTTGAAATCGTAATCGGGCCAGATTTGAACGACCACACACGATCCGCTGTGAACTTCCGAAACCCAGGGCTGATCCATCCAGCCACCTGCCAGACACAAACGATAAGGAAATTTAATATCTTGTTTTAATTGCGAACTCGATCGGGCAGGCAATCCTTCTTCAGGAATTCGTTCCAAAACAATCAGGTCAACATTATTCTCCTCACAGATGCGTTTTTTTTCCTTCGTATAGCCATCGGTATTCACTACAAAATAGTCAGGTTTGAGTCGCTTCATATCTTCCTCAAAATCGAGAATACCTACTCCGGAGGAAATAAATGCTTCGGTCACGTATTTCACAGCTCCCACCATGAAAACCCTTTCTTCCTGAGAAAAATAGGGTTTTTTACCTTTTAGCCTGAAGATATTTTCATCCTGGCCAACACTGACATAAAGCTTTCCGTATTGCGAGGCCGTTTTGAAAAAGGCAATATGACCGGCATGAAGCAGATCGTAGCATCCACTGACGAGGACTTTTTTACCATTCATAAGTTCAATCGGTTATTTAAAAGATAGGCGGCTGGCAATCAGTTGCTGGCTTCTGGCTAAAAGGCAAGTTGCAAGCTACCAGTAGCAAGTGGCTTTATTTGATTCCACCGCTAATCATTTGAATTTTTATCCAGTCGTAGGTTTCTTTCATCCCCTTTGCAAGCGGGAGGTTTGGTTCCCAACCGAGCAATTTAAGAATCATGGTATTGTCGCTGTTACGTCCGCGAACGCCTTTTGGGGCATCCGGATCGTAGGTTCTTTTCAACTTTATGCCACCGATATTTTCAACAATATCAACCAGTTGATTAATTGAAACCATTTCGCTGCTACCTAAATTGATTGGCTCGATGATGTCACTGTACATGATTTTGATAATACCTTCAACACAATCGGTAATATACATGAAACTACGGGTTTGTTCGCCATCGCCCCATATCTTGATTTCAGTTTTACCGTATAATTCAGCTTCCAGCACTTTCCTGCACATGGCAGCGGGAGCTTTTTCGCGGCCACCGTCCCAGGTTCCGTGAGGTCCGTAAACATTGTGGAAACGCGCAACGCGGGTATTGATTCCGTAATCTTCGCGGAAATGGCGGCACATGCGCTCAGAAAATAGCTTTTCCCAACCGTAGCCATCTTCAGCCTGAGCCGGGTAAGCATCAGCTTCTTTCAATCCCGGATTATCTGTTTCCTGTTGTTTTTCACTGTTGTAAACACAGGCCGATGAAGCATAGAAAAAACGTTCGATACCTAAATCTTTGGCTGCCATCAGCAAATGGGTGTTGATCAGAACGCTCAGCATACATTCAGCCTTGTGGTTTTCGATGAACCCCATTCCGCCCATATCTGCGGCCAGATTGAACACTTCGTTATACCCGTTCAGGGCAGTATAGCAGTTTTCTTTGCAGTTCAAATCCAGAACCAGGTTATCAACATCGGTATGAACCTGGTACCACTGGTTCAAGGGTTTTTTATCAACTGCACGCACATCATTGCCCATGTCTTTTAACTTTCTGGCTAAATGGCCACCGATGAAACCACCGGCTCCGGCTACAACTATTCTTTTCATTTTGTGTGATTTAAATTTTACAGATACAAAGATTACTATAAAAATCACCTTCTGCAAGACACTCATATCCTCCGTTGACTTCGATTACTCACCCTACTTTTGAAATAGGGCAGGAAGCCGCACGCCTGTTTTTTAACTGATTGAAAATCCTGAATCAGAACCGGAACAAGTGGTGTTGAACACGAAATTAGTAGTTAGGAAATCGTCGGTGAAATAGGGTAATAATTCACTGCTGAAAACTGGCAGGTAAAAAGTTCAGCTTAGATTTCTCTTTTCATTTCCATTAAAACATTGACAGCAAGTTCAAAACTCGATTGAAATCGTTTGGTTCCCAAAATGCCCGTTGACATATTTAACAAATCCTCATGGATGTATTCCAACGATTCTGTAATGGTTGACCGAAAAAGCCTGGCACAATTTAAGCATGAAGTTTCGTTCAATTCCGTTGTCTTATGAAAGGCATTTTTCAACGCTAAGATTGACCTTGAATAGTCTTTGTCATGCATATAATTTTGTGACGCACAATAATCCCTGTTTATAACCAAACGGTGATCTTCGCAACCAATTCCTTCCTTAGGACATTTTAAGAGTTCAATCTTATCGTTCATGCCTTACGATTATTTTTCGACGCAAATAAACAAATTTTTTTCTAAAATACAATCAATGAGATTTGAACAGTTGTTCATATCTGCTAAACCTGAAGCAAGTCAGGCCGCTTTTTGCCAACCCGCTGTTTGCGGTTCGCGCTTTTTTTGATGCTGTGCGAATAGCTATTTTTTCTTTATAGTTTTCACAACAATTGTATCGGCAATTTTGTCGTGTAGTGTCTAATTCTTTATAAAAAACCATGACAGGAATATTCCCTGGAAAACTCCAAGAAAAATGAAAAGATTAATTAACCCGATATGGATGTCTGTCCTCATGTTTGTTGCCTTTAAGGGAAATTGAGACCGTAATCAACGATTAGTAATTGTGATATTTTACTTCCAATAGAACTTGAAATGTAAATTTAGGAAAAGTTTAAAGATTATCGGTTTTAACTCAAAATATGAAGGTTCATGATTGACAACGACTTAGTCCTGATAGAAAGCCGATAATGTAAGCTTGTAAGATTCCTTGTAAGATCATTTTTGAGAAGGTTCTAACAACGCAAAAAAACCACTAAAAAACAGCACCATCAGGAGTGGCAAGAAATTTTAGCTCCTTGATTTCTAAAAGCAAATTCGAAATATATTCAATAATAAATTGTATTTTAAGGATAAATACCTTAATTTTAGGTTTTTAACATTCCAAATGCCAACTGAAACCAAAACTCACCGACTCCTTCGTCTGATTATGTTCCTTTCGAACAGTTATTCGAAAACAAAAGAAGAATGTGCTTCTTTTCTTGGAATCAAAGATTCTGCATTTTACAATTACCGCAATGTTTTAATGGATATCGGTTTCGATCTTCGGCAAAAAGATGGAAAATATTGGATTGAATATCCCGACCAGGACCATCAGGTTTTGAGGAATATCCTTCACTTTTCCGAAGAAGAAACGTATTTACTTTCCCGAAGTATCGATTTGCTCGAAGAAAAGCCAAGCAGTGCCAGCAGACTGAAACAAAAACTTTCTTCCTTTTTAAATCAGGATAAAGCTATTGAAACATACCTGCACAAAGAAAAATCAGCCATTGTCCTGGCAATTCGCAAAGCCCAAAAAGAAAAGAAACAAATCCTGCTGATCAACTATGCCTCAGGCAACAGCCAAACCGTGAAAAACCGGATGGTTGAACCCTTTGAATTTAAAGACGATTTCAACCTGATTTGGGCTTTCGATACTGGATTAAAACAAAACCGGCAATTCAAAATCTGCCGTGTTGAGGATGTGCAGGAATCACCCATCGCATGGGAGTACGAACGTTCGCACCGCTCAAAGCCTGTTGATATTTTCAGAAATACCGGCGACTTAAATAAGCAAATCGAATTCAGGTTAAACCTGAAGGCCAGAAACCTGCTCATTGAAGAATACCCTTTATCCGAACGTTTCCTTACAAAAATCAGCAACAACCAGTTTGTATTGAAAGTGCCGGTTGCCAAATACGAAGGTCCTGGGCGGTTTGCGCTGGGACTTGCTGAAGATATTCAAGTGGCAGGCGACGAAGGTTTTCTTGAATACCTGAAAATAAAAATCGAAAAATGCCAATATTTATATGAGAGTTCGCGATTCATGGAGTGAAAGCATTGAAATTTGAGCGAAATAAACTCAAAGGCTATGAATAGGATCGATTTTTTAAAACAATTGCTGTTAGGTGGTGCATTGCTTTTTGTACCGGAACATTCTTCAGAAAATGTACCCAAAGAAGCGGGGGAAATAAGGCTTAGCGCACCTTACATTGCCGGATTTCAATATTATAAGGGAGTTGAAGTCGAACAAATGCTGAAAGAAAACGATAGCCTTATTCTGAAAAGGGAATCACAAAATACGCACGACTGTTATGCCATCGAGGTTTTTAATGGAAACAATAAGTTGGGCTACCTGCCCCGCGAAGAAAATAAAGTAATCGCCCGTATGATGGATCAGGGTATTGCGGTGAAAGCAAGGATAATAAAGATTAATCCTGAAGATCATCCATACCGGAAGGTGAAGATGAAGGTGTTTTATGAAGTGTAACAGATAAAAAAAAAAGATTGACCAAAATTGAAGTAATATGCAAAATAAAGCGATAGCACAAATCGGGCAATGGCAACTGGAAAAGAACAATAAAAAGCAGATATAATGGAATGGTTACAGACATATAGAATAGGGAATGAACTGATTAAGACCGGAAAATATCAATCAATTGATGCTTATTTGGGCTCTTTTTACCCATCTCAAATCAAGGATTCACAATTAAGAAAGACACCTTATGTTTTGGAACTAGTCATTGATATTAATGTTAATGCAATACGTTTTGAAATCAGATCATTTGGTGTAGGAAATTTGGAAGACGGAATTAATAACACAATTTCAAAGGAGAATTTTTTCACGTCTGTTGCTGGAAACTTTACGAGTTACTATTTATGTAGCTCTTATAGCAAAGTGGAAAGCATTTTGGATTTCTTTGGAATTAAAAAGGGAGAAATCTTAAAAGGTAAGAAAAAAGATGAAGTTGGATTTGATCTTGAGTATTCTGAACTTATAAAATCTGGATTATTGAATGACGCTTTTCGAAACTCGAGATTAGTAAAAACAAGAAGTTTAATTCGAGATAATAAAAGATTGGTTTGTCTGCTTGATAAAGCAATTTCAAATTTAAGTCTGTTTGTTGATGATTCAAAAAAGGTTGCGTTTGAGAAAGAGTTTGGTAAAAGTGATGAACAACCAAAGCCTTTAATCTCAAGATTAGTTTTATCTAAAACTGGAAATTCGGAAATTGCAATTGTTGTAGTAAAAGTTGTAAATGGAGATGAGGAGTTTTATTTAAACCGCGAGCCAGAAGCAATCGATTTCTATTATAAGCGATTCCTTTCATTGGCAAATATTAATCCGAATAAGGGGCAAAATGGGGTTTGTTATTTTTTAGGACCTAATCAAGTTTTTGATATTTCTTTACCACGAGATAATATTAACGTTTTGAAGGTAAATACCAATTCCCCGACAACACAATCCAATTTAATTGGAGAAAATTTCCTATTGAGTAAAGATGCTTATGAAAAACTTAAATTGGGAGGGTGGTTTATTTCCAAAAAATTTGTTGTGAAAATTGCAGGTGTTAAACATTATATCCTTCCAGATTTTACTGCCGATTTTAAGATTTTAGATTACAAGGCAGAATTAACTGATAAGGTTGACATGGCATTTAATCTGAAAGATTACAAAAGAATGCAGCAAAGACTTTATCATCTAAGCAACAACTGTTTAAATTCGCTTTCTTTTTTAGGCTTTTTTGGTGATGATCGCCAAATTGATATTGTAAATCGCATACAACTTGTTAATCCAGATTATTTTAATAGCGTATTTGATGTTTTTGAAGAAGAGCGTTTTAAAATTTATCAATTAACCGAAAATGAAGCAATCAACTTATTTACACTTGCAGCTTCATATACTCTATTTCCAATATCATCAAACAATCCTAAGAAAAACGCCTCTTTGGAATTCTTCAAAATGTTATTGGAGAAAATAACGATATCTGATTCATTTCTACTTGACAATTTTATTAAGCTTGTAAAACTTTATAAGTATGGTAAGAGTGATGAAAAAACGAAAAAATTCACCGGTACTTTAAATATACCATATCAGAATCCAAAATACTTTGACTTTTGGGCAAGTACAGCAGCTCTTAAGTTCCTTATTTTATTAAACTTAGTAAATCGAATTTTCAAAAATCAAATACCTATGGAAAAACAAAATCAAACATTAAGCAAAACAGAACAATTCTTTGAGATTTCAGATCTTTCCAATTCTGAAAGTAAAAAATCGCTATTCTATTTGGGAAAGCTAATTCGAAGGGTCGCTTTAGCTCAACAAAGCCAAGGGAATTCAAAAGCAATTTTGAATAAAATTAACTATTCAGGGATGACTATTCATGATATTCAATGGCTGAGCTGTGAAGTATTTGAAAAACTAAAGCAATACAATCGGGGAGAATTTCCAGCATTGGATCTGGGTGAAAATGATTGGGCGTTATTTAATAATCATTTCTGCATTGCAAATTCTAAAGGGCAGGATAGCTGGTGTTTAAGCGAAGTGGAAAATATTTTCTATTTATTTATTGGTTACGGCATGTACTGGCAAACGATGAATAAAAAGGAAAAGAAAATAGTAAAAGACTTGAAGAATATAGATATACCAGATGAAAATGAACCAGATAGTGAAAATGAACCAGATCAAGAATAATCAACTTAAAAATAAATAGTATGAACAACTTTGAATTTTTATTTCTTTATGATGCAGCTCTTTGTAATCCTAATGGTGATCCTGATCAGGAGAATAAGCCAAGAATGGATCGGGCAACAAAAACTAATCTAGTTTCTAGTTTTAGATTAAAGCGGTATATAAGAGACTACTTAATAGACAATGAAACTGGAGACACCATTGATATTTTTGTTCGTCAAATGGGAGACCGCAAAATTAGTGTTGAGTCAAGATTGAATGATGAAATCCAAAAGTTGAAAGAGAATAAAGTCTCTTTTGAACTCCTTGTGCAAAACGATATCGAATTTAAAGAAATATTTCAAAAATACAGATCTTCTATTGTCTCAATTTCAGACAAATCAGATTTTGAATTATTCTTATTAGATAGTGAGGAAAAAATTAAATCTAATCTTGGGAAGGAGAAAGCGGATGAGCAAAAGAAAGAAGAATTATTTATTAAAAACAATAAAGGTTATATAAATAACGCTGTATTAACGGCATTGGTAAAATCCAAATTTATTGATATCCGATTTTTTGGGGGAGCTTTTGCAGTAAAAGGATACTCAAAAACTTTCACGGGTGCAATTCAACTTAATATGGGATTTTCGCTCCATCCAGTTGAGCTATATTCAAATGGACTTTCTACAATTATGCCAGCAAAAAAGGAAGATGATGGAAATAATATGCTTGGTCGCTTTGAAAATTTGAAATACAGCTTAATTGGATTTGCCGGAACTATTAATTCAAAGAAGGCTGATATAAACGGCTTGAAAGATACTGACTTACCATTGTTCCGCTCTTCATTGATAAAATCAATTCTTGAAACAAGAACTGAATCCAAGAAAAATCAATATTCAAGGCTTTATCTTGAGATTGAGTATAAAGGAGGAAGAAAAGAAGATGAAAATATGTTGCCAAAGGAAACTTATGGCAGAATAGGTGATTTGCGAAACCATATTAAAGTTACCTCTATTGCAAAAGATGCATTGAACGAAGATGATTTTACTAAAGTCGTCTGCTTAAAAGATATTTCTCTTGATTTTATGCCACTTTTTAAAAAGATAAAAATGATTGAGGATAAAATTGAAAAGATTCGGATATGGAAATCTCTTGATGATTCATTTGAAAGTATTATGGAGAAACTAATTGAGGCTGGTATTTCAAATGAAAAAATTGAAGAACTTACAATTTAAACTATGCTTGAAGATTTAATAAGCTTTGATTTATGCGGGAAAACAGCGCATTTCAGGAAATTCTATTCTAATAGCTCTGCCCTGACTCACACTATACCACCAAGAACAACAATACTTGGAATCATTGCCGCAATTATTGGCGAAGCAAAAGACACATACTATGATTCTTTGGATGTTCTTCTAATTGGTGTACAGTCTATTACACGAGGTAGAAAGATTTTTCAGAAGTTTAATTATTTGAAAATTGGTGATAGCGAGCGGGGAAATTTTGATTTGTATGCTGGAATTGCTGATAACAGGACACAAACATCGGTAGAATTAATAATCCCAGATAATATAAGGAATACTGATTTGTGCTATAGAATATTTGTTGGAACGGAAAATCTTAAAGATGAAAAGTACTTGAAATTGAAAGATTCTTTGCAAAACGGATATTGTGAGTATGGAATATCGCTAGGGAGTGCCCATTTGCTTGGTTATATCACTAATTATCAAAATCATAAAAATTTCAGCAAATTAGTCAATGAAAATACGATTTCGGTTTCTTCAGCAATACTTGTTAGCAAAGTTCTTCGAATTTTAAGTAAGGATATTAATCTTGAACAAGATATTTTCCCGCTTCGAATGAAAATAAATTCGACTTCTTCTGATAAAAATATCACGAGAATAGCTACTGATGTTCAACCTATGCTTTTTAGTCTTGATGGCAATTGTTTTGAAGTGGAATTAAGGGAAAAGGAGAATATCTATACTGTTAAGTATAATGATTTAATGATCAACATTGCTTTGATATGAAATTTCTTTCTCATGTAAAAAGGAATAGGCAAAATGAAATTATTTATAGAAAGGAGATAGTCAAACATATTTCAAATATGCTTGGAATCATTGACAGTTATTACCTACCAAATACTAATGATTACCGTGAATTAATTTTTAGGATCATTCGGCTTCATGATCTTGGAAAGTATTCAGAATTTTTTCAGAAATATATTTTATCTGGGGAAAGCCATCCAAAGAATTACCATTTTCATACTTTAATTGGGGCTTGTTCAATTTTCAATTCACTATCTCAAGAAAATTTAAAAAGTGCATTAATCGCTTATTTCGTTGTTTATCATCATCATTCGAATCTAGGAAATATTACAAGATGTTTTCCGGAAGAAAGAATAAACCAAATTGATGATCGACTAAAAATCCAGTATCTGAGTATTTTACCAAATTTGGAATTGATAAGTGATGAGTTAAGTATTCTATTAGATGGTTGTATTTTAGCAAAAAAGCGATTGGATTTATTATTTGATATGGATGATCTTCAAAATGAAAGAAACATTCAAAACTACTTCCAAGTCAACTACCTCTTTTCATTATTGATTGAAGCCGATAAACTCGATGCTTCCGACACAACTATATACCAGAAAATAGCCTTGCCTTCTAGTAAAGTAGATGGTGACAAAGGGATTCCTTGTCAATGTTGGGAAGAGTCGGTCAATGACTTTGGGCATCTTACACAGAACCAGTTGCGCGATTTGGTGCGAAAACGGGTAATTGAAAACCTAGCAAATGAAAACATCCTCGATCAAAAGATTTTCACGCTTACAGGGCCTACAGGCATTGGCAAAACATTAACCGCCCTCGACTTTGCATTGAAGCTGAGGGAGAAAATTAGGGATTCGGAAGGCTACGAAGCCCAGATTATTTATGCGTTGCCATTTATCAACATCATTGAGCAATCCGATTCGGTTTACCGGAAATTATTTGGCGAAAACGAAGCCAAAATCTTGTCACATTACCAGTATGCTGATGCCCTAAGCCAGCAGGAAGAGAATTACAACGACGATGGCGCTGGGTACGATCAGAAAATAATGTCGCTCGACACCTGGCAGTGCGATATTGTGATCACCACCTTTGTACAGTTCCTGCAAACGCTTATCGGGAACCGTAACCGATTATTGAAGAAATTCAACCATTATGCGGGTAGCATTATCATTCTGGATGAAGTACAAACTATTGCATTAAAACAATTGCCATTGGTTGGTGCCTCGCTATATTACCTCTCAAAATTTCTGGATGCCCGGATTGTATTGATGACCGCCACCAAACCCAAAGTATTCGAACTGGCGAATGAAAAGATATTGAGGCAGGAAGGTGAATTTGCCCAACCGCTTGAATTGTTGGGTTCCAATGAAGATGTTGCCAAGGTTTTTAAATCGTTCAACCGGACAGCACTGAAACCCTTGATCGCAAATCCAATTCAAAATCAGGACGAGTTTATTGAAGATTATTTCAAAGTTCATTGGAAAGAAGATCAATCGTGCTTGGTTGTAGTCAATACAGTTAAGCTTTCGATTGATGTTTACAAAAGCATTAAAGCCTATTTTGAGGAAGAAGGAATTGAGAATCCACTATATTATCTCTCAACGAATGTTGTCCCTGCCGGACGGCAAGCATTGATAGAAGCGATTAAAAAAGATGTAATAAAGGCAAGGAAGGGCGAAGGATTAAAACCATTATTGATCTCGACTCAATGTGTTGAGGCTGGTGTTGATCTGGATTTCGACATGGCTTTTCGTGATTTGGCGCCAATCGATTCTATTATTCAGGTAGCCGGTCGTGTTAACCGCGAATACAATAAAGAATTTATCGGTTCTGTCTATATCGTCGATTTTGGAAAGTGCAGCAACATTTATGGACCAATGACAGAAGACACTGTACGGAATGCCATTCAATATTTCACAAAAGAGAAACAAGAAATTACAGAAAGGCAATATCTGGAATTGGTAACCTACTATTATAATAACATCTACGACAGGCATGATGATGGTTTTGGCTACTCGCTCAACTTCTTTAAATCGATGAAAGAACTCAATTATGATGGTTCTGATTGGTCGGTTTCTAAATTTCAGGTCATTGAGAATGGATTCAAAACCAGTTCTGTATTTATCGAATGTGATGAAACAGCCACAAAAGCCAAAGAGATGTTCGAAAGAATGATCCAGAAGAAATGTTCCCGAGCAGAATTCGAACCATACAAAAGGGACTTTCACCAGCACATAATTGCAGTTCCCAATTATCTGGATAAAGCAACGGAGTTAAAAGCAATGGGAAACGAACTAATGAAAGACATTTTATATGTCCCATTTGAATGCCATGAAGATTTTTATCATCCGGTTACCGGATTCATCCGTGATAGGATAGAAGAGACATGGGGTACGATCCTCTGACCTCTCCCAGCCCTACAGGCTGGTGTTCTTGTGCACTGCACCTGCTATGGGCGCTGCCCATGTCTGGGGACGGTGCCCCCCAGTTACGATGTCTCAGGCTTTCAGCCTGACCATCATTAGGTACCGGCATCTTGCATCATCAGGCCATCGGCCTGACACATCAAAAATAGGGGCATCGTCCCTATGTAAGGAAATGAATAGATAAAAGAAATAAATAATCATCAGGCCAGCGGCCTGGCACATTACAACATGGGGCAACGCCCCATGATTAACGACAAATACATCACACTATGGGACAATCACTATCGCAAATGTACATCCACCTCGTATTCGGCACCAAAGGCCGGATGCTGTACCTAACTCCCGCCATCGAGAAAAGGGTACATGCCTACATGGCCGGCACTTTGCAGCAACGAAAGCCCGGCCCTCATCATTAATTCGGTCCCCGACCATGTACACATCCTGTTCAGGTTATCGAAGAATTATGCACTTGCCAAAGTTGTTGAAGAGGTGAAAAAAGAATCCTCGAAATGGATAAAGACCATTGAAGGTGGGACGAAGCTGTTCAAGTGGCAAATAGGCTATGGAGCTTTTTCGGTTAGCAGCTCAAAAGTAGAAACCGTAAAACGCTACATCAAGAACCAAAAAGAACATCATGGATACCAAACCTTTCAGGAAGAGATTGAACAATTTGCGAAAGAGTACGACATCATTGAATACGATCCAAAGTATTTCTGGGATTAATCACCATCAGGCTGAAGGCCTGACAGATCAAAGATAGGGGCAACGTCCCTATGAATAGTATGGATACGAATTTATTAATAAGGCCATAGCCGGACATATAACAGAATCATGCAAATCACACAAACAACCATACAGTTTCCGGATATTCAGTTGCAAACCCGCGATGCGCATAAATTAAGGGGTTATTTTGGCAACCTGTTCAAGGAACATTCGCCCTTGCTGCACAACCATTACGACGATGGATCGGCACGTTATGCCTATCCGCTGGTTCAGTACAAGGTAATCGACCGGGTTCCCGTTCTGGTTGGTTTCCAGGAAGGCGCCGGGCTGCTTGTTTCCTTATTCCTGAAAATACGCGAGCTTGACATCGAAGGGCAACACATTCCGGTTCTGGCCAAAAACATTCAACAAAAACAATGCACCCTGACTGTCAACCAGCAATTGTATAACTACTCGTTTAAAACACTTTGGATGGCATTGAACCAGGAAAACTTCAGGAAATACCAGCAACTGGACGAAGCCGAAAGAGGGAGTTTCCTGAACCATCAGCTTCAGAATAATATTTTAAGTTTCTACAAAGGCCTTTCATTTCGCACCAACGAACGGATCATGGTAATAACCCGGCTGGAAGAAAAGCAAACCCTGTTTAAAAACCATTCGATGCTTGCTTTTGCCGGACAGTTTACCAGTAATGCGTACCTTCCCGAATGGGCAGGAATTGGCAAAGCCGTGAGCCGCGGTTTTGGAACAGTAAGTCTAATAAAATAAAGCTTGAAGAATGCAATTAATCATCAACACTTATGGAACTTATGTGCATGTAAAAGATGAATTGTTTGAGGTAACACTGACCAAAGATGGAGAAAAGGAAAAACATCATTTTGCCAGCCAGAAAGTCACTTCAATACTGATGAGCAAAGGCTCAGCAATAAGCACTGATGCGGTGATTCTGGCCATGAAGAATAACATCGACATCATCGTTTTTGAGCGCGATGGGATGCCGGTTGGCCGTTTCTGGCACAGCAAACCCGGAAGTACATCAAAAATCAGGAAACAACAACTCGAAGCCAGTTTGAACGAAACGGGAGTTTTCTGGATTAAGAACTGGCTTACCGGTAAATTGGACAATCAGGTAGAGTTTATGAAACGCTTGAAAAACCATCGCCCTGCAACAGCCGATCTCCTTCAGGAAAAGATAGATGCCATTTCTGCGCTCAAAACAAAAATGAAAGATTTGAAAGGAACAAAAGTTGATGAAATGGACGACACACTGAGAGGGTTGGAAGGAACAGCAGGAAGGATTTATTTTCAAACACTTAGTCCCCTGTTATCTGAACGTTATCAGTTTGAAGGTCGTAGTTTTCGTCCGGCAAAAGATCCGTTCAATGCCTTCCTGAATTATTCTTACGGCGTTTTATACAGCCGGGTCGAAAAAGTTCTGGTCATTGCCGGACTCGATCCGTACGTCGGGTTTATGCATCGCGACGATTACAACATGAAAAGTATGGTGTTTGATTTTATTGAACCTTACCGTATCTATGCTGACGAGGTGGTCTTTAAACTATTTTCGGCAAAAAAGGTGAACGATAGCCATACCGATGAAATTACCAATGGGATCAGCCTGAACACGGAAGGGAAAAATCTGCTGATGCAGTCGCTGATGCAATTTCTCGATGAAGATAAAATCAGGTACAATGGCCGGAATCAAACACGGATGAATGCCATGCAGATGGACGCCCATCAGTTTGCAAACAAATTAATCAGTAAGCAATGATTTGCTGGGTCCTATACGATATAAAGAAGAACAAGCCACGAAGCAAGGTGTCAAAAATCTGCAAAAAATCGGGGCTTTACCGGGTGCAGAAATCAGTCTTTCTTGGAAGCATGGAAGACAATGAAAAGGACACCTTAGAGTTGACCGTAAGCGATTTGATAGATGTGGAAACCGACTCGGTTTATATCTTCCCGATGAGTAAAAATGAACTTCGCCAAACCGCCTTGCTTGGGCAGGCTTTCGACAAAAAACTAATAACCGATGACGTAAAAGCATTGTTTTTCTGATGTCAGTAACACCTTCACATATCATAGAATACCTGTATTGTCCGCGATTTACGTACTACGAATATGTACTTTGTATTCCGCAATACGAAGAGCGGCATTACAAAGTTGAGAAGGGACGACAAATACACGACCAAAAACTTGAACGAAACAAAGACTATTTGAGGAAGCGTATTGGAGTCATTGAGAAATATGCCGACCAATATTTAACCAATGAATTACTTCGGGGTGCGGTTGATGAAGTTTTGTTATTAAACGATGGCACAATGGCGCCACTTGACTATAAATTTGCTAAATTTGAAGATCGGGTTTATGAAACATACAGGACTCAGCTTGAATGTTATGCGGTGTTGATTGAAGAAAATTTTCAGAAGAAAGTCAATAAAGGTTTTCTGGTTTATACACGCTCATCAAACAAGTTGGTTGAAGTTGAAATTAGTGAAGCGGCCAAACAGGATATTCGGCGTGTTTGTAAAGAGGTAAATGAAATAATCCTTCAGAATTATTTTCCTCAGGCTACCAAATTCAAACAGCGATGTATCGGTTGCACATACCGAAATATATGTGTCAAATAGTCGCTCCCGGGTGGTAATTTATTTAAAAAGAATAAAAAACAGTATATAAAATTCAGTTTAGCAACAAGATACACTTTCGGAAATGATCACAAAAATTCAAATATTGAAGTTCTTTGACATATTGAAAATTGGAAAATGTATTACACGGTATTATTTATATCATTTTGGAAAACAAATTAATAGAGGGAAATACGGCTTCCCCCCCAACATCCAATAGAATAAGGATTGAAACTAAAATACTGAAATGGCTCGTACAAAAATACACAAACTTCCCCCCCAACATCCAATAGAATAAGGATTGAAACATGGTTTTGACGAAGAATCAATTTCTCTTATAAAACTTCCCCCCCAACATCCAATAGAATAAGGATTGAAACCATTTTGTTCCAGCGTCTCGATGTAGCTCGAAGTATTCTTCCCCCCCAACATCCAATAGAATAAGGATTGAAACTACTTACTGTCGATTTTGACAGCTTGCATTTCTTCGCTTCCCCCCCAA
>PNOH01000066.1 GCA_013824715.1 Odoribacter sp. | reverse complement strand
ATATATATTTTATAAATATTTTTCTGTTTTGTATTATAAAAATAATTAAGCGATGATGTCAAAAATTCTAACGCCCATCGATAAACTCTGGGAACATTAGGATTTTTGAACTAGCGCAAAGCATGGCTTCGACAAGCTCAGCCACCGATACTATGATCGAAGCAACCCTTGACTTTTCCGGGATGCGGAGATAACTTCGGGGAGAAATTGGAGGAGAGAGAACCTACTATGAGTGGTTGGACAGACTTAATTTGATTCTCTGCTTCATCAACTGAAAAAGTATTTTAGATGGCGGTTTGGTCTTCCTTTGAAGTATTGTAGGGAATAGTAAAATAAAATACTGAGCCTTTCCCTTCTTCGCTTTCTACCCAGATCTTGCCGCCCAGCATTTCCACATAAGTTTTCGATATGGCTAATCCTAATCCGGCACCTTCGTATTCCCTGGTAATCGATTCACTGACTTGCCTGAACCTTTCGAAAATGATTTCCTTTTGCTCCGGCTGAATGCCTATGCCTGTATCCCGCACATAAAATTCCAGTAAAGACGTTGCATGCAACGTCGCTACGAGGTGGTATCCAATTTCGATGGACCCGGTTTTGGTAAATTTAATGGCATTTTTAACCAGGTTGGTGAGAATGGCAAAAAGCTTATTCCGGTCTGTTTTAATAATGGCTTTATTTGCCGGCAAAGCATTTTTATAGTAAATCTGTAATCCTTTTTGCTCAGCCTCTGGCTTGAAGAAAGTATAAATGTCATCAAGCAGCTTATTTACATTTGTTTCAGAAACAGAAACGTTCATTTGTCCGGATTCTATTTTCGAAATATCAACAATATCATCGATGATATTAAGCATTCGAACTCCACATATCTCCATGGTACTGATATACTCTTGTTGCTGTTCTCCAGTAAGGTCAGGCGTTTTTAGTATTTCGGCAAAACCCAGTATCCCATTCATGGGTGTTCTGATTTCGTGGCTCATATTGGACAGGAAGGCTGATTTTAGGCAGTCGCCTTCTTCGGCTTTTTCTTTGGCCCTGATAAGTTCTTCCTCCGCTTCAACGCGCTTCTTTTCCGTTTCGATTATTTCTAAAGCGATTGAATACTCTGGAACAGACAGACAATTTTGTATTTTGTTGAAATCCAGCAGTTCTGTAGTTGTTTGTTCAGCTTTCAATTTAATCAGGAACTTCATTTTCAGGTGTGATCTGTTGGTTGGTATCTGGCGCGAATTTCTCAATTATTTGCTTCAATAATTTTTGATAGATTGGTTTTGAAAGGTAGTCACTGCAACCGGCATTGAGTGCTTTTTCGCGGTCGCCCAATAAGGCATAAGCCGTTTGGGCAATAATTGGAACGGTCGGATTGAATTTTCGGATTTCGGCCGTGGCCTCATAACCTGTGATGTCAGGCAACTTTATATCCATTAGAATTAAATCCACCTCCGGATGTTCCCTGAAATAGTCAACTGCATCTTGCCCACTCTCTAAATGGACAACATCAATATGTAGGCGATGAAGTACTTCTTTGAGCAGAATTGAACTGTATCTATCGTCTTCCACTAAAAGTATTAATTTGTTTCTATTTGCATTCATAACAGTTTGGGGTCTTAGTTTTTATTGCTGGAGGTACATAGGCAACGGAATCATTGAAGGGAATGGAAAAGAAAAAGCTGGAGCCTTCGCCAATTACGCTTTTGAGCCAAATGCGGCCCTTCAGCATGAAAGCTATTTTCTCTACAATGGATAACCCAATTCCACTGCCTTCAGTATTCAGCCATTGATAATCAAACCTGGTAAATCGTTCAAATATTTTTTGCTGGTCTTCTATCGGGATTCCGGTTCCGGTATCGGCTACCGTGAAAATCAGTTCGTCATTTTCTTTGTGGTAACTTAGACTGACGCTTCCGACGGTCGTAAATTTCACGGCATTGGTCAGTAAATTCGATAAAGCCTGCTGAATACGAATGGGATCTGAGAGAATCATAAAGTCGCCAGCAGGGTGCGAAATGTGGAGCTTCACCATCGGTTTTTCTCTTTTCTCCAATTCGAAGTTGTAGGTTTCTTCCAGTTCAGCAAACATTTCCTTTAAGTTGAAAGTCTCATAACTGATTGAGAAAATACCTGCTTCAATTTTTGATAAATCAATCAAATCATTGATTAATAGGAGCAAATTGCAGCCGCTGTTCTGAATAAAACTTATATACTTTTGCATTTTGTCGCAATCTTCTTCATCTTTCAGCAACTCACTAAAACCGATTATTGAATTCATCGGAGTTCTGATCTCGTGCGACATGCTGGACAGGAAAGATGATTTTAAGCGGTCGCTTTCTTCGGCTTTTTCTTTGGCCTCAATAAGTTCTTGTTTTTGTGTCACATAAGCTTCAAAAAGGTCTCCGATATGCCCATACTCTGCAGGCGTTTTTTTCAACTGATCGATGGACTGATGATTATCTGTCTTCAGAACATCGGTTACCAGTTTCAGTGGTTTATAAATCCATATCCGGGACATGAAATTGAATAGAAATAAGATCAGAAGTACAAAAGCTATGATGATATAGAAAATATATTGCGTTACATGGAAATTTAGATTCAAATCCCTGTTTGAAATAAGCTCTGCAACAGCTAGCCCATCCCAGCCCGTTAGCATTATTTTAGCCTGAATCGCAGATGATTTATCCCAGACAATGGAATCAGGCGATGTTTTTATCTCAATTTCTGATCCGATGATGGTTGCCAGATGGTCTAAGTATTTCTGATCCCATTTTTTCATTAATACCAAATAACCATACGGTTGCGTTTTTTTTAATTTCAGGTCATCCGATGGATGAATACTCCCGGCACATGCCTCCATCAATCCATCGGCGGTTGTTATGAAAAAATGGGCAGTTCTGCTTTGCTTCAAGCTTTCCAGCAGTCCTTTCGGAATATTTATTTCTGAATGTATCGTCTTGCCCGACTCCTGACGAACCGCAACGAACCTGGAATTGCTAACAAGGTAGTAATCAAAAAATGCTGCGGCAACCAGACTCATGTTCGGGGTGAACCAGCCCGTATCGTTTTTTTCGATGTTTAGTACCAAATCATCCCAGTAAACATTGTCAATCAAAGTCTTCATCATTGATTCTGAGTTCAAACCAAGAAGGGATCTAATTTCATGTTCTAATTGGTTCTTAGTCGTACTAATAATTTGGTTTTCCATCTTAGTTTTATGGAATGCCAGAGCAAAAGAGAGAATCAGGAAAATGATTCCTACTAAAATTATAAATGCTCTGATTTTGCTATATACAGTTCTGAATTTCAACATAACATGGAGATTTAAAATGTGATGCCTGCAACCAGATAGGTACTTTTCTTTGACGGATTTACGATGAGACTTAAACTAAGAGGGATTGACATGTTATCGGTTACCTCAATGGTCCGGATAGCCGTACAACCCACATTAACAAATGCGGGTTTTGAAGCATAGTATTCGCCTTTTGCCTGATAACCGGCGAAAAACTGCAATTCGACTGCAGGAGTGGAATACAAATATTGAAGTTCGAGGTAAATACTTTGGGAAGGATCGCCAACAGCAAATAAATAGCTTCCTAATAAATTGAAAGGCAGTTTCTCACCTCCTGAAAACAATACCTGTGCTTCGGGTAAATGTTGGGTAGTTTCCCGATTGTAGTTGAAAAAATCCATGGAGGAAATATCATCAAAACTCCAGTAATCCAACATGGAAAAGGTAAAGTGACCAATCGTTTTCTCCAGATAGAAATCGGTTTCCTGCCCTCCGGAACCGGTGATGGTGTATGCACCCCAGGCTCCAAAAGTGAAATCTTTCCAGGTAGCAGATATCCCGGGCTGAATACTGGGTGCATGCCCGTAATCCTGGCCACGCCAGATATACCGGCTCAGCAGATCAACATTGGTTGAGATTGTAACAGCCGGAAGAATATCCGATTGAGCGTATAAAGATGAACTTCCGATAAACAATAACGAACAGAAATAAAATTGAAAGGCAATTAATTTTTTTCGCATAATCTTTATTTTTTATCTGAACTTGATTATCAGCTATGAATGGACATTAAGTAAGGTAAGGAATGGTAAAATAAAATACTGAGCCTTTCTCTTCTTCGCTTTCAACCCAAATTTTGCCGCCCAGCATTTTCACATATGCTTTTGAAATGGCTAATCCCAAACCTGCCCCTTGATAATCCCGGGAAAGCGATTCATTGACTTGCCTGAACCTTTCAAAAATGATTTCCTTATGCTCCGGCCGGATTCCAATACCAGTATCTTTCACAAAAAAAGTTAGTTCGGTTGGTGAGCCATTGGTTTGTGAGCCTGCGTCGCTCTGAGCTGGCCGAAGAGTCGAACTATATCCAATTTCAATGGAGCCGTGACTGGTAAATTTAATGGCATTTTTAACCAGGTTGGAAAGAATGGCAAAAAGCATATTTGAGTCCGTTTTAATAATGGCTTCTCTTGCCGACAAAGCATTTTTATAATAAATCTGTAATCCTTTTTGCTCAACTTCCGACTTGAAGAAGGTATAAATGTATTCAATCTGTTCGTTTATATTCATTTCTGAAATAGAAACTCCTATTTGCCCGGATTCAACTTTTGAAATGCTAACGATGTCGTCAATGATATTGAGCAAGCGGGCACCGCATTTTTCAATGATGCAGAAATATTCCTGCATGTTTTCTACGGTCAAATCCGGTTCTTTAAGTAGTTCGGTAAAACCAAGGATACCGTTCATTGGGGTTCTGATTTCGTGGCTCATGTTGGCAAGGAATGCCGATTTTAACCGGTCGCTTTCTTCGGATTTTTCTTTGGCAATGATTAGGTCTTCTAGCATTTTTTTCTTTTCAGTAATATCCTCCTTTATCGCCAGGAAATAAGCGATATCGCCATTACTATCCACAATGGGAGAGATTACGACACTTTCCAGATAAGTATCGCCATTTTTCTTTCTATTATGTAACTCGCCATACCAGTTCATCCCTGATAATATCGTTTTCCAAAGCTCTTCATAAAACTCCTTGGATAGTAATCCGGATTGCAAAATGCGGGAGTTTTTACCTTCTACCTCATCCAAGGAATAACCAGTTACTTCAGTAAATTTAGGGTTTGCATATTCAATATTGCCTTCCTTATCAGTGATTACCACAGTTACAGGACTTTGTTCGATAGCCCGACTCAATAGATCAAAATATTTTTCTGCCAGTATCCGCTCACTAATGTCGTGGTAATTTCCCAATATTCCCTGAATATCGGCATCGTGTAACATATTAACTGCAGTAAATTCTATCCATTTGTATCTGTGGTTTATGCACTTGTAGCGGAATTGCACTTTCCCTGAAGTGTTAGGCGCCTCCATTAGAGTAGAAATGAAATTCTTTACAGAGACCAGATCATCCGGAAAAATATTTTCCCACATGCTGACTCCTATAACTTCTTCCGGTTTCCAACCATTAGCCAAGAGCAAGGGTGTCGTGGGCGACTGCGAATCTGAAGGAAGCTGGCGGCAAAATTCCGACCCGAGGAACACGAACATTATCAGGCATAACCGATTGGATGAGTTTGCAATACAAAACGAAGTCCCAAAACTACACGGAAATTGGAATGTAAATGATGCGGGTACATGGAATGAAGGTTATTCGTCTTACCACGGGAGATCTCACAGACGTGCAGAAACGAAGTATGAAGCACGGTTGAAAAAAAGATTTATTGTGAGAAGTCAGCAGAGGCCATATTAGCTGAAGAAACGAGCCATCATAGAGAGGTGGAGGACTCACAGACCCAGTGAAGGGCTGAACCTTGAGAAGTGAAAGTAAATGAATGTTACCAGATGAAGGGAAGAAAGCAGAAAAAATCGGAAGATACCAGGCTGCAAAGAGATAGGGCGGAACTCGAATGGTATGCAGGAGGGCAGACCTACATTTGGATAACTGAAAACAACATCACTAATGCCGACCAACCGAGTAATGGAATGCTGGAGCAAATCCTATCACCGACCAATTTGAACCAAGCCTATAAACGGGTGAAGAGTAATAAAGGGAGCGGAGGGGTTGACAAGATGGAAGTCGAATCACTTCTGGATTACCTTGTTCACCACAAAGAGGAGCTTATACAGTCCATTATGGAAGGGATTTACCGACCGAATCCGGTTCGACGGGTAGAAATACCCAAAGAAAATGGGAAGATGCGAATGCTTGGCATCCCCACGGTAGTTGACCGTGTCGTTCAACAAGCTATCACCCAAGTTTTATCACCCATTTACGAGAAACAGTTTTCTCCCAACAGTTACGGATTCAGACCCAAACGCAGTGCGCATCAGGCATTGACCCAATGCAAAGACCATATTACCGACGGCTATAAATATGCGGTAGATATGGATTTGGAGAAGTTCTTTGATACAGTCAATCAGAGTAAACTGATAGAGATTTTATCACGGACTATAAAAGACGGGCGGGTGATTTCGCTCATCCATAAATATCTCAATGCAGGGGTTGTAGTTCGGAACAAGTTTGAGAATACGGAAGTTGGTGTACCACAAGGAGGGCCATTGAGCCCGTTGTTGAGCAACATCATGCTCAACGAACTGGACAAGGAACTTGAAAAGCGTGGACACCGTTTTGCACGTTATGCCGATGATTTGGTCATTCTATGCAAAAGCAAACGAAGTGCCGAACGGACACTGACCAGTATCATCCCGTATATTGAGGAGAAACTTTTCTTGAAAGTAAACAGGGAAAAGACGGTTGTAGCTTATATCCTGAATATTAAATTTTTGGGATACTCTTTCTACGAAAATGGGGAAGGGGGACGGTTACGGATACATCCGAAAATCATAACCAAGATGAAAGAGCGCATAAAAGAACTTACATCAAGGAGCAACGGATGGGGAGATGCAATACGGAAAGAGAAACTCAAACAGTACATTACTGGCTGGGTGAATTACTTTAAACTGGCAGACATGAAGAGTCTTCTGCTGCAAGTAGATGAATGGTATCGCAGACGCTTACGGATGGTTATCTGGAAACAATGGAAACGGATACGAACCCGTTTGCGGAATCTGATCAAGCTCGGAATTGCAAAATACAAAGCTTGGGAATATACCAATACCAGAAAAGGCTTCTGGCGCACTGCCAATAGTCCAATTTTAACAAGGTCAATCACCAACGACCGTCTTCAGCAAGCAGGATACATCTTCTTTACGGATTATTTTCGGAAAGCCAACGGCGTAAATTAAGGAACCGCCGTGTACCGAACGGTACGCACGGTGGTGTGGAAGGACGAAACGGGAACTAATCCCGTTTCTCCTATCCGATTCAATTCATACCACTAAATAATTGGTTTTTGAGTTGTTTTTTCAATTGCATGTTTATAGAAACAAAAAAGTCCCATTTCGACGGGACTTTTTTGTTGTAAAATGGGATGGTTTGCTTAAACATTAATGCAATGCCAGGCCAATAGTTGAGACTCCGGTTGAGAGGTCAAGGAATAATCCAACCCGGTTACTGAGATGGTATTCGGCACCTATATGTAAATCAAGAAATAATGGATTTACTTCATGGTAATACCTGTCATCGCGATAATAACCACTATCCCATCTGGAGTTTACTACCGCAAATCCTAATGAACCAGCCAGATAAAAATCCCAATTGGAATTAGCATTGAGTATTTGATCAAAGTAATATGTGCCTTTAACACCAATAGGAATTACGGTTTCATTATAGTAGTATTTATCATTCCTGTATGAATAAAAAGAAATAAATGGGGCCAATGTGAAATTCTGGGCCACATCAAATTCATAATTGATGTTAAAAACTGGTAATGTATGCCCAACATACCCATAATAACCTGAATATCCACCAATACCCAAACCAAAGTTAAAGGTACCTCCGTGATTTTCGGAATAAGTTTTATTCTGAGCCGATAAATTTGTCCCTGTGATCATAAGCAGGGAAAGCAATGCGAGTACAAAAATTCTTGTTTTCATTTGAATGATTTTTTAGTTTAGAATATATTTTCTTTTAATATTTCTTATTTATTTTTGCCGTTTCCATGGCCTTTACTATTCTTTTTATTTCCGTTGTCATGTTTGTTGCCTTGGCTGGAGCTACCTTTTGAATATTCTCTTTCATGTGAGTATTCTCTTTCAGCTCTTTCTCCATAGTTTTTTTGCGGTTCACCACGGTATCCTTTTTTATATTTCGATTTATAATTCTTAAAAGTCGAATATGGAGCGTTGCCACGATAATCAGTCATCACTACTTTATATCCATTATACAGATCGTAATTTCTGTACCGACTGGGGAGTGACCGACGGTGGATCCACGTTACACCATTGAAATAAATAAACATCGCTGATGGAACATCGTAATAAGCTTCCACATCGGGCAGGTAGTAATAGCGTACTTCAGAATATCCGGAAGGGCCCCATTGTGGCGGGCTGCCTAAATCTACATGTATTGATATTTGTGCATGTGCCCCAACAGCAAAAAACAACAGAAATCCAATACCAATTAATTTTAACGCTTTCATTTTATTTGATTTTAATTTTTGATTTCACTTCTACATGACAAAGGTGAGTTCATTTGCTTCGGAACGTGTTACACAATTCAGGGGAAGAGTTACATGATTCACACTTTTAGATTTTATTGGTAGATCAGATTATACAGTTCTTTCATATTCGGCGACAGGATAATTTCAGTCCTGCGGTTTCCAGCCCGTGCTTCGGGAGTATCATTCGATTTAACCGGGTGAAACTGACTTCGTCCAGAAGCCGTGATACGGCCAGGATCAAAGCCATAGTCTTTGGTTAAAATACGTACGATGGAGGTGGCGCGTGCTGTGCTGAGGTCCCAGTTGTCCCTCACCAGCTTTGTTTTAATCGGAATATTATCGGTATGGCCTTCGATCATTACGGTGATATCTTTGGTATTGTTTAGCACCTGTGCAAGAAACCGGAGGGCTTCTTTTCCTTTTGGGTCAACCACATCGCTACCCGATTTGAATAGTAATTTTTCCTGCAGCGAAACATATACGTTTCCATCTTTGTAGAGTATGTTTAGCTCATCCGATTTATAATTCATCAGTGCATCGGCTAACGAATTCTTCAGATTGTTCATCACATCCTTTTGTGATTGAATCATCTCCTGAAGGCTTTTCAGTCGCTTGGCCTGCTCTGCAATTGTCATTTTTGATTGAGTGGACAGTGCTTTTAAATCGTTTTCAACTGATGCATTTTCATTCTGCAAGGCTGCTTTTTCGCTCAGTAATGATGTTTTATCATACTTCAGATTTTTAACCAATGTATTGCACTCATTCAGTTGATCGTGTACATTAATACTATCTTTTTGCAGATTCTCAACTCTGGCCCTCGAACTCAATAGTTTTTTGCCTGGTCCGCATGACGTTAATGACAGGCTGAGGATTATAGCAATAATTACAAGGAAATTAACTGGTTTTTTCATTTGGATTTATTTAAGTGATTAATGATTCAAAGTTGTGCAACATTTGGCCATGAAGTGTTACATAACTTTTTCATTCTATTATATAATTCACACATTTTCAAGTCCATTATGCGATTTTGAGAAAGAATGATTTTACCGATACAGCATGATTTAAACCGAAAAGAGGCTGAACTCCTGCGAGCCAGCCTCTTGAATTATGTCAAAACTAAAAATTATCGTAGTATTGTTATTCCCAGATCGGTCGATGCTCCTAAAGCAACTGCTTTGCCTGTTATTGTGATTGGAAGCAGAGGAAGATTCGGGGTAATGGTGATATCATAGATGCCTAACGGCAGACCTGCAATCAAAAAATTACCGTTTGCATTGGTTACCGAAGAGTAGGCAATTCCAGCTGAAGTTGCCGTTACAGTGGCAATTGCACCAATTGGAGTAATACTTCCTTTTATAGATCCGGAGATAGCCGCTTCAATAGTCCGGATAACAGGTTTTAATTGATATTCACCATTACCCTGCAGAACAATTGATTGATTTGCATCAAAATCGAGCAGAATTTCATAAGAAACACCGGCTTCAAATGTCTTATTTATCTGAAGTTTCAATCCTGACTGCAGTGCGCTTGGTGTACCTAGCGGATAAACAACGCCCCCTGCCTTCACTGTGTTATTGGTTCCTAGTATCAACCTTATTTGGGAAACAGCTCCCGCATCCAAATCGCCGGTTGCGATAAGTGCATTTACTCCATTAGATAATTCAAGGAGATTATACACTTTGGCGGTAGTGTTCAGCATTACTGCACCTCCACCATTACCCGTTATTTCAACTCCCTGCACATCGACCATAACTGCATCGTAGTTAGCGGGGGCATCGGTCATTCGAACTGAGAGTTGCGCCTTTTCTGAGTTCTTATCCTTATTACAGGAAGAGAACTGCATAATCAGAAAGCCGATAAATGTTACAAGCATTATCTTTTTTAAAATTGAAACTGCACTTGTTTTTCTTTGTGTTGTTTTCATGTACTTTTGTTTAAATGATATGTAAATAATTACGAAACAAAGGTCAGTGCTTTATTGCAGCTAACTGTTACACAATTTTTTATATCTGTTGCATCATTCACACATTCTCAGTTTTTAAGCCTTCAGTTATATATTGAGCTTTGAGTTTTCAGAATTTAGTTGAAATAAAAAAGAGGCCATAACAGCCTCTTTTAATATCAGATACAACTATATTTGAATTATAAAAATTACTTCTTCGGAATAATATCAATGATAACGGTCCGGTTATAAAAGCGTTCCTCCGGAAATTTGTTTTCAAACGGCGCTAAACTTTGATCTTCACCAAATCCATGAACTTCAAATTTAACATCGGTTCTGCCAGCCTTTGCCAGTCCATTTTCAAGAATACCCCTAACATCATTAGCCCGGGCCAATGACAATTTCAGGTTGTTATCTTCACCACCAATAATATCGGTATGGCCGTGTATAATAACCGTTCCGTTTTTAGGAATCTTTGGCGTTACGATTGCAGTAAGATATTTTTCGTAGATAGATATAGCTTTCGAGTTGTTGAATTCATAAATGACACTGAACCTCATCATTTCTTCGGCAACAGCCGGTTTCCAGAGTACCAGTTGCGCTGAAGTTTCCTTCCTTATGACCTTACCACTCTTGGTTTGCCCGATCATCGAAATTTTGTAGTCGCCTTTTGCCCTGTCACCTAAAATAGATTTTCCGGGGATACTGACTTTCTCCTTGGTGTATGGTCCAAATTTTTGTACTTTTCCTTGTTCATCTTCAATTTCCAACGTCCATGAAGAGAATGCTGTATCTGCCCCAGCGACATTGAAAGAAACATAACTTTCAATTGGCGCTACCTGAATATCTATAATTTCCACTGGTTTCAGCGGTGAATCCGGTCCACTCTGGAACTCCATCAATAAGGCTGGTGAAGTGCTTTCGATTGAAACCCTGCGGTCTCCCTCACGAAGAAGGTCAAGTTCGAGTTTTCCACCTGGCTGTTCCGACGGGATTTTAGGTTTACTCCGGCCCTCGATAGCAATCCTCGAAGCGTCAATTCCAAATATATCAATCAGGTATGTTTTTACCGACTCTGCCATTGCACGTCCATCTTTCGGACCTTTCTCCGACGATCCGACCAATATAATTGTTGATGCTGGATATTTTACCATGCGGTCGCCAAGAATGTTCAAAACATTATAATAGACAGTCATTTGTCGTTTTGATCGACCAGTCAATTCTTTTGGGGTCAACACTTCCAATTGGTCTTCCCTGAAATCCTTGACCTGAGCTTTCCTGAGCTTCACATAACGATTTGGTATCTCGGTTGATCCTAAATTAAAGAACACGTAGTTACGAATCGGGAATGTTTCCCTAACCCTACGTTCTACAGGAACGTTTTTAGGTGCGGTAACTGCAAATGTAACCTCAGGTTCAACAGCAACGACTATTACTGCCGGTACGTAAACTTCTTCCGGTGTTTCTATTTTCTTGCCCCGGCCAAACTTAAGTGCCACACCTGCTCTTACAGTCGTCAGGTTCCATGATTCGATTGAACGTGGATCCTGACCAAAATAAGGATGATACGCAACAAAAGGTGAAAGTACAACTTGTGTCTGTTTAGTATCTGCAGAAAGCGAGATATCGTATCCGGCACCGATCTGCATCGAAATAACAGATTTGTTCATATCGCTGAATACACCGTTTACATCCGGAGTTGCCGGTTGGTTTGGGTAAGCAGGATTGATGCCTTGTTCGTATAAAAATCGTTTGTCAACATTGAACGCCAAACGCGGGCCACCATAGATATAGAAGTTTGATTTAAATGGGGCGAAACGTATGCTTGGTTCCACTGTAATATATGCAAGGTGGTCAGTTTCTAAATCCGCCGGGCAGTTACAGGGTGTTGTAACCTGATCCCATGCAGCTCTTCGGCTTTCGTATCCGGCCTGAAGCATGAACCCCAGCATTGATCCGGGACGATGAAACTCCATAACTGGAAAGGCAAAAAGTCCGATTCCCTGGCCATCATGAAATGCTGTTGGAACCATAAAATCGTTGGTCAATTGCTGAGTGGTACCCTGGTAGAAATTAAAGTTTGCACCACCGGCTGCTCCAAACCACCATGAAGGTTTCGTAAACTTAGCCTCCTGTGCCTGAACTGACACTTGTAAACCAGTCAAAATTAAGACGCTTATTACAACACTTTTAATGGTCAGTTTGTAAGGGAACCACGCATTGCGTGACCCCTTTTTAAAATTTGTAATCGGTTTCATATTATAAGAAATTTATGGTTTTGTAATTTTACTGGCATCTAATGTAACTGCAGCAATTCGTGTCAATGCTCTGCCGTTAAGTACAGAGCCGGTTTTGAGCGTAATTGATTGATCAGCCAGGATGTTTCCGTAGAAAACTGAGGTTGTTCCAAGTGTTGCTGAAGTGCCAACAATCCAAAAGATGTTTGCAGCTTGTGCACCACCTGCCAAAACAATACTGGTAGCAGGATCTGTTGTAAGTGTGGATCCCATTTGGAATATCCAGACTGCATTTGAGTTACCTCCTGCATCAAGAGTCAAAATTCCGTTCGCTCCGGTTCCCGATATTCCACTCGTTGATGAATTGGTATATAGTCCCGGGGCCAGGGTAAGACCGCCAAGTTGTCCTGGCAATGAAATGGAATTTAAAGATCTGCCTTGGCCATCAATATAGGCTGTTGTTAAACAGAGTTTTGCAGCGGCGGCGATTGGAGTGGTAATTTCCTGCGTCCCATTGATTATGCCTGGAGGGAACCCAATCAGCGCTGATCCAGGGCTCAATCCGACATTTCCAGTAATTATTGAAGGACCGGTGCTGGTAATGGTCGAGCCTGCAAGTATTGCAAACGGTGCAGCGCAGCCAAGATCAATTGCTAACGGACCTGCCGGAGGTATTACATCAGCTTTAAAGTTAGCGGTGATATTTTTATCTGTATTCATGATGACAGTTAATGGATTTACTGAACCGGTAGCATCGCCACTCCAAGAGGCAAATGTATAACCTGAATTTGGTGTTGCGGTCAGTAGCACTGTTGCTCCACTTGTGTAAGATACCATATCCGGATTTTTTACAACTGTTCCATTATTTGCAGTCACATTTAATGTAAAGCCGCTAGCTATTGCCGTAAAGTTGGCGGTGATAGCTTTATTCGCGTTCATCGTAACCGACAATGGATTCAATGAGCCTGTTGCGTCGCCTGTCCAGCCTGTAAATGTATAACCAGTTGCTGGCGTTGCAGTAAGCGCTACTATTTCGCCGCTATTGTAAACTGTTTTACCCGGAACTTTCAAAACAGTTCCGTTGACAGCAGTTACATTTAATGTGTAAGTTTTGAGTTTAAAATTGGCAACTAATGTCTTGCTCGCATTAAGTGAAAAAGTATAACTCAAGTTTGTTGATGCGATAGTCCCACTTTCAGTCCAGTTAACAAAGTTAAATCCGGCATTCGGGGTTGCTGTAACAGTTACAGAAGTACCTGCATTATAAGCCCCAGAACCAATCGTTGTTCCGCCTAATATAGGATTTGATGATACATTAACTGTAAGTTGAAGTGTGAAATTCGCTACCAATGTTTTGTTTCCAGCCATAGTAAACTGATAACTTGAATTGGTAGAAACAATAGCTCCATTTTCGGTCCAGTTGATAAATGAATAACCTGCATTTGATGTAGCATTTACAGTAACCGAAGAGCCTTTGGCAAATGTGCCTGCTCCACTGGTTGTTCCGCCTGCTGTAGGATTTGATGATAAAGTTACCTGGGCAATGGTAGTGAACGACCACTTGTAGTCTTCCTGTAAAGATTGGCCGATCAGATCTTTTGCCAGTGTTTTAATTGTACCTGAATAGAGTACATTTGGCAAAAGTGGACTGGAAGGTGTAAAGGTGGCAGTTAATCCGCTATAGGCAACTGTACCTGTAATTGCTGTTGTCCCTTGTTGAATTATAAAAGAGGCCTTGTTGATAGTTGCAGGATCCATCTTTTCATTGAATGTTGCCGAAATTATTTGATTAAGCGGTACATCGATTGCCTTATCAATAGGGATAGTAGATACCACCAGCGGGCAAACGCCAACAATAGCCTCATAGTTGTCAGTTTTACACCCGGAAATTGATGCACCCAACACTATGGCAAGAATTGCAAATAGGTTTAGATTTTTCATTTTTTTTTATTTAAATTATGAAATATTTTTTACGAGATAAAGGTAGTTTAAGTATTTCCGGAAAGATTTACACAATTTCGGGAAATAGTTACATAATTCACACCTTTGGCAATCATACAAAAAGGCTGCCCCAAAATGTTACTTCTGAGACAGCCTTCGGTTTTCCGATCCACCCTTTAAAAATTACATTATCTAAGATTCATCACCACATTAATCCCGGGGTATTACATCAATGATAACCGTTCTGTTGTAAAAACGCTCTTCAGGGAATTTGTTTTCAAACGGTGATACGTTTTCATCTTCACCAAATGCGGTTACTTCTATTTTAACATCGTTTTTACCAGCTCTCGCTAAAGCGTCTTGAAGAATTTTTGTCACATCGTTGGCCCTGGCTTCTGATAATTTTTGGTTGTGGCCTTCTTCTCCGATAATATCGGTATGGCCGTGTATGATAACCTTTGCGCCTTCAGGAATCTTTGGAGTTACAAAATCGGCAAGGAATTTCTGGTAAATGTTGATAGATCTCGAATCATCAAATTCAAAAATTACACTAAACCTCAATCCATCTACCAATAACGACTGGGTCCAAAGCGCCATGTGTACCGAGACTTCCTTTCTAACTGTATTGCCATGTTTTGTCTGGCCTACCATTGTCACCTTGTACTCGCCTTCAGGCCTGGCGCCTAAAATGGTTTTTCCGGGGATACTTACTTTTTCACGTGAATAAGGTCCGAAATACTGTACACCACCTGCATCGTCCCTGATCTCCATGGTCCATGACACAAATGCTTCTTCTGCACCCTCAGCATTGAACGTAACATAGCTATCAACCGGCGCTTCCTGAACAGTTAAAATATCTACCAATTTCAGCGGGGTATCCGGACCGCTTTCGAACACTTCCAATAAGGCTGGCGAACTGCTTTCGATTGACACCCTGCGGTCGTCTTCACGAAGAAGAGTCAACTCGAGTATTCCACCTGGTTGTTCAGAAGGAATTTTCGGTTTATATAAGCCTTCGAGGCTAATCCTTTTACCGTTTATACCAAATACATCGACCATGTATTTTTTTACCGATTCGGCCATTGCCGTACCGTCTTCAGGGCCTTTCTCAGATGATCCAACCAATTTTACAGTTGTTTCAGGATTTTTGGCCATACGATCACAAAGGATGTTCAGAATATTATAATATACAACCAATTGCTGTTTTGCTCGTTCTGCCCTGACCATCAATTCATACTGTTTCAGGTTTTCTTCTTTAAAATCTTTTACCTGATCTTTTTTAAGCAACACATAACGATCGGGTATTTCAGTTGATCCCAAATTGAAGAACACATAATTTCGTAGTGGGAATGTTTCCCGAACCCTGCGTCCTGCCTGAATATTGGCTGGCGAGTTGACCCAAAACTTAACTTCCGGCTCAGCCGAATAAGGCCTGTACCCAATGGTATAAATTGGAATAATCAGGTCTTTGTCAACATTATCTCGCTTTAGGTCGAAATAATAGATATCATCATCGCCTTTCCCACCTTCATAACGATTAGATGTAAAATACCCCGATTTACCATCCTTCAGGAATACAATTCCAAAGTCGTTGGTGAAAGAATTAAAAGGATATTTCATGGGTATGGCCTTTTCAAAAGCGCCATTTTTATTGAGCGCAATACAAATATCCATACCTCCAAAACCCTGATAACCATCGGAAGAGAAATAAAAATTCCCATCAGCATCCATATAGGGATACTTTTCAGTGTTAAATGTATTAATGTTTGGACCCATGTTGATGGGATTGCCCCAGTTGTTACCTTCGCGCGGGCAGTAATAAATGTCGGTTTTGCCATATCCGCCGAGCATATCCGAAACAAAGTATAACCGCTTGCCATCGGGCGAAAGGAGAGGATTGGCCACCGAATAAAGATCGCTGTTAAGAAAGAAAGGAACGTCTTTGGTCCATTTACCATCTTTCATGGTTGACATGAAAATCTTATTTCGTTCGATCTCCAGCAATTTCTTGTCTTCGCCTTTGAGGTATTTTTCGACCCGCGTCAGATAGATGGTATCCTGGTTCTTTGAGAAATTTGCAAGTGCATCATGATACTTCTTGTTCATCTTGTCGCCATCAAAAGGAGCCACATTCACAAAATTTGTATTGTTAGTATCCTTTTTTGCAAAATAAAGGTCTAAAAAATTTGCTCCGGTCCAACCGTAAATTTTATCATGCCCCGGTGTATTCCGGTTAGTGGAATATACAACACCATCCTTGTAAAACACAGGGCATAAGTCGGCATTTTTTGAGTTAAGTGTGGCAACATTGCTGATCGTAACCGGCTCATCCCATTCGTGATCTTCGGTAACAATACCAATCGATTCACTAAAGAATTTTCCCCTGGGATCAGATGGTTTCAACCTGCTGTAGGTATCGAATGCAACTTTTGCCTCATCATAATTTCCGTTGTTTTTCAATACCTGACCGTAATTCAGATAAAACTCCGGGTCACTGTAGATACCTGAGGCATTTACTTTGTCATATGCGGTCTTGGCTTCTTTATACCAGTTCATTATCCGGTAACATTCTCCCAGCTTGAAGTTCACATCGGCAGAGGGATTTTTTGCAGCTTCTGTTTCATAAAGCTTTGCTGCATTGAAAAAATCCCAGTGGTCAAACAGCCGGTCTGCCTTTGGTGTTTGTGCTATTGTCGTTATGCTGAAAAGTACAGCGATGATTAAAGTATATGTCTTTTTCATATTCGTATGTGTTAATTTAGATTTTAGAAAAATCTTGGGCTTGACATTTTTGTTTTAATACCACTGATATCAAATCCCAGCATAAACTCGTGGGTGCCGCTGTTATAGGTTCCTGTACGGTTCAGGTAATAATCGTAGGAATAACCGAAGCGAAGAAAATTGGTAATTTCCACTTCAACGATACCGACAAGCATATTGTCAGTACCCGTCATATTTATCCTTTTATTGACCCTGTATCCCCCTCCGACAAATAATTTTTGAAAGAGTATAAATGAAGCCGTAATTTCGCCGACTGCAGGAGCTGCATTCACATATTTCAGCAGGACTGAAGGCCTGAAATCAAGGTCATCGGTCAACGGGAGAACGATTCCTGAAGTAAAGTAATATTGCCTGTAAAACTTCGCATAGTTGGCATCAGGGGCAGTCGCCAAATTGAACCTTGATTGCAGGAGGTGGTTTACGCTTAAGCCCGCGTAGAATCGCTCTTTGTAATAATATAAGCCCAGACTGGCATCAGGAACCCAACTCGAAGCAGCATTCGATATGAATGCCATGTCAGCATCCTGATCAATATTGATGGTGCTCCAGCCAACCCTGATGTTGTTTATCATCCCGGTAAGGCCGAATGACAGTTTGGATTTTTCACCGACCGGAAGATGGTATGCATACGTCAGACTGATTCCCGTGTTTTTCAAAGGGCCTGCATTGTCGTTATAAACCTGCAGCCCAAGTCCTACATTGGAGTTAGGCACCGCGCTGTGAATACTCAGGGATTGAGTTACAGGTGCGCCTGGCATATCAATCCATTGGCTTCGGTGGACCATTGTGCCTGATACTAGCCCCCTGCTTCCGGCATATCCTGGATTGACATAAACCGGGTTAAAGAAATACATGGAGAATCCTGCATCCTGTTGCGCGAAAGCACCCAGAGAGAGCATTCCAAGCAGTATTGTTGAAAAGATTTTTATTTTCATGGTTTCTATTTTTATTTCATTTCTAACTAACATGACTTAATGACTACCTTTTAATAAATACCCAACCGCGTTTTTCCGTATTATC
>PNOH01000065.1 GCA_013824715.1 Odoribacter sp. | reverse complement strand
TCTTATGTAACTACAATTTTGAAGACCAATTCTATTCCGTCCGAAAGGAGGTTAATACGTTGAAAAACGCTTTCGTTCGGACGGCTTTCTTCAGCTCTTTTCTTTTTCTACAAATATTTCGCACCTCTGGTGCTGAAGTGCTGAAGACCGCCAGTTATTCATTTATGGGCTATATTTTTTTCCATACTGAGAGACTACTAAGAGGTCAGTTAAAAAAAATAAGGTTTTTCTGGCTGTACATTCTTATGAAATGACATAAATAATTAACATTACATCGCCGATAAAGTATATACCAGCGAGATGAAGTAATAGCCTGGACCATACTCAAACCCCGGCGTAAATTTTATATCTGCCGTGAAATCATTGCCCGGGGTAAACACACCACCTCTGCTGCCACTAAATAAACGGGTGTCATAAAAGGCAAGCGGAATATAGTCGGCTTGGTTGCTTTTCTTTATACCCAGAACAGAAGGGGGCATATCATCACTGGCGTATCGGCCGGTTGCGCTAAAGTAAGGCGTCAGGGTTTTAACACTTAATGTCCAGGGGCGTGTAGCCTTTATCTTAAAGCGAGCGAATTGACTCTTAACTACCCCATTTTCTATATCGCCGGGAGTTACAAAATTAAAAGAAATATCATTTATAGGATCGAGCTCCAACTCGAGAGCGGCATTAAGATTAAGTCTTGCCTGTGTATTCTTAAAATCTTTAGCATCATCATCAATTTGAGCATAAGTCGTGGTTGAACACCATAAAAATAAAATGATAAACACATTAAAATATTTCATCTTAATTTTTTGTTAAGGTAAATAAGATATTTACAATATAGCTTCCCGGATCATAATCATAATACAAAGGAGAAACTATAAAATCAAGATAATAGGATTCTACATCTTTATCATTCTTATCCAAAGAAATTAAAAGCGCATCGTTGGTTGATGATAAAGGCACAACCTGAATAGTATTATGGATTCTGATACCGAATTTACTCTCGGGGATACTTTGGCCGCTGCTTGTTTTTATCGGCCCATCAGATCTGATATAAATTTGATATCCTGTTTTCTTAGTGTCAACATCTATGCGGATAGCATTATTAGCTATTTTAGGCGTCTCATAATCACTTATGGTATTATAATTAAAATCGGGGGGGGTGCCGATAATGTCTAAACTCATTTTTTGAGCATTAACACTTACGAAAAGGAAAGAAAATAATAAATACAGAATCGTAATTTTCATAAAAATTAGTTATAACTTTGTAAAGTTAATATAATTCATACAGGATAATATAGTTTTTTTCACTTTATTTGTACTATGATACGAAAAATCTTTACGGGCTTGTTGTTTGGCGTATGCATTATGCCGGCATTTCTATTTGCCCAGCAAATAAATGTCAACCCATCTACACTCACATTCAATCTGGCTCCGGGTACTTCGGAAATTAAATCTATAACCGTAAGGAACATTACAAATAAAAGATATACGTTCCAGCTAGTTATGGCCGACTGGTACCGCGATTCGTTGGGGAATCATGTATATCTTAAGCCCGGCGATTTAAAACAATCCTGTGCGTCTTGGGTAACCTTGGGTGTTAATGTGGTTGATCTGGATCCTGATCAGGTAGTAGATATTCCTGTTACATTAAGTATTCCTGCCGGCATTAAAGAAGATACTGCGACTTGGGCAATGCTCTTCATTCAGAATTATCTCTCCGATGATACGTCTGTCCAATCAAGTGGAAAGATAACTACCACGATCCGCGAAATATTCCGGGTTGGAATACATATATATCAGACACCACCCAGCGTGACGGCTAAATCTGCCCTGGCCGTTTCATTAACTCAGGATAAGAAGAATGCTGACACCTATGTTTTTGAGATAAAAAATACGGGGCCTACCATGTTAGATTGTTATGCTAACCTAGAGTTAACCAATATCGAAAGTGGGCAGGTATTCAAACTTGAGGTTCAGGACTTTCCGGTATTCCCCGAAGGCAAACGATTGGTCGAATTTAAATTACCTCCCACTATTCCCAAAGGCAACTACTCGGCCTTAGCTATCCTTGATTATGGAGATAATTCTCCACTGGAAGCAATCGAATCAACAATAGTAATAAAGTGATGGTATTGAAATTAAGACTGAGACCCTAACAAGTTAAAACCTTAACCATGCTGAAAAGATATTGCTCAATTTTCTGAAATCGCAGAGAATTGAATGAAAATAAAAGTGACGTAAAAGCAGATTATATTTTTACCCATTTCTCATTTGTGATTTGATTCGGAAAAAATCCTATTATTATTGCGCACTCAAGGTCATGATGACAGGAACCGTATAATTAGCAGGATTCACTTCATAACCAGGGATTATCTTTAACTTCAAATTTAAGGTGTTACCCGTGACAGTTTCATTACCCAGAATTCCTGTATTGGTAACTGCTTGAGAATTAATATCAAAAGGCGTAAAAGCTCCAGAGCTAAGGTCATTTACACTTGTAGAGGCAAATTTAAAATTGGCGAATGTAAGCGGGGCGTTGATTAGCGCCGGACTATCAGCATTGGGTACAAATGTTATGACTCCGATCTCGGTTGTAAGCTTCCAGTTCACATTGGATTGAACGGCAAGGTGAAGTGCAGAACTCTCAATACCATTTTCCAGATCGGTTGTATTTGCAAAAGAAGGTAAGCTAAGTGTTGAAGTACTTGTTAAAATAATTGTGGCTGGGACGTTTGTGTGGAAATGGAAGGCGCAGCGGTTGCACAGGTTTGTTTTGAATACAACATTCCGTTTTCCATTATTCGCGTCATTTCAGACAAGGCAAATGACAATGCTACCATAGATTTTCCGAAATTTGCCAATTCAATTGCGAGCAAATATGCTTTAGGCATTTTGAAAAACTATTTTTCGTATGCCATTTGATCTTTGAAATCGCCGCAAAAGAAATGAATGATTTTTTTGTTTTTTCAAAAAATAAAATAAAGCATAGCAGTAGTTTTAGCCAATTTTGACGCAACTATTTGAAACATAATAACATCTATAAATAAAAAGAGATTTTATGAAACGAGCCTTACAAATTTTGACACACAAAGGAATGATTAATGACGAACCTACCTGCCAGGCAGGTATTTCAGCATCTTTATTTCAAACAGCAGATTCCGAAATACCTGTCTGCCGAGATGGTTGAGAGACGTCAGGTTGTTGAAATACCGCCCATTAAACCCATCTATATTGAACATCAGTCTTTTGTACGCACTTGCACTTGTGGACATACGATTATCAGTTCTTTTCCAAATGATATCACCCCAGGTATAAGCTATGGAAAATCCGTTGAAAGCCTATCCGCATATTTTTACGCCCGTCAGTACTTGCCTTTTGCACGAATGCAAGAGATGTTTAATGATGTGTTTTCTTTACCCATCAGCGAAGGCGGTATCCATCAGGTCTTAGCACGTGCTACTGCCAAAGCAGAACCAGCATATAAACTTATTCAAGAACGAATTAAGCGTGCTGCGGTAGTTGGTGCTGACGAAACAGGAACGCGCATTGGCAAAGAAAAAGGTTGGTTCTGGACTTGGCAAAATGAGAAACTTACTTTTATCGCTGCCTCCATGAACCGCGGCACACAAACCATTAATAAACATTTTGGGGATGGTTTCCCTAAAGCAGTGTTGGTACACGATTGCTGGAAAAGCCACTTTGAACCCAACGTATTGACACATCAAATTTGTATCGCACATTTGCTTCGGGAGCTGACTCATCTGGATGAATGCTATGACAGCACCTGGCCTAAACAATTCAAAGAACTACTTCGTGATGCAATCCATCTAAAAAAGAAACTTACACCATCGGATTACCAATCTCCTGTTCCTGAAAGAACCGATCTTGTCCGGCATTTAATGGAATTAATCGAAAAACCGATTAATCCTGACCAGAAAGAATTGGCCGCTTTCCATCGGCGGATGATCAAATACAAAAATTACATATTCACTTTTCTGTTCCACCTTCATGTTCCACCCGACAATAATGGCTCTGAACGCGCTATCCGTAACATTAAAGTCAAACACAAGATCTCAGGTTACTTCAAATCTTTCAGAGGTGCTTCGCAGTTCGCTATTCTGCGCTCTGTCTTAGATACTACCAGAAAAAACAATCAAAATATTCTTGGGGCTTTTAATCAAATCTTTTCTGTACTTTCTTGGGCCTGATTAGTTACAGAAAAAAGTTGGGATGATTCAAATAAAAAATAATATTTCCGGATTATTTTTATCCAAAAACCTGAAAATAAAGCAACAACAGAATCAAATCCATTTTCGGATTTGATTCTGTGTTGTTACACCCGAGCGTGCCCTATGCTTTCAGGCAGAAAAAAAGGCAGAAAATGCGGATATATGACGCTCCATACAGACACACATCAGCCGCTATTCTGCTAATTAGCAGCCACCTTTCTGCCAGTTACCACGCTCTATTCTGCCAAATAGCAGCCACCGCCGAGCCACACAATAGCCACCACAGTGGATGTCAGATGCAGTCCTGACTTATGCTGGTTCAGTCCTGATACTGGCAGAAAAACCGATGGAGTCCTTGAGTGCGAAGCGTAATAAATGCTTCTCAACTTATCAGGATGAATGTTGAATTTTTTTCATTGTATGGAAGGAGAGGAAATAAAATTTAGCAGAAAACTGATGTGTTGATTCCATCTAAAATCAGTTAGCTGATCCGAAGGATGTGCTATTTGATTGGGTTTCCATCGCGTTGGCGAAATTAAGCGAAGGGAAAGGGGTTTCGTTTGATAAGTGAACGAACAAATTTGCCATGAACCTGATAAGAATGACCGGAATGATAATGAAGGGAAATGAATGAAGGGATGGACAAATCGGGTGAGAGAAATGAATCAAACGATACTACTCCAGTCATTACCGGAACAGCCACCGTAGGTATAGTTGAAGTATTAACGGTAACCGTCAACGGTGTAACTTATACAGCAGGAGATGGCAAATTAACCCTCACAGGCACCAACTGGACCTTACAGATTCCGGCAGGAAGTGAGCTATTGGAAGGAACCTACCCGGTAACCGCCACAATAACAGATCTGTCAGGCAATGCCAGTACTGATGTTACCACCAACGAACTGATCATAGACACCACAGCTGTGGTTGTACCAACCGTTGTTAGCCAGGTGAGCAATGATACCACACCAACGATAACAGGAACAGCCACCGTTGGAGCGGGAGAAGTATTGACAGTAATAGTAAACGGAGTAACTTATACCTCGGGCGACGGGTATTTGAGCATTTCGGGTACTGCCTGGAGTTTGCAGATTCCGGAACAAAATAAACTGACAGAAGGTATTTATCAGGTGCTTGCCATAGTAACCGATGCGGCAGGAAATTCGTCAACCGATGCTAGCGCCAATGAATTGACCATTGGCGCCAGCCCGATTACCGACCGTTTGGCGACCAACGACGTGAATGTCACCTTTATAAACAAGGCGGTTTCAGGAAACATGCTGATCAATGATGCCGGTTTCTACGGATTTAATCCCACTGTTGGCTCCATTACTGAACTAATGCCGGTTCACGGACAGCTCAGCATGGCTCCGGATGGGCAATACACTTATACCCCGGACAACGGATTCACCGGACTCGACAATTTCTATTATTCGGTTTGTACGCTGGAAGATCCGACCGATTGTGATACAGTAAATGTAGCCATCAGGGTGCTGGAGGATAACCTCGCGCTGATTGGGCCGGTGGCGATGAACGACGAAATGCAGGCTGCGGTAAACTCAACGGTTTACGGAAATGTACTTGCCAACGACCTTTTTCCTTCGGGCGACCAACTGGTGCTGAACCCGGTATTGAGTGCGGAGCCCAAACACGGCAAAGTGGTTTTGGAGCGTGATGGCAGGTTTACTTATACTCCTGAAAACGGATTTACCGGTCAGGATAATTTTATATACGAAATATGCGGCAGTGTCCTGAGCCTGTGCGAAACGGCGCGTGTTACCATTACGGTTTCGGGCGATTTGACAGAAGTGCGCCTGTTTGCTGCCGATGATGTGTATTTTGCAAACGGAAAAGCCATCAATGGCAATCTGCTTGCCAACGACCAATATCCCGCTACAAGTAATTTGAGCGTAACCCGCACTCCGGTGGTTCGGCCAGCAAACGGATCCGTAGTGATAAATGCCAACGGAACTTTCGTTTACACGCCAACGTCTGGTTTTATGGGAACTGACCATTTTGTTTATGAAATTTGCGATGTGCAACTGAAGGATTGCGACCTGGCAACAGTGCATATTCTGGTGAAAGAAAATCCGGTGCAGTTTGCCGATTTGTCGATCGTAAAATCGGGACCTGCAAGCGCTGCTCCCGGCGACCTGATTAATTACCAGCTTACTGTTACCAACCTTGGAACCGCCGTTGCCGAAAAAGTTCAGATCAACGATTATTTACCGACTGCCCTTTTAAATCCAAAGTTCAGACTCGAAGGAGTTACCAGCCTAAAGGATTGGTCGGGCTATTATCCGCTCGATTTGCTGGACGTGAACAAGCCGTTTACAATTTTCATTCAGGGAACAGTTTCGTCGAGCGCGCCCGATACCTTGGAAAACCTTGCTACGGTGAACAGTTCTACCTGGGATCCATCGCACGCGAACAACCAGTCGATTGTAAAAACCATTATTCGTCGCAGACCGGTTGCCCGTATTCAGAATGCGCCGCTTATTGCTGTCGGAAGTTGCAATATTGCCGGAACAGTGCTCGATGCAAGCAAATCGGGTGGCGATGGGCTCAGCTTTAGCTGGTCGCCTTCGGTTTACCTTGATGATGCAACCAGTCCGACTCCGAGGTTCACCCCCGGCCAAACCACCCGTTATTTGCTCACCATCACCGACAGCAAAGGGCTGAAAGACACTACTTCGGTGCTGGTTTCGGTAATGCCTGCCCCATTGGCGGTAACCGACAAAAACGTGTTTGTGGATGCACCCAATGCAAGTATTTTGCTGAACGGCGCCAAAAGTACCGGTGTCGGTCTGACTTATTTGTGGTTGTCGAAGGAAGGTATTATTCTGAGCGGCGAAACACAACCAACTGCAATGGTGAGCGGTTTGGGCATGTATTATCTTCAGGTGACCGATGCGCTGGGATGCATCGCCAAAGATTCAGTCAATGTCGGGATTTATATTCATGCAATCAACGACACGGCCAGCACCTTCATCAACGAGCGGGTGATCATCAACGTGCTGAAAAACGATATTCCACGCAATGCCATCAACCCTTGGAGCATTTCGATACTGACACCTCCTTTGCAAGGTTTCGCAACTGTATCAGCCGATTCTTTGATTGTTTATTCGCCTGAAGAATCCTACATCGGTCAGGATGAATTTATCTATCAGGTTTGCGACTATTTCCAAAATTGCGACAATGCGAAAGTTCTTGTGTTTATCAACGATGCACCATTCTTTATTCCTGAAGCTTTCTCTCCAAACAGCGATGGCATCAACGACAAGTTTGAAATAAAAGGTCTGGCAAAATACAATACAGTACAGATTGAAATCTTTAACCGTTGGGGAAATATTGTTTACCAGTCGAACAACTATGGCAATAAAATTGGCCAGAGCGGTTTCTGGGACGGAACAGCCACCAATGGAGTGCGCATTGGATCAGGTCCGGTTCCATCGGGAACGTACTATTATATTTTAACCCTTAATGGAAAAGAAAAGATTAGTAAATCGATTTATTTGGATAGATAGAAAGCCTCCCCCGACCCCTCCACAAGAGGGGAGAAAGAAAGCTTCGAGGGAGAATAATTGGGTTTAATAAAGGAAAACGATCTTTCGGACGGAATTGAAAAATGAAAATAAAAGAAATAAGAAATATCGAATAAGAAATGAGGAAATGTTCAAAGCGCCTTTAGGTGCTGAATATTTGTAGAAGAAAGCCTCCCCCGACCCCTCCACAAGAGGGGAGAAAGAAAGCTTCGAGGGAGAGATGTTGGGTCTAATAAAACGGAAAAATGCGATGATGCTAAAAGCGCCTTTAGGTGCGAAATATTTGTAGAAACGAATAAGGAAACGGGAAACCTCGTCCGCGGAAATGCACAAAACAAAGCATTTGACACATTTCGGACGGAATTGAAAAAAATAAAAAATACGATTTTTAAATAAATATAGCTTGAACAACGAAAATTACATAGAACATCTTAGCCATCTGGTTGCCCGACTATTTCTGGTAACCGCGTTGGTGTTTGTAGCAGGGAAAACTTTTGCCCAGCAAGATCCGATGTACACACAATACATGGAAAACATGATGACCATCAACCCAGCCTATGCCGGTTCAAAAGATGTTTTCACCATGATGGTTGTATCTCGCGACCAATGGGTAACGATGGCAGACGCTCCCGATACCAGAACTTTCGCGATGCATTCGCCAATTTCCAACACAAATATGGGGTTGGGATTGTCGTTTTTGCACGATCGGATTGGTCCGATCAGGCAAACCGGTCTGTATTTCGATTATTCCTATACTTTACGTTTCAGCAACAAGCGCAATCTTGCACTCGGTTTAAAAGCGGGCGTTAATTTCTACGAAGCCGGCCTCACCGATTTACTAACCAACGATCCAAACGATCCGGTATTTGCCAACGATATCAACCGCAACTTTTTACCCAACTTTGGAGTGGGAGCTTTTTACCATGCCGAACGTTATTACCTGGGCCTCGCAATTCCTAAATTGATTAAAAACACCATCAATAAAAACGATTTTTCAGTAGAGCATTTAAACAAGGAGGAGATACATATCTTTTTTATGGCTGGTTATGTATTCGATGTAAATAGAATTGTTAAATTTAAGCCATCCGTTCTAACCCGGTTTGTAATCAATTCACCGATGTCATTGGATGTGAACGGTACATTCATGTTTTATGACCGGTTGTGGTTGGGAGCCATGTATAGGATAGGCGATTCGGTTGGCGGAATGTTCCAGATACAGGTAAACGATCATCTGAAAATCGGCTATTCGTATGACCTTCCGACTTCGCGTCTGGGTTTCTACAACAAAGGAACTCATGAGCTGATGGTTAGTTTTGACTTTGGTTTTGATCGTGGCAGGGTAAGGTCGCCGCGTTATTTTTAATGAACGAACGAGTATCAATGGCAAAGAATCCTATCATATTTCTTTTATTCCTGATCATAATATTTCTTTTGCCGGATCAGGTTTTAAGCCAGAAACTGACGACTAAACTCGCGGATAAAAGTTTTGATGAATTTGCTTTTGTAGATGCCATCGGATTATACGAATATGCCTACCAAAGAGATACTACCGATAACTACGTGGTACGAAGACTGGCCGATGCTAACAGGAATGTTGGGAATACAGAAGAGGTTGAGCGTTGGCTGAAAAAGCTGGTGGACCGCCATGCTGAAACGCCTGAAGATATCTTTAATTATTCGCAGTCACTGAAGAGCAACGGCAAATATCTGCTTGCAGAGCAATGGCTGAAGGAATATTCGGAACTTCGCCCCGAAGATGGCCGTGTAAACATACAAGTTTCGTTACTGGAATACATTCAGTTTTTGATGCGCGACTCGACCAATTTTGAAATGAGGAATGTGTCACTAAATACAATTGGTTCAGAAATGGGACCGGCTTTTTATAAAGATCAGTTTATATTCTCCTCCACCTCCATCAGCACCAAATCAAAGGCAAGCTACAAATGGAACGAACTTCCGTACCTCAACATGTATTCGGCAAAAATCAACGAAACCACAGGCGATCTGTCCTCTCCCGAGCCATTTGCCCCGAATCTGAAAACCTCCTACCACGATGGTCCGGTTTCCTTTGATCAGGATAAAGACATTATTTATTTTACCCGAAACAGTTTCGTCAGGGGAAAAACATCGAAAAGCCGTGAAGGCGTGGTGAACCTGAAAATATTTCAGGGAAAACTGCAAGATGGGGAATGGAAAATGACGGGGAGTTTCAGGTACAACAGCGACGAATATTCAGTTGGGCATCCCTCGATCGACAAACAGGGTACAGTGCTTTATTTTGCTTCTGATATGCCCGGTGGATATGGTAATTCCGACATTTACTTCAGTGTATTCTCAAACGGGGAATGGAGCAAACCGTTTAACCTGGGGCCTAAAATAAATACTGAAGGAAACGAATTTTTCCCCTTTATAAGCAGCGATGGTGTGCTGTATTTTTCCAGCGATGGACATGGTGGACTGGGTGCGCTCGATATTTATTTTTCTGTTCCTGAACGCGGGGTTTTCAACAGTATTGAAAACTTGGGGTATCCGGTCAATTCATCCAAAGATGATTTTGGGTTTGCACTTGATTCAACAGGGATGAAAGGTTATATTACTTCAAACCGCACTGGCGGAAAGGGAGATGATGATTTGTTCTTTCTGAAAATTAAACATGTTCCGGTTATTATCAGGGGTGTTATTAAAGACCGTGACACCAAAGACGTACTGGCAGATGCAAACATATCGGTAATCAACGAAAGCGGAAATACCATATTTACCAGTGTAACCCGTAACGATTGACAATTTGAATTTGAAGTGAATAAAGGTCAGGAATACATGATTAAGGTAACCAAAGAGTATTATTTCGAAAACGAAAAATCTGTAGGCACCTCAACCCTTCGGCCAAACGACGAGGTGTTTTCAGAAATATTCCTGGAGCATAAAATAGAAGAAATTTCTGACAATTATCCCGCGCCCAAAAGCATTGAAGAAGAGGATGGGGTCGCCTTACAGGTGGTTGAACTTGAATATATAAACTACAATTTGGATAGAACTGATATTAATCCTGATGCTGCGGCAACCCTCGATAAACTGATTGCCCTGATGAAAGAATTTCCTGATCTTGAAATCAGGATCGAGTCACACACCGATTCGCGTGGCAGCGACGAATACAACATGTTGCTATCAAAAAAACGGGCCCGGGCAGCATTCGACTATGTTGTTTTAAAAGGCATCGATCCTTCACGATTGATGTACAAGGGATATGGCGAAACCCGGTTGCTGAATAATTGTACAAACGGGGTAGATTGCACCGAAGAACAACATGAAGTTAACCGGCGGTCAATCGTAAAAGTGGTTCGCAAAGGGACCTATAAAGAAAAACGGGATCAAAAAAGCATCTACTATTTCTAGCGAAACTTAAATTTTATTTTCATGGCAAACTCATTAAAAAACATCTGTCTTGGCCTGAAATATAAGTTATTGAAAGGGAACCAGAAAAAAGTTGACTTCGGAACCCCGACCTACATCGAGGACTTTCATAATCCGGGTTATTTGGTTTCAGACCGAAACCTGTATTCCGAATGCAAAACATCGTAGAGTACCAAGTGGTGAAAATTCGGTTTTTGAAATTTACGAGGTGAAATTCTATGGGAAATCACTTTAATTCCCAAATATTTTTACATTTACAAAACCAGAATTTTAAACCATAAACCATAAACCATAAACTATGAATGCATTATTAGGCGTTATTTTTCATTCGATCGGAGGATTTGCATCCGGAAGTTTTTACATGCCTTTCAACAAGGTTAAAGGTTGGGCATGGGAAAGTTACTGGATTATTGGCGGACTTTTTTCATGGCTCATTGTACCACCGCTGGCCGCGTATCTCACCGTTCCCGGATTTGCAAATATCATCACCGCCAGTTCTGGCCAGATTATTTCAATTACTTTCCTGATGGGATTATTGTGGGGAATTGGTGGACTGACCTACGGCCTGGGTGTCCGTTATTTGGGAATGTCGCTCGGAAATTCGGTGGTGTTGGGCTTTTGTGCTGCATTCGGTGCCATTGTTCCTTCCATATATTATAGCATCAATCCAACTGCAGGGAAAGTTTCGTTTACCGATATGCTGGCCAGTCCGGGCGGTCGGTTGGTTTTGCTTGGTGTTTTGGTTTGCCTCATTGGTATCGCTATTTCAGGAAAAGCTGGTATGATGAAAGAAAATGAATTATCGGAAGATCAGCAAAAAGCAAGTGTTGCTGAGTTCAGCCTGGTAAAAGGATTAATTATCGCGGTCATTTCAGGTGTCCTGAGTTCGTTCTTTAATTTCGGTATCGAGACAGGAAAGCCTTTGGCTGAGGTTGCCAATGGACTTTGGAAAGCCCTCAATCCGGGAGATGGAGAATTTCTTTTTCAAAATAATGTCACATTTGTGGTCATCCTTTGGGGCGGATTGACAACCAATCTGATATGGACGACCATTCTAAGCCTGAAAAACAAAACCTACGGCGATTTCACCAACCGGGCCACACCGATTGCTAAAAATCTGATGTTTTCGGCGCTGGCAGGCACAACCTGGTTTATGCAGTTTTTCTTCTACGGAATGGGCGAAAGCAAACTGGGCAATGGCGCCAGTTCATGGATTTTACACATGTCAACCATCATTTTAACGGCCAACATGTGGGGAATTTATCGCAAAGAATGGACAGGAGTTTCTGCAAAAACCAAAGGAACCATTACCGTAGGCATTGCCGTAATTATTCTTTCCGTATTTCTGGTGGGTATCGGCAATTCGATGTAGGAAATAAAATGTCCAATACTGAATATCCAATATTCAATGACCAGATTCAATTCTCGAAACACGGAACCATGACCAGATTAGCTTTTAAAATGCACCTGATTGAAGGTCAAAAAGATGAGTATAAAAAACGTCACGACGAAATTTGGCCCGAATTGCACCAACTCCTGAAAGATTCGGGAGTAAGTGAATATTCAATTTTTCTGGATGAAGAAACCAATACATTGTTTGCGTTTCAGAAAGTGAGTGGCGAGGGTGGTTCACAGGATCTCGGACAAACTGAAATTGTTCAGAAATGGTGGGCTTTTATGGCCGACATCATGAAAACGAATCCTGATCATTCGCCGGTGACTGTCTTACTGGAAGAAGTATTTTACTTGGAATAAATTCCGGTGCGCTGCACCTAAAATTGCGTTCTTTGAATCCACTTCTACAAATATTGTGCAGCTCTGCTGCATACGGTGCAGCGCACCGGAATATTTGTAGATGAAGAGAATAAAGAAAAAAAATCGTCGAACGATGAAGCTGAACAAAACTATGGCCTTTTTTCGGACGAAACAGAATCAGCCTTAATAAGAAATTTCAAAAAGTAAAATACTAACCTTAAAATTAACCAATATGAAACAGACGGCATTTTTGACGAAACTTCTCGTCTTTTTGTTGCTAATCAGCGGCGCCAGTGCATTTGCCGCAGTCAAAACCGAAGTGAAAGAACTGATCTGTGAATACCATACCAATCCGTTGGGTATTGATGTTCAGAAACCGCGCCTCAGTTGGCAAATCGTGTCGGCTGAAGAAAATGTACTTCAAACTGCCTATGAAATCCGTGTAACCGACCAAACTGCAAAAGGCAAATTGCTTTGGACTTCGGGAAAGGTGAATTCGGCACAATCAGTAAACGTGACCTACGAAGGACCGGCATTAAAATCGAGGCAACTTGTCGCCTGGCAGGTGCGGGTGTGGGACAACAAAAACAAAGTTTCAGCGTGGAGTGCTCCCGCCAGTTGGGAAATGGGAATTCTGGAACCTGAATCGTGGAAGGCTTCCTGGATCGCCATCGAATCTGAAAAGGAAATCAAAGGATCAAAACCCTGCCAGTATTTCAGGAAAGATTTTACTGCAGCCAAAACTATCAAATCGGCAAGAGTTTACGTCACTTCACTGGGTATTTACCAATTATACCTGAATGGTAAAAAAGTGAGTACCGATTTGTTTACTCCCGGATGGACAAGTTATAAGAACCGCATTCAATACCAAACCTACGATGTCACTTCTATGCTTCAGGCAAAGAATTCAATTGGCGCCATTTTGGGCGATGGCTGGTATCGCGGAAACATCGGATGGGTAAGCCAAAACGGTTACTATGGCAATACGCTGGCGCTTCTGGCGCAGCTTCAGATTAATTATACCGATGGAACAACCGAACTAATCGGAACCGACCAAAGCTGGAAAGTTTCGAATGGGCCAATCACAGAGTCGGATATTTATAACGGCGAGACTTATGATGCACGGAAAGAAATGCCGGGCTGGGCAAGCGCCGGATTCGACGATAGCCAATGGGGAAAAGTGGCTGTTATCGAACATTCGAAGAAAATTTTGGTTGCCCCTCAGGGCGATGTCGTTAAAGCAATCGAAGAAATTAAACCTGTGAAATTGATTACTACACCAAAAGGCGAAAAAGTTTTCGATATGGGCCAGAATATGGTTGGCTGGGTGCGATTGAAAGTTCAGGGGAAAAAGGGTGACCAGGTAACATTGAAATTTGCCGAAGTGCTCGATAAAGCGGGAAATTTCTATACCGACAACTTACGCAGCGCAAAATGTACCGATAATTTTATTCTAAATGGTTCTGGGCTGGAAATTTTTGAACCGCATTTCACCTTCCACGGCTTCCGTTTTGTAAAAATCGAAGGTCTTTCCGGAGAGCCGTCACCCGACCAGATTACTGGCGTTGTCATCCACTCTGACATGAAACCTACAGGTTCGTTCACATGCTCCGATCCGATGATCAACCAGTTGCAACATAATATTCAATGGGGCCAGAAAGGTAATTTTCTGGATGTGCCAACCGATTGCCCTCAACGCGACGAACGCCTTGGATGGACCGGCGATGCACAGGTATTCAGCATGACTGCCGCGTTCAATTATAATGTGGCCCCGTTTTATACCAAATGGATGCACGACGTTGCTGCCGATCAATCGGCTGATGGTAAAGTTCCGTATGTAATTCCTGACGTTTTAAAAGGTGCAGGCGGCTCAACGGCATGGGCCGATGCCGCCATCATTGTTCCATGGACTACTTACCTGACCTATGGCGATAAACGGATTCTGGAAGTTCAGTATCCAAGCATGAAAGGCTGGGTGGAATACATGAGAAGCCGGGCAGGGGAGGATAATATATGGACAGGCGATTTCCATTTTGGTGATTGGCTTGCTTTTGCCACTACCCGTTCAGATTATCCGGGAGCAACTACCGAAAAAGACCTGATTGCCACAGCTTATTATTCCTATTCAAGCGGATTGCTCGCCAAAATTGCTACTATAACCGGACAAAATGAGGATGCTAAAAAATATGCCCTACTATCAGAAAACATCAGAAAAGCCTTCCAAAAAGAATTTGTGACACCTGCCGGACGTTTGGTTTCACATACACAAACTGCCTACTCACTGGCGTTGGCTTTCAATCTTCTTCCTGAAGATTTAATCCCGAAAGCGGCTCAGTTTCTTGCTGACGATGTTAAGAAAATGGGTCACCTGACGACTGGTTTTGTTGGGACTCCTTTGCTCTGTAAAACACTATCGGAACAAGGATATGAAGAACTGGCCTTTATGCTACTGAACCGGAAAGATTATCCTTCGTGGTTATATCCCGTAACTCAGGGGGCAACTACCATCTGGGAACGCTGGGATGGTCAGAAACCCGACGGTTCGTTCCAGGATGTGGGCATGAACAGTTTTAATCATTATGCCTACGGCGCGATTGGTGAATGGCTGTACCGCCATGTGGCCGGTTTGGATATTGATCCTGAAATTCCCGGATACAAACATATTTTGCTGGCGCCACATCCGGGTGGCGGATTGACCCATGCCAATGCCGAATTTGCTTCGCTCTACGGAAAGGTAAAATCGGCATGGAAGCTGGATGGAAATGACTTTGTGTATGAAGTGGCTGTTCCGGCAAATACAACAGCTACAGTTACTTTGCCAAATGCAAAAGCCGAACAGTTGACTGTAAATGCGCAGGCAATGTCGGCATCAATCAAAGAAAGTTTGAAACAAACTGCAAAGGGTATTTCATTGAATATTGGCTCCGGAAATTACCAGTTCAGGTATCCGGTGAAGTAAGGTCATTCCCTAACATCTGTAAAGCTAAGGTTGATATGGGGCTAAAGCCCAATAAAACTGGAACTTTCACGTCCGTCACATGAATGTGACGGCAAAGGATATGGGACAACTAATCATCAGAGCGATATCCTTTGCCGTTTCGCTTTAGCGAACGGATGGAAGGGAGAACAGAAAACCGTCCGCGAGAAAGAGTTTTTAAAGGCAAAAACCTTCTTTCGGACAGAACAGCATCGGTATTCAAAAATGTCAATTGGAAAATTGATGCTGTATGCGCCGCAAAGGAAAAGATGAAAAGATTGAATTTTAAATTGGTAAAAAAGATGAACAAATCCCGAATCGAAAAGGCCTATCAACTGGCAAAAGAAGAATATGCCGAACTGGGCGTTAATACGGATGCCGTATTGCAAAAAATGAATGATGTGGTTATTTCACTTCACTGCTGGCAAACCGACGACGTAGGTGGTTTCGAAACTCCTGATGCAACTCTTTCAGGAGGCGGTATTCAGGCAACCGGAAACTATCCCGGAAAAGCCAGGACTATCGAACAAATGCATGCCGACCTCGAAAAGGTTTTATCGCTTCTTCCGGGCAAACAAAGGTTGAACCTTCATGCCATTTACGGTGATTTCAAAGGTGAGCGTGTTGATCGTGACCAGATTGAAGTGAAACATTATCAAAGTTGGATTGATTGGTGCAAGGTTCAGGGTATCGGTATGGATTTTAATGCTTCGTGCTTCTCACATCCCAATGCTGCCGATGGATTTACACTTTCAAGTAAAAATGAAGAAATCCGAAAATTTTGGGTGGAGCATGTGAAACGATGCCGTACGATATCTGCCGAAATCGGGAAACAGATCGGAACGCCTTGTGTTCACAATACATGGATTCCTGACGGATCGAAAGACATACCGATTGATCGGAACGGTTACCGCGCTTTGCTGAAAAAATCGCTCGACGAGGCGATGGCTGTTGATTATCCGAAAGAATACATGAAAGATGCCATTGAAAGTAAACTTTTCGGTATTGGCGCCGAATCAATGACGGTTGGCTCACACGATTTTTACCTCGGTTATGCGATCAAAAACAACAAACTGATTTGTTTGGACAATGGCCATTTTCATCCGACCGAACAGGTTGGCGATAAGATTTCGGCCTGTCTTCAGTTTATCGAAGAATTGTTGCTGCACGTAACCCGTCCGGTGCGCTGGGACTCAGACCATGTGGTGATCCTGAACGAAGATTTGCAATTGATTGCTTCCGAAATCATCCGTAACAACTTTCTGAACCGTGTCAACATTGGCCTGGATTTCTTCGATGCTTCGATCAACCGGATTGGCGCTTATGTGATTGGAACCCGTGCCGCCCAAAAAGCATTCATGATTGCTATGCTCGAGCCAACTGCTCAACTGGTTGAACTGGAAGAAGCCGGAAAGAATTTTGAACGGCTTGCCATGCTCGAAGAACTGAAAACCAAACCATTCAGCGCAGTTTGGGATTACTATTGTTTGCAGGCTGGCGTTGCTGTCGGAACGGATTACATAGCCGAAATTCAGGAATACGAAAAGGAGGTTTTGAGTAAAAGGTAACGGATTTTGTTTGTGGATTTGAAAGGGCAACTGCTGAAAGAAATCTTCAGCAGTTGCCCTCTTCTTTTTCAGGAATTTATAATGGCTTTTTCATCATCGGTTAATTCATATAACTGATAAACCAGGTCATCTATTTCCTTGTCGGTTTGAGCAATGGTCTGTTGAAGAATTTCGGCCTTTTGTTTTTGTTCATAAAAATATTGCAGCCATTCAGCCTGCTCCTGAAGAGTGAGTTTAATTTTTTGCTTTTCAAGTTCCTTCCTGAAAGCCTCAAATGAATGGTTGTACCATTCATCGAGTTTGCCGGTGATGTTAAGAGAAGACCATTTGCTCTGAGTCAATTGAATAAAACTTTGCTTGATTTCGTGCAATTGTTTGTTTTTTAAAAGCATCATTTCAGCTTTTTCAATAAATGGCTGCTGAGATTCTTTTGCTAATTTAGGAATAGGCAATGCTTTTAATGAGCTTGGATAAACATCAATAAAACCACCATATACTGAAGAATAGTAAAAATGGAATAGCGAGCTGTTAATTAATGCAAGCAAATACTTCAAATCAATATCGCTTAACTCAAATTCATTACTTGACTTGGGCAAGTCCGATTTCCTGATTACAATAGTTATTTTGTGCGGAGTATATAATTTCCTTTCATCATAAGTTGCTAAAATGCCTAATGATCCGGAACTACCACGAATTATTATTTTTTCAGAATCAAATAACTCTGGAAATTTAGGAGAGCGCATTATTTTTGGTTCATAATTTAAATATGCATTCCGCTTCGGAAAACAATAGCGACCCATTTTGGATTTTTCAATTGCTGAACCTTCAATGTATTCCTTAAATCCAACTTTATAAGTATCAGATAATACATCGAATTTACTATGGCCACTTTCCAAACTTCCATCTTCACTCCTTTTCTCTTTTCCATGAATTTCTGCCCCTGTTGACAGATAAAATAAATCAGCCAATGTGATATTTTGTGCTTTGGCCCTGACTTTATTTAGAATATTTTGAGATTGACCAAGGTTCTCAGTTCTAAACATATACAAATCGGAGTTCAAATACTTCTCAACATCTATTTCATGTGTTTTTTCGAAATTTAAATCATAAGGTCGCAAAATATCTACATAATAATTTGCAACACTGCCTTTGCAAATGAGTGGAATGCACGTTGGAATGGTTGCATCCTGAAAAACCTTAATATCTCTCAAGTCAACAATGGATTGTATCCTAAATTCATCAAGAATAAGTTTTCTAAGTTTTACACCAAATGGCTGATTTAACAAGCCAAATGGTATGATAAAACACTGCTTGCCCTTATGTTTTAATAAAGAAAGTGAACGTTCAATAAACGGGAT
>PNOH01000064.1 GCA_013824715.1 Odoribacter sp. | reverse complement strand
AAAAATCAGAAACTGTTTAAAATTGTATTTATATCTATTTTGCCCGTAGGGCATAAATGTCAATAGAAAAAAACAACATATAAATCCGTTGTCTGTTAGGACATTAATTTAAAAGGGATTAATTCCCTACGGGAAATTTGTTTTTATGAAGCACTTTATCTATTGATATTCATCTCCTACGGAGAAAATTTAAACAGTTTTTCAGTTATTCTCAAGTTCTAAGGAGTAAATTTTTCCTTTCTCACGCTAAATTTGAAGGTTCCGGTGCCAGGTAATCCATCATCGCTCACCCCTTCAACCCGGCCAACAAAGTCGGTATTAATATCCGAACAGAAAAAACTTAGTGTCGCTTCTCCCTTTTCATCAGTAATAACCGAGGGTTCCCAAAGCAAAGTATTTCGAAAATTCTTATTTTTTTCAGCTATCTTCAGGAATCAGGCTCCAATTATTCATACGAGCGAAAGATAAAAATACACGAACTTCAGGAATTAATTGGACGAGTTGGTTTGATGGTTTAGTTGCCGACTTGGAATCTCGGCACATGGCAGGGAATCTATTTATATGAGTTTCGAAATTTCGGTGGCCGACGGAAATGGTAGTAACTCATTTATTGTTTCCTTTTTATCGCGAATCCCGAAATAACATATCCATTAATATATACCGGATTGGAAATTCCAGTATAAGGAACTACATCATATTTTACATCGAAATTGACCAATGCATTAGCTCCCATCTCTAAGCATTTCTTATACATACCATCTAAAGCCTCTTGCATTGAAATTTTATTTACGACCCATTCTTTTACCAATATTGTTTTTGGCTCGCTAGGATTTGATCCAAAATTTGGGTTTGGCTTACTTCCTATGATTTTGTAGTATGCACCCGGATAAACTTCATATCGAACTATGCCAATGGATGTATATTCGCCCAGATATTTTTCAGGCGTAATCAGGAAACCACTTTCTGAATACTTTGAAAAATCAATCGCAAAAAAGTTTTTATTTTCAAAAATGGTTGAGAGCTCCTTTAATGATGTACAGCTAGTTAAAATCATAAAGGCAAAACAGGTAATTAGAAGTTTTTTCATATGAGTAGATTAAGTACTTTAAATTTACAACATTTCAACCATAATACAACTATTTTATTCAACCTCTCCAAACCTTTTTAAATAAAGTATTGATTAACCGCTACTTTTAAATTTTATCAGTCTTTCTGTTGCTATATTTATAGTCTTTTCGTCGAATAAGTATTTGTATTTTACATTTATAATAACACTCTCAAAAGTCAAATCCATCCTATTGATTTCCCACATTTTAATAAATCCATTTTGAATTCGTTCAACTCCAGTATTCATTAATTTTTTACAAGCTCCAATTGCACCATAATTCTCAATAAAATCAAGAATGAAGAGATTTTGAAGTTTTTTATCAATTTTACCAGACTCTTTCCAAACAAAAAGTAATTCTTCTTTTAATTCCTTTTCTAAGTCAAAGAATTGCTTCTCAGCCTTATCTGCACCAAGATCAGAGAATCTATCAAATCTATAATCGGCAAGTGTTACTGATATTTCTAAGAGCTGTTTGAATCGGATTAAAAACTGCTTTATGATATTTACTTCTTTGGAAATTATTATGGATTCAAAGTTCTTATATTCAGCAAAATATGTCCAATTATATGAACCCGATATAACTGTTTTGCTATCAAAAATTGCAAATTTGTCATGCAGAAATTTGTTTTCAATTGAAGAAATTACAGTAAACTTTCCGCCCGCTTTTATAAATTCTTCTGGATCAATACGTTTGTTGACAATGTCATCACTAATGATAATTTTTACATCAAGTCCACATTTAACTTTATCTGTTAATAAGCCAAGAAGTTCTTTATTTGTAAACCAAGCAACTGCTATGAGTATTGACTCTTTGCAATTTAAAATCTCAGACTGAATTGTCTCAGAAATATTCTTAAAAGAAGCCCGTGTTTCCATAATCGATATTCTGATGTGATACGATATTGTTGCAGTTATGTGCTTATTTGTCAAGTTTTTCAAAAAAAAACACCTCGGAGATTGAAGAAAATTCTTCTATTTCATTCTCTTCATCTTGGCGATACATAGAAATGACAAGATCCCATATTTCAATTGTCATACTTCGGAAATAATCGAGTTTGCCTATAGTCAATTCGTCCATCAATTTATACTTTACCTTTCCGAAATGTCGGATTGCATCATAGTATTTCAAGAAATCTTCAAAATCTTTTTTCAATTTTTCTTGTGTCACATCATCTGAGTAAGTTCCTTTTAGCAGATTTGGGAACAGTTTGCTCGGTGGTTCCATCATATTTTTATTTGAAGAAGGACTGTTTTGTCCGATTAGCTGTGAAAGGGAAAGACCGAAACAATTGGTAATGAAAGCTAGTCGCTCCTTCAAGTAATCGACTTTCTCAACACCAGCCTCATTGACTATGTCAATTAGTTCTTTCCATTCATCAGCTGCCTTTTTCAGTGCGTATAGTTGAAGATTGGTATTCTCGACCTTCATTGATGAATCTATATGACAATAGTATTTCATTGTTTTTCCTCTTGAATGTTGAACATCGTAAAGTCAATATTTATTTTGGAAAGTGAGGAATTATTGGAATGACATCCAACCTTCGTTTCAAAATTTATGAATTCCTAAAGCTTTCCTTTCAACGCAGCGCCTGTATAGGATTCCGAAATTTTGATCAGGTCTTCAGGTTTTCCTTCAAAAATAATTCTTCCACCGTCTTTACCACCTTCAGGTCCTAAATCAATCACCCAATCAGCACATTTGATCACATCCAGGTTGTGCTCAATAATGATGATGCTGTGGCCACGTGCAATCAGTGCATTAAACGAATCGAGCAATTTACGGATGTCATGAAAATGAAGCCCGGTGGTTGGTTCGTCGAAAATAAACAAGGAAGGACTACTTTTTTCTTTTGCTAAAAAGGAGGCCAGTTTAATGCGCTGGCTTTCACCTCCGGATAAAGTACTCGATGACTGACCGAGTTTGACATAGCCCAAACCCACGTCCTGCAATGGTTTTAATTGTTTGGCGATTTTTTTTGCGGATGGCGATTTATGGCTTCCAAAGAATTCAATGGCTTCATCCACAGTCAGGTCAAGTATGTCGAATATATTTTTGTCTTCAAAAGTAACTTCCAGGATTTCGTCCCTGAAACGCTTTCCCTTGCAACTTTCACATACCAGGTGAATGTCGGCCATGAATTGCATCTCGACCGTAATTTCGCCTTCACCCTGACATTCTTCGCATCGCCCGCCTTCAATATTAAACGAAAAATGAGATGGTTTAAAGCCGTTGTATTTTGAAGCTTGAAGTTCAGAGTATAATTTGCGGATTTCGTCGTAAACTTTCAGATAAGTCACAGGATTTGAACGCGAGGATTTTCCAATCGGGTTCTGATCAACAAACTCGACCGAAGTGATCAGGTTAAAATCACCGCGGATGATGTCGTGCTGCCCGGTTTTCTCGCTAAACCCACCAAACATTTTTGCCAGCGCAGGATACATTACTTTGGATACAAGTGATGATTTTCCGGAACCGCTAACTCCCGTAACCACACAGATGGTATTAAGCGGAAATTTAACATCGATATTTTTCAGATTGTTTTCGCGGGCGCCGGTAATTTCAATGTAATTACTCCATTTCCGACGGGTTACGGGTAGTTCTATTTTTTCTCTTCCTGTCAGGTATTTGGCAGTTAAACTTTCAGAAGAGGTTTCCAGTTGTTCGTGCGTTCCCTGAAAAACGACTTCGCCACCCAACCTTCCGGCCAAAGGACCGATATCAATAATTTCATCGGCTTCGCGGATTATTTCTTCATCATGTTCCACCACCAAAACAGTATTTCCTAATTTCTGTAATTTCCGCAACACACGGATTAGCCGTTTGGTGTCCCGTGAATGCAATCCAATACTCGGCTCATCCAGGATATACATGGAACCAACCAAATTGCTACCTAAAGAAGTCGCCAGATTAATTCGTTGCGATTCGCCACCTGATAGTGTTGATGAAAGCCTGTTCAGTGTCAGATATCCAAGACCAACATCAGTCAGGAATTCAAGCCGGTTATTTATTTCGGTCAGGATCCGTTCGGCAATTTGAGTTTCGTGAACAGAAAGTTCCAGGTTGACAAAGAATTCCTGAAGTTCATCAATCGGTAATAAAACCAAATCCTGAACCGATTTTCCTCCAACTTTCACATACATTGCTTCTTTTTTCAGTCGTGTCCCTCTGCAATCCGGACAACTCGTTTTGCCTCGGTACCGCGAAAGCATAACCCGGTACTGAATCTTATAGACATTTTCTTCCAGCATTTTAAAGAACTGGTCCAGCCCTTGAAAATGCTTGTTTCCTGTCCATAACAAATGTCGTTGATCTTCGTTAAGTTCGTAAAACGGTTTGTGTATCGGAAAATTAAATTTCCCGGCCGAATAAACCAGCTCATCTTTCCATTCCTTCATTTTGTCGCCTTTCCAACAGGCTATGGCATCCTGATAAACCGATAAAGACTTGTTTGGGATCACCAGATCTTCGTCAATCCCGATTACCTTTCCGTAGCCTTCGCACTTTTTGCATGCTCCTATCGGGTTGTTGAAACTGAACATGTGTACCGAAGGTTCCTCGAATTCGATGCCATCGGCTTCGAACAGATTGGAAAAATGTTCTTCCTGAATGTCATTATCCTGATATATTTTGACAATACATTCGCCATGACCTTCAAAGAATGCCGTTTGTACTGAATCAGCAATACGGCTCAGGTTATCTTCGTCGTCCAATACGGTTGCCCTGTCAATTACAATAATACAGGTTGAATCAATGCAATGTTCCTGATTATTTTCCTTAATAAGTTCATCAATTTTCCGGATCCCGTTATTTATTTCGAGTCTTGTAAATCCTTGCTGAAGTAATAATTCAGCTTCCTGAAGCAAGGTCCGGCCATTTTTAATTTTGAGAGGAGATCCGATCATAAATCGGGTGTTTTCCGGAAAAGTCTGAATGAAGTTCATCACATCGCTGACATGGTGCTGTTTCACTTCTTTTCCTGAAACGGGCGAGATGGTTCTTCCGATCCGCGCGAAAAGCAGTTTCAGGTAATCGTAAATTTCGGTTGATGTTCCAACAGTGGAACGGGGATTGCGCGTATTGACCTTTTGTTCGATGGCTATGGCCGGCGGAATACCTTTGATATAGTCAACTTCGGGTTTGTTGATCCTGCCCAAAAACTGGCGGGCATATGACGATAAACTCTCGACATACCGGCGCTGACCTTCAGCATAAAGAGTATCGAACGCCAGTGACGACTTTCCGGAACCAGATAAACCACTAATTACGATGAATTTATTTCGGTGAATATTGAGGTCAATATTTTTTAAATTGTGGACCCGAGCGCCTTTTATTTGGATATATGATGAGTTTTTTGAGGAAGAAATCATTCGTTATGTTATAGCTTGTGAAAAAAAATTTGTTTTTGTAAAAAAAAAGGTTCATTTTTACAAATACAAAATTAGCAAATTGTTTAACTCTCACTCAAAAAAGGCTTGCTTATAGACGGAACTCTACTCTTTAATTATTGAAAACAGTCACATAAATAATTCAGAGTAATGTTCAGAACAGAAGATCTGAGCGATAATTCGCTCGTAATACAATTTGTTGATGGTGACACAAAAGCAATTGAAATACTAATTGCCCGCCACAAAAAGAGAGTTTTTACCTACATTTTACTTATTGTAAAAAACCATCATCTTGCTGAAGATATCTTTCAGGATACTTTTATTAAGGTGATCCGGTCATTAAAGACAGGGAAATATACCGAAAATGGTAAATTTATTTCCTGGGTTCTGCGTATTTCACACAACCTGATCATTGATCATTTCAGGAAAGAGAAATTACTATGTACAACTTCAAACGATGACACCAGCGTTGATCTTTTTAATTCGCCGAAATATTCGGAAGAAAATATTGAAGACAAACTGGTTTACGACCAAATTACCAGCGATGTGCGCCTTTTAATTGAGGAATTGCCGGATGATCAGCGTCAGGTTATCATGATGCGCCATTTTCAGGGATTGAGCTTTAAAGAAATTGCTGACTTAACAGATGTCAGTATTAATACGGCATTAGGACGTATGCGGTATGCCTTGATCAATCTCAGGAAGATGATAGAGAAAAAAAAACTAAGCCTGACAAAAATTTAGGCAGGTACCTGCAATATTATTTCAAAGGCAGCGTTATAGTTTTATAACTAAAAACAGTAACGATAGCCTATGAGTAAATTCTCTACCTTAGATTATTTGATCAATTCATATCAGGCCGGAAAGAAAGAAATTGAATTCTTTCAGTTTTCTGATGGAAATTATGAAAGCTACAATTTGGATTTTGATCAGATTGAGTTTGAACCTTCACAGAGTAGTATTGATGCGATTTTAGATTTTGCCTCTCAATACGAAGTGCTTCAATCGCACAAAACCGGAAATATTGAATTGAATCTGAATTGAACCGCAAAAAATGTTCTAAAGCATCTTGACAAAGATGCTTTTTTTTATTTACATTTGTGATATCAATTTAATATCATATCAATTTAAATTTAATAGTATGGAAAAGTCATTTACTGCCCGTTCCGGTTATTTGTTCCTGGTGATCGAATTTGTACTTCTTGCTCTGGCAATAGCCGGGTTTATAACAGAAATAATTGTTCCTTCTGTTATCCTGATCTTTTTATTTGTGCTGTTAGCCCCGGGATTTATCGCGGTTGATCCAAATCAGTGTTATGTGCTGGTTCTGTTTGGAGCATACAAGGGGACCCTTAAGGACAATGGATTTTTCTGGGTCAATCCATTCTTCGTAAAAAAGAAATTTTCTCTAAGGGCCCGTAACTTTAACAGCGAGCCTATTAAAGTGAATGACAAATTGGGTAATCCGATTATGATTGGCCTCGTTTTAGTGTGGAAGGTAGAAGAAACTTATCGCGCTGCTTTCGGCGTTGACGAATACGAACATTTCGTTGTGGTACAGAGTGAAGCTGCTTTGCGTAAACTGGCAGGCTTGTATCCGTACGACAATATTGAAGACGACCATGCAAAAATAACTTTGCGCGATGGTGGCGAAGAAGTCAATCATATGCTCGAAGGTGAAATACGTGAACGCCTTGAAATCGCCGGAATTCATGTGATCGAAGCCCGTATCAATTACATTGCCTATGCACAGGAAATTGCCCAGGCCATGTTGAAACGCCAACAAGCCACAGCGATAGTGGCCGCACGGTTTAAAATCGTTGAAGGTGCAGTCAGTATGGTAGAAATGGCTTTGGCAGAATTAAGCAAACGCGAAATTGTAACTCTTGACGAAGATAAAAAAGCTACCATGGTGAGCAATCTTCTGGTAGTTTTATGTGGCGACAAAGAAGCTACTCCTGTTGTGAATACAGGGACACTATATCAATAACGCAATGAAGAAAGTACTTTTTAAGGAGACTCAACAATTTAGGCAATGGTGGTACATCCTTCTGATATTTGCCGCAACTGTTCCGGTAATGATTATGAGCATTTATACCCTATATATGCAAACCGTAAAAGGCGTTCAGATTGGTGAAAGTCCTGCACCGAATGCGGTACTTATTGTTGTTTTTTTTGCCATGTGTATCGCCATATGGGTCATTTTCTCACTTAAACTTGAAGTCTGGATTGATCAGGATGGAATTCATTATCGGTTTTTCCCAGTGATTTTCAAAAACAGGCTTATTTCGAAAGCCGAAATTCAACGTTACGAAATCCGAAAATATAGTCCGATTCTGGATTATGGCGGATGGGGTATCCGATATGGACTTGGCCGAAAATGGGGAAAAGCTTATAATGTTTGCGGAAATATTGGACTGCAACTTTACCTGACCAATGGTAAGAAAGTTTTGTTTGGAACACAGCGTTCACAAGCAATCATGTATGCAATGGACGAAATGATGAAATCAAAAAAATAAAAGAACAGACGGATGAAAATACAAATCATAGCTTTTTTTCTTGGAGTTCTGGCAGCAACTCTTGCTTTTGGACAAGACATTACAGGACAATGGAACGGAATACTTAAAGTTCAGGGAACACAATTAAGGATTGTATTCAATATAAATAAAGCCGAAAAAGGATTCAGTTCAACCATGGACAGCCCCGACCAGGGTGCAAAAGGTATTCTTGTAACTTATACAAGTTTTGAAAACCAGACTTTAAAACTTGCTGTTTCAAATGCAGGAATTGAATATGAAGGTGTTTTAGATAAGGGTAATAACATCGTGGGTAATTTCAAACAAGCTGGAATGTCTTTCCCTCTGAATCTGTCAAAAGAAATAGCCGAAAAAGAAAAAATTATCAGACCTCAGGAACCTATAAAACCATATTCCTACTACGAAGAAGAAGTCACTTTTGAGAATGCCAAGGCAGGTATAACTTTAGCCGGAACCTTAACGCTTCCCAAAAAGGAAGGGGTCTTTCCTGCCGTCGTTTTAATAAGTGGAAGCGGCCCGCAGAACAGAGATGAAGAATTAATGGGTCACAAACCTTTTCTTGTTCTATCAGATTTTTTAACAAAGAATGGAATTGCTGTTTTTCGTTTCGATGATAGAGGAACAGCATCTTCAAAGGGAAACTTCAATGGCGCAACAAGTTTAGACTTCTCATCTGATGTAGAGGCTGGCTTAACTTATTTGTTAACAAGAAAGGAAATTAATAAAAAGAAAATTGGATTAATCGGACACAGCGAAGGAGGAATTATCGCACCAATGGTTGCAAACAGTACAAAAGATATAGCTTTTATTGTATTGTTGGCTGGCACTGGAATTTCTGGAGACCAATTACTTCTGTTACAGCAGGAATTAATTGGGAAAGCATCAGGGCTTAGTGATGAGGATTTAAAGAAGGCAAGAATGATCAATCTTGGAGCCTATGAACTGGTTGAAAAAGCCAAAACGACTGATCAGCTAAAAGTAGATTTGACAAATTATATCAAAAAGTCCCTGGCTGAAAGTGGAAATACTTTTAAGCCTGAAGGAATGTCCGAAGATGATTTTGTAAAATTACAGGTTGATCAAATTACAAGTCCATGGATGTTGTATTTCATCAACTATAATCCGGCAGAGGCGTTGAAGAAGGTAAAATGTCCGGTTTTAGCCCTCAACGGCGAGAAAGACTTGCAGGTTCCACCAAAAGAGAATTTGAAAGCTATAAAAAAAGCCTTGGCCAAAGGAGGAAATAAAAAAGTTACAACGATTGAACTTCCCGGTTTAAATCACTTGTTTCAGGAATGTAAAACTGGTTTACCTGCCGAATATGCAACAATCGAACAAACTTTTTCTCCAACTGCAATGACAGAGATTTTAAAATGGATAAAATTACAAACCAAATAAAACCTTCTGGAAAGTGGTTTTTGTTCAATATGATTGGGGATAGAATATAGAGAAAAGGAAAAGTTATGGCAAAGAAAAAGTCATTTGTACTGAGAATTGATCCTGACATATATGATGCTATCGAAAAATGGGCAGCACAGGAATTCCGCAGCTCAAACGGTCAAATAGAATGGATTATTACCAAGGCGCTTCGCGATGCCCGCAGAACGGTTGAAAAGAGTATTCAGGAGGAACCGAATGTTGAAAATGAGTAGATTTTTGAGAGAAGAAAAGGTCATTTGTGGTCATTTGTTTCACATCATTCATAGGCAAAAAACAATCAATGAAAATGAATGAACTTAAAAGATAAACTTGTCCGTCAGTTGATGGAAGAAATTTAATCCAGATAAATCATGCAACACACCAAGTATCATTGTCCAAAGTGTAACAACACACAAGCCGAAGTGGACGAAATCCGTACTACCGGAAAGGGTTTTTCAAGGTTTTTTGATATTCAGAATAAAAAGTTCACCGTAATAAGTTGTACCCGCTGCAAATACAGCGAGTTATATAAGGGAACAGCCAGTAGTTTAGGTAACATTGCCGATTTTTTGATTGGTTGACCTGACTGGTTTAAATTATCTTTAAAAAGCTGTAATATGCTTTTATTCTGGTCGAAAAAACCGTGGTTTTAGTTTACTTTTAACGCAATATTGCAAAAGTAAATTCTATCAAAAAAAATAACTATGACCATTAGCGCATTACAATCAGAAAGAGCTAAATATCGGCCCAAACTTCCAAAGTCATTGAAATCTTCAGTTAAGCTGGTTGAAGGTTACAAAACCGAATCGGTTGCTGATCAGAATGACATTAAGGGACTTTTTCCCAAAACTTATGGAATGCCTTTAATTACTTTCGAAGCTTGTGAAGATAAGCAATCATATCCGGCAGTTAATGTTGGTGTAATCCTCTCCGGAGGTCAGGCTCCAGGAGGCCACAATGTAATTTCAGGAATTTTTGATGGAATCAAAAACATCAACCCGGGCAGCAAACTTTATGGATTTATAGGTGGCCCGGGCGGCCTGGTTGATCACCGGTACATTGAACTTACAGCCGAAATCATAGATGAATACCGCAATACAGGGGGATTCGACATCATTGGTTCAGGTCGCACCAAACTCGAAGAAACTGCACAGTACGATAAAGGTACCGAAATTATTAAAGTACTGAATATTAATGCGCTAATTATCATTGGCGGTGACGACAGCAATACAAATGCTTGTGTGCTGACCGAATATTATGCAGCTAAAAATACAGGTATCCAGGTAATCGGTTGCCCGAAAACCATTGATGGCGACCTGAAAAACGATATGATCGAAACATCTTTCGGTTTCGATACTGCTACCAAAGTCTATTCTGAATTGATCGGTAATGTTGAACGCGATGCTACCTCTGCAAAAAAATACTGGCACTTCATTAAACTGATGGGGCGTTCGGCTTCACACATTGGGTTGGAATGCGCTCTGCAAACTCAACCTAACATTACTTTGATTTCGGAAGAAGTGGCACTGAAGAAACAAACCTTGGGTGAAATAGTGGACTACATGGCCGGAATCGTTGCCAAACGTGCTGCCAACGGAGAAAACTTCGGTGTAGCTTTAATTCCTGAAGGTTTGGTCGAATTTGTTCCTGAAATGAAAATCCTGATTTCAGAATTGAACGATTTACTCGCAGAAGGTTCAGAAACGGAACAGAAATTCAAGTCATTTACCAGCAAAACAGAAGGTCGCGTATTTGTTGCAGGAATATTATCGGCTGAATCAGCAAAAGTTTACACTTCACTTCCTTCAGGAATTGCCGATCAGTTGACTCTTGACCGCGATCCACATGGAAACGTACAAGTGTCGCTCATCGAAACCGAAAAACTATTGGGTGAAATGGTTAAGAGCCGGCTAAAAGAAATGAAAAAGGCAGGTGATTTTCATGGCAAATTCGGAACTCAATATCATTTCTTCGGTTACGAAGGCCGTTGTGCAGCCCCATCAAACTTCGATGCTGATTATTGTTATTCACTGGGATACAACGCATCATTCCTGATTGCTGAAGGTAAAACAGGGTACATGTCATCGGTTCGTAACCTGACTGCCCCTGCAGCCGAATGGATTGCCGGTGGTGTTCCGATAACCATGATGATGAACATGGAACGCCGTCATGGTCACATGAAACCGGTTATTCAAAAAGCATTGGTTGAACTTGAAAGTGCACCATTCAAATATTTGGCAACTCACCGTGAAAAATGGGCCATTGAAACTTCATACGTATATCCGGGACCTATTCAATACTGGGGGCCTGCTGAAGTTTGCGACCAGCCAACCAAGACGATTACTTTGGAACGGGCGAAATAAAATCAATCCTTCTGACGCAAAAAGGGCAGCCCGTAAAACGAACTGCCCTTTTCTGTGTCATAAGATAATCTATTTCAGGAGCGCTGAGATGGCCTGTTCCAATGCCGGGCCCCGAAGGTTTTTACCAACAATGATTCCATCCCCGTCAATCAAAAAATTAGCTGGAATACCTCGAACGCCATATATTCCGGCAAATTTAGAGTTCCAACCCTGCAAATCGCTTACATGGTATTCCCAACTAAGCTTATCAGCGACAATGGCTTGTTCCCATGCTGCTTTGTCCTTGTCGAGCGAAACACCGAACACGGTAAATCCATTTGCATTCCGGAATTTCGAATCTTTAAATTTTTCGTAAGTTGCCACCACATTAGGGTTTTCGCGGCGGCATGGGCCACACCAGGCTGCCCAGAAATCAATCAGAACTAATTTACCTTGTAACGACGAAAGTTTAAGGTCTTTTCCATCCCGTGTTTTCTCAATAATTTCAGGCGCTTTGTTTCCAAGGTTTAGTCCGATGGTTACTTCTTTAGTTGCCGTTTTTGTTGGAGCGGCGTTTGCGAGGTTAATCATTGCGAAAAATAAAGCAATAACAAGTGTAATTTTCATTTTCATGTTCAAAATATTCTGAGATTTATAATACAACGAACCGCAAAAATAACAAAACAGAAACATGATTGTAAAATAAGCTGATTTTGTTGGGAAATATTAACAGAACATGGTCATGAAAATCTATCAGTCAAGCCTGGAAATACTGGCACCGATCGAATTCAACCGGTCATCGATATTTTCGTACCCACGGTCGATTTGTTCAATGTTGGAGATTTTGCTGGTTCCCTGGGCCGAAAGAGCTGCGATGAGCAAAGCCACACCAGCACGAATATCAGGCGAGCTCATAGTTGTAGCCCTTAGTGGAAGTTTATGGTCGAGTCCGATTACTGTTGCCCTGTGCGGATCGCAAAGAATAATCTGTGCACCCATATCAATCAGTTTATCGACAAAGAATAGCCGGCTTTCGAACATCTTTTGGTGAATCAGTACACTTCCCTTCGCCTGGGTGGCTATGACAAGAAATATGCTGAGCAAATCGGGGGTCAATCCGGGCCAGGGCGCATCGGCAATGGTCATAATTGAACCGTCAATGAAAGTTTCAATCTCATAATGATCCTGTGCCGGGATGAACAAGTCATCATTTCGTTCTTCTATCTTGATCCCAAGCCGTTTGAATTGTTCCGGAATGATTCCCAAATGCTGAATTCCGGCATTCCGGATGGTAATTTCAGAATTGGTCATGGCAGCCAGTCCGATGAAACTTCCGACTTCAATCATGTCGGGCAGTATTTGGTGCGAGCATCCGGTAAGCGAGCCAACTCCTTTCACTGAAAGTAAATTCGATCCAATTCCTTCAATTATTGCCCCCATCGAAACCAGCATTTTGCACAATTGCTGAAGGTATGGTTCGCAGGCGGCATTGTAAATGGTGGTTGTTCCTTCGGCCAATGAAGCGGCCATCACCAGATTTGCTGTTCCGGTTACCGAAGCTTCGTCAAGAAGCATGTAGGTTCCTTTCAGTCCTGAAGTTTCAACACGGAAAAAATGCTCTTCAGGATTGTAATTAAAGGTTGCTCCCAGCTTTTGCAGACCTGCAAAATGGGTGTCGAGCCGCCGGCGCCCGATTTTATCGCCACCGGGTTGGGGAATGTATCCAATTCCAAATCGCGCCAAAAGCGGGCCCAGTACCATGATGGAACCTCGCAGACTTGAAGCTTGTCTGGCAAATGCTTCGGTTTTAAGATAATCAAGTTGGATTTCGTCGGCCTGGAAGGTATAGTTTCCTTTTCCAATCCGTTCGGCCTTTACTCCAAGCTCAGTCAGGATTTCAATCAGCTTGATGACATCACTGATTTCAGGAATATTTCTAATCTGAATCTTATCAGGAGAAAGCAGAACTGCACAAATAACCTGAAGCGCTTCGTTTTTTGCTCCCTGAGGGTATAATTCACCGTGCAATGGTTTGCCACCTTCGATTCTAAAAGTTGCCATCCGAGAAAAATAAAGTATTATCTACTGATTCAATGGACGCTGTTGTTTGCGATCGTCTGGTTTCTGGAATTTTCGCCCCGGAATATTGCTGGCTGGATTTTGCTTTTTCTGAGCCCGGAATAAAATATCTTTGGTTTCGGTAAGTACCATATCGGTGCATTTAATTTTGCCCTTCGAAAGCTCCTCGATATCCAGCAGTATTTTGTCGTCGGTTACCGAATCCTTATTCCACATCACATAACTCTTTTTCATGTGATTGGCAATCAGTTTAATCAACAGTTCGCGTTCTTTTTCATCTTCGTAAACGGCAGCCTTTTCAATTAAAGTTTCGATCGTTTTTCCATAGTGACGATATTTGATTTTATTATTATCGTAAGGAATCCGGAGCGGGGGCGTATTGAAAAATTCCGGAGATGGAGGTGTATATGGATAATCAATGTCTAATTGAAAATTAGCCATAATAGCCAGATGGTCCCAAAGCTTGTGCTTGAAATCGTTGATGTCTCGCAGGTATGGGTACATCATACCCATGATGTCGATGATGGTCCTGGCAGCCCTGTTGCGTTCATTGCGGTCTTCAATGGTCATGATATGATTGACCATGTTTTGTAAGTTTCTACCATATTCAGGGATAGCCAACTTACTTCGATTAGAATTATAATCCATGTAAATAAATAAAGTTTTCTTAAAAAAATCAGGCTGTTATCTTAAAAAAAGGGATTGGGTGTAGATAATCAGGATGAAGATGAATTCAGTGCAAATTAAATCAAAATAGTTTTGTCGGCAAAAAAAAGAGGCAAAAACTACTCATATTTGGAATTACACTGCAAAACTAACTAATTATCCTGAGTTTTGCGAATTTTAACAGAAGTTGTTTTTTCCCGGCGTTCTGAAAAAATACGGTTGCCTGGATATCGGGCATTTTTCCTTCCATTTGCAGCACTTTTCCCCGACCGAAACGTTGATGTTCAACAATCATTCCGGCCTGAATTTCTTCCGGATTGCTATAATCAAATGCCTCAGCTTCATTTTTCGCTTCACGCAGTTTGGTTAATTTTTGCTGCAAGTCGGGCTGAATGGCCGAAGAAGACCTGAATCCGGGAATCGGAGCGCTTTGCGGCCGTGGTCTGGGCGCCGAAAAAGACAAATCGTGGAGGTCGCCATAAAAAACAGGATCCTTTTCAATGGGCATGTTCAGGTATTGAGAGTCAATTTCATCAATAAACCGGCTTTTGTCGCAGAAGTCAAGTTTGCCCCATTTGTAGCGCTGACGGGCATAAGTCAAATAAACATTTTGCTCTGCACGGGTTAGCGCTACATAAAACAAGCGACGCTCTTCCTCAAAATCTTCCATGGTCTTTTGTCCGGATTGATTCGAAGGGAACAGATTTTCTTCAACTCCAACTATGAAAACATTTTTGAATTCAAGTCCTTTGGCCGAGTGGATGGTCATCATGGTTACCCGGTCGGTATTTTCTTCTTTTTCATTATCCTGATCAGTAATCAGCGCAACATCCTCCATGTAATTGTTCAATTTATTTGAAGTTCCTTCTTCGTGCGCCGAAATGGAAAATTCCTGAATACCGTTGAGCAATTCCTGAATGTTCTCGAAACGGCTGACACCTTCGGGCGTTTGTTCTTTGTAAATATCTTTTATGATTTCTGAACCAGTTGCGATTTCGGTTGCCAGTTCGAAGGCATTGTGTGTTTCAAGCTTTTCCCTGAACCGTTCGATGAGTTTTGTGAACTCTTTGATTTTAGCTACCGTTCCTTTATTGAATTCGCTCAACAGCATAGGAATATTGGTTGCAAATTCCCAAATACAAAGGTTATTTTGGGAAGCGAATTGTTCAAGTTTGGTGAGGCTGGTCTGCCCTATTCCCCTGGCCGGATAATTAATAATACGCTTAAATGCTTCATTATCTTTCGGGTTAATGACCAACCTGAAATAACCGAGCAAATCCTTGATTTCCTTTCGCTGGTAAAAAGAGAGGCCGCCATAAATTCGATAAGGAATATTCCGTTTCCGGAGCGATTCTTCGAAAATACGCGATTGGGCATTGGTGCGGTATAAAATGGCATAGTCGGAAAACATGAAATGGTTGCGCATTCGGGTTTCGGCAATTTCGTTGGCTACCAGATAGCCCTCCTCGTTATCGGTAATAGCGCTCATTACTTTAATTAATGCGCCTTTTTCTTTTTCTGAAAATACATTCTTCCGAATCTGCCTTTTGTTTTTGGCGATAACGCTGTTTGCCGCATCAACAATGGTTTGGGTCGAGCGGTAATTCTGTTCCAGTTTATATACCTTGTGTCCGGGATAATCAGTCTGAAAATTCAGGATGTTTTCGATCCGCGCCCCACGGAAGGAATAAATACTCTGGGCATCGTCTCCTACCACGCAAATGTTGTTGTGTGTAGCAGCCAGCTTTTTAATGATCATGTATTGCGAATGGTTAGTATCCTGGTACTCATCCACGAGGATATAATCGAAGATGCGTTGGTATTTGGCCAGGATTTCAGGATGGCTCCTGAAAAGGGTATTGGTTTTCAGGAGCAAATCGTCGAAATCCATTGCCCCGGCCAGAAAGCACCGTTTGGCATATTCTTTATATATCAGGCTGATCAAAGGCATCTTGATACTTTGATCATATTCTTTAATTTCGGGCAAGGTGGGATAGACTTCCGAAGAAACCAAATTGTTTTTTGCTGCTGAAATCCGTGAAGAAACTACTCCAGGTTTGTACGTTTTATCGTCGAAGCCTAAATCTTTGATTATGCTTTTAATCAGGCTTTTTGAATCGGCCGAGTCGTAAATGGTGAAGTTTGACGGATACCCGAGTGTTTCTGATTCGGTTCGCAAAATCCGGGCAAAAATGGAGTGAAAAGTTCCCATCCACAGGTATCTGGCGGTATTTTGGCCTACCATTTTGCCGATCCGGTCTTTCATCTCGCGGGCGGCTTTGTTGGTAAAAGTAAGCGCCAAAATGGAACCCGGACGAATCCCGTTTTTCAACAAATGGGTAATGCGGTAGGTCAAAACCCTGGTTTTCCCGGAGCCGGCGCCGGCAATAATTAACGAGGCGCCATTGATGTTTTCAACGGCAAGCCTCTGAGCCTCATTCAATTCGTTTAAATAATCCGCCACTATTTTTTCTATTCGGTTTGGTCACCAAAAGTAAAATTGTTTTTGTTGTTTCCGTGGCTGAAAGGGAAAGACTTTTCAACAATACTTGTTTTAACCACTATGAACACAAAGGTTACCACAAAGTACAGTACGATTAAATCTTGTAATTCTTTTCTGTTTACTTTGAGTTCTTTGTGAAAAACCTTCGAGGACTTTGTGGTTGAGCTATTGCAGCCAGAAAATTTCAAGCGCCACAAAAGATAAATCATTTTTTAGCGTTAATATTGTGAACTGATAAAGAAATTGAAAAATGAACCTATTTAAACTGCTTGGCGGATTACTCCTTTGTTCCTGTTTAATCCTTGTTCCGGGTATTGGTTTTACACAGATTACCTCTACCGCTGATGAAGTTGTACCTACTGAATATTCGGGTGGAAGTCAGGATAAAATCCATGTTTTTTGCGGGCAAAAAGGGGATGTAAATGCAGCTTTGATCGCAAATTCGTCAAACAATGAACCGGCAAGTTTCGAGTGGCAGAAATATAATCCGCTTACCGGAAATTTCGATTTCTTTTCCACCGATTCATCAGGCAAAACCACTTCAACGATTTCAGGTTTAGAGAACGGTTGTTACCAGGTCAAGGTAAAGTCCACTTCAGGAGAAAAAACTTATACGGCCTGGGTTTTTAATAACTACATCGAATCAGCAGCCGAAATTCCGGAGTCTGATTGCAATTCGTTTACTTTAAAAGGGACATTCGATACCCCGAAATTGATTTATACAGATTTATCGAACAGACAACCTTTGGAACTAAATAAAGGCATTCAGGTAAAATGGCTGGATGGCGACGTGGTTGTTAGCCGGGTTATCAACTCTAAAGTTTTTGATCCGCCAACAAAAGATACAAAATATACTTTTCAGGTAAGCGATAAATTTGGTTGTGTCGCACAATCCGATGTGCTATACCGGTCGATTGTAACCAAAGCCTTGTTTTCGGTGAGTACTGATAAGGGCGAAGCGCCGCTGGAGGTTACCTTTACGAACGACTCAGAAAATGGTGATCCGGGTAAGTTTGAATGGTTTATCTTCAGGGACCTCGATGAAATTAAACGTGAATCTGCTGCAAATAATGGTATTGTAAAAGATAGCATCCTCATCAAATTATACAACGACAACCCGGTTTATACTTTTGAAAACTCCGGTTCATATAAGGTCAAACTGGTTTCAAGGAAAGTATCCGAGTTTCACACCTGTTTCGATACGATCTATCTGGATGGATATATTGTTGCCGACACTTCGTTTGTTGATGCCCCCAATGTTTTCACACCAAACGGCGACGGAATGAATGATGAGTTCATCATTAAATTCTGGTCGATGAAGGAGATTAAGATCTCCATTTTTAACCGCTGGGGAAAGTTACTTCATGTTTGGGAAAGCAACAATGTCATTAATTTCGGAAATACAGTTGAAACGGTTCCGCAATCGGTTTGGGACGGAAAAGTGGGTGGAAAAGTCTGCACACCGGGCGTTTATTATTATGTGGTTGAAGGTCGGGGGCGCGATAACGAACGACGACGAACGAGCGGCTTTTTTCATCTGTTCAGGGATAAGTAGAACGGAATGAAATGGTTGTTTTAGTTGTCATTTGTTGTCATTTGTTGTTTCTCAGAATGGGAAATATTTAGCCCCAAAAGAATGACTTGAATGCAATTGAAAGCAGTTGAAAATGGCTTTCCCAATCTTTCGGACGGAATGGATTTCGTCTCAAGAAAAGGGAGTTACATAAAAGTCATTGAAAGTAAGTATTGAAGATACCTTTTTAAAAACGAAAAATCCGGGCGACATTTGAATTTCGAATCTATTGCACTATTTGCGCACTAATTATACCGAAGGAATATCCAGTTGTTTGCAGATGTTTTTACACAACCGGTTATCAATTTCTTTATGCCTTACAACGGCTGATTGCTTCAAATTTGCCTTGTTTACCCAAATTGAATGATTACCACCTTCACGTAATAACTTACAGCCATGATCGGTCAGGTGCTTTTCAAAATCCTTCAGTTTCATTGCGAAAAAATCAATCTTCGTTTTACAATTTTTCGCTTAGAATAATCTTTCTCGACTTGTTCTTTTTGCACTTCCAGAAAAAGTGTCAGTGCATCCTTCAGGTTTTCCTTCAATTCGTCCAGCGTTTCGCCCTGTGACATAACAGGAGGATATTCTTGTATTTGGCCTACATAAAAACCATTTTCGCCTTTTTCTACTAATATGGTTAAATCCATCCTTTTCATATAAACCTGTTTTAAATTCGTTGTGTAAAGGTATGAATTTTACTGCACAGAACAGAAAAACCCGGGTGGCATTCCCGGGTTTTCATTTTAAATAGATAGATAGATTA
>PNOH01000063.1 GCA_013824715.1 Odoribacter sp. | reverse complement strand
TCCTCCGCTCGTTGCCCCGAAATCGGTAATCGAAACTGAATTTTTCGGAATTACCGGTTCCTGAACACGGGACATTTTGAATTCGATCCCTTTGTACAAATCTTCGGTTTGCCAGGTTTTAGATACAGTCTGAGAAACTGCACAGACCGAAAACAGAACCGCTGTAACCAGCGTGAATATTGTTTTTAGTAAGTTCATACGGAATTAATAAAATCCTGGAATTATTCCTGATAAATATTTATTTGAAAATTAACTTTTTCAAAGATTCAATCCCACGGATAGCTTGTGCAGGAAGCTTTTCACCATTCTCGCCAAATACCAGCATAGCAGGTTTAGCTTCGATGGTGCATTTAGATTCATCTACCCCGCCGGTTTTCAATTTGACAGTTTCGAGGTTCAAACCTAAGTGTTTGGCCAGAAACTTGTAGGTTGCCTGCCGCTTCGAAGGTCCGTAATCGTGACCTTCTTTGGACAGATGAACATTCTCAAGCAAATCAGTCTTTCCGTAAAAAGCATATATTTTCTGAAGATAAGGAAATTCAATTTCAGGAACATTTGCTGTCCAGTCGCCACCATCGGAAACAATCAACATGGGGCGCGGAGAAGTCATAGCGGCAATTTCCACATTGTTAGTGCCCTGTTCGCCACACGAATGAACAGGCAGGCCGCTCTCGCAGGGGCAACCACCAAAGAACCACGATGAAACCATCACTACCGGAACGCTCACTGCAATCCGCAAATCGAGTGCTGCCATTAAAAAAGTTTGTGTACCTCCGCCCGAAGCTCCGGTCATACCAATGCGTTTTGGATCAACATACGGCAACTCACTCAAAAAATCGAGAACCCGTTTGCTGTTCAGGGTTTGCATAGTTGTGGCCAAACCAGTACGATGGTCTTCGAAAGCAAACTGCAGACTTTCTTCGCCTTTGGCAAACATATCGTAACTGAAAACAACGGCTCCCATCCGGGCCAACGTTGAACAAAGTATTTGGGTATCATCACTATAATGCTGAAGTTCAAAATGTCCCTGTGCCACCAGTACTGCTGGAAACGGGCCTTTGCTTTTCAATGGCCGGTATAAAGTTCCGCTGACATAAACGCCCGGAAGCGATTCGATGGCCACATTTTCGGCCATGTATCCGTCGAGCGTCCGTCTGTTGGCATAAATAGGGTTTAAAGCTGTTTTTTCGGGGAAAGGCGATAAATTTAGTTTTGCTGAAATACAGGTGTGAAGTTCAGCTTTTCGGCTTTCCCATGCGGGCAATGCCGGGTATAAAGTGAGTAAACTTTCAAGATATTTACGGCCTTCTTCCACCGGACGGCGGTGATATTGAAAAGCTTCAATCAGGTAAGTTTTATCCCCGGTCTGAGTGAAAACCAGATCGAGTGGGCCTAAAACCAGGTTTAAAGTAGCTTCAACGTCGCTCCTGAACCGCCATTTGGCGTAATTGACTGTTCTGTTATTCAACAACTTTTCATCGCATTTCAGTTGTACCTGAAACCGGGTTTCCACATCTTTTAAAACCTCCTTTAAGGATTTGCGGTAGGTTTCTTCGACAGTTTGAGCAAACAAGAAATTAGTAAGAAGAGTGAAACAGAGAATCAGGTTTTTCATATAGGCTGGTTTTTTCGTGAACTTCGTTAATCAATTCATATTGAATTCGAGTGAAGCCATGATAAACGGCCCCACTCCTTTCGGATCGTTGTCGCGCACTGGTTCTTTGATATAGTATTCGTATGAACCATCGCGGTAAGGGTTTCCACCCAAACCAGCCACCGAGCAGCATTTAGTCAGTCTGATTGTTCCGTCACCATTGTCCTTGATCAGGTTTTTAACGATTCCCAAATAAGCTTTGGTGGCTACTGATTTGTAATCCTTACTGATGTAGCCCTTTCGGCCAGCTTTCAGCAAGGCATAGGCAAACATGGACGAGGCTGTTGCTTCCAGATAATTTCCTTCGCGGCTGCCCTGATCCAGAACCTGGTACCACAAGCCTGTTTTAGTATCCTGATATTTTTTGATACCTGCTGCTACCTGATTCAGGATTTCAAGGATTTTTACACGACCGGCATGTTCTTGTGGAAGATAATCCAATACATCAACTAAAGCCATTGCATACCACCCTTCGGCTCTTCCCCAGTAATGCGGAGAGCAGCCAGTTTCAGGATTGGCCCATTTTTGTTGTTTGCTTTCATCCCATCCATGATAGTTCAGACCGGTTTCCGAATTGTAAGTGTATTTATGTACAAGGACAAATTGTTTGACCACATCATCGAAAAGCTCCGGTTCATGAAAATGCTGGGCATATTGTGCATAGAAAGGAGCGCCCATATACAAACCATCGAGCCACATTTGATGGGGATAGCGGTTTTTATGCCAGAAACCTCCTTCCGAAGTACGCGGATGTGTTTTGAGCTGATCGCGAAGATGGTGGATCGCTTTCAGATACCGTTCATCTTTGGTTTTCCCGTAAATAGCGAAAAGGAATTTTCCGGAATTAACTGCATCAATGTTGTAATCAATCTTTTCGTAAGTCAAAATATTTCCAATAGAATCGATAAACTTGTCAGCGTATGTTTTGGCGTAATCGTAATATGCTTCATTGCCGTTTTCATTCCAAAGTTTGATCATGGAATGGGCAATCAAACCTTGAGTATAGTTCCAGACAGGTTTGGGGTTAAAATCAACAGTCCAGGGTTCAGGGAATTGTTTGATTTCGGAATCGGCCATTTTAACGGCCATAGCCAATCCTGTATTTCTATTTGATTTAGCAGCTACCCAACTATTTGTAATCAAACAGACCGCCATCAATAAAAGGCTTAATCTTTTCATAATTCTTCATTTCTAAATTATATAGCGTGCACAAACAACAAGGTAATTATTACGATTCGCTTATTTTCCTCCGATAGATCCATAATTGAGGATATCAAAATTCCGTTCGTATGCGGTCACAAATAAACCTGTATTCATATAACCACCCATAGGGGTAACTTTTCTGAAATCAAAAAACATCTGGGTCAATTCCATTGGATAATCAGGCAAACAATTCCTGAAATCCTTTCCGTAACGGTAAAGCGCACTAAGGAAATAGTAGGCCACATCAAATCCCTGGTGACTGAATTGGGTTGGTTCAGCCGAGAAAATTTCGCGGTACTGACTGACAAACCGACGAACAAGGGGTTTGTTATAATCGATAAAATAGTGCGACAAATAGCGTAACCTAACGCGATGAAAATTCTCGGTCTGGATACTTTTCAGTTTAGTCAGGGTTGGAGTCCCCATCAGCACAATGTTATAATTTTCAGCCAAAGCATTCAGATTGGTAACGGCCACGCTTACCTGAGCCTCATTGTCGGTTGGAATGAAGAATATATTTTCACCAGTTTCAGATAGAATAGGTTTTATTGAATTTACTCCCTGCTTCTGAAAATTATATTCGTGAAACATATTCTTTCCTGACTGTTCTGCCAGCTTTTCGATACTCATTTGAGCAAGTTTAGCCTCTGTTGAAGTTGAATTTCCACTCAATTGCAGAAGGATAAAGTTTTTGCCCAAAAATTCACTACCTATATAAGTTGCTGTTTGCTCAATCTGAAACTCTTTGGTCGGATTAACTTTGAAATACCAGGAATTATTCTGCTCAAAATTACCAGTTGGCGAAAGTGGTGAAATCATTGGAATACGGTTTTTTGCAGCAAAAGAAGCAACTGTTTCCTGAAGTTCGGGATAAACCGGACCAATAATCAGGTTCAGGTCGCGAAATTCGTCCAACTGAAGCAAAGCATTAATCATTTGCTGGTTGCTTGCATCAAACACAAACAATTCGATGTTCATCCCTTTATTTTGAAGACTGTCGACAGCCAGCAAAACTCCTTCATAAAACTCCAGAAATCCTTCTATTTTTGGGTCAATGTTGGTTCCGTTGATAATTGTGGCAGTATCACCTGCTGCAAGTATTACCTGCTTATTCAAACTTATTTTACCAATTATTGAGGTCTTATCAATACCAGTCAGATTAATTTGGTCGTTTCCGGGCAAATAGAATGGCAGCAATAGTCCTGCTTTATATTTCTGGTTGTTTTTTCCTGATATCGGACTGCAATTTCCAGAGATGTAAATTTCTTCAGCTTTTAACGAAATTGGATTCTCATCTGTTGAAACTTTACTATTTAATTCTGAATGTGCAGGAATCAGAATGGTTTCTCCGGCTTCCAAACTTCGTGAAAACAGGGATGGATTAGCTTTTTTCAATTCACTTACTTCAACTCCAAAACGAGCTGCCAACGAAAACAGAGTCTCCCCTTTTTCAACTTTATATTTGGTTGCTGATTGCTGAACCGAAATTGGTTCAGTTAGTTGAGAAACTGTTTTAACCGGAATTTTTAAGACCTGTCCGACCATCAGGCCATTAGAAAGCTCAGGATTGAACCTGATCAGATCGTTAGCCGTTATTCCATATTGTTTGGCTATCGAAAAAATGGTTTGTTTCCTGGTAACTTTATGGTAGTATAATTCGGTATCAACCTGAGCTGGTTTGGCAATCTCAACTTTTGCCGGTGCTTCTGCCTCAACTTTTTTTACTGGAATCCTTATCGTCGAGCCAGTTTGTAAAACAGCAGCTAATCCCTGATTTGCCTGAAGGATTTCTTTTTGGGTAACTTTATATTTCTGGCAAAGGCTGAAAACCGTTTCGCTCTTTTTAACGGTATGTAAAATGTATTTCACACCCGAAATTTCAACCTCTTTCTGTGAAAAACCGGAATGAGGCATTGCAATTAACAGTAAAAACAAACAAACTGCAAGAAATAACTTCATGGTTAAACGATTAAATGAAACTCTAAAAAACCAGATGCTATTAAATATGGTGACTTAAAAAGCTTTCTCGCCAAAATATTTCATAAACTGAACTCTATCCCAAGCCTGGGTGGAAGAAGAAGTTTGACTTAATGAGCCATTAAAGTCGCTAAGATTGGCATAGCCTTTCTGATCCATCCAATCGGCTATTTCATTATTCATGCGGGTAATGGCCGAAGTACCTTCTATATAAAGTACTGAAGCAACCTGAATGGCAGATGCTCCGGCCAGCAAAAATTTCAATGCTGTTTCGGTAGTATGGATTCCGGTTGTGGCCGCCAGATCGCATGATAGAATTCCTGATAGAATTCCAGTCCAGCGCAAAGGTAAAATATAATCGTTCGGCGAACTCAAAATATTGGATACTACAACAGTTTGCGACTCAATATCGATATCCGGGCTATAAAACCGGTTAAAAATAGTGATTCCGGCAATTCCTGTCTGCGACAATTTAGCAGCTATGCCCGGCAGGTTAGTAAAATAATGGCTTATTTTTATGCTTACAGGTATTTTTACGATCTGAAGAACTTTAGTGATTGTATCGAAATAAAATTGTTCATCGTTTTCGCCCGACTTGTAAACTTTAGGATAAACATACATATTGAGTTCCAGGGCATTGGCGCCGGCCTCTTCAATTTTACGGGCGAACAAAACCCAATCGCCTGAACTCACACAATTGACGCTGGCAATAATGGGCACATTAGTTCTGGCTTTCACTTCCGAAATCAGTTTCAGGTATTTCTTAATGTTTTCTTCCTTAATCACATAATCGAAATAATCGAGGTATTCCGGATCAGAATGCAAGCTGCTTCTCTGACTTAGTTCTTCCTGTAATTCGTGATAAATTTCCTCCTCAAAGATTGATTTCAACACGATGGCACCTGCGCCAGCCTCGGCCAGTTTAATAACTTGTTCTGCATGTCCGGTCATACTGCTGCTTGCTGCAATCACCGGGCTTTTTAAATCCAGTCCGAAAAATCGGGTTGATATATTTGCCATAAGAAAAATATTTACAATTTAATTATTTACAATTGACGATTAGCTATCAAAGCAAAAATAGTAAATAGTCAATGAACAAATGGTCAATTTACTGATGTTTTCCCTGAAGATATTCATGCATGGAAGCAGCAGCTTTTCTTCCGTCGCCCATAGCCAGGATAACCGTAGCCCCTCCCCTCACAATATCTCCTCCTGCAAACAATTCAGGAATTGAACTTTGCATCGTTTCCTCGTTAACCTCAATGGTTCCCCATTTGCTCACTTTTAGCTCTTTTACTTCTGAAGGGATCAACGGATTTGGTGATACCCCAACAGCCACAACTACCAGATCAACGGCAATATCAAATTCTGAACCTTCCAAAACGATTGGACGGCGGCGACCGGAAGCATCAGGTTCGCCTAATCCCATACGCTGAACACGCATTCCATTTACTTTTCCTTTTTCGTCTGCAAAGTATTCAACCGGGTTGGCCAGGTTCAGAAACTCGATGCCTTCTTCTTCGGCGTGATGCACTTCTTCGACTCGAGCGGGCATCTCGACCCGCGAACGACGGTAAATGATGATCGCCCGTTCAGCTCCAAGTCGTTTTGCTGTACGAACAGAATCCATGGCCGTATTTCCTCCGCCAATCACAGCTACATTCTTCCCCCTGAGAACCGGAGTGTCAAATTCGTCGCTGGCAGCATTCATCAGGTTAACACGGGTCAGGTACTCGTTCGACGAAAGGATTCCATTGTAGTTTTCACCCGGAATATTCATAAACCGAGGCAGGCCAGCTCCACTTCCGACAAAAAAGGCCTCAAAACCTTCTGTTTTCAAGTCATCGAAACTGGCTGTTTTTCCAACAATAAAGTTGCGGACAAACTTCACTCCCATTTGCCGAAGGTTGTCTATTTCTACATCCACAATTTTATTGGGAAGGCGAAATTCAGGAATACCGTATTTCAACACTCCGCCAATTTCGTGCAAGGCTTCAAAAACGGTCACATCGTATCCCAGTTTAATCATATCGCCGGCAAACGAAAGCGACGCGGGGCCCGAACCAACTGCAGCAACTTTAATCCCATTTGAAGGGGCAACTTCAGGAACCGACACAAATCCGCTTTCACGCTCGTAGTCGGCAGCAAAGCGTTCAAGATGACCAATGGCAACCGGATCTTTCTGCAACTTAACGGCGTAAAAGCAAGTGGCTTCACATTGTTTTTCCTGAGGGCAAACACGGCCGCAAACTGCCGGAAGCGCTGAAGTTTCTTTCAGCGTTTTAGCTGCTTCAAGGAAACTTCCCTGTTCAATATATTTGACAAATTTCGGGATATTAATACTCACCGGGCATCCTTCGATACAAGTTGGATTTGCACAATCCAAACATCTTGAAGCTTCGGATTGAGCCTGTGCAGCAGTCAGACCGGTGTTAACTTCCCTATCCTGAAATCGGATTCGTACAGCAGGATCCATCTCCGGCATTCTGGTGCGGACCATTAAAGTACGCTCCTTATTGGCAATTTTTTTTCTCAGTTCGGCACGCCATTCCATATCGCGTTCACTCCGGAGATATTCTTTGTTTGTTGACATTTCTTAAAGATTAATTAAGTTTCAAATACCGTTCGTTGGCCAGTTTTTCCTCGGCTGCATAGCCACCTAGCCGTACGATCAACTCATCAAAATCAATCTGATGGGCATCAAATTCAGGTCCGTCTATGCAGGTAAACATGGTGTGCCCGCCAACACTGACGCGGCAGGCACCGCACATGCCAGTACCATCAACCATAATGGCATTCAAACTGGCCTGAGTTGGTATTTGATATTTTTTGGTTAAAAGAGATGTAAATTTCATCATTACAGCCGGACCAATAGCAATGCATTCGTTTATTTTTTCGCGCTGAATAACTGCTTCGGCACCTGCAGTTACCAATCCTTTGGTTCCATACGATCCGTCATCGGTCATAATAATCACCTCATCCGACCATTTCCGGATTTCATTTTCCAGAATGATCAGGTCTTTATTTCGGGCTGCCAAAATAGAGATCACCCGGTTACCTGCCTTTTTAAAAGCTTCAACAATGGGCAACATCGGTGCAACACCAACCCCACCGCCACAAGCCAGAATAGTTCCGGCGTTATGAATATGTGTAGCTTTTCCGAGCGGGCCAACTACATCAAGAATATGATCGCCAATATTTAATTCAAATAGTTTTGAAGAACTGACACCCATCTTTTGAACTACCAAATCAATGGTACCTTTTACCGGGTCAGCGCCGGCAATGGTCAACGGAATCCGTTCCCCCTTTTCATCCACACGAATGATCACAAAATGGCCAGGCTTGCGCGAACGGGCAATCCGCGGGGCATCAACAACAAACTTGGCTACTTTTTCAGAAAAAAGAACCTTATCAACTATCTGGTTCATTATACTGGTATTAAATTAGATTTTTTGAAACGAACGCCAAAAATAGTAATGTGCTAAGAATATACAGCTAAAAAGCTTTTCTTTTTTGGCGGCACAAGTAATTTGGAAGAAATCTTAATTAAGTGCTATGAATGAAAAGGAATAGTTTGAAGGAAAGGAATAGAAAAGTTAAGGATTCCATATTTCAAAAAAGGGATGGAATCCCTGATAGCTTAAAGGATTTGATTAAAATCCATGGATAAAATTTGTAGATTTCTTTTCGATGAAGGATACGCTCAAAATAAAGGGTGTTATTCTCAAGTTTTAATCCGGCACGGTAATCACCAAACCTGATTTTGTAATAATTCCGGTAGCCCTTCAATTTTTGAAAATTTGGAATTTGTGTTGGACTTTTATAGTTTTCAACTTCTTCAAAAAGGAGTTTTTCAACTTTTAACCTTTCCTTCGCCGGAAGTTTGGCGAGTTCTTTCAGAAAGATTTTGTTAACCAGAATGTTCTTAGCTTCTTTTGAACCAAAGATTTATAATATTCTTCAGCCAATGTCTGAACAAGATTTGAAAGATTGAATCCTTCAATCTTTCAAAAAAGGGTCAGTAGTAATAGAGCGTATCGGCGCTCAATTCCTGGTCGTTCGGCCAGGCAATAAAATAGCCGTTATTTTTCACCAGTTGAAAGTAGCCGGGGTCTTTTAATTGTGAAAATATACCCTTTTCAAAAAAAGAAGCGAGATCAACCAATTTGGTTTTACCGTCTGAAAATTCCACAAAGAGGCAGTTTTCACTTGCAACCCTTACATTATTAAGCGTGTACATTATTCGAGAGCTTTAATTTTATGTATTCTTGCTTTTCAACTTTTGGGGATCCATTCTGCAATCAAACACGGTAGCTATTGAAATTAAATCTTCATCAATCCAGTAAACAATTTTGCAGTATCAGACCAAACAACAACTATTTCCATGTTGCGATTTCCTGCTTTAACTTTCTGGCTTTTAACCCGATTATTTTTGACATCTTCGAATGCCTTTTCAACGCGTAGTTCGTATTCCTTAAGAGTCATCGGTTCTATTTCTTTTTCGAACACTTTTTCTCTTTCTATCTTTAACATTTCTTCAAACTGGTCAAGAATGCTGGTATTGGCGTATTTCAGAAATTCCTGAATAAAATGTATTTTCCTTGACTGGATGTCCATAATTATCATTTTTTTGTAAATATTAAGGATATCTTTGATCTTTTGTTTGTGCCTGAAAGGCGCGTCAGAAAAATTGTTTGGAAAGTTTATAAATCGATAATACCAGATCAAATTGACTCAGGAATTTATCATCGCGTTAACCGAACACCGTGCTGTCGGAAGTATTTTCTTACCACTTCTGATTGAAAAAGACCGGAATTATTATGCCGTCCAGAAAACGGTGAAACTTCGTGACTATAAAAGCGGGGAAGTCAATCTGACCGAAACAGAGCTGGAATTGCTGAAATTGATCGAGAACTACAGCGATGAAATGCTGACCAAAAAATTCAGCCGGAAAACCGACAAAGTCAACTTTTTTCAAAGCATGGACACCGACCTTTTCCAAAAACACATTAGTCCGTACATCGAAAAGTATATTTACCGCTGTATCCTCCTGCTGATGAAAGGTCAGACCCGCCTGTTTAATAAACATGCAAAATATGCCAACCTTTACGATGAGGATGAAATCAGGATTAACCGCAGTTTTTCGGAAAGCATCTTTTACTTTAACCGCGACGAAAACGGCACTAAATACAAGTTAAAAATCAGCCATGAGGGCAAAAAGGTTGAATTGCTTCGAAAAACCATCAAGATGATCAGCACAATTCCGTGTTCGTTTGTACTCCAAAACAGGCTGTTTGTGTTCGAACACCTTTCAGGAAAACGAATCACACCATTCCTTACTAAGGAAGTGGTTTCCATTCCTCCGCAGGTCGAAGATAAATATTATCAGACTTTTCTACTGAATACGATCAAAGAGTCGGAAGTTGAAGCCACTGGATTCGAAATCAGAATGACAAACCCAAGCCGGAAAACGATTATTTCGCTCGAACAGGATTTGAGATTACAGCCGGTTTTGTCAATTAAATTCAGGTACGACAATACGCTTTACCTTGCCGAATCGCCTTCAACTACTTCGGTCAATCTTGAAAAGCAGGACGGGCAATTCGTGTTCAATAAATTTATCCGCGATCGGTCGTGGGAAGAAGAACAATTAAACATCTTAAAAGAGAACGGTCTCAGATATAAAAATGGTTTTTGGAACCCTCTGGAAAACAAGCTGCAAACCGATGAGGACAATTATTACCGCCCTTTAAACTGGTTGTCCAACAACAAGGAAACACTTGATGCGGCAGGGTTTCTGATCGTCCAGAACAAGCTCAACAAAAAATACTACCTGGGCAAAAAAGAATTGGACATTCAGATTAAAAGCCAGGAAGATTGGTTCGACATTATGGCGATTGTGAAGTTTGGCGATTACCACATCCCGTTTATCCGTTTACGCAGGCACATCATGACCGGCCTGCGCGAGTTTCAGCTTCCAACCGGCGAAATCGTAATTTTGCCCGAAGTTTGGTTTTCGGCCTACAAAGACTTTTTCCCGCTTTCGCGCCTTGACGGGGATGTCATCAAAATCAGGAAACACCATTATCTGCTGCTTCAGGAAAACCTCAAACTAATATTGGAAGATGCAACTGAAATTCAGGAACAAATAGTTAGAATCCCGTACATTCAGGCAGAAATTCCTGGAAATTTGAACGCGGAATTGCGAAATTACCAAAAAGACGGCTTTTGGTGGATGCACCACCTGTTTGCGAACAAATTCGGGGCGTGCCTGGCCGACGATATGGGTCTTGGCAAAACCATTCAAACCATCGCCTTATTACTGAAAGTTCAGCGGACAAAAAATATTCAACAATTGGCACATAAAGTAAATGGCCGGCAGCTTTCACTTTTCGATCAGCCAAAGCCTGTATCCATTTCTGATATCCAGCCAGCCTCGCTTATTGTGATGCCAACTTCGCTGGTTCACAACTGGGCTAACGAACTTCAGAAATTTGCACCTTCACTGAAGGTTTATCAACACATTGGCAGCCAGCGCGAAAAAGCGCCCGGGCTTTCGCGGGCATTCAACCATTCAGATGTTATCCTGACCAGCTACGGAACCATGCGAAACGACCTCGAATTGTTGAGTTCGTTCGAATATTTCTACCTGATTCTGGACGAAAGCCAGTACATTAAAAACTCATCGTCGAAAACCTATAAAAGCATTCTTGAACTCAGGGCGAAATACCGGTTGGTGCTTACCGGAACGCCCATTGAAAATTCACTGTCAGATTTATGGTCTCAACTCAACTTCCTGAACAAAGGATTGCTCGGAAGTTTACCTTATTTTAAACGTGAATTTATCACCCCGATCGAGAAAAAGAACGACCCGCAACAGCAGGAGAAACTTCAGAAACTAATTCGTCCGTTTGTACTGAGACGGACTAAAGAGGAAGTTGCCCATGATTTGCCTGCCCTGACCGAGCAAATCCGCTATTGTGAAATGACTGAAGAACAGCGGGAAATTTATGAAACTGAAAAATCAGCGATCCGGAACGAAATACTGAACCTTATTGATACAAAAAAAATTAACAAATCGGCCCTGATCATCCTGCAAGGTTTGACCAGGCTGAGGCAACTGGCCAACCATCCGGTGCTGACAAATCATGGATTTAAATACGAATCGGGCAAATTCAACGAAATATACCAATGCCTGAAAAACCTGGTTGCCGAAGGCCACAAGGTTTTGATTTTCTCTTCATTTGTCAAACATCTCGAATTGCTTCAGACTAAAATTGAATCGAAAAACTGGAAATACTCGCTGCTAACCGGAAAAACTTTGAACAGACAAGAAGTTATCAGGCAATTTCAGGAGGATCGCGACAATCACATTTTTCTGATTTCGCTTAAAGCAGGAGGAGTTGGATTGAACCTTACTTCGGCCGATTATGTTTTCATTATCGATCCGTGGTGGAACCCGGCAGCCGAAAATCAGGCGCTCAGCCGCGCGCATCGCATCGGACAGGATAAAAAAGTTTTCGTTTACCGCTTTATTTCCGAAAATTCGATCGAAGAAAAAATCCAGACTTTAAAATCAAAAAAATCGGCATTGGCCGAAAAATTTATCAGTTCGAACAATCCTTTAAATGTTATTTCCGAGGATGAAATACTGAGTTTATTCAGTTAAAGTGAGTATTGAAAAAATCATATACTGTAAACTACTCAAACCTTAGGGGCTCCGGGCCACGTGGCTGAAAAGAATAAAAACGAGTTTTTGAAACTTCCTCGAGAAGAAAACCCATTGAACTCACATCGCTTGGGTGATTAGGGTAAAAAGCCAAACGTATCTGGATGGTTTTAAAAATAAGGTTTTCATTACGGATACGAAGACCCAAGCCGACTCCGGCATAGTAGCTTTGTTTAAATATAGACTGGTCGGCAGGCCCAACAATTCCAACATCAAAAAATGAAAAGAAGGCAGTCTGGAAATTCAGGATAGCCCTTTCCTGAAAAAAAACATTTTCCACATTCAGGGTCACACGCTGCTTGCCTTTACCGAGCTTGCTTCCAAATCCCCTAATTCCATCCCTGTTTCTAAGTAATAGATCTTCAATTTCAAACCGGTTAATCCCCAGAGTATAGTTTAATTTTATAAATTGCCGGGTCCGGACGTTCCAGATATTGAACAATGGAGAAATAAAATTAATCTTAAAGTCAGCCATTCCCTGTTCGACACCATCTGGCTTCCAGAAAGTCCCCAATCCAAAGGAGGAAAAGAAATAATAAGGTTTGTTAATAAAAAGATTGCCTGTTGACAGATACACGTGCGAGTACCATCGTTCCCCAAATTCGTTTCGGTCATATCCAAAAACCAGTTCGTGTAAATATCCTTTGGGAATATCTTCTGTGATTCCATAGCTGTAAACCAGGTAATCGCGAACATACGAACGTTTCGAAAAGCTAAGGCTTCCAAGGTAAAAAGTACTGTTGGCAAAAAACTGGTTGTTGTTGAGGTCAGGCAAAGGACGGTCATAAAAAGAAGCGTATCTTATTCTGCCAGATAATGTCATCTGAAAGCGGCTATCACCAGGATTAATCCCAAGCATTAAACGCCTCCCATACCAACTATCCAAAAAAAGATAATTCAGAGGAAAGTCAACCCTGACAAAGTCATTCAAATTTAACCGATCGGAGCTGAAATTTCTCAAAACAGTTAATCCGCCAGCATAGACAGATCTTGGTCTTAAAAAATCGCGTTCAAATGAAACAAAAAAACCTTTCCGCAGGAAATTATTGGCATATCCTGTTGAAAAGTTAATAAAATTTCCTTTCAGGTTATTAATTGCATAATATGCCTCAATTCCAATATGCGGAGTTTTATAAGTGTGGGCAATAAGTTTTGTTCCAATTTCGTGGCCTATACCCAGAATATTCTTATCATAAATTCCAATTTCACCATGTTTTATATCCCTTAAATTTCCTGAAAGGCCAAATGAAAAAACATCCTTGGTCAGGATCAGAATATCAACCAGATCATTATTAAACTGTCGGGATTTAATAATAATCCTGACATCTTTCAGATACGGCAAGCTGCGAAGTAACCGTTCATTATCCATAAGCAGGTTAGGATCAAGTGGCTGCCCCTCTTTGATCCACAAATTCTTCCGGATTACAGACAAGTTAGATTTTGAATGCAGCTTATTAGCCATCTGTTCAATCCAAATCCCAGTTGTCTTTGAAGTATCGATGAAATCAGGGCCAAAAACATCAAGCGATTTAATCGTGATCGAACCAATGGTTTTATTTTCGAAAGTTTTGTAGTATTCGTATGATAATAAATTGCTGGTATCCGTTTTATTTTCAGAACGGATCATCCAATCATACAACCATTTAGTAATTTTATGACGGGAGGCTCTTACTTCCAGGCTGTCGTAAAATAATTCAGGGTTATTTTTCACAATCAGAACCTCCAAAGAGTCCTTTTTAAGCATGGGGATTTCCTTTCCCGCAAGGGATAGCGCAGAAAAAAGCAGAAAAGTTATCCACACAATTCTCATAACTTACGATTGATCTTTTCGAATTCTAAATTTATCTAATTAATTTAAAGAATAAGTGTTAAAAATATTTAAGCCTGATTGGTCGGTTCTAATGAGAATTTTATTTCCTTACTCGTCGAATTTTTAAATTACGGTGTTCGATTTTATTAAATTTGCCACTATGTTGAATATAAAAGAACTATACCGAAAAAACGTTTATGGGATTATAGGAACCCTTATCTTTCATATTTTAATGGTTGCTGGTTTATTAGTGGCCGAATTGAACCTTAATGTTAAAATTGAAAAAGAAGAAGCCATATTGCTTGATTTCATAGGTCCCGAAGAAATAGAAAAAATTACTGAACGCGAAGAGAAGAGAATGCCAGATAATAACAATACCTCTGACCAATCAAAAAGTGAAGAACAAAACTCAGGAAGTAACAGGGCTGTGAACGATGCCTTAAAAAGGGATAAGTTTTTTGATGCCACTTACAATCGTGACATGGAGGAAGCAAAAAAACTCGTCGCAGATGTTGATAAACAATTATCCAAAGAGATCGCTCATGTAAAGAATTTGGAAATGCCTGAAGAAAGTACGGAAGGACAAGATCCTGATTCAATTAAAAATATTATTTATTCAGGGAAAAGTAATATTCATTATTATCTCGAAAACAGACATCACATCAGGTTACCCATCCCAGTATATTTAGCCAAAGGAGGCGGCACAATAATAGTTGACATACAAGTTGACCGGTCGGGAAATGTGATTAAGGCAGAAGCAAGACCAGCAAAAAACATAAACGACCCGATGTTGCCCTATTATGCCACCCAGGCAGCCGAGCGCACAGTATTTAACTCAGAATCAAAAGCTAAAGCAGTTCAAAAGGGGACAATTACTTATAAATTTGTAGCACAATAACATTTTGGTAATATAAAAAATACAATAACTTTAACATCAATTAACAATTATTTTCACAATTTTCGAATTCTAACACATACATTTGTCATACATTTTTTTTCATAAGTTTAGGTTTAGTTAGGTTAGTTAGTTTAAGAGAGAGAAGGTAGGTTGTTGAACCTACCTTTTTCTTTTTACAGCCCTAATATCCTGAAAATCCCGCCCATTAATAGTTCCAATAAAATGTTATCTTTTACTAGGAAATAAGTGAATAGTATTTATTTTTGAGCCTAATTGTTTTGAGATATTTGTTTTTTCCACATTTTATACTGATTTTTAGAAATTCAAAAGAATCATGTAAATTATACCAAAAAGCGAATCCAATTATACATTATACTCCATTGCGATGATTGATTACTCGAGCCTTGACCTTTTAAATGGAATACTTAGAAATGACACCATCGTTTTACAGTTCATTTATAAGCATTTCTATTCCAAGATTAATTTTTTCGTCAAAAAAAATAATGGAGATGATGATGATGCCAATGATATTTTTCAGGAGGCAATTATTATTTTATACCGGAAATTAAAAGCCAATGATTTGGTATTGGATTGCACTTTCGAAACATATTTATATTCAGTTTGCCGATTTTTGTGGCTTAAGCAACTGGAAAAAAGAAAGTTGGAAAAAGAAAAAATTAAAGACAATCACGAATATAATGATGATATTTATGATGATGGACTGGAAAAAGTGGTTGACCTAAACGATCGGTATAAATTATTTCAGAAACATTTTACCAATCTCGGAAAAGACTGCCAGAAAATCCTTCAATTATACTTCGACAAAGTTCCTTTGAAAAGCATCGCTCAAATCATGGGATTTAAGAGTGAAAAATATGCGAAAAAGCGCAAGTTTAAATGCAAGGAATACCTAATTAAGAGCATCAAACAAGACCTTGAATACAAGAAAATTTTAAGCGGTAACGATTAGTCGTGTCTTTGGAGTTTTTTTATTTGTGTTTTCTTCTTCTATACCAATCTCCGGCAAGGAAAAGTCCGAACAGGATTAGCAGCAACACAAAATACTTATCTATACCGGTTTTCAAAGGTTCCGGATTACCAATATTGACGTAACCCAACCAGAAGTGAGGATGGGAGGTCAATGGATCAGAAGATTCAAGATGTTTCAATTTTGCCATTCGTAATGCAACATCCTTTTTCTTTCCTTTAGACAAATAGTAATAAAAATCTTCCATGATTTTCACCCCCGATTTGTCTTCAACCTGCCACAAAGTCATAACAATTGAAGGACAGCCTGCATATATAAACCCACGGGCCATGCTCATGACCCCTTCCCCTTTTTGCAACTTACCTGTTCCGGTTTCACAAGCGCTCAAAACAGCAAGGCGCGCATTAAGCTGCATATTATAAATTTCGTATGTATTTAAAAAACCATCATCATCCGAATTTTGATCAGGTTTTGAAAAAACAAGTTTCGAGAACATGGGTAAACTGTCATTAATAATAGTATGCATAGCTAAATGCAAAACATCAAATTCAGTTGCCTTTTCCTTAAAGATATACTCTTGGGCAAATTGATCCAAAAATGAATTCGTTTTGAAATACCTGGAAATACCTTTTACTTCATCTTTCGCACCGGGCAGAGGATTTAAATTTTGTTGAACAGAAGTTTCAGGATCAATATAAGGAACTTTCGGATCATAAAAGGGTGAAAAGGCCAACAGGCTTTTTGAACTGCTTTTATCCTTTTCAGAAAAATCATACAAAAGAGTAGCTGAATAACTGTAATTTATGGCATAGTCCAGAACCAAATACTTCAAATTCCGAAAATTCATTGTAGTTGTATCAGGCATCTGTGACAATAATGCATCAAATGGAATATAAGAAAGTTTGTCGTGAGGAATGATGGTTAGGTCTTTACCGTAAATTTTTGGTGCGACTGGTTTTAAAAGTTTTTCAAACAAACTATACCCTGATAAAGCATAATTAACGAAATCCTTCTTTTTGGTAAAAAGGTAATCTGGATTAACTAAAAAGTCGCGAACTAATTGAATATTGTTCATGAAGGTAGAATCAAAATTATCTATGGAGAAGCTAACCGAATCCCTGGTGATCACAAAACGAAAGAGTTCACCTTCTTTCTCATCAAACTCTGGTTCATGGATATAAAACTCAATTAATGCCTGCCGGGTACTTAATTTTGATTGAATTTCCTGAATTCCAACAACCTTATTTTCATATTTGAAAGAGTAATATCTCGGGTATAACTTTTCAAAGGAGTCAATCAGCTTATTGTATTCTTCATTAAACTTAAAAATTTTGGCAGAAAACAAATTTACTTTTTGTGAATCAGGTTTCGCAGAATGATTCTCTTCAAATAACATGGAAGTATAATTTGTGATGTTGCTTTTAAAATAGTTTTCCTTTTTCATCAATGAATCCGGAATTCCGCCAAATTCCTTGGCTTTCATATCTTTGACTGATGCCAAAAGATTTGACGACTTACTTCTTTCTGAAAATTCAAAAGCATGTTCAATGAATTCCGGCTTTCTGGTCTGTTTAAATAACTTATAACTTATTTTAATAGCATCAGAAAAAGTTGATTCCTGATTCCGTGCTAAAAAGAACTTACTTTCTTCATTCTCAAAACCGATCTGAAGACGATGAATCAGTTGAACTGCCTTATTCATCGAATTCAGGCTGGCAGAAAGGTATTTAAATGAATTTTTGTAATCGAATTCAGATAAATAAATATCCGCGAGCTTTTCCATGGCCAAAGCCTTCTTCTTAAATTCTTCGACCAACTGAATTTCTGAAACGACATTTTTTAATGGTGGATCAATAAAAGGATCCTTAACATTAAATGAATCAACTAATGACACAATTGCATTTTGATAATATTGAACAGCGACCTTTAAGTTCTTTTTTCTTTGAGTTCGAAAATCGTCAATTTGATGCGCCTCCGAATTTTTCAGGTAATAGTAATCGCCAAAATTAGACTGGACTTCGGCAAAAGAGGCGCTTTTTTCACCGTAAAATTTTAAAACAATTGATTTCGCTTTAGTAGAATAAAGAAGCGCTTTTTCGTAGTTTTTCTGAGAAATCAGAAGGGAAGAATATGCCAGATACTCAGATACCAATTCAACATTATTTTCTCCGTATAGATCTATCCAACTTTTAATTGCATATAAATAATTCTCCTCTGAAAGTTTGAATTTCCCTTCATTGCGGTAGGCCAAGGCAATTAAGTCGTAAAGACTAGGTTTTAATCGCGGTAATGTTGTTTTTAGATTTGACTTGGCAAACTGGATAACTTCTTTATTATAACCAAGTTTCAGTTGGGTTTCAACCAAATTGTATTTAGTTACTTGCGACGTTTCATTAAATTTTATACTATCTTTTTTTAATAGCCTAATTGCATTTTCTTGGAATTGTAACGCTTGATTGAAATCACCTTTTAAGCTAAAAATTATACCCAAATTAGAATAAACAGCCCCCAATAAGGGATATTCATCTCCATATTTATTAATTATTAACTTCTCTGAAATTTTATAGACTTCAATAGCCTTCTCAAAATTTTGGAGGTTTTTGTACTGTATCCCCATATTACCTAATGGAGAAGCTAAGCGGTAACTGTTAGCACCATAAACTTTTTGTATAAGCTGATATAATTGATTAAAATTATTCAATGCTTCTTCAAAATCCCCAATTCTCCCTGCAGCAACTCCTTTTTTCTGAAGTTTAATTGACATTAAACTATCCTGAATAGATATTTTAATGTTTTGTGTGAATACCAATGAAGAAAAGGAAACAATTAAAAACATCAATAAAATACTTTTCTTCATTTTTCAATTACGTATATATTTCTCAAAATAAGAACTTTAGCAGAATAAATAAAAATAATTCATTTATTTTTTCGAAAACAGGGTTACCTTTTAACCTATTCGGGAATAAACCATCGAACAAGAATAATTAAGGAACCCGTATTAATCATTAAAACTCAAAAGTAATGAAAACTTTATTCGCGAACAACGAAACCAAAAATTTTGATTCTTTCTCTTTCGACGTATTAACCGCTGAAGAACTTTCTTTGGTAAAAGGTGGGAAATCTGTAGACGTTTACATTGATCTGCTCTAATATCCACATTCTTTTCATTCTATTTCTGGTCAACCGGATTTTATCCCGGAATGGAACAGTACGTCAAACAAATAGTATTTATTTAGCCACAAAGGCATCATAACACACTAACATCCAACAAGATGATACGCAAATCAGAATATTTCGAACTTACCGGCAAATACCTGGACGCTGAACTGTCTAAGGCTGAAGTAAGGGATTTCGAAACTCAAATGGAAACCGATTCTGAGCTGGCCGATGAGCTGGGCCTTCATCTGGATGTACAACAAGCCCTTGCAGAAAGCGATGTGATCAAACTGCGGGAAAAATTGAACCAAATCGTTCAAAATCAAGCTGAAAAGGAAATGACCGGCATTTTTAACTCATTCAATTTCGGGTTATCCGAAGAATTCTCTTCTCACAAAAACCTCGGGAATCTGCCAAGTACCGACTTACAAAACATTGCCCATTCATTCCCT
>PNOH01000062.1 GCA_013824715.1 Odoribacter sp. | reverse complement strand
ATTTTATGTTAATTAGCGATTACTATTGGATAATTATACGTAAGTTGACATTTATTATTACCATCTGAATGCATTGTCCACAACGTTCCTTTAGTTTCATCAATCCGGCTATAATCAAAATTTAAGTACACGATTTTTCCTTCCGGGGACCAGTTAAAAATATTTTGCTTCCTTTTGTTTCGCGATTTCAGGGTGGCGATCTTTCCATATTTGTGGTTTTAAGGGTGGATTGAAATTAACATATACTATTGATTCTAAAAACCACCAAAAGGTTGCTTACCAAAATTATGTTTGGAAACACAGATAATAATAATCAAAACAATTGACTTTGACCGATATTTTAAATTCTAAAGTGATAATTGATCTTTATTCCGTAATGAACCCTTTCTTTATGGAATTCCAGCCATGTTGTATTCTGACGATATTTCGTAAAAGGTGTAACCGATATTTCACCAATCCGCCCAATAGAATGTGAAACTCCTAAATCAAAGTACAAGTCTGTAAAAAAAATGTCGTCTGAATAGTTTTCAAATGAATCCGAATCAAAACGTTTTCTTTCTTTCCAATTGCCAAAGCTATCGGTATCCTCCGCTTCTACATTAAACAATTTCCCTGAGTATAAACCTATCGAAGAATAACAATTCATGGTTTTATTTAAAAATCGAAAAATTCTGACTCTCATCAGTAAAGGGATCGATAGCTCGCTGTAACGAAAACGCAACAGGTCTCTTTTCCATGACATATTTTCCCCCGTTTGAAAATTAATACCTGCTCCCAATTTCAAATATGTAGAAACAGAATACATGTAAATAGCTTCAACACCGGGATTAACTCGATAAGTATAGAATCCACTTAAATCGCCAATTGGCATTTTACCAATATTGGAATAATGTGCTAGGATGCCACTAAAAAAAAATTCTTGCTTCTTTTCCTGCGCAAAAATTTGATTTTGTGCAACTAAGAAAAGAAACAACGTTAGAATTACTACATTACATATTTTCATTGATTTGTTTTTGGTGGTTGTAATTAAAGAATCCACCATCTAAGAAGGTGGACTTAAAATTGCCCCTATAAGGGGCTGAACTCGAGACTTTGTTACAATTAATAACGGTCATAGTTTTCTTGATATTTGAAATGATTTAATATTTAAAACGATTCATGACAAGGATTTTTAAACTTTTCAGGCAAAGCCAATTTATACATTACCACCACCAAAGGAGGTGGTTTCAACATTTACAATGAATTTATTCATCAAAATTATTTGGAAGGCGTTGATCTTTCCATATTTGTGGTTTTTAGGGTGAATTGAAATAAACATATACTATTGATTCCGAAAACCACCAAAAGGTTGCTTACCAAAATTATGTTTGGAAACACAAAAAAATACTAGCCAAAATACTTGACTTTGACTGATATTTTCATTATCTGAAAATTTCAATCTTATTTATTGACGACGAGTTTAATTGACCATTTTTTTCTTGCCACTAAAAACCAGACAGGGCTTCACTTTGGAATGAATCCTTCAGGCGTATTACTGTATTGAATATCTTTTTACTTTTGATGGAAACTTATTCACAGCCCCACCTGCTATGAAAATCGAACTAAACAGGGAATTTATTGAGCAACTGACTCTGTTGATAGCTCAAAAAGCTGATCCTGAAATTATTCAGGCTATCGGCTCACTGCATCCGGCCGATATTGCCGAGATCATGGAACAACTTGATCTGGACGAATCGCAGTACATTTTTTTATTGCTTGATGGCGAGTTGGCCGCTGATGTTTTGGTCGAGATTCCGGAGAATGACTGGAACAGCTATCTGAAACTTTTACCTTCGGATACCATTGCCCACCGGTTCATCGAGTATTTGGAATCGGATGACGCGGCCGACGTAATGGCCGAACTTGATGATGATTTGCAGGACGAGGTTCTGCAGCAAATGGAAGATAAGGAACAGGCTGGCGACATTGCCGACCTGTTGGAATACGACGAAGATACCGCAGGTGGGATTATGGCTACCGAATTGGTGGCGGTAAACGAAAACTGGACCGTGCAAACCTGCCTGAAGGAAATAAGTATTCAGGCTGAAGATATTGATGAGATTTACTATGTGTATGTAGTTGACGACAAACATTTCCTGAAGGGTGTTCTTTCGTTGAAAAAGCTGATCATGAAACCCACGCATACGCCCATCAAAAGCCTGGTAACCGAAGATACGCATTTTGTTCGGACCGATGCCAGCCAGGAAGAAGTGGCACAGATAATGGAAAAATACGATTTGGTGGCGCTTCCTGTGGTTGATCAGATTGGCCGGTTAAAAGGGCGGATTACGATTGATGACGTGGTGGACATCATTCGCGAAGAAGCCGACAAAGATTACCAGATGGCTTCGGGTATTTCGGGCGATGTGGATGCCGGTGATAATGTGTTTCAGCGCGCCTGGACACGTATTCCGTGGTTATTTATTGGTATGTGCGGGGGAATTGTGGGAGCCGGGGTGCTTGGCTCAAATTCGTCGCAACTGGCACAGATACCGGCAATGGCCTTTTTTATTCCGCTTATTGCCGCTATGGCAGGGAACGTGGGCGTTCAATCCTCGTCTATAATCGTGCAAAGTATAGCCAGCGGAAACCGCAATTTTGATTCGGTTGGCCGCAAATTATTTAAAGAGCTCTCGGTAGCTTTTAGCACGGCCATGCTTTTCTCGGTCCTCATTTTTCTGTACAACTTCTTTTTCAACGGTAACATGGGCCTCACCTACTCCGTGAGCATTACCTTATTTATCGTGATGATTTTTGCCTCGCTGTTCGGAACCGTCATTCCGCTGGTGCTGAATAAACTCAAAATTGACCCGGCTGTGGCAACAGGCCCGTTTATCACCACCACCAACGACATTCTGGGACTGATTATTTACATGACCGTGGCAAGGATGTTTTTTGAGATTTTGTAAAAACCTCCATGTTCCTTCATCTGTCTATTTTACGGTTCATCCACCTGAAACAACGATCCGGATCGTTTTTTTTTCTTACCACTGGTTCCTGGCTTTACTTTGAGATAATAAATCCTCAAAGCCATGAGAACAATATTCATTATTTTAGTTTTTTTCCTGATTCAGGCCAGCATTTTTGCACAGGTCCAGGTTTCAGGAAAAGTAACCGATTCCCGGAATGCCCCACTTCCCGGAACCAATGTCTTTCTAAAGGATTCCTACGACGGCGCAACGGCTGACAGCCTGGGCCATTTCAGCTTTAAAACCGGATTAAAAGGAATCCGGCAGCTTTCAGCCACATTTATTGGGTATAAACCATTTCTTCTGAACCTGGATTTAGACAGCGCCAGGACTATGGTTTTAAACATCGTTTTGGATGAATCGGATGCGCAGATCAGCGAAGTGGTGATCAATGCCGGGGCCTTTGAGGCCAGTGATAAAAAGAAAGCAGTTATACTGAAGATGTTTGATGTAGCTACAACCCCAAGTGCACAGGGCGATATTTTTGGTGCGCTGTGTACTTTGCCAGGTGTGCAGAAAGTAGGCGAAGATGGCCGCGTATTTGTCCGGGGTGGCGAAAGTTACGAGACCCAATCCTTTCTTGACGGAATGCTGGTTTCAACACCATATTTGTCAAAAATGCCTGATATGCCTACCCGCGGGCGTTTCTCTCCTCTGCTTTTCAGCGGAACACTGTTCAGTACAGGCGCTTATTCAGCAGAATTCGGTCAGGCTTTATCGTCAATTGTTGATATGAAAACCAATTCACTGGAAACTGAGGATAAATCCAGTATTTCAATTATGACCGTCGGTGCAATGGCTTCAACAACCAAATGCTGGAAGAACGCTTCACTTTCGTTGAGTGGCGACTTTTTAACTTCCGGCTTATCAAACGTCATCAACAAACAGCAGGTTGACTGGACAAAAAGTCCGGCAGGTGTTGACGGAACCCTCATGTACCGGCAAAAAACCGGTAAGACCGGAATGTTTAAAGTATTTGGAACGTTAAACCATAGCTCCAGCGGAATGATTTATCCGAATACCCAAACTGGAATAAAACAAGATATTTTGCTCAACAGCAGCAATGTTTACCTGAACAATACCTACAACAGTATGCTTGGCGAAAAATGGATGATTAAATCGGGATTGGCCTGGAATTACGATCATCAAAAGTTTGACCTGGATAAAGACCGGATTGGTACTAACCAGAAAATGTTTCAGGTCAAACTCCAGTTCATCCACAACATTAACGAGCAAACCGAATTAAAATTTGGCGCCGACTGGGTCAATTTTTCTTACGAACAAAACATCAGGATGGGTGGAAATTACCGGTTACCGTTTACCAATAACGAACTTTCCGGATTTGCTGAACTGGAATATAAACTTTCAAAAAAATTCGCAACCCGGCTTGGGGCACGAATAGAAAACAGTTCGCTATTGAGTGAAACGACCCTTGTTCCGCGATTATCGGCAGCTTACAAAACCGGTAATCACAGTCAGTTTTCGCTGGCAGGTGGCTATTTCTACCAAAATCCGGAGAATGATTACCTGAAGTTTGCACCACAATTGAAGCCTGAAAAAGCAAGCCATGCAGTGATGACCTGGCAATATCAGACCGAACAAAAGACCTTCAGGGTGGAAGGTTATCTGAAAAAATATGCTGATCTGGTCAAATTCAGCCAACCACTGGCGACAAATCCGCTCGATTACAGCAATACCGGTAGTGGCCATGCGGAAGGAATTGATCTTTTCTGGCGCGACAAGGAATCACTTAATCTGAGCGATTACTGGATTTCATATTCATGGATCAATGCCCGGCGCAATTACAAAGATTATCCGGTTTCGGCCATCCCAACCTATGTATCTGAGCATAATTTATCGGTGGTTTACAAACGGTTTTTTGAACCATTGCGCACCTACGCGTCGGTAACCTATTCGTTTGCCAGCAGCCGTCCCTTTCACGACCCTAATTTTTCCGGGTTCATGAATGCAAAAACACAGCCGTATAATGATATCAGTTTAAGCCTGACTTATATCATGGAGATGTTCGGGAAACAATCGGTTATGCACCTAATGGTCAATAATATCGCTGGTTTTGACAATGTTTACGGTTACAATTTTTCGAAAACACCGAATGCTGCCGGGAAATATGAATCCACTCCGATCAAATCGCCCTTTGTCAGGCAAATAATATTACTTGTTTCAATCATGTTGTAGAAATAAGAGAAAAGGAAAGTGGAAAGAGGAAAAATTTGTTTTATGGTTCCGTTAGGAACCAACGGTCGGTAAAATTAACGAAGAAATACCAGTCTATTGTCCCGTATGGGACAAAACTTATTCGGTAATTCATATTTTTTACCGACCTGTTTTCCCTACGGGAAATTTTTAAACAGTCTCTAAACGAATCATTAATATTTAAAACTTTTTCAAATGAAAACACTATCGCTCACACTAGTTTCGTTACTGGCTTCGATCATCGGGATTTCAAACGAAGCCTATCAGAAAGCCATGACCGAATCAATTGAAAAACTCTTTCAGGCTACCACCATTCCTGAATATGTTGAAATTGCCAACCAGTTTGAACGCATTTCCAACATCGAAAAAGCCGAATGGCTGCCTATGTATTATGCTTCCTACTCTTACATCATGATCAGTTTTCAGGAGCCCGACAATGCGAAAAAAGATCGGTTCCTCGATCAGGCTCAAAAATATCTGGATCAGGCGATGGCCATAGACGCCAATGAGTCGGAATTGCACATGCTTCAGGGATTTCTGTATCCTTCCCGAATTACGATTGACCCGATGAACCGTGGGATGGAGCTGATGCCCGAAATGAATAAATCGCTCGATAAAGCGCTTGAATTGAATCCTGACAATCCGCGTGTGTATTTTTTGCGGGCTACCATGACGTTTCATATGCCTGAAGCCTACGGAGGAGGGGCTGCCAATGCACTTCCCCTGTATCAGGCCGCCGATGAAAAATTCAGGATTTTCAAACCAAAAACTGAGCTCTCGCCCAACTGGGGAAAAGAAGCCAATGAAGCAGAATTGAAAAAGATTCAGGAGGTCATGCAGAAATAAAAAGTTGCGGGTTACGGGATACGAGTTGAAGGAAATTTCCTTCAACTCGTATCCCGTAACCCGCAACAACTATTTTAAACTTTTCTTTGCAAAACAAAGCTACTTCTTTTATATTCGGTACTTTCGAAAAACTAAAAATTACAATGATCACAGGCAAACAAATCCAACTCAAAAAGCTGATCTGGCAAGTTCCGGCTTTTATCCTGTTATTGATTGTATTGGGTAACGTGACCATGCTGGTTGTGCTCAAAGGTGACAAACTTACCGGACAGATGTTTCTGTATGGTTCCATAAATTCAGTACTCGTGGGTGGTTCTTTTGCGCTTGGACTTTCCTTAATGGTGAATATACTCGACCGAAAACTTCCGTGGTTGCATTTTCCGCTGAAACGGTTAATTATACAATTTTTTGTCACAATTGGGTTCTCGCTGGTACTTATAGTTGCAGCGATTTTGCTAACTGGCTTCTTTTGGCAGCAGAAAATAACTTCCAACTATTTTCTCGAGACAGGCTATTTTATGACTAAGATTACCTTTATTTTTGTTTTTGCAGGCTCACTGATTTCCAATGCAGTCCTGTTTTTCAAGAACTGGAAGGAGGCAGCTGTTCAGCAGGAAAAGCTGAAACGCATTCAGTTGAACCTTCAATATGAAACACTTAAAAGTCAGGTTAGTCCTCATTTTCTTTTCAATACACTGAATTCACTGACTTCGCTGATCAGTACAAATCCGGAGAAAGCCATTGATTTTGTGAAAAAGCTTTCGGACGTGTACCGTTATGTGCTCGACCAGAAAGATCACGAATTGGTTGATCTCGCTTCGGAACTGAAATTTGTTGAATCGTATGTGTTTTTGCAGAAAATCAGGTTTGAAACCAATCTGGATGTTCAGATTAATGTCAATCCAAAAAACTTCAAGGTCATACCATTATCGGTACAAATGCTGGTCGAAAATGCCATCAAACACAGCGAAATTTCTGATCGAAAACCCTTGCAGTTATTGATTTACACTACCGACGACCAGTGCCTTATCGTTGAAAACCAGCTTCAGAAAAAGACGGGATCGGAAGGTAGTGGAAGTGGAATTCAGAACATCAGGGAACGATATGAATTTTTCACAAATAAAAAAGTGGTCATCTTTGAAAATTTGGAAAAATATCAGGTAAGCATACCACTTTTAACCGATTGAATCTATGTATAAAGTCCTTATTATTGAAGACGAAAAAGCAGCATCGGAATGGCTCCGGAAACTGATCCTGAAGTTTGACCCACGTATCACGGTTCTTGCAACACTCGATTCGGTTGGTTGTACGGTCGAATGGTTTCAGCAAAATCAGGCGCCCGATCTGGTTTTCATGGATATACAACTTTCCGATGGCTTAAGTTTTGGCATTTTTGAGCAGGTACAGGTTCCATGCCCCGTAATTTTCACTACAGCTTACGAAGAATACGCGATCAAAGCCTTTAAAGTAAACAGTATTGATTATTTACTGAAACCCATTTCGTTCGATGAACTGGAAACCGCTTTTTTAAAATTTCGAAATCAGGAGAAGAGTGTTCAACCTGTTCAGGCAGTTACTATTGAATTGCTGAATAAAGTTCAGGAGATGCTGCGAAAACAGTATAAAACCCGCTTTGTGATTAAAGTTGGCGAGCACCTGAAATCGGTTCCGGTGGAGGAAATTCTCTTTTTTTACAGCCTCGAAAAAGCCACGTACCTGTGCACTGCCGATTTCAGAACCTACCTGGTTGATTATTCGCTCGACCGCATTGCGGAGATGGTTGACGAACGCAGGTTTTTCAGGATTAACCGGAAATATATGCTGAGTAATCTGTCCATTGCCGACATTGTGGTTTATTCGAACAGCCGGCTGAAAATCAAGCTGAAAAAGCCCGGGGAGGAGAATATCATCGTCAGCCGCGATAAAGTTCCGGCATTCAAAGAATGGCTGGATATGTAATGTGCCTGATTACTGCCCCTGCATTCTTTTTGCCCGTTCTTCGGCTTGTTGCTTACGGAATGCATCCAGTTTCACCCCTTGTTCGGCAGTTAAAACTGCTTTTAATGCTTTGTCAGTTTCGTCCATAATTTTGGTCCGCACTTCACGCATTTTTTCACGGTCTATTTCACCACCTGCTTCACGCATTTTGGCGAAAGCATCCGACTGCTTTTTCTGTCCTTCAGTAACAATCGGGGTAATTTTGGCAACCTCATCCTTATTCAAACCTAAAGCGGTGGTCAAACCTTCGATCTCTCTCTGAAGGCGTGCTGCAGGGTCGCGTTGCTGGGCAAAACCTGAACCAATAACTAAAGCAACCACAAAAAGAACCATTACTATTTTTTTCATAATTGGTAGAATTTAAATTCTGCTTTTAGACTGCATTCTCAGGCTTAGGTTTAACCTGATAATATTATATACTCAATGTCAGATGATCAGAAGGAAGCAGAATGGTCAATCATTAACGCATTTTTCAGACTCACCTGATAGAATTATTAGCCTTGTCTGCTGAGATATTTTTTAAACATTTGATTCATGAACAAAAGAGAACAACATATTATCAACCTGATCAAAGCAAGGATTAGAAAAAAAAAATCCGAAGGCAGAGGGTAATCTTATTTGGTTCTCATGCAAGAGGAGAAGCTGAGCTTGATTCTGACTGGGACATTTTAATCTTATTAAACAATCTAAATGTTTCACGAAAAACAGAAAAAGAATATCGGGAGGAACTTTTTGATGTTGAAATGGAAATAGGAGAACCTATTTCAACCTTTGTCTTTTCAAAAAATGAATGGGAATCCAGGCATTCAATAACTCCATTGTATAAAAATATTAAACGAGACGGAATTGTCATTTAATGAGGTTCTTCACGGAAATGCGTATCTACATATTTGAAAAGGTAGATATTAAGCAAATTACAGCAAAGATTTATCAATCGTTTTCACAATGTGATTTAAAGCTAAAATAGCATTATGCATAAAAACCTTATTTTTATTTAAACAACCTTAGTAGAAATCATAATCCAGATTTTTTTTAACCTTATTGGTCTATTTGTAAATCAATTAGATAATAAGGTTGAAGGTTCTTGCTCCATTAATTCTACTAAGGTTTCTTTGTCAAATAAGGTTTTAAAACAATTCATTTTGCGAAATCAGGTTTCTATGAATTGACAATGTCAAAAATAATTATCTATAGTTTCCATTAAAATGAAACAGGTACGCATTAATGTGATGACCAAAAAAAGAGGCTGACTCAAAATTCAAAATACTGACTGAACCTGTCACCCGGTCCCGAAGCCTCGAATGATGCGGTCAGTAATTATTGAGACAGCCTCTCAACAAACAAACAATTCCACTATTTTATTTCAAGAACTTTTCCTGAAAGTTTTATCCTTCCGGTTAAGGTTTCAGTCGTCCAGGCATCAGTAGTTCCGCTAAATCCGGGTTGTTCTCCACCCAGGGCAATGGTGAAATATCCAGGTTCGATAACCTGCTTATTTTTATCATTAATCATGGAAAGCTGGCGAGGTTCAAGGGTGAATTCAACTATTTTCGATTCACCTTTTTTAAGCGAAATGCGTTTAAATCCTTCCAGTTGACGGATGGGGCGAGGAGTGGATGCTTTTTCGTCAGTAATGTATAACTGAACAACTTCATCGCCGTCGCGTTCGCCAACATTAGTCACTTTAACCGAAACATTGATCTTGTCGCCCACTTTAACTTCTTTCGGAACATTCAGGTCGGCATATTTGAAACTGGTATAACTTAAGCCAAAACCGAAAGGATAAATCGGCGCCTGGCGGAAATAGCGGTAAGTACGGCCCTCCATGTCGTAATTTTCGAATGCGGGCAACTGCTCAACCGATTTATAATAAGTTACCGGTAACCGGCCTGCAGGATTGTAGTCGCCAAACAAAACATCGGCCAGCGCATTTCCTCCCTCTTGTCCCGGGTAACCGGCAGTCAGGATTGCATTCATATTTTCGGCTGCATAATTGATCGAAAGTGCGCTTCCGTTAATCAACACCAGAACCATTGGTTTGCCGGTCGCTTTTACTGCTTCCATCAAGTCGCTTTGTGATTTGGGCAGGTTCAGGTGAGTGCGGTCGCCACCTTTGAAACCATCAACCTGAATAGACATTTCTTCGCCTTCCAATCGTTGGTTCAGTCCCAAAACCAAAACAACCACATCCGACTTTTTAGCAGCTTCAACTGCCTGTGCCAACATGTTGGGTTGTGGGGTTGCCCACAACAAACGGGCATCGCCATCGCCATGATAGTTGGCATATTCGAATACCAGCTTGTAGCGTTTACCTGCCTCAAGTTTCAGTTTTTTAGAATCGTGAAAAGCGCTGTGTTCATTGTTCCCACCAACTATTTCTTTGCCTTCGTAAAATATTTTAAATGAAGGCATACTCCAGCCGCCTATTTCATAATCGCCGGTTTGAGGTACTTTCAAAAAGGTCGTCCAGCGGATACCGAAATTATCGACCGGCATGCGTGGGTCGGGTGAACCAGCTTCCCAGTAAAAATTAATTTGATCGTCAATGCGGGTAAAAAGCGGTTGTCCTGCTAGTTTATTGTTGGCAAAATATTCACCAAAAGCGCCTTGCCTGCCGTCTTCTGTTTCCAGATAAATAGATGGAATCGGAACCAGTTTCGAAATACCATCGGCGAGTTCGCTGCCTTGCGCATAAATCACTTCGGTTTGAGGTTCTACTTTATTTTTAATACCCTGCAATACAGTTACCGGATGCAAAGGAATACCATTGTAGTTACCCCACAACGATTCAATTTCGTCGGCATTAGGGCCAATCACCGCAATTTTGTTGAGTTTTTTGCTTAATGGCAAAGTATTATTGTCATTCTTCAGTAAAACAATACTTTTCTGCGCAGCCACCCGTGCCAAATAATCATTGGCCGGATTATTATTCACAGAGAATGGAATCTGGGCATACGGAACTTTTTCGTCCGGGTCGAACATTCCAAGTTTAAATCGGGCAGTCATTAACCTGCCCACTGAGACATCAAGGTCTTTTTCGGTGAGCAGTCCCCGTTTAACAGCTTCGGGTAATGCTTTGTAAGTATCGCCGCATTCGAGGTCGGTGCCTCGTATAACAGCCAATGCCGCGGCTTCTGCTTCGTCAGCAGCTACTTTGTGGTATTTCCAGATATCGGCAATAGCCCAGCAGTCGCTTACCACATAACCTTTAAAACCCCACTCATTACGCAGAATATCGGAAAGCTCGGTGCTGGCGCAACAGGCCTGACCATTCAATCGGTTATACGCGCCCATTACCGAATAAACATCGCCATCAACGACCAAAGTGCGGAAAGCAGGCAGATAAGTTTCGCGTAAATCGCGTTCGCTGATCCGGGCATCAAAACCATGGCGCAATGGTTCTGGTCCGCTGTGAACAGCGAAATGTTTGGCTGTAGCAACTACTTTCAGATAATTCGGGTCGTCGCCCTGCAAACCTTTCACAAACTGAAGGCCCATTTGTCCGGTCAGGTAGGGGTCTTCGCCATACGTTTCGTGCCCGCGGCCCCAGCGGGGATCACGGAAAATATTGATGTTTGGCGACCAGAAAGTTAAGCCCTGATAGATTTTCCGAAGGCCCCGGCGTTCAAATTCATGATGTTTGGCCCGCGCTTCGTCAGAAATAGCGATTGCTACCTGGTGGATCAAATCGGTATCCCATGAAGCTGCGATTGAAATTGACTGAGGAAAAACGGTTGCATAACCGGCGCGTGCAACACCGTGCAAACATTCGTTCCACCAGTTGTATTCCGGAATTCCAAGTCTTTCGATGGCCGGCGACTGGTAACGCATCTGTTCAATTTTTTCCTGAACAGTCATTTCGGAAAGCAGGTTTTCAACGCGCTCCTGAGTCGATAAATTCGTGTTTTGGAATTGAAATCTGGGTTGTGACATACCCAGAATCGGGCACAAAAGCAGCAATATCAAATACAAATTGTGTTTCATAAATATGATTTTAGGTTTAATGTCACATCAAATAACTACTAAATAAACCAAAGCAGCAATAACAGCTCCTGTAACAGGTCCAACTACCGGTATCCAGGCATATCCCCAATCGCTGGCGCCTTTGGTTTTTATCGGAACAAGGAAATGGACTATTCGTGGCCCCAGGTCTCGTGCCGGATTAATGGCATAGCCGGTCAGTCCTCCAAGGCTCATACCAATAGCTACAACCAGCAACGCCACTGGTAAAGCGCCCACCGATCCTAATCCCATAGTAACTTCGCCCATGCCATCAGCTTTAAATTCAGGACCGGCAATGAGTAAAACAACGAATATCAAAACAAAAGTTCCAACGACTTCACTTAGTAAATTACGGGGAGTATTTTTAATAGCAGGAGATGTGCAAAATGTTCCTTTTATTGTTCCTGCATCTGCTGTTTTATTATAATGGTCGGCAAAAAGAAGCCATGTTAAAAAAGCTCCGGACATTGCTCCCAACAACTGAGACAGGATATATAACGGCGCATCGGCCCAGGCAAAATTTCCGGCAACTGCTAACCCAATGGTCACAGCAGGATTTAAATGTGCCCCACTCGACGGACCTGCCACGATAACTCCCAGAAAAACTCCCAGCCCCCATCCAAAGGAAATCAACACCCAGTCGGCTCCTTTGGCGAAGGTTTCATTCAGTGAACTATTTGCACAAACTCCAGTGCCCATCAGGATTAGGATAAAAGTTCCCAGATATTCAGCAATTAATGGATTCATAGAATTCAATTTAAAATATAACCATTTGCAAAATCAGTATATAGTTGGACTTGTTCCCTCTGCCATTTTCTTCTAAATCCCAGTTCTTTGGCCATTAATTCAGCAACCGCAGGAGCCATCGCAATACTGGCCCTGGCATCCAGCAAAAGGGCCCTGGTCCTTCGCGCAAGGACATCTTCAACCGTACGGGCCATCTCTTCACGAACTGCCCAAACAACCTCAGCTTTCAGATAAGGTAAATCCGGATGAAGCTTTTCCCCCAGTTCCGAATCCTGCCCGATAATTGATTTAATCTTAGGCAGATCAGACCCATAAACATGAAGATGTCCGGAATTATTGGTATTTTTTACATATCCGTGAATAGGCATATTTTTGGTGACACATTCCATATTGTTTAGACCACCCAGGAGGATTGCCTTATCCACAATATCTTCGCCCATTTTACGATAGGTTGTCCATTTCCCTCCAATCATCGTAATCAAACCCGATTTCGAAATAATTAACTTATGGCTGCGCGAAATTTCCTTGGTTTCCTGATTTTTGTCTTCGGGAGCAGCAAGCGGCCTTAAACCGGCAAAAATGCTCAAAACATCTTTCCGCTTTGGTTTTTTGGTCAGGTATTTACTGGCCGTATTTAAAATAAATTTAATCTCCTCATCCAACGCCCTGGGTTCAATCTCCGGATTTTCGACCGGGGTATCGGTTGTACCAACCACGACTTTTCCATGCCAGGGAACTGCAAATAACACCCGCCCATCCGTAGTTTTTGGAATCATAATTGCAGAATTTCCCTGAAGAAAAGACTGGTCTAAAATAATATGGATACCCTGGCTGGGCACCACTGTCTTCACATGATCCGGTTCATCCATGCGGTTTATTGAATCAACAAAAATTCCGGTTGCATTGACAACTACTTTTGCCTTGATGGTATAGTATCGGTTATTTTCAGAATCCAAACATTCGACTCCTGAAATAATTCCTTCTTCATTCTTGATCAATCGGGTTACACCGCAATTATTTAACACATAACCTCCATTATCGGTAACGGTTTGTGCCAGGCTGATGGCAAGCCTTGAATCATCAAACTGCCCGTCATGATAAATCACCCCACCTTTCAAACCCTCTTCCACCAGGTTGGGGATTGCTTTCATGGTTTCCTCTTTCGTAATGTGGATAGATGGCCCCAACCCCAGTTTCCCGGCCATCATATCATAAACCTTCAACCCAACAGTATAAAACGGCCCGTCCCACCATTCATAATTGGGAATAACAAATTTTTGATTTTTCACCAGATGTGGCGCATTCTGCAATAACAATCCTCTTTCGTTGAGAGCTTCCAGAACCAGGCCAATATCGCCGGCAGCAAGGTAACGAACACCCCCGTGAACCAACTTGGTGCTCCTCGAAGAGGTTCCTTTTGCAAAATCATACTTTTCAAGAACCAACGTATCATAACCTCTCGATGCAGCATCAACACCGGCCCCAAGCCCGGTCGCCCCACCTCCGATAATTACTATATCCCAGATTTTATCCGGCGAATACCGGATTGCCCTTAATGATTCTGATCGTTTCATCTTTTATATTTATCCGGTAATTTTCGCCGGAAGGCCTTTGACTAAAACAGGTTTTTCGTTTTGCTTTTTGGGCATGAACATGTCTTTGTAAGTCAACCCGAGTTTTTCCTTCATTTCGAAAGAATAATCGAGCGTGCCCAGGTCAGCGCCAGTGTTGTTGGTTCCGAATGTGAATCTCACTCCGGCCTCTTTGGCTTTCCGGAGAATTTTTTCGGTTGGCAGTTTATACCGGGAGTTGATTTCAAGAGCCACTCCATTATCTGCCAAAACTTTTACAAAACGATCAATTCGGGCGTCGGTCCAAAGTTCGTCGTATTTGGCCGCTATCACTGCAGGCAAAAAAGTTGGATTTACATGAATGTCAATAGGTTCCTGCGACACAACACTTTCAATTTTGCTTACCAGTTCATCCATGAATTTCTGTTCATCATCAACAAAAGTTTCTTCCGGCATCCAAAGTCTCATCCGGCGGCCTTTATGGTCGGTCCAGGTCATTCCATCGGTAAAAATGTAATCAAACTTGGCGACAGCTTCAGGCGAAAACAGGGTCACCCATTCGCGTCCTTCGGCCTGCATTCCCCTGAAAATCGGTTTCGTTTGAACCGTATCCATATAAGCTGCCAGCGATGCATCGTCGGTTACCGGAAATTTCAATCCGCAATTAGGGGCAATGCCATAATTGATGCCAAGTTTCAAGGAGTTCCCGCAGGCCTGGTCAATGGTCAGACCGCCTTTCAGGTGAACATGAAAATCAATGACAGGGAAGTTCTCAAACATCATTTTGGTGATTTTATCGTCCCATTCCTTTGATACCAACAATTCGAATTTTTCGGCTTTAGGCAATGGTTTAACCTGGATACTTTTGAAATACACTTTGCTCTGTTCGTCATGGCATTGGAGGGCGATGTGTCCGGCGCTGAACACTTTTAGCTTATCGTTTTTGGGGCGGTACGGATCATTCGGCTGAATGTAATCAACCACTTTCGTTCCGTTTACAAATACCTCGCAGCGGTTTTCAACCACTTTGAAAGACAATTCAAACCATTCGTTATCTTTCACCGTTGGGAAGTAAACATTACGGATTCCGTACAGACTTCCGGTTTTTTTCAACTCATGAAAATCGCCCTGACGATCATACGAATTATTAATCTGGACTTCGTAACCACGCAAAAGTGGTCCGTAAGGCTGTTCCTGGGTATGAAAAACAATACCGGAGTTGCTACCGGGATTGGTTTTCACCATGGCTTTCAGTTCGAAATTGCGAAAGACACCTTTATTAAAATCGCCTGAATAAAACAAATGACTGATTGGCCCGTCGGCAATAAGCAGGCCATCTTCGACCTTAAATGAAGCGGGATTTTGGTTGGCAGACCAGCCGGCCAGGTCTTTTCCGTTGAAAAGTTCGGTCCATTCGGGTTCTTTGTTCTGGCAGGAGGCCAAAAATAAAATACACAACAGGAATATCAGATTGAATTTTAGATCGTGCATGGTATTTTGGTTTAGGGTTATGAATGATAACAAAGGTAAAAATAAAGTCTGTTTCAGTGCGCTGAACCTTAAATTGTATTTATTAAATTTCAACAATGAATTGAGTAGGGTGTACGATTCATTTTTCCTACTTTTGATACCTAAACATCAGCAATTCGAATAAGAGTGTGAAGAACTGTTTAAAAATTTCCCGTTAGGGAAAACATGTCGGTAGAAATGTCAATTTATTGACCCTGTCTTGTCCCTTACGGGACAAAAGACCTACAAATTTTCATTTTTCTGCCGACCTTTGGTTCCTAACGGAACCTGAAAACTAAATTTAAACAGTTTCTAAGTTATTTAGAGGAAAAACATTCTTTCGGAGCTGGCAATAATTTAGGGTATGAAATTAATTGGCGTATGTTTGATTCTTCTGTCGTTTGCCGGATCACAACAATTGGGTGCACAGGCTATTGTTTCAGGGACACTGACTGCCCGTCAGGTCCTCAGTCAGATGCAAACGCATTTGACCTGCCAGTGGAATCAGGAGACTGTTGATACATTTAAAACGGGCAATCCGGACGACAAGGTTACCGGAGTAGCTGTAAGTATGTTTGCCGATATGGAAATCCTGCGCCAGGCGGTTGCCAAAAACTGCAACCTCATAATCGTTCACGAACCAACTTTTTACAATCACCTCGATAAAACCGATTGGCTGGTAAACGATCCGGTTTATCGCGAAAAACTGGCCTATATCCAAAAGCACAAGTTGATAATTTTCAGGTTTCACGACCACTGGCACAAAACCGTACCCGATGGTATTTACATGGGCATGATTAACAAACTTGGCTGGAAAGCCAATCAGACTGACAGCTCCATGCTGTTCTTCAGGTTTGACGAACAAACGGTTGGCGGATTTGCCCAAAAACTTCAGTTCAAACTGAAAGGAAGCCAGTTGCGCATTGTGGGCGATCCAACGATGCGGTTTACTAATGTGGCATTAGCGGTGGGAGCCCCAGGTTCTCAGTCGCACATAAAATTACTGACCAGCGAGTTTACCGAATTGCTTGTGGCTGGTGAAGCCCCGGAATGGGAAACTTAGGAATATGTTTTGGATGCATCGCTGCTGGGAATGAAAAAGGCGGCAATTTTTACTGGGCATATTCCCTCGGAGGAAGCCGGAATGGAATACTGTGCCACCTGGATGAAATCCTTTATCAAAGAAATACCAGTCATTTATCTGGAAAACGGATCGGCTTACACGTCTGTCAAAAACATACAGATACAATGATCAAAGCGATAATTTTCGATATGGACGGTGTGTTGGTTGACAGTGAACCCTTTCACGTTGAAATTGAAAAACAGCAATTTCTCCTGAACCAGCTTTCGGTTTCTGACGAAGAGCACCACCAGTATATGGGCGTTGCCTCGGATGTGATGTGGCGACAGATAGCCGAACGCCATTCACTGAATGTTTCGGTGGAAGAAATAACCGGGCAAAACCGTGTTGAAAGTATCAGGTTCTTTACTGAATTAAATGAGATTCCGGTGATGCCCGGATTGGTTGACCTGCTGGAGAAACTCAAACAAAAAAACTATCCGATGGCTGTTGCATCGTCCTCTTTTCCTGAAATTATTGAAATCATTCTTCAACGTACCGGACTTCGGAAGTATTTTCAGGTGGTGGTGAGCAGTCAGGAAGCCGGGAAAAGCAAACCTGAGCCCGATGTATTTTTGCTGGCAGCCCGGAAATTGAAAATGCGGCCAAAAGATTGTTTGGTTATCGAAGATTCAGCAAACGGAATCAAAGCTGCCAAGTCAGCCGGAATGCGCTGTGTGGCATACCAAAGCCCTGGTGTAAATCCACAGAATCAGAAGCAAGCAGATGCAGTGATAAAAAGCTATGAGCAACTGGAAATGATGATCTGAGGCGGGTTGCGGGTTGCGGGTTGCGGGTTGTCACGTCAAAGATTATGCTGCTGAAAAAATTGGAAATTAGTACCTAATTAGATACATTTGTAAAATTGGAATTTCAATGCCAACAATTGACAGTTTTAACGGTATCAAGATACATGTTTATAATGGAGAACACAGACCTCCTCATATACATGCCGATTATAATGAGTATGAGGTACTCATTGAGATTGAGAGAGGGATAATTTATTCCGGGAACTTACCAAATAGACAATTAAAACAAGTATTCGATTGGTTGGCAGGAAATGCTGATTGGGCTTTAGAAGTTTTTTACGAATTAAATCCTGAGTTAAAATGAGAAAGAGTATAAAAATACCGAGGATTTTAAAAATTAACTGGACAAGTAAGTTGTCAATTTCGGTTGTTTTTAATAATGGAGAATCAAGGATAATTGATTTCAGAAAGGTGCTTAAAAAGAATAATGTTGATGAGAAATCACCAGCACACATTCTATTTGATTCTATCGAGTTTGCGAAGGTTGAGCTGTTGGGTAATACACTCTCCTGGAGCAATGTTGAGCAATATATAACAATGAGAAATGGGGAAAAAATGAAAGTTCCTTATGAAATTGGAGCAGATGTATTGCTAAAATATAGTCAACCTGAAAAATCAGAACTTTCATTAAAAATTGGAGAATTGATTAGAGAAGCAAGATTAAGCTCAGGACTGACACAACAAGATTTAGCTTTAAAAAGTGGTACGTCAAGAACATATATCTCTAAGATTGAGAATGATAGGTCAGATTTAGAAATCGCTACTTTGAGAAAAATTATTGAGACTGGATTGGGTCGAAAATTGGATATATCAATAAAGTAATTAACCACAACAGCAAAATACCCGGTAAGTCGGGTTTCGGTTCTTCATTGGCAGGATCCCGGGTACTCGGGATGAAATGCAACTCTTAGCAGGAAGTTTATCGGAGAAAGCTCACGTTATGCTTCTCCGGATATAACAAAGTTCGTAACAGTTGGCGCTGATTTGCTATAATTTAAACCGTGATGACAAATCCACCGGGCAAAAAGAGCAGATTACTAAGTCAGCGCCAGCGAGTGAAAATTATTATCTTTGTCCTTATGAACGAAGTCGAACGCAATATCCAATCTATCAAAAACCTATGCATCAATCATGGGGTGGATAAGCTGTACCTCTTTGGTTCGATCTTAGGCAAGAATTTTAATGAAGATAGTGACATTGATTTTGTAGTCAGGTTCAAGAATATTGAGCTACTTATGTACGCTGACAACTATTTCGATTTCAAGTTTTCATTAGAAGATTTATTAAACCGACCAGTTGACCTTTTAGAAGAGCCCTCCATAAAGAATCCATATTTTCTTGAGTCTTTAAATGAATCCAAAAAATTAATTTATGGATAGAGAAATCAAAACATGGCTCTTTGACATCCTGAATGCGATTGAAGAAATTGAGCAGTTTCTCCCTCAAGGTCAAAGATTATTTGAAGTGTACAAAGATGATCTCAAAACAAAACGGGCGGTGGAAAGGAATCTTGAAATCATAGGTGAAGCTACCAATCGGATATTGAACAAGGATTCAAATTTCAAGATATCACATTCAAGAAAAGTGATTAGCCTCAGAAATCGCATTATTCATGGATACGATGTTATCTCAGATGAATTGATTTGGGGAATAGTAATTAATGACCTGCCAAAACTTAAATCGGAAATCTCCATAAATTTTTAAACACACCGCTGTCGCAATTAGCACTCTTTGATTCCGGATTTGTGATCCGGTAACAAACAAAAAAAATAGCAAAGAAACCAGCAGGGCAGGCAGTAATTCAGCTTCAAAAACTGCTGAAACCCATGAAAGGAGGGAGCAAATTTTGACAGGACGGTCAGAAACTTAACAGGGCGATGAAAAAACCTACCCGCTCGTCCAAAAATTGAACAGGCAGTGAAAATCTTAACAGGACGGGTGGAAACAAGGATTTCCAACAGATTCGGGTTCTTTCGGTTACCTCATTAAAACAGTATCTTACGAAATCAAATAAATATGCTTAACAGAAACGGAAAATCAGAAAAGTACCATATATTTGGTAATATTTATTC
>PNOH01000061.1 GCA_013824715.1 Odoribacter sp. | reverse complement strand
AACGGGCAAATTGCAAATAATGGTTGTAGGCTTTGTCGAACACAATCATGCTCCCTTTTGGCAGCATCAGGTGCTTCAAAAAATTCTTGTCGTGCATTTTTGCCTCGCTTATCGTGGCATATTTTGCCGTATTGGCATGGGCATCTATCATCATGTGGACTTTCAATCCACCTTTTTTCTTGCCATCGTTTTTGGGGTTGCGGCCAACCCCTTTCATAATGTCTGAGAACAAGCTGATTGTTGTGGAATCAAAGGCATAAAAGTTGGAAAAAGAGACCCCATGAATCCGGCTGACCGACAAAACCGGCTCGAAATGATTGATCAACTCAAAGTAAAACTCTTTGAACAACGCATTGTCTCGTTCACGCAAACCATCTCCTGCCGTGCTTTTGGCTGGAGATCGATCCATACCAAGATAATTTAACTTTCCTTGTAGAGTCTGCATCCCATCGCATACTTCACCCATTGAATCACAACGGCTCAATATCCCGAATAGCAGGGTTACCAATTCATCCCATGATGAAAATACTTTGTAATACCGATCCGATTTGTGCTGGTTGACCAATAAATCAAACTTGTCGCGTGGCAACAGATTCACAAATTGCTTGAAAATCGGCTGACCGACTAATTTCTTTTCAATATCTTTGCCCATAGTTGTGTTTTTTATTTTGCAACTTAAAACTACAACTTTAGGGCGAAACCTCAGGGCGGTAGCCCTTATTCTCTTAAAATTTTAGTCGGTTAGTAGTGTAATTTAATAGAGAATCCATTCCGGAATCAAGCTGAATTGAATGTTTCGAATGCGAGGACACCTGCTCATCGGGATATCTAAAAGCTGGCAACCCAGCCCCCGCTCTTCGGGATATGTAAAAAGCTGGCAACCGCTGGTGACGATTTGCAATCGTCACCTTTTAACAAGGGATTTTTAATCCCAACTATCAAATAAAGTAAGAGAAGCTGCCCGCGAGGGTAGCTTCTTTGTAATCTTTTGCTGAGTTAAGCAATACGTTCTTTGAAAAAATGAAGTCCAACTGGGGCCACTTATGGCAGTAGCTTGACTGCCACTTACGGGTTCGATACCTATGGCTATCCAAGCTCAACTTCCACAGGCAGCATCCAGGATTACCGTTATTCGTTCGATGCAGTATCCGGAAACCTCAGCTCTCGCCAGAACTTTAAACGAACCCTATCAGAAAGTTTCGGATATGATAACCTTGACCGCCTTACAGGGGTTACCGGTCCGCAAAACCTGACGATGACCTATACGCCTACCAGTAACCTCAGCACTAAATCTGACATAAGTACTACTGCTTTTGGTTATGGCACTAGCGCCGGTCCATATGCGTTGACCGGGGTAACTTCGTCAACCAATTTAATACCAAGTACCAGCCAAACAGCTACTTATACCTCGTTTGAGAAAGTAAGTACACTTACTGAAGGAGTGTATTCTGCTGCATTTATTTATAACAGCGATAACCAACGGGCGAAAATGACCGTGACCCAAAGTGGCTCCACAATCCTTACCCGCTGGTATGTAGGTAGTAGCTATATGAAAGAAGTCGTCGGAGGTGTTACGAAAGAGTACAATTACATTGGTGGCGATGCCTATACTGCTCCTGTAGTTGCAGTAATCCAAAGTGGATCAGTTAACTATTACTACCTGTTGCGCGACTATTTGGGCAATATTACACATCAGGTAAATACATCCAATACTGTTGTAGCCGAGTATAACTTTGATGCGTGGGGACGCCGCCGAAGTGCCGATGACTGGAGTTATACATTAGACGCTAATGATTTGGCTTTATTTGCCGACCGGGGATTTACCAGCCACGAATATTTGTCCTGGTTTAATCTCTACAATATGAACGGCAGGTTATACGACCCGTTGGTTGCACGCTTTATCTCTCCTGACCCATATGTGCAGGCACCTGACATGACCCAAAGCATGAACCGGTATACCTATTGCATGAACAACCCATTGTTGTATGTCGATTATAATGGGTATACCTGGTTTTCGAAATTAGGCAATTGGGTAGATAAAAATGCAAATCAAATTATTACAGTTGCCGCAACCGTGGTGGTAGTTGCTGCTGTAACAGTTGCAACCGCCGGAATGGGGACTCCTCTTTTAGCCGCGGCTCTTATAGGTGGTGCCGGTGGATTTACCAGTGGTGCAGCCAGTACCTGGCTAAATGGAGGTAGCTTTACTCAGGGTTTGGGAGCCGGGGCCATAAATGGAGCCATAGGCGCCGTCGCCGGTATAGCAGGTGGCGCGGCAGCAGGTTGGGCTTCAAAATCCATTGGTAATTTTGCATTAAATTCGCTTGAATTATCCGGAAAATCTGCATTAGGAGGTGCCCTTTCTGGAGCAATTGGAGGTGGAGTTGCTGGTGGAGTTGGTGGTTTTGCTACCGGGTTCGCAATGACTGGCAACTTCAATAAGGCCTTGCAAATGGCTGGACAAGGGGCTATCTTTGGTGGCATTGCAGGTGCTGCTACCGGAGGATACCGAGGTTTTAAAGATGCGAAAGCTTTAGGTAATGATCCATGGACTGGGAAAATAATCAACGAAAGGACTACCATAGAGTATCCTTCAGTTGGGGCCAAAGGTAGCTCAGTAGATGTCAAAAAAATAAACGACAGTTTTCTAAAGAAGAATGGCTTAGATGCACATGAAATTAAATATGAATATTTAGGTAAAGGTGCGAAAGTAAGTAACTTTGATCTCTATAAAGTTCCGAGTGGACAAATTATTATTCTTGAAAAAGGTGGGACCGGAGGTCCAATCTGGACAGATTATAACATAAAGTATTAGGCAAAATGAAAAAAACTGAAATCAAAGTTGAATTTACAATCTACAATGATCTGATTTTAAATCATGAGGAAATAACTAAGATCATTGGTTGCGAACCAACTGTTATCTGGAATAATGGAGATCAAATTCGGAAGGATTTGTTTCGAAAAGAAAGCGCTTGGGTTTATTCTACTGGATATGTAGATTCTTTGCATGTTGACAGTATTCTTGATATTTTGATTCAAATGGTTGAACCAATTGTAATCCCATTGTCAGAATATATAAAAGAACATGACTTAAATTCAAAATTTGATATTGTTCTGAGGATAGCTGGTAATCAACCACCATCTCACTGTTTGCCCAAGAGATTTATTTACTTATGTAGTCAATTGAATGCAGACATTGATACAGATATTTATCTGTAAAAATCAGAATAGAGGCTGCCTAAAAGTAGTCTCTATTTACTAAAGCAAAGAGATTAACTATGGAAGTATTATATGCTAATAAAGGATTTGAACAAGAGTCTGAATCCGCTCTTCCGGATATGCTCAAAAGCTGGCATCCGCTAGTGCCAATTTATAATTGGTACTTCTCAGCAAGGGATTTGTAATCCAATTTATTAAATAAAGTAGAGAAGCTGCCCACAGGGGTGGCTTCTTTTAAAACTTTTGCTGAGTTAAGCAACACGTTCTTTGAATAGCTGTGCCTAAGCTTTCCCCTTTCGAGGGAACGGGAGGGGGGCTTTATCATTTGGGCAACATTACCCACCAGGTGAATACCTCAAATACAGTGGTGCAGAATATAACTTTGATGCATGGGGGAGGCGACGAAGCGCAGACGATTGGAGCTATACCATGGATGCCAACGACCTGGCTTTATTTGCCGACAGAGGCTTTACCGGGCACGAACACCTGACAATGTTTAACCTGGTTAACATGAATGGCAGGTTGTATGATCCATTGGTGGGAAGGTTCCTGAATGTTGACCCGTATGTTCAAATGCCGGATTTTACGCAGAATTTTAATCGGTATAGCTATGCACTAAATAATCCATTGAAGTATAATGACCCGAATGGTGAATGGTTCTTCAGTTTGATTTTCCCAGGGGTTGGGACCGTTATTGATATTTTCTTATGGAGTGCTACTATCGATTATGCAACTCAAGTAATTACCAACTATGTAACGAGAAAACCTAATGAAAATTTTTCTGATTGGGCATGGAATAATATTGACTGGTTAGATGTTGGGGTTTCAGGAGTTGCCGGAGTAGCAACCATGGGGCTTGACAAGGCGTTTAAAGCACATAAAATTAGTAAACCCTTATTTAAAGCTGGAAAGACTGCTATTGACTTTGGTCTTCCGGCATTATCAGCCCGTTATGATTGGACCCCTGCATCCGATAATAAGAAGTTTTCCGTAAATAAAGGATCTGATTTCTGGACCGAATATGCGTTTACTGTTGTAAAACAAAAAGTCGCCACAAAAAATACCGATGAAATTATTGATGGTTTATTTGGAGATAAACCATGGATTCTTAATCATCCGTTAAAAGGCGAATTGTGGAAAAAAGCAATAGACATTCCTGCTTCTATTTTCTTTGGATGGTGGTCGGATAAAGCTACCCAACCAGAGCCAAAAGTCCCAACTCAGCCACAAATACCTAATCCTACAAAAATTCCTGAATGGAAGCCAAGAAACCAGAACTTTAATCAAAGTGATGCCCAAGACAATCTGGATCAAATAAGAAACAGTCTTAAACTAAGTTTTTAAAACACATGAACTTGACAAAAAAACAAAAGTTTATCCGGGCAATTCCTGGGATAATTGTCGGGTCAATAATGACCGGAATTATTATTTGGGGAGTCTCTTCAGATAATAGATGTAAAGAGTTATTGAAAAAGGATAATTGTATAACTCAGATGGTATTTTGTAAGTACTCAGAAGAAGGGTTAAGAGGAAGTGGTTGGGAGGTTTCAACAGGTTTTGTAAATCCCAATGATACATCATTATATTTCACAACGCAGGATTTTGTTAAGCCAATACCTATCGGAATCCCAATTATTGTCAGGTATTCACCTGAATGCACCGATTGTGTTAAATTCTTATTGGATTCTGTAATAGTTTATAATGGACATAAGATCAGATATTTTCGCATAAAAAATGAAGGAATAAACTATGAAATAACAAAAGTTAAGAACTAACAAATGAGAAGCTGCCTTTAATAGGTGGCTTCTTTTAAACTATTGCTAACTTAGCAATTGCGTTCTTTGAAAAGCTAAAATGCTTTTGGTTATGGAACCAGCGCCGGACCGTATGCCTTGACGGGGCTAACTTCGTCAACCGGGGTAATACCTTTGACCGACCAAACAGCTACTTATACCTCGTTCGAAAAAGTAAGTACACTTACTGAAGGAGTTTATTCTGCTACATTTATTTATAACAGCGATAACCAAAGGGCTAAGATGACAGTTACCCAAAGCGGAAACACCATCTTGACGCGTTGGTATATAGGTAATAGCTATATAAAAGAAGTCGTCGGAGGTGTTACGAAAGAGTACAATTTCATTGGTGGCGATGTCTATACTGCTCCTGTAGTTGCAGTAATCCAAAGTGGAACAATTACCTATTATTACCTGTTGCGTGATCATTTGGGCAATATCACCCACCAGGTAAATACTTCGAATACCGTGGTGGCTGAGTATAATTTTGATGCATGGGGGCGGCGTAGAAGTGCTGATGATTGGAGCTATACCCTTGATGCCAACGACCTGGCTTTATTTGCTGACCGTGGGTTTACCGGACATGAACACCTTACATTATTTAATCTGGTGAACATGAACGGAAGGCTCTATGACCCGTTGGTTGGGCGTTTTCTTAATGTTGACCCGTATGTGCAAATGCCTGATTATTCGCAGAATGTAAATCGGTACAGTTATTGTTTAAATAATCCGTTAAAATTTAGTGACGAATCTGGAGAGTTTCTTACTTGGAGTTTTGGCAAAGGCAGCTTTAGTATAGGATTCAATTTAACGCCAATTGGAATACCACTAGGAGCTGGGTTAAATTTTGGTTGGAGTAATGGGTTTTCAGCAGGTGGGTATGGTGAAGTTGGATATCGTGTTGGAGGTACTGGCTTAGGTTCAGGAGTTACTGTAAGTCAAGGCCTGAATTATAATTTCAAGCATACTTCTTGGAGTACAACTACATCAGAAGGAGCTTATGCCTCATTTGGCCCTTTTAATGCAGGTGCTAATTTATCACAGACCTATAACATGACGAACAATCAATGGAGCAATGGCTGGGGAGTAAGTGCAGGGATTGGAATTGGAAATGACAAAGGTGGTATAGGCTTCACAGTTGGATATGGTTCGGGCGGTTGGAGTTATGGTTTAGGAGGTTATTATAATCCTCCAAAGCCAGCGGTATACAAATCACCTGTTTCAGATAACTATGGTTCTCAAAATGGAGAGTGTGCATTGCGATGTTTTGAAGAGTTTAGCGATTCTTATGGAATGAGTCAATATGATTATGATTATTGGCTTAATGAAAATGGCAATAAACTGGGAGTTCACGCTACAAAAATTGAAGGATTAATTGATAATACAGGTGTTTTCTCTTCCGATCGCATTGCACCCCAAACTAATATTAATACTATCGCCGAAGCTTTTACAAATGATAAAAGAGTTCTTATGGCTTTTAAAACATCAAGTGGAGGAGAGCATGCAGTTATGGTTAGTAAAGTAAAAATATGGCCTTCTGGTCGCTATAAAGTTTATTTTTCAGAAACAAGTCCTGTAAGAATCGCACCTTATTCAACTTCAAACCTATTTAGAATCCAAGGCACAGGATTCTGGTCATTTTTTCCAAATTAGAAATTAAACTTAATTATGAGAATCATTTTAGTTTTCTATTTTATCTTCCTAACTCAAGCTTTGATTAATGCTCAGAGCATTTCTACTGGTTTGTATGTTAATGAAGAAAGCAATGAGTTTATTTACTTTTATAACGATACCTTGCAATTTAGGCTTTGCAATAAAGATGCATTAGGTACATTTTCCATTGGTAAAGGGAAATATGATGTTCATAATAGAGGTAAATATCACATTAAAGCATGTAAATCGATATTGGAACAAACTTCTATTATTGACAGATTTCCAAGAAACGATTCATTGATAGTTATAAAAGTACTTTACAATGATAGTATGCCAATTATGTCTGCTTATGTTTATATTAATGATGCAAAAGCAAAAAAAAATGGTTCTATTGGTGTAAGTATTAGCGATAAAAACGGACAGGTAACATTAAGCGAAAACCAGGTTGACAATTACACTAATAAAGAATTAATTATTCAGATAGAAGCGTTAGGGTTTTCCACGAAGAAGATGGTTGTATTGGAACGTGGCTATAATTATGTTATACAATCCATTATGCCAGAAACATATCCATTTACTGTATTTAGAACAGGTAAGATTTTAATCAACAGTCTAAATGCTCAAGAAATAGAAGTTGAGATATGGAGAAGTGCAAGGGAAAGAAAGAGAAGTGGGAAAACAAAACTAAGTAATGTAGATGCAGATTTTCATTGCTCCCATTTTTTATTCGATAAGGACATAGTAAATTTTTATAGGAAATAAACAAAACCCTGCTCCTCCGGATATGCTTATAAGCTGGCAGCCGCTGGTGCAAATTTGCAATTTGCACCTTTTAACTGGGGATTTATAATCCATGAGTAAAATAAAGATGCCGCCCGTAAGGGTGGCTTCTTTATAAAACAAAACGAACATTTTTATGAAACGAACAATTATTTATTGCTTTTTAGTAGCTGTACTTATCGGTACAGCAAGAACAACAAACGCTCAAACTGAAAAAGGCAAAATTTTGCTTGGTGGGCAAAGTAGTCTGGAGTTTACATCGTTTAGTTCTAAGTGGAAAACGGATAACAACAGTGGTGACAATGGCAAAATCAGATACCTGGATATTATTCCACAAGTTGGTTATTTTATTGCCAACAACCTTGCTGTTGGTCTTGAAATCCCGTATAGCTTCAGCAAAGAAATAGATGAAGACAACTCATACACAACTTATTCCTTTTCGGTTGTCCCATTTGCGCGGTATTATTTTGGTAAAGCAAAACTGAAACCTTACCTGCATGGAGGCATTGGTCCAGGCTGGGGAAAAAATAAGAGCGTTATATTCAAATCCCCGGATATCGAAGTTTCAACCAATTTATTGGCTTATGAACTTGGCGGAGGTTTAGGTATTTTCATCAACGAGCATGTTTCTCTCGATCTGGGTTTGGGGTATGCCTCAGCTTCTTCCAAATGGGTGGATCCCAATACAAACACAAATTGGCAAAATACGGTCAGCGGTATTGGTGCAAATATTGGCATTGTGGTTTGCCTGTAAGAACCCTGTTCTTCCGGATATGCCCTTTTAGTTAAGGATTTATAATCCAGATTAATAAATGAAGCTGCCCGCAAGGGTGGCTTCTTTTTAATCTTAGGCAACACGTTCTTTGAAAAGATGCAACAAGTTTTCCCCTTTCGGTATTCTCCTGTTTAGTTTTCAATCTACATTTCGAAATAAAACAGTCACAAGATCAAGTGCTTCTGAAAAATCTTCAGAATAATAATTGAAGTAGTGTAACGTTCCTTACAAATACAACTGAAGAGAAATTTTCAGACAGATACCACGTTTTCTTATCCAAAGAAATCAGTCATAAAGCTACTTTCAATTCCTATGAAATCGATGAGAATAAAGATGGAAATCCGGATTATTCCTTCTCTAACCCAGATTTTAATTTCAGACAGTTTCGATCCAACTTTGTTTTGCGATGGGAATATATGCCCAGATCAACCCTTTTCCCGGTTTGGTCACAAGGCCGGACATGCTCGGTTTCTAACGGATCATTTGTGTATGGGCAGGATATGAGAGAACTGTTTGGGATTGAACCGCACAATGTTTTCCTGTTTAAGTTTTCGTATTGGTTCTCACTGTAGGCAGCAATAAATCAGCTGTTCAGTTGGGATAGCTTCGTAAAAAAGCATAAAAACAAAAGTCTGGATTCCTCCGGTTTTTTTTATAGCTGATTGATTTTACTCAATAAATAATGATCGGCAAGCACAATGGCTGCCATGGCTTCAACAATCGGTACTGCGCGGGGCAGCACACAAGGATCGTGGCGGCCTTTGGGATTGATAGTAACTTCATTTTCAGCACGGTCAACTGTATGTTGTTCTTTCAGAAGAGTTGCAATTGGTTTAAAAGCCACATTAAAATAAATGTCTTCGCCATTTGAAATGCCTCCCTGAACTCCTCCGGAATGATTGGTTTTGGTTCGCACACCCGTTTCAGTCTTGATAAAAACATCATTGTGTTCTGAACCAGACAAACGCGTGCCTTCGAATCCTGAACCGTATTCAAAACCTTTTACGGCATTGATGCCCAGCATGGCAAAACCCAAATCAGCATGTAATTTATTGAAAACCGGTTCTCCCCAACCGGCCGGAACGCCTGTGATTACGCCGGATACTACGCCACCAACGGTATCGTGATCGCGGCCAGCTTCTTCGATTCGGGCAATCATTAGTACAGCCGTTTCAGCATCCGGACAACGGACAATATTCGATTCTGTCTGGCTCAAATCAAGTTCGGTGTAGGATTTATTTACCTGAATATCACCAACCCTTGAAACATACGCTTGAATAGTAACACCGACCCTTTTCAGGAGCAATTTGGCCACTGCTCCAGCCACAACGCGGGCAATGGTTTCGCGGGCCGATGAACGGCCACCTCCGCGATGGTCGCGTGTTCCGTATTTCTGGATGTAAGTATAATCGGCATGCGATGGGCGAAAAACATCTTTCAGGTCGTTGTAATCAGCCGAATGCTGATCTTTGTTCCGGATTTGAAAAGCAATCGGGGTTCCCTGCGTTTTGCCTTCAAATATTCCGGATAAAAATTCCACCTGATCACTTTCGTCGCGCTGGGTGGTGATCCTGGATTGGCCAGGTTTACGGCGGTCCAGCTCATTCTGGATAAAACCCAGGTCAATTTCCAAACCGGCAGGGCAGCCATCAATAATTCCGCCAATAGCTTTCCCGTGCGATTCGCCAAACGATGTTAACCTGAAAATTTGTCCAAAACTGTTCATTTGATTGTATTAACAGCCGCAGCCGCAACCTCCTTTTGCTTCCGAACCGCAACTTCCGTCTTCACATAATTCGTCTTCGCAGCCACTTCCGCAACCGCCACCGCTTCCGCAGCCACAACTTCCACCACTTAAAGTAGCAGTAATTTCTTCGTCAGTAGCTTCCCTAATTTCAGTAATCTGGCCTTTAAAGAATAAATTTTCGCCAGCTAACGGATGATTGAAATCCATTTTAACGGTGTCGTCAGTAATTTCCAGAACAAGGCCATTCATACGTTGTCCACTGGTGCTCATCATCGGAACTGTATTTCCTTCTGCAATCATTTCTTCATCAAATTCACCGTCAATAAAGAAAATATGCTTTGGAAGGTCAACAATTGCATTTTCATCTAATTCGCCATAGGCATCTACATCCTGCAAGCTGATTTCAAACGGATTACCAACTTCATAACCTTCAAGATGTTCTTCAAATTTGGGGAGCATCAACCCTGAACCAAACACAAAACTCAATGGTTTCCCGCTGGTAGCCTGTTCAATCATTTCACCCTCAGCGTCATCGTAATGCAGATCGTATGTCAGTGAAACCATTTTGTTTTTTCCTATTTTCATAGCTTTTTGTTTTAATATTTAAAATATTGAATAATTGTACAAAGAAATAAAAATCGCGGATAATAAAAACTGTATCCATATTTTCATTTCAGATTGTTAAGAATAACATCAGAAACCGGTTTTGGTTTATAAATGTTCGCAGGGTTTGCTATATTTCAGATGTTGGTTGATTATTGGTTACTTTCTGATTAGCTTGGTGGTGAACTGGTTTTTGCCGTCAATAATTTTCAAAAAATATACTCCTGAAGTTAATTTGTCCATATCGGTAACCGACTGATTGTTTGACACATTTGAATATTCGGCAACTAATCTTCCTGAAATATCAGTAACTGAAACCCTTGCTGATTCGGTCAATCCTGAAATTGTGATCCGGTCGGTAAAAGGATTTGGGAAGACTGAGACCTGAATTTCCTGAATTTCAGGAGCAGAAGTCAGTACTTCATGATTAAGGTTGTCGATGCAAAAATAGCCTGGAGTATTCATTCCCCATGTGCCGTTGTCGCTCGAACGCAAGGAAAATTCAAGCTTAGAGATTCGTCCGAGTTTTGAAAGATTTACCCATTTCCAGGTATCCAAAATATAATCGTTTGATTTAATGCTGTATGCAAAATCAGCCAGAAAAAATTCGACCTTACCGGTTGACTTACTGTCGGAATCAAATCCTTCAATAGTAAGAATCAGCCAATCGTCATCATTTCCGTTTTCACCACCAAACTTTTTCGAAAAAGCATCTCCATTTTTCATTGACAGATAAGTATACGTGCTGTTTGTTACATAAACTCCTGAAATAACCGTATCCTTGAACAGGATTGTCGAAACCGGAGCCGGATAGGCAATAGCATACGCCGGAGTACCGGCAACACCTATCCCGGTAATTGCACTATATTGATTGTCGAAACCTGGTGTTTTAGTATCATTTTTTGATGATGCTGCAAATCCGGACCAGCTTCCCCAATCGGCGCTGTAATTGGTAAGGAACCTGAAATTCCCACTGACGAAACCACCTTTTTTGTCGCTTCCATTGTAATAGCCTTGTGCTCCCAGATTCAGATTTTCAAAACCAGCGCTGGTTACCGGTTTGTAATCGTATGGTTTTTCGCCGTTCAGGTCATCCATGCAGAAATATCCGGGAGTATTCATGTACCCAAAACTATTGTCACTCGAACTGAGGCTAAACCTCAGTTTACTGGCTTCTTTCATCAGGCTTAAATCAACCCAGGCCCATTTGTTCAAAATGTAATCTTTCGAACCATCGGAAAAACGAAAGTCGGCTAGGTAAAAATACACGGTGTCAACCGGATTTCCCGCGCCATTCAGAGATTCAATCATTAGCTTAAAATAATCGGGATCGTTGCCACTTTCACCACCAAATTTTTTGGCAAACATGTCGCCATTCTTCATCGAAAGATAGGCGTAGGTTGAATTTGTAACGTAAAACCCACTGTGCTTTTCCTGAGTTTTAAACTCGGTCACCGCAACTGGCGATGGATAGCAAACAGCATAGTTAGGACTTCCTTCAAAACCTTTCCCCGTAATGGCACTGAATTGATTTCCATAGCCTGAAGTTTTTACATCAGTCATGTTTGAATACGCGAAACCGCTCCAACTTTGCCAATCTTTATTGTAAACATTGTAAAAAGTGACGTCAGCACTTTTGAAACTTCCGGATAAATTGGAACCGTTCCAGAAACTTTCAGACGCAAGTATCAACTCATCGAACTTTGCAACAGACTGGGCCTTTGCATTAAAAACTAAAATGGTGGCAAATAGTGCCAGGTAAAATGGTCTCATATGTAATAATTTTGAATGGTTTCAAAACAATTACAATACGCAAAACTGCTGAAATAACCCTGTGAATGTTGTCGTGGTTACTCCAAGCTTTTTCTCCCGAAAGCTTTGAATATTGTATCCTGAATGGCAGGTCTTCTGGCTCACTCCATTTTTGCGGCCTTCCCATCCCTCCCAAGTAATCGGGATCGGGGCAGTGGCACGTAGTGCAAAAAATATTCAGAGTTTACAGCTGCGGGTACAGCTCCGGTTTTTAACCGGATTCCCTCTTGATACTTTGTTAAAGCATCACCAAATCGGTGGTAAAGATAAAGTAAAATGGTAACCACCTATAATTTTCAGGATAAATTATCATTCAAAAAAAGACCAGGCTGAGGTTTGAATTGTTGATAAGTCAGAATTGCAAAACTCAGGAAGTTGCCAATCCAACGGATTTGAAAGTAAAGAATTTTTGAACAAAGTAGCTGTAAACTACAACAATACTGGTTGTAATAATCTTTGCCATTGTGGGCCACAGACCTCCAAACTCAACCAATATTTTCAGAAAAACATAGTTCAAAAAAATAGATCCGGAAACTGAAATGATATACCGGATTAATTGAATACGGCCACGAATCTCTGAATTGGTAAAGGTGATGTATTTGGACAGCAGAAATCCCGTAAAAAAAGTGACAGGGAATACGATCAAAAAGGCTGCAATATGCGGACTAATAGCAACGATATCCAAATCAATAACCTTCTTGACTACCACAAAATTGTAGCACAAAAAATATAAGGTAATATCCAGTACGGTGTTAAATCCTCCGGTGGCTGCATACCTGAACGTTTCCAAAGGTATCAGTTTCCGGAATGGGTTGTAAAAAATATCAATTGTCTGAATGATCAGTATTCTCAACTTTAATATCATTACCATCATAAAATCACATGAATTTGCGATCAATAAATTGTTGGTTCGAATTATTACAATTACCGCTGATCCAAATCGGAAATCTCGCGTTCAACTGCAAAATAAAGATAAAAGATTGAAAAAAAAGCGGGCGCCAATAAATATCCTGAAAACAATGGATTAATTTCGATGAATATTACTTTAACCATATTTACCTGTTTGAAATATGTGTGGCCGTTTTGTTCAAATCATCGATATTGACCTGTTCGTAAAGCGGTTTGGTGTAAACCAACCGAAAGATCAAGTCATTGATTCAAGCTACAATGTAGCTCCGGGCGATCTGGCTTATGTGATAACCAATGATAAACCGAAAGAACTTCAGGCATTTCAGTTCGGACTTACACCATCCTGGGCAAAAAAGCCCATGTACCTGATCAATGCCCGTGCTGAAGGCGATTTAAATCCTGAAAACGATATCAATTTTTCAGGTGAAGCTGGAATTGCAAGAAAACCTGCATTCCGCACTGCCATTCGTTCGCAGCGATGTCTGGTTATTGCCAATGCGTTTTACGAAGGACCGGCAAAGGAAAAACTCAGTAAACCATATCTGATTCAGCGAAAAGATGAAGAAGTATTTTCTTTTGCCGGAATTTGGGATACATGGGTGAATGACCGGACTGGTGAAGTTTCGAACACATTTTCGGTAATTACCACGGTTGCCAACGAAGCAACTCAGCAAATTGGTCATCCGCGATCGCCGGTTATCCTGAACAAAAAGGACGAAAAACGCTGGCTCGATATGGAATTACCGATTGAAAAAGTATTGGAATTGCTGAAGCCATTTCCAGGAGATTTGTTGAAAACAGAAGCAGTTTCCATCCAGGTAAAAGATCCGAAGAACAAAAACCGCGACCTGATCATCCCGATTGATGAAAGCAAGGTGACTGAATTCGACATTTCCGTCAAGAAAGACCTTCGGCTTGAAGGAATGGGCAGTGGGAAACGAAAACATGAACCACCAGAGATACAGGGAAAATTGTTTTGAAGGCAATGTCAGGATTTTACCTCGAATATTTTTATCTTTGAAAATTGAAATTTTGCATAAATCATTATGGAACTACAATACATTACCAATACTAAAGGTCATAAAAGCGCAGTACAATTGCCTATTAATGATTGGCTACTAATTCAAAAGGAACTCAAAGAGCTTGAAAAACTTCGGGACAAGAAAGCATTTTTTGCTGATCTTATTGAGTCTGTTCAAGAAGTTAAGTTAGCCAAACAGGGTAAAATAAAACTCCAATCTGCCAAAGACTTTCTCAATGAACTATAAGGTTGAGGTTACAGCAAAGTTTAAAAAACAAGTCAGGCATTTATTAAAGAAATACCCATCCTTAAAAGGCGAATTGGCTGTTTTATTTGATTCGCTTGTTTCCGAACCAAAACAAGGTACTCCTATTGGACACGATTGTTATAAAATTAGATTAGCGATTCAGAGTAAAGGTAAGGGAAAATCAGGTGGTGCAAGAGTAATAACTCATCTTCATGTAACCGAAACTTCTGTTTACCTGATTACAATCTTTGATAAATCTTCACAGGCGAATATTTCAGACGCAGAAATTATTGCTTTGATAAAGGATATTTAATTCTTCAATTCAGACAAGTGGATGTGCCACAGTTCATCTCACGCTTTCGGGTTCGCCTGAAACGGCATCTTCGCCATTTTTTCCACCTCAATGCTCGGAAAACCGAATTCTCCAATCACTTTACCTAAAATCAGGTACATGCCATCTCCCCGGAACGGATAATATTTCAGTGATGGCGGGAAATGCACCGTATCAAAAAACTCGCCCTGCACATCAATGAAAGTCCCAAAGTGCATGATTTCCTTCCGGATGGTGCGAACGTATTTAATGGTCACCAAACGCCCCAGCATCCGCACTTTCCGGCCCAGATGGCTCATCATATCTTTTGCATTAATCTCTCCCCGGAAAGGAGTTTGAAGCAGTTCGAAAGTCGTCATCGAAACCGGAAATCCCAGCAATTCAATTTCGTCCCAGGCATCGCCCAGCACCGAATGTTCGAGCTTTGGCAACAAAAATACACGAGGTTTTGCTTCAAACATGGCTTTGGTTCTGGCTACCGGAACGGCTTTATTCAAAAGGACATGCGCGTTCCATAAAAGTTCAGCTTTGGGAATTCCGGTAAACCGAAAAGCGCCCAGCCGGATTAAAATGACCAGTTGTTCTTTGGTTGCCGGTGTCCGCTGAATAAAATCGGCCAGCGACAAGAACGGACCATTGCAATTTCGTTCATTCACAATTTCAGCAATCACGGCGCTTTCTAGGTTTTGAACATGCACAAAACCCATGTAGATGTTCTTGCCGATGATCCTTGTTTCGTTCCGGCTCGTGTTCACACAAGGCAGTTCGATGTGTGCGCCACAGCGTTGCGCTTCGTTGAAATACACCCAGGTTCGGTAAAATCCACCGAAATTATTGATCACGGCCACCATAAATTCGAAAGGAAAATGCGCTTTCAGAAATAAACTCTGGAAACTTTCCACTGCATACGAAGCCGAGTGCGCTTTCGAGAACGAATAACCTGCAAACGATTCGATCTGTCGCCACACTTCGCGGGCAATTTCGTCGGTGTAGCCTTTCTCTTTGCAATTGCTGAAGTATTTGTCTTCGATGCGCTGAAACTCGATCCGGGAGCGAAATTTCCCGCTCATGGCGCGGCGCAGCACATCGGCTTCGGCCAGGTCAAGCCCTGCAAAATGGTGAGCCACCTTGATCACATCTTCCTGATAAACCATCACGCCGTAGGTTTCTTCGAGCTGCTCCTTCATCACCGGGTGCAAATACTGAATGGTTTCCGGACGATGAAACCGCTGAATGTACTGTTTCATCATTCCAGATTTGGCCACACCGGGGCGGATAATTGAACTCGCCGCAACCAGAGTCAGGTAATTGTCGCAATGCAGTTTTTTGAGCAAACCACGCATCGCGGGACTTTCGATGTAAAAACAGCCGATTGTTTCACCGGTCCGAAGCTGAAATTTAACCTGTTCGTCCTGAAAAAACCGCTCAACCTGATGCACATCCACATCTTCGCCACAGTTTTCGCGGATAATGTCAACCGCTTCCTTGATGTGCCCGATGCCGCGCTGACTAAGGATATCCAGCTTTTCGAAGCATAAATCATCGGCCATATACATGTCCCATTGTGTGGTCGGAAAACCTTTGGGCGGCATATCCAGAGCGGTGTAATAGGTGATTGGCTCTTCCGAAATCAGGATACCTCCGGCATGAATACTCCGGAGGTTCGGAAAATCAACCACCTGTTTGGCCATGGTGTTGATGAGCATGGTGATCTGGTTTTTGTTGCGGTCGTCCTCCGGATTGAGTACCAGCAAGTCAATTTCTTCTTTCGGAAGGCCAAAAACCTTGCCCAGTTCGCGGTAAATCGAGCGGTCTTTAAAAGTGGAGGTCGCGCCCAGCAAAGCCGTGTGGTGGCGGCCATATCGCTTAAAAATATAATCCTGAACCTGATCGCGGTCGCGCCACGAATAATCAATGTCAAAATCGGGTGGGGAAGTGCGCCTCGGGTTCAGGAAACGCTCAAAGTAAAGGTTTAATTTAATTGGGTCAACATCGGTGATTTTAAGGCAATAAGCCACAATACTGTTGGCGCCGCTTCCGCGCCCGACATGGTAAAATCCGCGCGACATGCTGTAACGGATAATGTCCCAGGTAATCAGAAAATAGGATGAAAAACCTAAATTGTCAATGATTTCGAGTTCGTGGGCAATGCGCTTTTTAGCTTCCTGATTGTTCTTTCCGTAGCGGTAAATCATGCCGTCGAGCGCCAGTTTCCGGAGCAAAAGCTTGTCGTCATAAGCCGATTGGCCAAAAACCTTTTTGTTCTTGACGGTCGTAAAATCGAAGCTGATGCTGCACGATTGCAGTAGTTTTTCGGTATTCCGCACGATTTCAGGATAATTCTGAAACTGTTGCTTTAAATTCCTGAAGTCCATCGTTTCCAGCGGATTGGCAAATTGGTTTTCCTGCAATTTGCTGATCAGCACATTGTGGTCAATGGCCCGCAAACTCTTGTGCAGGAACCATCCGGCGCGGTCTTTAAAGGTAACCGGCTGCCAAACCACCAGTTTCTCCGGATATTTCCGGTATTCCGAAGTCAGCAGTTTATTGAGGTCTTCGGCGCGAATTCCGGTAAACTCGTTGTCGCGCAGTTCGCTGGCAGATTTCCTTCCGAAGGGATAAACCACAAGCACTTCCTGAAATTCAGGTGCATTGGCCAGATATGTTTTCTTTTCCAGATTGTGTTCGGTTTGCCAGTCGTTCAACTCTTTCAATCCTTCGCGATTTTTGGCCAGACCAATGTAAAGCAATTCATCATCCTTTCTGAATTCGCATCCTGCAATGGGTTTGATGCCTTTTTGCTGAGCCTTTTTGACCAGTTCAGGAATGCCCATAGTGGTATTGATATCGGTGAGCGCAACAGTTTCAATACCGTTCTGAATAGCCAGATCGAGCAGTTCATCAATGCTTAGCGTGCCGTAGCGAAGGGAGTAGTATGAATGGGAATTGAGGTACATTTTTCAAAGAGTTTCAGGTTTCAGGTTCCAAATTCCAAGTCGGCAAGTTGAATGTGGTTAATGCTCTGTTTTGTAATTCATTAAGGAAATATATTATTTCACCTGGAACTTGAAATATGGAATTTGGAACTTTTTTCCACTCCCGAAGCGCGGTGAATGGCTCCGGAACCATAACGAAGCCTGATCTTGTCCATCGAAAGGTAGAGTTTGATCATCTTTTCGTTGTTGTCGAACAGGTCGAGTTGCTGGACGCCGCCGATCAATCCGCCCAGTTTGACGCCAATCAGGCGAATCAACATTCGCCGTTCGTACAATCTCCGGAACAGTTCGAGCGCGGTGGACATCAGCACATGATCGAACGAAGTGTAGGCAATCTTTTTTTGCAGCGTATGCGTGTCATAATTGGCATAACGGATTTTTACCGTAATTACCGAGGCCAGTTTTTGCTTTTTCCGCATTTTAAAGGCTATTTTTTCGGTCATGTGAATCAATAAGCGCTCAAGCATTTGAATGTCAATGGTGTCGGTTTCAAAAGTCCGTTCCGAGCTGATTGATTTCTCTTCCGAATAGGATACAACCGGAGAAAAGTCAATGCCGTTCGCCTTTCGCCAGATGTCAATTCCTGATTTTCCGAGTACATTTTGCATCATTTCCGGAGGAATACCACTCAAGGTATGAATGGTGACCACACCCATCGAACGCAGCAAATGATAGGTTTTATCGCCCACTCCAGGAATTTTTTTGATCGAAAGCGGGTTCAGAAATGGCTGTACCAGATCGCGCGGTACTTCTTTTTCACCGTTGGGTTTGGCTTCTCCGGTCGCAATTTTCGAAACGGTTTTGTTTACTGACAGCCCGAACGAAATGGGCAGTCCGGTTTCAGAAATAATCCGGTTACGCAACTCGTGCGCCCACTTGTACGATCCGATGAAACGGTCCATTCCCGAAATGTCGAGGTAATGCTCGTCGATCGAGGCTTTTTCGTACACCGGCGCGCGGTCGGCAATCACATCGGTAACGAGCCGCGAATATTTGGTGTATTGGTCCATGTCGCCACGAATCACGATTGCATCGCGGCAGAGGTTCAGCGCCATTCGCATAGGCATGGCCGAATGCACGCCATATTTCCGCGCCTCGTAGCTGCAACTGGCCACCACCCCGCGATCGGAAAGTCCGCCAATAATAACGGGTTTGCCAATTAATCCGGAATTTATGAGCCGTTCAACCGACACAAAAAAGGTGTCGAGATCCAAATGTACTATGGTATTGTTTTGAAAGTTCATTGTGTTATGCTCTTTGCTTTATTTGATTCATCACAGGACTCCGTTTCACTGCGTCCTGTGCTTATACATACCGGGGCTTTGCCCCTTTTGCCGCTAATATCTGTACGTTTGATCAAAGTCCTGAAAGGATCCGCCAGATGGCGGATAATAGCACAGGGTGATTAACCCTGTGAATTGAATTTCATCATCAAAAAAATCACTCAAATTTTTGTTATTCAAAACCAATTTCATACATTTAATTGTAATTTAATCAAAATGTACGATTGTAATTTAATCAATCATTTTAAATTTCCAAACATGTATTTCGATTCGAACATTAAATTTTTGAGAAGCCGGAAGAAACTGACACAGGATCAGCTTTCCATAGCTCTGGAAATCAACCGCTCGACCCTGAATAATTACGAGAATGGAATTTCAGGACCAAGCATTCAATCGCTGGTTTTGTTATCCGACTATTTTCATGTGGCGATTGATACCTTATTGCGGGTTGATTTGGCCAAACTTCGCGAAAATCAGCTTTACGAATTGGAGCACGGTCAGGATGTTTTCCTGAAAGGCAGCAATCTGCGCGTGATGGCCACGACTGTTGACCGGATGAACCGGGACAACATTGAACTGGTTTCAGAAAAGGCCAAAGCGGGCTATACCAACGGGTTTTCTGATCCGGAATATATTTCGGAATTGCCCGTTTTTCAGCTTCCGTTTTTGTCGTCGGAGCGAAAATACCGGACGTTCCAGGTCAGTGGCGACTCCATGTTGCCCATACCCGATGGCGCCTGGATTACCGGAGAATTTGTACCCGACTGGAACGAAATCAAAACCGGCGATTTATACGTGGTGCTGACACTGAACGAAGGACTGGTTTTCAAACAACTGAAAAATGAACTGGCCGAACACGGGCATTTTCAATTGATTTCGCTTAATCCAGCCTATCAGACTTATCAATTAGGGGCAACCGAAATCCGCGAAGTCTGGAAATTTGTGCATTATATCAGCAGGGAAATAGCTGAATCTCAGTTGACCGAGAATCAAATCGCTCTGCAATTAAAAATACTGACCGAAGAAATCAGCGCACTAAAGCGGAAGTTTGAAAATCAGGAGGGAAAGTAAAAGGGTAGGGGATTGGGCACCAATTGTTTCTGTTGTTCCTATTGTTTTAGCCAACATCATTTGTATTTTTGAATATTCAAATTCAACTGATATGCCCATTATCGACCTTGGAAAATGCAACCGCTGTTTAAAATGTGTCAAGGATTGCCCGGCCTCGGCCATTACTATCGAAACCGGTGAAATTGCTAATACCTGCATTCATTGCGGGCATTGCGTGGCTATTTGTCCTGAAATGGCTGTAAGGCCTGATTTTGGTAATATTTTTCTGCTTCAGCCACATGACGTGACCCCGAAAGATTTCAGGAATTTAACTTCAGGAATACGATCGTGCAGGAGTTATCTGCAGAAAGATGTTCCGGATGCTGTTTTGATGCAACTGATTGATAACATGAAACATTATCCATCGGCAAGTAACGCCCGTCCGCTGCAGATAACCATTGTCCGATCGAAAGAAAAGGTCAAGCTCCTGAATGACCTGACTGCTGAAACTTTGATACGGATGTTTAGTTTGCTCTGTTCTCCATGGATTAGCCCTTTTATACGGATTTTTGTTCCATCCGTGAATATTAACACGATTAAACGTTACAAGGCTTTGTTTATCGAACGGAAAAAAGTGAACGATTCGCAGATTTGTCACCATGCGCCGGCGGTTTTATTGTTTCATGGCAAGGTTTCCAAAACCGGAATGGCCGAAGCCGATGCCAATATTTGGGCAACCTATACGTCAATCTATGCCAATACACTGGGATTGGGGACTTGTTTCAACGGGTATATCGTGAAAGCAATGGGAAAGAAAAGTAAGCTGAATCAGCAGTTTAAGGTACCTGCCAAACATCGGGTTTATGCCTCGTTATTGGTTGGTTATCCAAAAGTGAAATACCGGAACGAAGCTTCGAGGCAAAGCCCGATTGTAGTTTTGTTGTAGATTGATGAATGACTAATAATAGCAATTCCAGTTAAATTATTTACAGTTTTTTTACCTCAAGCCTGGAATAATAACGGCTTCTGGCTTCCTTAGGATCTGCTCCTATTGGAATATAAAGTCTGGTCTTCACATCAATAATAACTTCCTGTAACTTGGTCAAATCCGGTGTTTTATAATCATGCGGTTTTTTTTCGAACATTTTGTTTCTCCTTTATTGAATGTAAATATTTAAATCTAGTAACGTATAAACTCCTTAAATGTTATAATATTGGCAAGTTTAATCTTTTAATTTTTAGTATTCGTGCTTTAATGTCAATTCAGACAATTAATTAACTTAAAATTCAATAATCATCAAACAATGTCGTTTAGTTAGTGATTATTTATAATCGTTTGTAATTCATTGAGTAAGGTTTCTTTGGTTTTTTATTCCTTGGGTTATTCCGCCCAGGTCTG
>PNOH01000060.1 GCA_013824715.1 Odoribacter sp. | reverse complement strand
TCATAATTCTGTTTTCAGAATTATAAGCCAATTTAAATACATTATTTTTTCGTTGTAACAGTTTATTTACAGATTGGTTTAGTTTTCCATGTTAGGAGATTTGAATTATTGCACTGATATAAAAATATTTACCGACAAATATCGAATATTTATGCGCTTGAGAGTTCCATATTTTAATCTGTATTGACAGTGACTCATGAAAATTCGCATGAAATCCAGTTTTAGCCTGATTAATAATTAATATCAGTTTTATTAACTGGTTCCATGACAATTGAACTCCTATTTACAAATGAGAATGGAATGATTTTGAATTAATGAATTTACATATGAAACAAATGCAATGAAAATACAAATGTAAATGAACTATTTTGTTATTATTTTAAAAAATAACTGATAGAGTAATTAACAACTATAACATAGAATAGTAAATTAACAAACACTCATATTTTAACTAATATAGTATTTACATACAGTAAGTTAGTATCATTTAATTGATCTTTTAATCTGGATATTTGTTCAAAACTGTTAATTATAGGCCATATTTATTATATTATTATATTTTAAAATACTGTATATGAATTATATAATAGATATATATGAAGTGATTAATTAATTGAATAGTGTGGATAATTAAATGTTTTAATCTGTCTGCACACAAATGTAATTTGCGTTAATTGCCAAATGAGAATCTTGAAATTTGAATTATTTATTACATTTGTGCATTATTAAATTTACATTTAGCATGGAAGAAAGAATCAGGAAATTCATGGAATATAAAGGGATATCTGCTTCGGAACTTGCAGATACTATCGGAGTACAGCGTTCGAATGTAACACATGTTTTAAAAGCCAGAAACAAACCTAGCTTCCAGTTTATAGAAAAGATGTTGCAGATATATCCTGATCTGAATGCAAAATGGCTCTTGTTAGGAACTGGATCAATGGTTGACACACTGGTCAAATCAAGAACTTTATTTGATCAGGATACAGAACCAATTAGCCAACCTCAAACTACAACTGAGAGGATTGTTGAAAAAACTATCACTAATGAGCAAAAACCAATTCAGGCACAAGAAATCATTCCTACACCAATATCAGAAAAAACAACTTCAAACCACGATCTTCAAGATCAATTTTTTAGTTCGGAAAAACCTGTTGAACGCTTGATAGTTTTCTTTAAAGATGCAACATTTAAAGTTTACAACCCATCGAGATAATTTTTTTAAACTATATTTGCCGGCAAATTCATGTACATGAAAAAGACGGTTACTGATTTCTTATTGATTGAAAATAAGCAACTTAATAAAGATAATTTCTTACTTGTTCTTCAGTCTCCAGTCACGGTTTCTGATATTTTCCCCGGTCAGTTTATCAATGTTGAAATTAAAGGGTCTCCTGAAATTTTTCTACGTCGTCCATTTTCTGTATTGGATGTTGATTACAAAAAGCAAACTATATCCTTGTTAGTCAAGATTCTGGGCAGGGGATCTAAAAAATTGACCGAAGCCCAGCCCGGGGAAACTATAAATGCCATTTTTCCTCTTGGAAAATCGTTTACCTTACCTGATAATAAAGACCATATCTTATTAATCGGTGGTGGAAGCGGTGTTGCTCCCATGTTGTTTCTGTCAAAAACATGTCAGTTGAATCCTGCCAATGTTACGGTTTTAATTGGCGCCAGGTCTGTTTCCGATCATATTGATATTTCTGAATATCAGTCGTATGGAATGTTCTATTTTACAACAGAAGACGGTTCATTAGGAGAAAAGGGTTATGTAACCGATCATCCAGTCTTCAGCGAACAATTTAATCTCTATAATAAAATATATGCTTGTGGACCGGATTTGATGATGAAGGCAATAGGAAGAAAAGCAATTGATGAGGAGATTTTCTGCGAAGTATCGCTTGAAAATATGATGGCTTGTGGTTTTGGCGTATGTTTGTGCTGTGTCGAAGATACCAAAACCGGTCATAAATGTGTGTGTACTGATGGACCTGTGTTTAATGTAAATGATCTGAAATGGTGAATTTAGGGATAAAAATTCATGAACTTGATTTTAAAAATCCGGTACTGACAGCGTCTGGAACCTGTGGATTTGGCGAAGAAATTGCTGATTTTTTTGATTTGTCGCTTCTTGGTGGTATTGTTGTTAAGGGCACTACCTTAAAACACAGGGAAGGAAATGCATATCCAAGAATGGCTGAAACTCCATCAGGAATGCTCAATGCGGTTGGATTACAAAACAAGGGTGTTGATAATTTCATTTCCAATATTTATCCACGGATTAAAGATTTGGAAACACATATCATAGTAAATGTAAATGGTTCAACTATTGAAGACTATGTAGCATTAACTGAACGGTTGAATGAACTTGAAAAAATTCCGGCTATAGAATTAAACATCAGTTGTCCGAACGTAAAAGAAGGGGGAATGGCTTTCGGGATTAGTTGTGTATCGGCTGAAGCAGTGGTTAAAGCTGTCAGAAAAGCATATAGTAAAACCCTCATAGTCAAACTTTCACCCAATGTTACCAATATATCTGAAATTGCAAAGGCAGTTGAAGGTCAGGGGGCAGATAGTGTTTCACTTATCAATACTTTATTGGGAATGGCGGTAAATGCAGAAAGCAGAAAACCGGTATTATCTACAGTGACTGGAGGTCTTTCAGGTCCAGCAATAAAGCCTATAGCGCTTCGTATGGTTTGGCAGGTATATAATGCTGTTAAAATCCCCGTTATGGGTATGGGAGGTATAATGAACGCAACGGATGCCCTCGAATTTATGATTGCCGGCGCTTCAGCAATTCAGGTTGGCACGGCGCTTTTTATTGATCCGACTATTCCGGTGAAAATCATTGATGGCATTTCAGAATACATGGAACGGCATAAAATTCAGTCAGTTAATGAAATAATTGGAAGTTTACAATGTTGAATTTCATTAAAGCACATATCTGCACAATTAAGTTTTTCAGGTACGTTTTGATTATTTTTCTCATCGTTCCCCCTTGTACAATTCATTTAGGTCCGAATGAGTTTCATAATCCAAACGAAGAATCAGAATCAGTTGGTCTGAATTATTTAATTTCCAATGATCTATCTGAGTTTTCAGGTAGCAATTTCATTGAAAAGGAGGCTAATGGATTTCTGCAGCAGTGGAATTTGGCTGGAATGACGATGTCTATCGTCAAAGACGGCAAGCTTGTTTATGCTCAAGGTTTTGGTTATTCTGATATTGAAGCAAGGCAACAGGTTTCACCTGGAAATTTGTTTCGCGTGGCCAGTGTCAGCAAACTAATTACGGCTGTTGCAATCATGAAACTTGTCGAAAAGAAATTAATAACCCTCGATTCAAAAGTATTTGGGCCTGATGCAATTTTAAAAGATCCTGTATTTAATTCAGTAGTTGATAAAAGATTGTATAACATTACAATACGTCAGCTTTTAGCTCATTCAGGCGGGTGGTCATTACATTATGGCGATCCGGCATTTAACTCATTGGTCGTACTTGAACGAACCGGAGAAAAAGGGGCTGCTACAATGGATTCCTATTGCCGGTTTGTTGCCACCAGAAAACTACATTTTGAGCCCGGAACCCGTTCGTCGTATTCAAATATGGGTTACATGTTTCTTGGGAAAGTAATTAATGCTGTAACCGGTCGGAAATATGAAGATTTCGTGAGAAAAGAAGTTTTAATACCAGCAGGAATTTCGGATATGCATATGGGCAGAAGTTATTTGTCTGGCCGGCGAATCAACGAGGTAAAATACTATGAATCCGAAGAAAGTCCAATGATTCCTGCGTTTGACGGATCGAGCACATTGGTTCCCAAACCTTATGGTGGAAATCCGATAGAATTGCTTGGGCCTGCTGGTGGCTGGATTGCATCTTCAGTTGAATTAGCCAAATTGTTGGTTCTGATTGATGATTTTAAGAATGTTCCCGATATGATACCTCAGTCATTAATAAATCAAATGGTAGAAGAGGATGATTTGCGTGGACCACTTGGATGGAAAGCAGTAAAGAAAAACGGAGATTGGATCCGAACAGGAAGTATGGCCGGTACTTCTGCGATAATGAAAAGGCAAAGTAACGGATTTTCATGGGTGGTAGTTATTAATTCCAGTAGTTGGAAAGGTCCCAGATTACCGGCATACATCAATTATATGATGGGCAAAATTGAGAAAAATTTATCAAACTGGCCCAAGCATGATTTGTTTAAATATGTGCCTGAAAAACTTTAACAAACACAAATCTAAACTTTGAATTTAAGAGAGATAAATTGAAATCAGGTTATCTCTCTTTTTTGTTTCTCGTCCGGCCTGATAGTTATTCTGGATTGAACTTTTCAATCTGTATCTTGTTTATTTGTGTGAAAACATGAAGCTATAGATGTTAAATAATAAATGAATTTATGTCAGAATTTAAAATCCAGATGCCAAAATTGGGCGAAAGTGTCCAGGAAGCTACTATTACCAGGTGGTTTGTAAAGGAAGGTGAAAAAATTGAAGAAGATGAACCTCTTTTTGAGGTTGCAACTGATAAGGTTGATTCTGAAATTCCATCTCCGGTCGATGGCATAGTAAAAAAAATATTTTTTCAGGTTAATGCGCTTGTTCCGGTTGGCGAAACAGTGGCAATTATTACAACAGAAGGTGATGATGAACCGCAAAACGAGCCTGAAGAAAAGGCAGTTGTTCCGGAGCCTGAAAAACCAGCAGTTCAGGAACAAAAAGCGGTGAAAGAAACTGTTCAGATTAGTGAACCGGTTAAAGTTGCCGATCAAAAACCTTCAGTTGAAATAACTGAAACCAGATCAACAAGATTTTACTCGCCTTTAGTTTTGTCAATTGCTAATTCAGAGCAGGTAAGTTTGTCTGAACTGGAAACCATAAAAGGTTCAGGATTAAATGACAGGGTTCAGAAAAAAGACATACTTGCGTATGTTGATGACCGCAAAAAGGGAAATATTACCCCAAAAGCAACGGTAGCAAAGGATATACCATTGCCTTTAAAACCTTCAGTTACACCTGGCCTGAATGATCAGATCATTGAAATGGACCGGGTACGGAAAATCATTGCCGATCACATGGTGATGTCGAAACAAGTTTCACCGCATGTGACTGCTGTCGTAGAAGCTGATGTAACCAATCTGGTATTGTGGAGAACTAAGGTTAAAGATGAATACCTTGCCAAATATGGTGAAAAAATTACTTATATGCCTTTATTTACTGAGGCTGTGGCACGGGCAATTACTGAATTCCCATTATTGAATTCATCAGTTGACGGATATAAAATCATTATGCACAAGGATGTAAACATCGCCATTGCGGTTGCAAAGCCTGATGGAAACCTGGTTGTTCCTGTGATCAAAAATGCGGAACAAAAAAATCTGGTTGGTTTAACCCGTAACCTGAATCAGTTGGCTGATGCGGCACGTAAGAACAAGCTGACAGTTGAAGATTATCAGGGAGGAACTTTTACGATTACCAATTTTGGTTCGTTCCGTAACCTGATTGGTACTCCGATTATTAACCAGCCACAGGTTGCTATTTTGGCTACCGGAAGTATCGAGAAAAAACCGGCAGTTATGGAAACCCCCACGGGCGATGCTATTGTTGTACGCCATAAAATGTTTTTGTCATTATCATATGATCACAGAATAATAGATGGCGCTTTGGGCGGGGCTTTTCTTAGGCGAATAGCAGACATTCTTGAAGAATTCAATATTAATCGTGAAATATAAATTCAATAAATTAAAATAATATCTATGACAACAGTTCCAAAAGTATTTTCGGTTAAAACCACACCCAAAGAAATACTTGAAAAATGGTACCATTTGATGACATTAGGCCGGGCGCTCGATGAAAAAGCGCCGAATTACCTGAAACAAGCCATCGGGTGGTCGTATCATGCCCCATATGCCGGACATGATGGAATTCAGCTCGCAATCGGGCAAACATTTGAGAAAAAAGTTGACCATATTTTCCCATATTACCGTGATATGCTAACTGCATTGTCATGCGGAATGACTGCCGAAGAAATGATCCTGAATGGAATTTCCAAGGCAACCGATCCAACCAGTGGCGGACGTCACATGTCGAATCACTTTGCCAAACCCGACTGGCACATCCACAATGTTTCTTCCTTGACAGGAAATCACACTTTACATGCGGTGGGCGTTGCACGGGCAATTAAATATTATGGCGAAAAAGCTGTTGCCATTAGCGTTCAGGGCGAATCTTCTTTATCCGAAGGTTATGTTTATGAAGCTATTAACGGGGCTTCCAAAGAAAAACTACCCGTTATATTTGCCATTCAGGATAATGGGTACGGAATTTCGGTTCCAAAAAAAGATCAAACTGCCAACCGTAAAGTGGCCAACAATTTTACCGGTTTTAAAAATCTACTGATTATTCACTGCAATGGGAAAGATGTTTTCGATTCGATGAATGCCATGCACGAAGCCAAACGACACGCCCTGGAAACGGGCATGCCGGTAATGGTTCAGGCCAACTGTGTTCGTATGCACTCTCATTCCAATTCCGACAGGCATGAATTATACCGTTCAGAAGATGAACGTGGTTATGCATTGGATTATGACCCATTGGCCAAGTTTAAACGAATGTTGCTCCGTTACGAAAGGTTTACTCCCCTAGAACTTGAAACCATCGAAAATCAGGCTAAAATTGAACTGAAAGAAGCGCACAAGCTTGCATTAAAAGCCCCTGACCCTGATCCAAACACTTATTTGGATTTTGTTCTTCCGGAGCCTCACAATCCTGAAAAATATCCGGATGGAACCCATCAGGAAACCGGTGAGAAGAAAAAGCTGATCACTGCGCTGAATGAAACTTTGAAAGCTGAATTCAGGCATAATCCCGATACCTTTATTTGGGGACAGGATATGGCTAACAAAGACAAAGGTGGCATTTTTAATGTTTCCAAAGGTTTACAAAAGGAATTTGGACCGAAACGGGTATTTAATGCTCCAATTGCCGAGGATTTCATTGTTGGTACTGCAAATGGGATGTCGAGGTACGACGAAAAAATCAGGATTGTAATTGAAGGCGCTGAGTTTGCCGATTACTTTTGGCCGGCGATGGAACAGTATGTTGATTCGAGCCACGATTACTGGCGTTCGAATGGTCAGTTTACTCCCAATGTAACCATTCGGCTTGCGTCGGGCGGCTATATTGGCGGAGGAATATACCACTCTCAGAATATAGAAGGAGCTTTAACGTCAATTCCAGGGGTTCGGATTGTATATCCGTCATTTGCCGATGATGCAGCCGGTTTGTTGAGAACAGCAATGAGATCAAGAGGTTTGACCATGTTTATGGAACCCAAAGCGCTTTATAACGATCCTAAAGCCGCAACTGTTATTCCTGATGATTTCGAAGTTCCTTTTGGAAAAGCCAGGATTCGCCGTGACGGTGAAGATTTGGTTATGATTACATATGGAAATACGACACACATGTGCCTTGAAGCATCTGAAAAGCTTTCAAAAGAAGGCGTATCTGTTGAAGTTATAGACCTTCGTTCATTAATTCCGCTTGACAAGGAAACTATTCTGAATTCGGTTAAACGTATCGGCAAAGTAATGGTAGTTCACGAAGATAAAGTACACTCTGGCTTTGGTTCAGAAATTACATCGGTAATCATGGAAGAAGCATTTGAATACCTTGACGGACCCGTAAAACGTGTAGGTTCGTCATTTACTCCTGTTGGATTTCACCGGTCGTTCGAGCGAATGATATTACCAAATACTGAAAAAATTTATAACGCCGCCAAAGAAGTTTTGGCTTATTAATAACTTGAATGTCATGAATAATACAGGAATATTTTACAGCTTTAGTTCAACTAAAACAGCAAAAGCTGCTGAAAAAATTATTCAGGAATTTGAACCTGAATTTAATATTCAAAAAGTTAACGCAGAAAAATTGACAGAAGAATTGTTTCTCTCATTTACGAATTTGATTTTGGGTGTACCAACCTGGTTTGATGGTGAATTACCTATTTATTGGGATGAATTTGTACCTGCCATAGAGGGTTTAAATCTGAAAGGCAAAACAATAGCTATTTTTGGTCTCGGAAATCAAATAGAATATCCTGAAAATTTTGGAGATGCTGTGGGTATTATGGCCGAATTAGTTCAGGAAAGAGGAGCAAAGCTGGTTGGTTTAACTTCTACTGAAGGCTACACCTATGAATCTTCACGTGCTGAAGTTGATGGTAAATTTCTGGGATTAGTTCTGGATCAGGAAACACAACCACGACTTACTAAAGAAAGAATATCGGAATGGGTTAAAGACCTGAAAACGCAGTTCAATTAATCATGAAGAAAAAGAAAGTTATAGCCCTTGTTGCACACGATAAAATGTATTGACAGGAATTATTAAACCCTTTCATAGGTCTAATTCATCCAACATTTACATATGTAAATATAATAAGATGTTAATTAACAGATAATTAACATTGACTACCATTAAATACAAAATTACAAATGTAACAAGTAGGAATTATTAAAATATAAATAGAAATATGCTTCCGGAAATTTCCAAAGCAATAATTAAATTTGAAAATCTATAACATTTCATTAAAGTGAAATTCATTCGGTACAAAAATTTAAAACTATTTGTCTTTTGTCAGAGTTCGATATTTATTGGTAAGTGATCAGTTATTTGCAACGAAGCCAAGGATATCGACTTGGTTATGATAAAAAAATTCATAAATCAATTTTCACTCTTTTGTCTTAGAATTAATATTATGTTATTTTTGTATTGCAAAAAAGGAAGGAGTAAAACTCCTTCCTTAATTATTTATTATTGGTTAGTCTTCATCTTTTCAATTATCTCAGCATGTTTATCCAACATTTTTAATCTGTAGTACAAAGTCTTTAACGATTCCAATGTAAACCTATCTGTAGGATTAATTTCGTGTGCTTTTTCCATATATGGAATCGCTTTTTTAAACTCGATGTCTGCCTTGTTTTTTTCAACTTCGTATTTTTCAGGCTGATTACTGGGAACAAGATTAGCGACATCAACTTGTATAACTCCTTTATTGTAATATAATGCCCCCAAATTGTAGTAAGCATCAAAATAGTCATCTTTCAACTCGATAGCTTTCAGATAACATTTTGTTGCTTCTTCAGAATAATTATTGCCAGTTTGAGTTTGAGTAATAACCTCCTTCTGAAGCTTGTCATACATAGTTCCCTGTGCAAAATAAAATGTAGCATTCTTTGGATCCTGGGCAATCGCCATCTCTAAATACTTAATAGCTTCATCTACGTTATTCTTATTAATATAGATATTAATTATTTCGACTAAAAGAGAACTTTCCTGTGAATATTCCTTCAATCCTTCCTGCAATACCTCTAAAGCCCCAACGGTATCTTTCTTTTGGAGATAGCTACTTGAAATCAGTGTGTATGTTTTTGCTCCGTTATATTTGTATTTGGCAGCTTGTTTGTAATATTCAATGGCTTTATCGTAATTCTGTGCATTGTAAGCAGCCAGGCCCGCATTAAACATGATTACTGTATCAACAGCATTTGGGTCATCAGCCTTATACACAGGTGTTTGTTCAATTGCCATAATCATTTCAAAAGATTTTAATGCTTTTTCGAAATTTTCTTCATTAAAAGCGGCAATTGCCTGATTGGTAAGATCTCCGATTAAAAGAGTAAGTTTTATCTTCACACTTTTCGAAAAACGATCTTTATCATCAAGCTGTATTGCCTTCAAATAAGAATCAAGTGCAATTGTAAGTGGATCACTACTAAGCTTTTTGTAATTTTCATCTTTCGATTGAAAAACAGCCTGGTAAATTTCTCCACGAACTTCCCAGGTCCTGGGCCAGGTAATTGAACTTTCAGTTTTTGGGTTGTTTGCATCAATAGTTTCTTCTATCGCTTCAACCGCCTTGTCGAGCTTACCGGTTTCTTTAAAACTTAAAGCACTGGTTACTTTGCCTTTTTGAGCGAATACGCATGTTACGGCAAAAAGTAAAGCAAATAAAATTGTTGTTCTCTTCATTTTATTAAATAGTTTGTTGTTATGCTATAAATTTAAATAATAGTCGTCAAATATTATCATTATCTTCAGATAAATCAATGATTTCATCCTGAATTTCTGCAATTTCATCCTCTGCTGCGGGAACAATCGTAATGGAAGCAATTTTATCTCCTTCTTTCAAATTAATCAACCGTACACCCTGGGCGGTTCTTCCAATAATACGAAGTGCAGAAACTGACATTCTGATTGTAAGTCCTGACTGTGTGATAATCATCAGATCGTTGCTTTCGTCCACGCTTTTAATCGATATCAGCGGTCCGGTTTTTTCAGTTACATTAATTGTTTTAACACCTTTGCCTCCTCTGTTGGTTAACCGGTAATCTTCGATCTTCGATCGTTTTCCATAACCATTTTCAGAAACTACTAAAATGTCTTCGTTTTCGTTTTCCACACAAACCATGCCAACCACTTCATCAAGGTTATTTCCAAGGGTAATACCTCTTACGCCCGAAGCGGTTCTTCCAATCGGACGAACGCTATGATCCTCAAAACGAACTGCTTTACCTGAACGGACAGCCATCATGATGTGATGATTTCCATTGGTCATTCTAGCTTCAAAAAGTTGGTCATCTTCGCGGATTGTAATTGCATTAACTCCATTTTGACGTGGACGGGAATATGCCTCAAGCGCTGTCTTCTTAATAATTCCTTTTTTGGTGCACAGAATAATGAAATTATTATTAATGTATTCAGGATCAGTAAGGTTGTCGACATTAATATATGCTAAAATCTTATCATCCTGTTCAATATTTATCACATTTTGAATTGCCCGACCTTTTGATGTTTTTGTGCCTTCCGGGATTTCATAAACTTTCAGCCAGAAACACTTACCTTTTTCAGAAAACAGAAGCAAAGTGTTGTGCATAGTGGCATTAAACATATGTTCAAGGAAGTCGGAATCTCTTGTTGTACTTCCTTTTGAACCAACTCCTCCCCTACCCTGAGTTTTAAAATCAGTCAAAGGTGTACGTTTAATATATCCCATATGCGAAATCGTAATTACCATTTCTTCATCGGCGTAGAAATCTTCCGGATTAAATTCTCCTGCATCGGGAACTATTTCAGTTTTGCGTATATCACCATACTTTTCCTTGATTTCAAGTAATTCATTTTTAATAATTTCCATTCGCAGATTGATATCTGCCAAGACACCTTTCAGGTATTCAATCTGTTTCAGTACGTCTTCATATTCCTGATGTAATTTATCCTGCTCCAGACCTGTGAGTTGACGCAAACGCATTTCAACGATGGCCCGGGACTGAATTTCTGAGAGATTAAATCGCTCGCACAATTGAAGTCTTGCTTCGTCCGGATTTTTTGATGCCCGAATAATATCAATAACTTCTTGAATATTATCGCTGGCAATAATTAGTCCTTCCAGAATATGAGCACGTTTTTCAGCCTGGTCCAATTCAAATTGTGTTCTGCGGATCACTACATCGTGCCGATGTTCAACAAAATAATGAATCAGATCTTTCAGGTTCAGCATTTTAGGTCTGCCTTTTACAAGGGCAATATTATTCACGCTGAAGCTGTTTTGCAACTGTGTAAATTTGTAAAGCTTATTCAGTACAACATTCGAAATTTCATCTTTTTTAATATCAAAAACAATGCGCATTCCGTCACGATCCGATTCATCATTGACATTCGAAATCCCTTCAATTTTCTTTTCATTGATTAATTCAGCAGTTTTGATAATCAGCTCTGCTTTATTCACCATGTAAGGAATTTCAGTAACAACGACCTTTTCCCGTCCATTTGGAGTTACTTCAATATGTGCTTTTCCCCGAACTACTATACGACCTCTTCCTGTTTCGAAGGCTTCCTGAACACCGCGATATCCATAAATAATTCCACCAGTTGGAAAATCAGGAGCTTTTATTATTGTAATAAGATCTTGTATATCAATATCTTTATTGTTGATATAGGCTATTATTGCATCGATCGTATCGGACAAGTTATGTGGAGGCATATTCGTTGCCATACCAACAGCAATACCAGATGCTCCGTTTACCAATAAATTTGGGATACGGGTAGGAAGAACGGTCGGTTCTTTCAACGATTCGTCAAAATTGGGCTGGAAATCAACCGTATTTTTTTCCAGATCTGCAAGAGTTTCTTCTGCAATTTTCGACAATCGGGCTTCGGTATAACGCATGGCAGCCGGACTATCGCCATCAACTGACCCAAAGTTTCCTTGTCCGTCAACCAATGGATAACGTAACGACCATTCCTGAGCCATACGGACCATTGTAAAGTAAACGGATGAATCGCCGTGTGGGTGAAACTTCCCCAAAACTTCCCCCACAATCCTCGCTGATTTCTTATATGGCTTATTCGAATAAGTTCCCAATTCGCTCATTCCAAATAATACCCGACGATGTACAGGCTTTAAACCATCTCTCACATCTGGAAGCGCTCTTGAAACAATAACAGACATCGAATAATCGATGTAAGCCGATTTCATTTGCTCTTCAATATTAATCTTGATAATTTTTTCGCCTTCCGACATTTACTCCTCCTTTAAATAAAAATGACTTAAAAAAAATGACTGACAAAAATACTAAAATACTTCTGGAATCAAGCTATTTCGTCGGTTTTCATTGTCGTTTTTTTAAGAAGATTTTAACAATGCAATGTTCAAAAAATCAGCAAATTGTATGACATGCCTCACAATTAATGTGTATTTTTGATGAAAGAAGTTTTGATACCGGAAAAACTTCCATTTTTTAGGAATACTTTTTGTTATTTTGAAATCGTAATTTCTTAACCTGTCAATTCATATGGATTCACAATTTTCACCACGAATTAAAGATGTACTTTCATACAGCAGGGAGGAAGCTATCCGACTGGGTAATGAAAGCATCGGATTAGAGCATATTTTCCTCGGAATCCTTAGAGACGGAGAAGGAGTAGCCATTGAAATTCTCTCTAATCTGGGAATTAACCTGTCTGAAATAAAACAATCAATTGAAGAAAAACTCAGAACAGGGAAAGATGTTGATTCACAGGCTTCTGTCCAATTGCTAAAGTCGGCTGAAAAGGCTTTGAAGCTCGTTTATCTCGAAGCCCGTTCTTTTAATAGCCCTACCATTAATACAGGTCATCTTTTATTGGCATTAATTAAAGATAAGGATAGCTTGATCAGTAATATCCTGAACGACTACCATATCAATTACTATATTCTGAAATCCAGGCTCGAAGATTACAAAAACCCTGAAGCCAAATCGGATTTTGATGATGAAGATGACGATGCAGACGATAGTTTCTCAAAGCCTCCCGGAGGAAGTGGAGCTGCACCTCCCTCACCGGCTAAGAAATCAGGGAGTGTTAAATCAGACACACCGGTACTCGATAATTTTGGGGTTGATATAACCAAAGCAGCCGAAGAAAATAATCTAGATCCCATTGTTGGCCGCGAACGGGAAATTGAACGCTTAGCCCAAATCTTATCGCGCCGGAAGAAAAATAATCCGATCTTAATTGGCGAACCTGGTGTTGGTAAGTCTGCTATTGCTGAAGGACTTGCCCTTCGTATCATTCAGAAAAAAGTATCACGGGTCTTGTTCGATAAAAGAGTGGTGAGCCTCGATATTGCCTCAATAGTTGCAGGAACCAAATACCGCGGACAATTCGAAGAACGAATGAAAGCTATTCTGAATGAATTATCAAAAGTCAGTAATGTAATTTTATTTATTGACGAAATTCATACCATTGTTGGCGCCGGAGGTGCGACTGGCTCGCTTGATGCTGCCAATATGCTGAAACCGGCCCTCGCCCGGGGCGAAATACAGTGCATCGGAGCTACCACTTTAGATGAATACCGTCAGCAAATTGAAAAAGATGGCGCTTTGGAAAGAAGGTTCCAGAAAATCATGGTTGAACCTACTTCCGTTGATGAAACCATTGAAATTCTGAACAATATTAAATCAAGGTATGAAGACCATCACAATGTAATTTATACACCTGAAGCAATTGAGGCCTGTGTTAAATTAACAGCCAGGTATATTCCTGACCGGTTTTTACCCGATAAGGCAATCGATGCTCTTGACGAATCAGGTTCACGCGTTCATATCTCAAATATTAATGTTCCGGAACGAATCCTGAAGCTGGAAGAGAAAATAGAACGAACTAAGGAAGATAAAATAAAGGCAGTTAAAAGCCAGAATTTTGAACTTGCAGCAAATCATCGTGACAAAGAAAAAAGCCTTCTTCAACTGCTCGACCAGGAAAAGGAAGAATGGGAAAAAGAACTCATCAGCCACAGGGAAACAGTTACCGAAGAGAAAGTGGCAGAAGTGGTAGCTATGATGTCGGGAATACCGATACAACGGATTGCTCAGGCCGAAGGCAAGCGGTTGATGGATATGGGTAAACAGCTCATGGGCAGTGTTGTGGGTCAAAATGATGCGATTGTAAAAATTGTGAAATCGATTCAGAGAAACCGTGCAGGACTTAAAGACCCAAACAAACCTATCGGATCGTTCATTTTCCTGGGGCCTACCGGTGTTGGTAAAACACAGTTGGCAAAAGTTCTGGCTAAATACTTATTCGACAGCACCGATTCATTGATCAGGGTTGACATGAGCGAATACATGGAAAAATTCTCTGTATCCCGATTAGTTGGGGCGCCTCCCGGATATGTTGGATACGAAGAAGGCGGACAGTTGACCGAAAAAGTTCGAAGAAAACCATATTGTGTGGTTTTATTGGACGAAATCGAAAAGGCCCACCCCGATGTTTTCCATTTGCTACTTCAGGTACTCGACGAAGGACGATTAACAGATAGTTTGGGAAGAAGTATTGATTTTAAGAACACGATAATAATAATGACATCAAATATTGGCTCGCGTCAATTATCTGAATTTGGACGGGGAGTTGGATTTTCTACCCAAAAGGCCAGCGTTGATGAAGGTGAGAATGCAAAATACATTGTTGAAAAAGCATTAAAAAAAACATTTGCACCTGAATTTTTAAATCGTGTGGATGATGTTATCATGTTCAATTCGTTAACGAAGGAACATATTCACGAGATAATTGATATCGAACTAAAAGGCTTGTATGATCGGGTTAACTCGCTGAATTACAAATTAAAAATATCAGCCGCAGCCAAAGATTTTATTGCCGATAAAGGCTATGATTCGCAATTTGGTGCAAGGCCATTAAAACGGGCCATACAAAAGTACCTGGAAGATGAAATGGCTGAAGTTATTATTAAAGCTTCAGTGGTTCAGGGAGATACCATTTCAGTAGGTTTTGATAAGAAAAACGAAAAAATTAAAATCAGGATATTAACAGCTTCAACAAATACGAAGTAAATAGCAGAAAACCAGGCTTAAGCCTGGTTTTCTGCTTGTGGAAGGTATTTTATTGCCATTAAAGTAATATCGTCGGCCTGACTGCTTTCTCCTTCATATATAGCTATGCTTTTAACCAGCCTGTTCACTACTTCATCAGCGGACAAATCAATGAGATTCTGCAAATTATGCTCGAGTTTTTCGATACCATAATGCTGGCTATTTGAATCCATTGAATTGATAACACCATCTGTATATAAAAGTAAAACATCGCCATATTTCAATTCAATGCTGCTGCTCCCGTATGTTTTATTTTTATAAATGCCCAAAGGTAAACCATGGCTTTTTGACAAAGTTTGCACTACCCCATCAATATGAAGAATATATGGATAATTGTGAGCGGCATTACAATAATCCAATGTACCTGACCTGACATCAAGAATACCAATAAAGAGCGTCACAAAATACTGGTTGGAGTTTCTTTCACTTAATTCTTTATTTACGTGGCTTACTATATCTTTTGCTGAAAGAATATTCGCGTTTGTTTTTATCAGGGTACTTGCAATGGCCATAAATATTGACGCAGAAATGCCTTTTCCTGAAACATCACCAATGACAATCAGTAAATGATACTCATCAATGAAAAAATAATCATACAAATCACCTCCAATAGTTTCGGCTGGCTTTAATATGGCAGATAAGTCAATTTCAGGATGATCGGTAAATGAAGGTTTTCCCGATGGAATGATATTCAATTGGATATCCCGGGCTGACTTTAAATCCTTGTCGAATTTCCGTTTTTCGGTGGCAGTATGGGTTTGCTCTTTAATTAAAAGACCATATTTGGTCTGCCAGTCTTCCAGGCTTTCAACCAGCATTTTTATTTCATCTTTCGATTTTTGTTTCTTTCCGGGCAAAGTGCTAAACCGCTGAATGGCAGCCGCAATTTGTGCAAGCGGAGTAAGTATTCTTTTGAATATTAACATGTTCATCATAAAAAGGAGCAATATTCCAAGCCCTGATACCAGAATAATATTCTGAAAAATAAAGTCAATTTTATTAAATAATTCTTCTTCTGGAAATACAATGATAATGGTCCATTTTGTGTCTGCCAAGGGAGCAAAATAAAACCAGGCTTTCTGATTGTCCAGATATTCAGAAAGTCCACGCGCTGAGCCTACCTTACCACTTTTAATTTTCGATTCAATTTCTGAAAGATCGCTATAAAAAATAACTGGATGGTCTTTGTAAAGGTTTCTGCGGAGAATCCATTTTTCGTTGGGGTGAGTGATGAAATTTCCGGCTTGGTTGATAATGAACGCATAGCCATGTTCGCCGATTTTTAATTCAGCAAGCATTTGCTTCATTTTCCGAAGTGAAATTTCACAATATACATGACCTATAATTTTTTTTGAATCATGAAGATAGATTGGAGTCCGGTAAGTCACCAACAGATGAGAAGTATCGTTGTTACAATAAAATGGCTTTGACCACATACCCCCATCCATTGCAGAACTGTCCGCGAAGATTTCGTTATCAGAGTTGCACCGCTGTTGGCAATGGCCAGTTGAATGACACGCAGTAAAATTCGTCTGGTTGCCTTCTGAAAATTCAACATGGATACTTTCCAAAATTTTGTTTGAAGCCACAACCTGATGCAAAAAGAAATCCAGATCCTTGTTCTGAAAGTAATACAGAGCCTGATACGACACGTTTCTGGCAATTTCCTCTGTTCCAATCGTAATCCGTGAAATTCTGGAGATTACCAGGTTACTTTGATTGACTGCACCTTCCTCAATTTTTTCAATCAGGATTTTATTGCTGAAATAGTAATTAATGTAAACAATGGCTGAAATAATGAGGATGGCAAATACGGATATGTGCAAATTCAATCGAAAAGAAATTCCTCTTTGGCTCATTATTTATAATGGTTTGTTTGGTTTACTAAATATAGTAAAAAGCAATCGAATTTAAGTATTCATTGCACCACAAACATTAATTACCTGCCCGCTGACATACGAAGATAAATCTGATGCAAGAAACAGGGCGACATTCGCAACCTCTTCAGGCGATCCTCCACGTTTCAGAGGGATGGCTGCTTCCCACTGTTTGCGGGCTTCTTCCGGAATCCTGGCTGTCATTTCAGTAACAATAAAGCCGGGAGCAATTGCATTTGAGCGAATTCCGCGTGAACCCAATTCCTTGGCAATTGATTTGGTGAAACCAATAATACCAGCCTTTGAAGCCGAATAGTTTGACTGACCTGCATTTCCGCTTACACCAACTACTGAACTCATATTTACTATTGAGCCGGATTTTTGCTTCAGCATTATTTTCTGGGCTGCTTTGGTGAAGTTAAAAACCGATTTCAAGTTCACATTGATTACTGCATCCCATTGTTCTTCGGTCATGCGCATTAATAGGGTATCTTTAGTGATACCAGCGTTGTTTATCAATGCATCGATGGCGCCAAAATCTTCAACAATTTGGGTTACCACCCGGTCAGTCTCCTCAAAATTGGCTGCATTCGATGCATAACCTTTGGCTTTCACTCCAAGAGCTGCCAATTCAGCTTCTGTATTTTTCATGTTCTCATCTTCAAAAAGATCGGTAAAGGCAATGTTGCAACCTTCTTCTGCAAATTTGATTGCAATTGCCTTCCCAATGCCCCTCGATGCACCAGTAATTATGGCTGTTTTTCCTTCAAGAAGTTTCATAGTAAAATATTTGATTGATGAATTTTCGAATTACGGGCAAAAGTAATAAAATAAGCGAAACTGAAGGTTTGTGGCATTTTCAATAGATCAATAAGCATTTCCATTTCACATTTTTAATTTTGAAGTCCTGAGCAAGCCTCGTCTGAAATAAGGAGCTTTCATTTTTTTATCGTAAAAGAAAAGCATAAAGCCATCAGAATGTGATGATTCCAATCCATTTCGTGCCAGTACAGCCGAAAATTCATTCTCATCATTTTGCTTGTGATAGGTACAAATGGCTACTTTAAGTAATTTCTGTTCAGAAAGGATTCGTTTGCATCCGTTTAGCAATCGGGATTCCGCACCTTCAACATCAATTTTAAGAAATATTCCTGCATCTTCATTCAATATATAATCATCGAGCCTAGTGTTGGTATGGTTGGTGATATCGCTCACAAATTTATTTACAATCAGCACCTTTTCTTTCCAGGGTTCAAAAGTTGCTTTCAATGGTTCTATCCACTCTTTATCAGCTTCAAAAAGAACGATCCGTGATACTCTTTCAACAACGCTTAATGCGAAATTACCTTCTGCTGCTCCAACATCAACAAGTATTTCACCTTCATTGAATGTAAATTCTCCGGTCAAATATCGGTGAGGGCTACGAATATCCTGTTCTTTTGATAACAAATTGTAAAGGTTCTGAATTTTTTTCTTGCCCCACCTTTTTTTGAAGTAAAGCTTCTTACCATCCTGAACAACAAAACGCAAACCTTTTTCCTGATCATCAAAAACTTCAATTTCTCCGGCAATATACTCATTCTGAAAATCGTATGGAAACACGGCTAAAGGATTTGTCCTCAGGTAATTGAGCGCTATTTGAATTTCTTCCGATGGAGCTTCAGGAAGGCTGTCGTAATAGTTTCGGATAGAGATTGGCAGCCTTTTGGCAAGGATTCTCTTTCGGATAAATTTTGGAACAATTACCCGGTATATCTGAGTTGTAATGTTATTCATATAGGTTTAAATTCATGGTTCTAAAAGAAAGGATGAGGATCACAAAATTTAAATCCAATCTCCCTGCCAATGTTTTTTATTGCCGCAAAGTTAAAATTTTACCTGAGAGAATTTTAATTCATGTTATTTGTAGAAAACATATTGAAACCATTATTTTTGTAAAAAGCAAAATTACTGATGGATGATATTTCTGGAATAAAAGTCTATGTTTTTCATTATAAAAACGGATCCATCCTTAAAACAGATCAGATTTATCAGCCGATCATGGCTGGAAATGCCCTTCATTCTGGAGATTCAACGATTACTGGTGATGATACCGGCGAGAATATATCGGAAAAAAACCCTTTTTACAGTGAATTAACGGGCATTTATTGGGTTTGGAAAAATACCAGTCAGGATGTAACCGGAACTTGCCATTACCGCCGTTTTTTTACCGCTCAGCCAGAACCATTTATATATAAGTTAAAACGGCTTTTATACATTATAGTTGGATTATATAAAAAGCGATTTGGCCTGATCTATACTGAAAATACAAAACTATTCACTCCAAAAATTCTCAATGAACAGGAAATAAATGAGTTGCTTAATAAGTACGATGCCATTTTACCTCAGGCCCGTAAATTAAAATACACTGTTGAAACTCATTACCTCCGTTATCACAATATTGAAAATTTGATCTTACTCGAATCCATTTTAACTGAAAAATGTCCGGAATATTTAGATGCATTTCAGTCAGTATTAAATGGGAAAAGGTTGTATGCGAATAACATGTTTATCATGAAAGACGAACATTATCAGGAATTCATGAACTGGTGGTTTGATTTGCTTTTTGAATTTGAGCGAAGGATAGACCTGAACAGTTATACCAACTATCAGAAGCGCATTCTTGGCTTTATGGCCGAGCGCTTGTTAACCATCTGGTTCAGGAAAAAGCAATTGAATACCATCGAATTGCCTGTTATCTATTTCAAACGGCTTAAGTTTGAATAACAAAAGAAAACTAATCCCTTCAAATAATGTATTTTTGTGGCATTAAATCATCGATTCATGCTCGACCAATTAACCATTTGTGCCATAGCAACCTCGCCGGGAATGGGCGCCATTGCAACTATTCGACTTTCAGGTGAAAAAGCTATTGAAATTGCTGATTCTGTATTTCAGTCAACAAAATCGAACAAAAGTCTAACGGATCAAAAACCTAACACGCTGCATTTTGGGAGCATTTCTGATGGGACCGAACTGATTGACGAAGTTGTTGTTTCCATATTCCGCGCTCCCCATTCATTTACCGGCGAAGATGTGATTGAAATTTCTTGTCATGGTTCGGTATATATCCAGCAACGAATACTTCAATTGCTAATTACCAAAGGTGCCCGAATGGCACTTCCCGGCGAATTTACCCAACGGGCATTCCTGAATGGAAAAATGGACCTTTCTCAAGCTGAGGCGGTTGCCGACCTCATTGCATCTACCAACCGTGCTGCTCAAAAAGTAGCGATTAACCAAATGCGCGGAGGTTTTTCGTCAGAATTAAAAAACCTGCGTGGCGAACTGCTGCATTTTATAGCCATGATTGAATTGGAACTCGATTTCAGCGAAGAAGATGTTGAATTCGCTGACCGTAAACAACTGAAGAGGCTAGTTTCGAAGATCGAAGAAATTCTCAGGAAACTTAAAAATTCATTTCAACTGGGTAATGTGATTAAAAATGGAATTCCGGTTGCCATCATCGGTGATACAAATGTTGGTAAGTCCACCCTGTTAAACGCTTTGCTGAACGAAGAAAAGGCCATTGTTTCCGACATTCATGGAACTACACGTGATGTAATTGAAGATGTGGTGAATATTCACGGCACCGCTTTTCGTTTTTTCGATACTGCCGGAATCCGTGAAACAACCGACGAAATTGAAACACTTGGAATAGAACGCAGTTACAACAAATTAGATCAGGCAACGGTAGTGATTCTGGTAGTTGACACCAAAAATGATTTTACAACTGTTTTTGGGCGAATTGTTAAAATCAGGAAACGGTTAGCTGGCCAACACCTGATAATTGCTGCCAATAAAGTTGATCGTGGATTGCCCGAAACGATTGCCAAACTTAAAGAAATGCCTTTGCTTGCCAATGAAAAACTGGTATTTATTGCCGCCAAACTGAAAACCAACCTTGATGAACTGATTTTGGAAATGCAACAGGCTGTTTCGCTCGATTCGATTAGTGAAGATGCAGTGATTGTAACCAATGTGCGTCATTTCGAAGCACTAACCAGAGCGTATGAATCAATTGAAAGAGTGCAGCTTGGGCTTGAAAATCTGATCTCGGGTGATTTTTTGGCTCAGGATATCAGGGAATGCCTGCTTTATCTAGGTGAAATTACCGGTGAAATATCCAATGATGAGATTTTAGGCCATATTTTTAAGAATTTTTGCATCGGAAAGTAATGTTTGAAAACGAAGAAGAATTATTTCATTGATCGTTGGGGACTTTTCAATCCTCCCGGTGTTGGCCCGTTCGATCACGATCCTGATGATGATATTCCATTTGATGATTCAATGTC
>PNOH01000059.1 GCA_013824715.1 Odoribacter sp. | reverse complement strand
TGTGGCACCAGAGGTATAGGGGGCCTCGTCGCACGCCGGGTTCTCGCAGACGCCTCCGGCATCGAGGGGGTCTTGACTGCTGATGGCAAGTACATCAACCATATAGACCGGGGCACGGGTGACATGGTCCAGTTCGGAGTTGCCAGCGGAAAGACGAGCCGAATCACAAATAAAGGGGGGGATGCAGCGAAAGAGGCGCCCTACGAGTACCAAGCGTTTTCACGCGACGGAAAACAAATCGCGTACGACTCATATACGAAGGACAATGTCCCTCAACTGCGGATTAGAAATCTTGATGGTTCGGGCCTTCGCACACTTTACAGTGAGAAAGGCTATGACGTCCGACCCTTGGACTGGTCACCTGACGCAGGGTCCATCCTCGCATATCGTGAGCTTGACTACAGTCCAAAGGGGGGGATTGAACTTACACTGATCTCGACAGCGGACGGCTCGGTCCGCGTCCTGAGGAGTATTGCTTCGGCCTGGGTAAGTGCCAGTTTCTCGCCCGATGGGCGATATGTCGCGTTCAGTTTTGTGGGTGAGGGCAGCCTACTCCATGGCGACGTCTTCCTGATGACCGCCGATGGCCGGAATGAGGACGTTATTGCCGGGCATCCCGCGGAGGATCAACTGCTTGGATGGACACCGGATGGGAAAAGCCTTATCTTCCTTAGTGACAGATCCGGGACGTGGGACATATGGTCCGTCCGAATCAATGGGGGAAAGCAGCAGGGAGAACCAGAACTGCTGAAAAAGGACTTTGGTTATTATTCCAAGGTTCTTGGATTTACACCAGATGGCTCCTGTTATTACAAGACCGATACACGTTTAGGAGGCCTTTACAGCGGTATGATAGACCTTGAAACCGGCAAGGTACTCGTGCCACCCGCGCCGGTCACAACGCGGTATACCAGCCCACCGAACTTTCTAACATGGTCACCCGACGGCAGTAATTTGGCCTACCTTTCACACCCTGGTCGAATCGGTCCCGGAAACAACATTCTCACGATCCGGTCCGCCGCAACCGGGGAAGAGCGCTTTCTTTCGCCGCGTCTTCGTGGCGTCAACCAGATATCCTGGGCGCCGGACGGCCGTTCCATCATCGCGCTCGGTTTTACGGCGACGGGAACTGGAGGCTTCCGAATTGACACTGAAACAAGCGGGATCACTAAGTTGGCAGATGAAGGCGTGTTTTCCCGTCTTTGCCCGGATGGGAAGACCATGGTGCGCTGGGGTGCGGAAGGAATCATCAAACGCAATCTCGACACCGGTGAGGAGTCGGTAGTTGTCAAAGCAGAACCGCATTACGACCTCTCTCCGGACGGCCGGGAAGTAGTGTTCCAGATGGACGGCGCTGTAAAGACCGTGTCCCTCAACGGAGGGGAGCCGCGGGAGCTGTTTAGTGGTTTGGCGCAATATTACGGGTTGGCGTGGACGAGGGACGGCCGTTATATCATCGCCCGAGCATTTGGTTTTGCGAACAGTGAAATCTGGCGGGTTCCGGCGCAGGGCGGGACGCCGCTGAAGCTGGATCTCTCCGTTCCAAAAATTATGTCATTCACGCTTCACCCTGACAACCGCCGCTTTGCGTTCGGCGTCTATGAGGGGTCCAAGAACGAGCTGTGGGTAATGGAAAACTTTTTGCCTAAATAACAAAACCATGAATAATAATAATAACAACTACCTAAAATTAAGCACTTTGGTAATTTTATTACTATTTTGTTTAACCTTTTTCTCACAACCTCTATTCGCGTCGTTTCCTCCAGGCAAATATCAGATTACGGGAATTGCTACCGATGCAGAATCTGGTAAAACTATTCCCTATGCCACAATTACAGTACAAAGCAGTAAGGGTATAATCAAACGTCTGGCAAGCGATACGAACGGTAAATTTGAATTCACACTTGATTCAATTGGAAAGGTTACTGTACTTGTTCAATCAATCGGATATCAGACGTCAATCAATGAAGTGAATATTGATGAAAAAAGCACTAAAATCGAATTGGGAATCCTTAAACTAACTCCGGGAACAGAAAAAATCGGTGAAGTGGTTGTCGTAGCACAAAAACCGCTTGTAAGGACGGAAGTAGATAAGATAATTTACAGTATTGAAGCAGATCCTGAATCCAAGACTTCGAATGCGTTGGATATGCTGCGTAAAGTTCCAATGGTAACGGTTGACGGAGAAGACAATATTCAGGTTAAAGGATCCTCCAATTTTAAAATACTGCTTAACGGGAAAAACTCTTCTATGTTAACTCAGAATCCCAGGGATGTTTTGCGCAGTCTACCGGCCAGTACAATCAAAGATATTGAAGTAATCACCAACCCATCGTCGAAGTATGAAGCGGAAGGTACTGGTGGCATCATCAATATAATTACTACGAAAAAACAGCTTGAGGGCTTTACAGGTACGATCAACGAAGCAATTAATACACGAAGAGGACATTTAGGAGGTATTTATATTGCATCAAAAATTAAAAAATTCGGCTTTTCAATCAATTACAGTTACGATAATTGGCTTCACGTGATTCGTCCGAAGAATGAATTCTATTCGTCCCTTGAAAATTTCGTCAGTACGACTAACCGGTTTACTGAATCAGAAGGCAACAATAACAGGAAAGGATTTTCCAATTATAAGGAGGCCGAAGCAAGCTATGAAATTGATTCACTAAATCTTGTAAGTCTTTCATTTTGGGGATTTACCGGTGATTTCTATACGTATGGAGAACAGTTAACGCAGGATTTTGATACTAATCATACGTTATCAAGAAAATTCACAAACCTGACGAACTCTTCCAATGGATATCATGGATACATATCCGGAAATATTGATTATCAGCGCACATTTAAAAAACCGGATAAAACATTTACAGTTTCTTATAAACTGGAAAGAATACCGCAGAATTCCTATAATGAAAGTGATATCGACGGACAATTTAATTATGTATCTTATCGTCAGCGTTCAGAGAATGATGCCAGGGGCACTGAACACACTTTTCAACTTGACTATTACGACCCAATTACAAAAATGCATCAGATTGAGAGTGGGGTGAAATATATTCTCCGCCAAAACATCAGCAATTCTGAAGTCTTGCGTTATGATTCTGCGAAGGATGACTGGATCCGTGACGAATCAAGGAACAACGACCTTGACTATAATCAACATATCATTGGAATTTATGCAGGATATGTTTTGAAATTGAAAAAAATCAGTATTAAAACCGGATTAAGGGCAGAAGGAACTATCAACGACGGATATTTTAAGTCTGCAAAAGATACCACTTTTACCAATCGGATGTTCAACCTGATCCCATACATCACGCTCTCTAAAGATCTTGATAAAGGACAAAATATCAAACTCTCCTATACGCAAAGGCTTGCACGTCCTGGTATATGGTATCTGAATCCTTATATCAACGACACCGATCCGTTGAACATTAGGTATGGTAATCCTGACCTTGATGCTGAAGTCTCCCATACTTTTGACCTTTCGTACGGGAAATTCTCTGACAAATACAACCTGAACCTGAGTACGAACGGAGCTTTCACAAACAATGCTATTCAATCCATATCAACCATTTATTCAACCGGAGTAAAGACGACTACCTATAAAAACATAGGGCAAACCCAGCGATACAGAGGCAACCTATATGGTTCTTACAAACCAGGAAAAAAGCTCAGTTTCAATACCAATTTGAGCATTAATTACTCTGTACTTAAAAGTAATGATGGCCGCAATCTGAAAAATGAAGGTTTTAATTATAACGGTTCACTGAATATGAGGTACAATGCCTGGAAAAACGGCAACATCTCAGGTTATGCAGGTTATTACTCTCCAAGAATTTTTTTACAGGGACAATATGGAAAATATTGGTATTCAAGCATAAGCGTTTCGCAAGAGCTCTTTAATAAGAAACTCACAGCATCGCTTACAGTACCATCTCTCAGTAAAAGGTCCAAATGGGAAGAAACGTACGATGATCCGACATTTCATCAGAATACAGTAAACTATTATTATAACCGTTATATAAAGTTTAACCTATCCTATCGGTTCGGACAGATGAAAGGAGAAATCAAAAAAGCCAAACGCGGGATAAAGAATGAAGATAAAAAAGAAGAAGAATCCTCTTCCGGTTCAGGAGGAAAAGGCGGTTAAAAAAACTGACAGGATAAAAAATCCGGGGACATGAAAGTTGTCCCACTACCAAAACCAATGATAATCACATTGCTGAAAAAATAGGAGGAACATGTCATGTTAACAAACACAAAACTTCGCAAGGCAATTCTACTGTCGTTGATTGCCTTTCTATCCATCCTTGGTTGTGACAAGATGGAAAATGAAACTCCCTCATCTCTCATGATGCCAACCAGTCCGACATCATAGCTGCATCTGGCTTGACCACCAGCACTACGGGCTTTCCTATGATCGACCTTGGTGTCTTGGACTACCCCCAGGTCCATTGTGCGTATGGAGTGAATAACTCGGGGAAGGTAGTGGGTCAAGTTTGGGCCCAGTACCAACACGCCTTCCTCTGGGCCAAACAATATGGGTTGAAGGACCTGGGCACTCTCGGCGATCCGGAATGGTTGATGACCCATGAGGGATGGGCGATGGCCAATGACATCAATGACCGTGGACAGGTTGTCGGCTCAAGTTGGGCGCCGCCGACAACGCAACAACGGGCGTTCTTGTGGTCGGACAAGGGTGGGATGGTGCACCTGGGTGCGTTCGTGGATCCATCTGTGCCGCCAGAAAACGCGTATTCCTATGCCTTCGGACGGATATAGGTAAGATGCTGGATCTGGGTACATTGAGGATAAATAGCCAGGCTCTGGGAATCAACTACCGTGGAGAAGTCGTGGGTGGTAGCAGCGCCCTCAACGTCTTTGCCTGTCCCCATGAACGCATTGGCATTGGGTGGAGTTTTGCATTCGACCATCTCTGCGTTGCCTTCATCTGGACGGGGCAGTACGGAATGGCTCAGCTTCCAATGCTTGGTGGGGACGCAAGTTGTGCCCACGCGATCAATGACAGAGGACAGGTCGTTGGGTGGAGCTACACGACAGAAGGCGAAGTCCACGCGTTTGTTTGGACCAGCAAGAATGGCATAAAGGACCTGGGTACACTCCCCGGTAATGCCGAGAGCGTCGCTTACGGCATCAATTACCTTGGGCAGGTCGTAGGGTGCTCCATGAAGATGCATGAAGATGGTATTAATGTTATCAGACACGCCGTGATATGGACGGTGAAGTAGCGGGGTAAATGAATCAGCCGGAGCCAATCTGAATGGGCCTCTCGCAAGAGCTTAAGCGGTGCCGCCGGCACGTTGTTCATTATGGTGCGGTACATTCAATAGTGAGCGCATCTCTTGAACAGAGTGAATTACATGTGCCGAAGAATAAACTACTTTACAGATAAATATCATCGAGAAAGAAGGGCTCTACGCGGGCTTAGTGTCGCCAGATGGCAAACGACTTCTGATCGCCGTGATAGAAGGCAAGACTCAGGTACTGCTCGTCATGCCGGCCTCCGGGGGAGAGGCCAGGGAGTTGGTCAGAGTTGACGGCGGAAAAGAGGTCCCCTTTTGGGGTTCGCCGGCGTGGACGCCGGATGGCCGCTATGTCGCCTTTCTGAAAGGTGTCAAAGGAAAGGACAAGCAATGGCAGCTTTGGCGTGTCGCAGTTGAAGGCGGAGAACCGCAGCAACTGGGTCTAAACTTTACCGGTCAGTTAACGGGGGAGCTGCGGCTACACCCCGATGGCCGCCGGGTAGCGATCGACAATGTCAAAGTAAATCTGGAGCTCTGGGTGATGGAGAATTTTTTGACGAAATAAAAGACTCATCCAAGTTTATAATCCAAATTTTGGGATATCAATCCCATCTCCTAATATCAGGATACAAGAAGGTCAATTAAGTTACTTCATTAAAAGAGCAGCAATCTTCAGTTTTTAACTTGAAAACAGGTATATTTGTTGGAGGATCATCGCTTCCCCGTTAACTGCAACACCGTTTGTGCGAAGACCTGGATTACTTTATCTGGAACAATAAAAAACATTGAACACCTTCGATTTCAAATCCTCTATATTCGTTCCATTAAAACCCTAAAAAAAATAAAAATCTCACATCATGGAACCCATTGTTTTAACCGATCCGAACGTTCAGCCAACCGATGAACTGATCTTTTCGATCATTGGAGAAAACAGCGTTTACTGGGATAAGATTATTGATTATTTGTATGATAATTATTCTGACATCACCGAAGAATGTCGGTTTTACAACGATGGCAAAAGCTGGTTGTATCGGGCTCTGCATTACAGTAATCATGGGTTCGCCCGAAGATCTTGATAATGTGTTGAAACTGATTGAACTGAAACTAAAGATCAAATAATCCCGATTACCACCTATAAATATCCAAGCTTGTCAACAATATAGGTGAGCGTTAACGAAAGTAAAAAAGCGATGATTGGTGCCACGGCCCATACGACAAAAAATTTGTTGACAGATGTTTTTCTGAAAATGTTCTTCGCGCCTAAGCGGGCGACCCCGATCCCAATTATTGCTGCGGCATTCAGTTGAATTAATGATGTAGGTATTCCTCGTGTAACTGACGTAATAAGCAAAATGCTGGCAGTTACAAACGAAATGATAATTGCCTCGAAAGGGCCGAACAGGAATATACCTTTCCCTGTATTCTCCAATCCTTTGCTTCCCAGAATTGAAGCCCCAATGGCAAAGTTAGGCGCCACAACCAGTGTTGTAAGGATCATGATAATCGAAAATCCGTTTCCATAAAAAGGAAGTTGTAATTCGTGCGACATCATCGAAGCGATTGGGCCCACCGCCATGGCCACATTATTGGCCCCAATCGAAAAAGCCACATATAACGACATGATCACAATAATGGTCTTGACAACGCGATGTTGAGAAAGTTGCCCGTATGTGAGGTAGCCTTTCTTCCGGATAGGAGTATAAACATATTTGCCAAAAAGATAACAAATGCAAAACGAAAGTAAAGGAGCTATAAACCAGGTAGGCACGATTTCAAAAAACACTTTTTCTGTATTAAACTGATGAAAATAAGCCGCCGGTGCCGAAATAGCAAAAACGGTGGTCTGAACATTTGATTGCGGAATACCAAGCATATTGGCAATGAACAAAGTGATACCAACTGAACTCAGAATAATGGTCACCAGCTCCCAACTCATAAAAGCGGGAGAAATCAAGTCTTTTCCCAGCGTGGCCGAAGTTGCTTTCCCGGCAATCAAAGCGCCTAAAAAAACCATAATTCCAAAAAGTCCCGGAATTGCTGAACGACGGATCACATTAGCGCCATAAGCGGCCGAAAACGATGGGGAGATGCTGGTTCCGCCCATATTAATTGCCAGAAAAACAGCCGCCAACAGCGGTATAAGTACGTGATGAAACATCCGTTACGTTTAAAGGTAAATTGAGTGTCAATTTCAAGCTTTCTTAAGTTTCTCACAATACCTTTAAAGACGTAATTTTTGGACCAATAACAAGTGCAATATATTTTAATCCAAAGTCGTTTTACTAAAAATATGCTATGAAATTTAAACCTTTAAATCCGGAAAAGGAATCAGTTAAATTCATTCTTCCCTTGTTTATTTCCCTGGTGATTACCTTGTTCCTGTTTTACATCGATGAAGGATTTTACAACTTCAAATGGATGCTGAATGTTGGAAACTGGATTGCATTTCTGATTTATGTTGCTGTAATTTACGGAGTTCAACTACTTTTGACCTTACCTTTTTTTCGGTTTGCCCCGAAGTTCATAATCACCGCAACTAAATTTATCCTGATTATTCTGATCGTACTTTTCCTATCGTTTATTGTTTTCAGGTGAGATTATTAAGCAATCACTATTGCCATGTAAGGATGAAAGAAAAAAAATTTTGCCAGATTTAGAATCATTGACTAAAAAAGTGAAATTTTTAATAGTTTTTTATTTTTTCCACAAATATTACATTTTAACCCATTCCACTTATTTAGAATTATTAAAAATTGAAGAAATGATTTAAATTAGTAAAGTTTAACTTTAAAACTTACTGACATGAACATGAAAATTTTGAAAGGAACTGTTATTGGAGGAATTGTTTACTTTCTTCTCGGATGGCTGGTTTACGGAATTTTATTGGCAGATTTTAGTCTGGCAAATTACAATCAGTGTGCCATGAGACCGATGACTGATATGATTTGGTGGGCAATGATTGTATCAAACCTTGTTTATGCATTATTTTTAACATTGGTGTTAAAATGGTCAGGGGCTTCCGGTTGGATGGATGGATTAAAAACCGGCGCTTTATTTGGATTACTTTTTGGAGTAACCATTGATCTTTCTTTCTATTCGATGACAACCATGTTTAATAGTATTGGCGGAATGGTGGTTGATATGGTTGTTACTACCGTTATGGCCGCAATTATCGGAACGGTGATTGTGTTGGTTTGGGGTAAAGATAAAACCTAATAACTGGAAAGTTCAATCAACTAACAGATATCAAAGGCCTCGTTTTTTAACGGGGCTTTTTTATTATCCCCCAATACTTGCTATTAATCCGTATTCCTTGAAAATAGCAATGGCTTGTAATTGTGCTTCTTTGGTTGGTTCTTGCAGAAGTTGAAATTCTTCCGGCCTTCCAAGTTTCTGGTATTTCGTTTGTGCAATTTTGTGGTAGGGCAGCAGGTTCACTTCCTTTTTTTCTCCTGAAAGTTCAGAAATAAAACGGGCGGTTGCATCCATATTTTCAGCATCATCATTGACTCCTCCAATTAGCGGAATCCGGATGATGATTTTTGCACCGGTTTCAGCAAGTATTTTCATATTTTCAAGAATTTTTTCATTCGGAACACCTGTCCATTTCCGATGCTTTTCAGAATCCATCATTTTCAGGTCGTACAGAAAAAGGTCGGTACGTTTGGCAATATTTAAAATGAACTCCGTTTTGGCCAATCCTGCCGTATCAATCGCCCGGTGGATTCCGCGCCTGCCGCATTCATCGAGCAGTTCGATCAGAAATTCAGATTGCAGCAAAGGTTCGCCGCCTGAAAACGTAACTCCGCCACCCGACTGATCAAAGAACACTCTTTCTTTTTCAATCTCGTTCATGATTTCGGAAATCTCCATTGGTCTTCCAGATATTTCGATGGCTTTGGTCGGACAAACTTCGGCACAAAGACCAGTCATGTTGCATCGTTCTGTATCGGTAACAATTCCATCCGGAGTTAAAGTGATTGCCTTTTCAGGACAAGCCATCATGCAGGTTCCGCATTTGATGCACTTTTCCTGTGAATACATCCGTTCCGTTTCAGCCGAAATGCTTTCCGGATTGTGGCACCAGGCACAATTCAGGTTACATCCTTTCAGGAAAACCACAATCCGGATACCCGGGCCATCGTTGATGGCGTAACGTTTGATGTCGAAGATTAAGGGTTCGGTCATGTTCTGTTTTTTTCCTAAACCTGACAGTTTTTCAAAACCTGTCAGGGTAATTTCAAATCCTTCACTTTAATGTTGCTTACATCTATTCCGTCCGCAAGAAGGACTCTTCTTTTTTCAACCTTTGACCGCGGACTGTTTCTTTTTTTCTTTCTTTTACCCCGGGTTCCGCTTCGCTACACCAGGGGCTACCAAAATACCGCTCCTAACGGAGCTGAAACCCAATAAATACCGATGCCAAATCTTTCCCCCCTCGGGGGAATTAGAAGGGGGCTTTTGGGAAGAATCAGAAGGGGGCTTTTAAAATCCATCATTTTCCGTTCGTTCAATTACTTCCTGCTGCAGGTCGGCGTTCATGTCGTTAAAATAGTCGCTGTAGCCGGCCATGCGCACCATCAGGTCTTTGTAATCCGACGGGCAGGCCTGCGCGGCCAGCAAAGTTGCCGTATCAACAATATTGAACTGAATATGGTGACCTCCAAGCGTAAAATAGCTCCGGATGAGGTGACCAAGCTTTTTGACGTCTTCCTCCTTTTTCAGCAAACTGGGGAGAAAGCGCTGATTGAGCAAGGTTCCACCCGATTTGATGTGATCGAATTTAGTCAACGACTTGATGACTGCTGAAGGGCCATGCGTGTCGGCTCCGTGCGAGGGTGAAGTTCCGTCGGAAATTGATTTGCAAGCCAAGCGCCCGTTGGGTGTGGCTCCCATCACTTTCCCAAAATACACATGGCAGGTGGTCGAAAGCATATTTAAATGGTATTTTCCACCGGGTTTGATGTTCGGTTTGCCATCGATGGCTGCAACCAAATCGTCGTAAACTTTTACGGCAATCGAATCAGCATAATCATCATCATTTCCGAAGAAAGGGGTTCGGTTCATGATGGTTTGTCGCAGCGCTTCTTCGCCATCAAAGTTATTCCTTACAGCATTCAGCACACGATCCATGCTGAAGGTCAGATTTTCGAAAACATGTTTTTTGATTGCAGCCAGGCTGTCGGTTACAGTTCCCAGTCCGCAGCACTGAATATAGCTGGTGTTGTAGCGTGGGCCTCCGTCGTAATAATCTTTTCCGCGACTAACACAATCGTCAATGACTACCGAAAGGAAAGGGGCGGGGGCATATTTGGCAAACATTCGATCAATGTAATCACTCACTCGCATTTTCAGGTCAACCACGTAATTGAGCTGTTTCAGAAAGGCGTTGTATAGTTCATCGTAGGTTTTATAAGTGGATGGATTGCCTGTTTCTGGGCCAACCCGGATACCAGTGACAGGATTGATGCCATTATTCAAAGTTATTTCCAGAATTTTAGGAACATTGAGGTAGCCTGTCAGCAGATAGGCTTCTTTGCCGAAAGCGCCCACTTCAATACACCCACTGCATCCGCCTTCACGGGCATCCTGAAGTGATTTTCCCTGGCGCATCAATTCCTGAACATACACATCGGGATTAAAAACCGACGGAAAACCATGTCCCTGACGGATGACGCGCGTTGCGGCATGCAGGAATTTGTCAGGAGTTTTGGTGCTGATATGAACCGAACATCCGGGCTGAAGGATGTGCAGTTCTTCAAGGATTTCTAGCATCAGGTACGAAACTTCGCTGGTTCCGTCGCTGCCGTCTCTTTTAATGCCGCCCAGGTTGATGTTGGTAAAGTCGTTGTAGGTTCCGCTTTCGCGGGCAGTGATCCCTACTTTGGGAGGCGCCGGATGATTGTTGACCTTGATCCAGAAACATGAAAGCAACTCTTTGGCTTGTTCGCGGGTGAGGGTTCCGTCGGCCAGTCCATTTTCGTAAAACGGAGTCAAATGCTGATCGAAATGCCCGGGATTCATGGCATCCCAGCCGTTCAGTTCGGTAATGGTACCGAGGTGGACAAACCAGTACATCTGGATGGCTTCCCACAGGTTGCGGGGAGCATTGGCTGGTACCCAGCGGCAGACTTCGGCTATTTTCAGGAGTTCGGCTTTTCGGATCGGATTGTTTTCGGTAGCTGCCAGTTCTTCTGCCAGATCGGCATGGCGTTCGGCAAACAGGATAACAGCATCGCACGAGATGTCCATGGCTTTCCATTCGTCGGCTTTATCGGTCGCTTCCGGATCATTCAGGTAATCTAATGAAGACAGGTTGGCTGCAATTTCGCGTTTGTAATCCAGCATTCCTTTACGGTAGATTTTACCATCGAGCGCTGTATGTCCCGGGGCGCGCTGTTCCATGAATTCGGTGAACAATCCTGCCTCGTAGGCCAGCCGCCATTCTTCTGGCACGTGGCTGAAGATACGTTCGCGCATGGTTTTTCCGGCCCAGAAGGGTATTACATTGTGCTTATATGTATCAATATCTTCCTGACTTATGGTGTAGCGTTGCAATTCGCGGGTGTTCAGCACATTCAAATCTTCCACGCTGTGACAGGTCAGTTCAGGAAAAGTTGGCACACATTTGGGCTTCGGGCCGCGCTCGCCCACGATTAACTCGCCCTCGCCAATGTAGATAATTTTCTTTTGGCAATGATCCATAAAATTGGCAGCCCTCAAAACCGGGATCGCCATTTTCCCGACGTTTTCCCGATAGAATGCCGTTTCGTGCAAGGCGCGCTCGATCGACAGGGATGGTTCGGTTTCGACACTCAGTTTCCGGAGTTTCTGAACGCGTTCGTTCATTCCCGGACCGATTGAAATGTTTTTGGGTTTATCAAAATTGCTTTCGCTTGCTGCTGTCCGTTCAGGAGTTTCGGTATGAAGTATTATTTTTTCGAACATGGGTTCTGGAATTATGAATTATCAATGTTGAGTTATGAATGAAACGCAAAACTTCTTTAATGAAAAAAGAAGAGGTTTTACACGGAGTTAAAAAGGAGTGAAAAAAGAGGTTCACAGAGAAGCACCGAATTAGAAATTTCTGAATGACTATGAACGTTTCCTCTTTCCCCTTTTCTCTTTCTGTGGGGTTTAATTATAGAACATCAGGCAATTGAATAATCGCCGGTAGGTTTTAATCAAGGTTGATCTGAAAGTTGCTCTTTCCATCAGGTTAATGAAGATTGTACGTTTGTTCCTGCAAACAAAAATAGTAATTAAAGAATATGCAAATACAAATTGCATCCAATTTTCAGCTCTTTAGCTATTACTGATCCATAAGATATTTGAACTTACGATCTACCTCGGACCCAAAAATCTATCACCATTGAAATGAATCATGTGTTCCGGAAATTCCATAATCCAGACTTCGGTGTCCCATGCAATGTTATTGGTATGTTTTTTAAAATCAGAAAAATCAGGGAAAGCTGATACATAGATTTTTCCTGCACTGCAATCTTTCAAAAATTCTTCCAATTCAAATATTCTTTTAGATGATATTGGACCATGCGAAGTTACTGCCTCAATCAAATAAAGCCATTTTTTTGATTCGTCAAAAATTACAACATCAGGTAATTTACTATGTTCGTTAATCGGAATTCCTAAACTTTCCAATTTGTCCTTATTTAGAATTATGTCTTTATTTTCAGTATCACCCAAATATAACAGAGCTGATCCTTTGGCAAAACGTGATGCAAACTCTTCCACAACTGCAGCAATTACTTCATTGTGTTTGCCCGGAGATAAAAGAAATATTTTTCCATCGGGTAAACGAAGAGGCACCCTTGACATTCCCCTGCCTTTGCTATATTTATCTTTTAACTCTCCAACCTGATCTTTAAACGACTTGAGACCCCGACTCCATTTCTTTGTTTTATAAGTTTTGATCGTTGCCAAGGCAATATCAGATAAGGCATAGTGGGCTCTGGGACTGTTAACCGGTAACCCCGGAAAGTCTGGATTATAATCAGCAATTCCTGCTTGTACAAACTGGTGTAACACTTGCCTTCTTACCGTTTCTCTGGTATTCGGGGCATATTCCCGTTGGTAGTTCGCAGAAATAAATGACATTATTCCTTTCGAAACCCCAAGGCTTTGTTGTTTAGCATCCGACCAACTATCATCTTCTTTGATGTTGCACAATGCAAGCAAGGTGTAACCTGAAATTTCATTTTGCTGAGCATTAGGCAACCCCAACTCGTGCAAAATCGCCTGAGCTTCCGCTATTTTCGTCATACTGATTTACTAATAAAGTTTCGTTGATGATCTTGTCAATGTCATTTCTTCTCGGGGTTACCAATTGTTTTACTGCTTGTCCAATCGCAATTATATGATAGTATGGAGGCATCTTAATTTGTTTTAATTCAGATGCACCAACTTGCGTATTCCCATTAAATGTTCTGAAGTAGGTATCAAAAAGGCTACTATTAAACAGAGCTGAAATTCCCCATACTTCATCATCCGAGAGTTCACCGTTGGGCCGATAGATGTAATTCAGATGGTTTTCAATACCTAACCATTCAAAACTTGTATCTGAAGCAAAGTATGGTGCACAAACCAATCTGCTTTTATCGTCTTTTGAACTAAACCTCCTGATTAGAATGTAGTTTTTATTTTTCAGCAACAATTTACGGCTAGCCTCCGAATGAATGATATAACTCTGTTTCACACCTTTTTTTAATGGGAAGACAAACTCCATTTCTTTGATATTATGCAACCAAAGCAATGGCGACAATCCAAGCTCACCGTTTAAATCAGAAAATAAAAACTCCCTACTTCTGAACGCAACAACCGGACCTGTCGAGATTTGAATATTGTAATCGTTTAACGAGTTCTTCCAATTCTTAAAAACCTGAATTGAATCTTCCTCGATGGAGTTGGAAGGAATAAAAAGTATCTTTTCTTTTGAATTTAAATCAATCAATTTCTCTGTTTTAAACATGGATACATTTGCTGAATTTATATCCTTTTCACACTCAGAAACTGAAAGGCTAATGGTTTTATTTTTTTCTTTAGTTGCCCGAACGATAATGTTTTCCTGAAGAACATTGTCACCTTTAAACATCTTATTTCTCGACTCAAAAATATGGATGTCGGCAATACTTACTTCATTGAAAAACACTTTTCTGAAGGCCTGAAAATAGTTTCCAGCTGCAAAACTGCGCGGTGTAATGAAAATAAGCTCACCTGACGGGATCAAAAGTTTAGCAGAAAGCCCCATAAACAGAGCATAAATATTGGGTTGTCCATAAACCAATTCTTCGGCAATCTTTGCACGTCGGTCGGATTTCGAAATTTTAAAATAGGGAGGATTGGAAATGATGTAATCAAATTTTTTGATAGTCTGGTTTCCGAAAAGCGTTTGAGGTGCAAAAGCATTCGAATTGGTTAGAATAAAATCTTCTTCATGAAGAACTACCTTTAATTCTATTCCCTGATTCTGTACCCAATGGTTGAGATAAGTTAAGACTTCCTTTGTATGCTTACAAATAGCAGGATCGGTCTCGTATAATTCTAAATCGATCTTTTGTATCTGACCCTTTTTAATAATGTTTTCAATTAACGAGCAACTCAGAATACCCAAACCACAACCGGGATCAAGGATTGATATTTTTCCTGATTTTGATTGAGCCATGCTACCCATAAAACGTGCAATTGAACCGGAAGTAAAGAATTGCCCATTCTGTTTCTTGTGTATATCCGATGTTTGGTCAGAATAATCTAAACCAACTTTCTCGGCAAACTCCGAAGGCAATATATTGATTTGATGTTCTGTCATTCTGCAAAAGTAGTTATTGCACCTGATTATTCAAGTAATTGAAATCGTTATTCATGTATTGGTTCTTTTCAGATGCTTATCTTTTTAAAATCTATCCTTTGATATAAATCGGGTAGGTAAATTTCAGGAAAACATTGTTAAAGGATTTTTTTTCGATGGTTGCATGAAGTGAATATTCATCGTGTGAATAGATCAGGTATAAGGCTCCGAAAGGTGGTTTAAAACGCCAGCCCAGCAATCCGTAGAGGTAAAATTTATTGTTGGCTGTGCTGTTTTGGGCAAACACTTTCATCCAAAGGTTATTGGTGTAATAGTAATTGACAGTCAATACATTCAGGTAAGTGGAGGCATTGGTCGGATCAGGATCAAAGTGAACATATTTGCCCGAATATTCGAGCGAAAGCTTATTGGTTGCCTTCACGCTGGCATCGAGTGAAATCATCCGGAGCTGTCTGTCATAGTTTTTACCGGCGCTCAGCATGGCCTCCACCGAACTCCATTCGTCGGTATTGTACCCTGTTATAATGCTGTGCAACTGATTGAAATATTCCTTTTCGTAGAGTTTAAACTCGTTATTGTATTCGTATTCCAGATTGAATTTGTTTTTAAACATCAGTTTCAGGAAGTCGTATTGGTTCCAGCTACGTAAAATGCCCCGATGGCTCCAGAATATGTTGTTGTTTGTAGCGGCAAAGATATACTTGAATGTGTTATTCTTAAGCCACCATTTGTATGTAACTTCTCCGTCCAACTCGCGGCGGTTATCGTCGGTCACATAGCCTGTCTGGTTGACAATGCTGCCGAAATTCTCTCCGGCATCAGAATAGCGGATGTGGTAATGATACACATTGTTTTCACGGGCAAATCGCATGAACCAGGCTGAATGCTGAAAAAATTGATTTCGCGTTGAGGAAACAGGATTGACAATTTTCAGGGTCGAGGCGCTTCCGACAAACTGTCCGGTCAGTTTCCAGGTTTCACCAAGGTTTAGCGAATAATCGGCGCTGAACAAATGGGTTGATTGACCGTCCCACAATTTGTCAACCAGGGTGATACCGGCGAACGACGATTTGAGAAAATCACGTTTCACCCGGGCTGCAGTAAAAAGAGATGACGGCTCGCTGCTTCCGGGCTGTTCGAGGCTGTGTGCCGAAATCAGGTTTATCTGATAAGGTCCCACTTTCCCGTTGAACTTGATGCCAAGGTCTATGTCTTTAACGCGGCGCGAATAAAAGGTTTTAATGCGGGTATTGAACATGCTGTTCCCTTCCTGAAAGAAGAGCCGTTTTTCGGGATAGTTAATCTCGTACCGGGTCAGGTTTACCTGTTGCTGATCGGCTTCAACGGTTGCGAAATCAGGATTATAAGTGGCATTAACCGAAATATTGGAATTGATTTGCCACTTCAGGTCGCCCCCGGCTTTAAAATCCGCATTTTTGTTATCGTACCGAAGCGTCGTATATGGAAATATAACCAACTTTTGATCGTTTTCAGGAGTATTAATTCCTGAAAGTTTTCCACCCTGCGAAATCCTGAAATCTTCAGACAGTTGGCCCGACCAGTAAGTTGTTTCAGAATTGCTTAGGATTACCCTGGCAAAGTTGACGCCCCATTCGCTGTTTTCCCGGTTGAATTTTATACTTCGGAATGGAATTGCGAGCTCTGCATACCAGCCCCAGCCAGTAGTTTGTACTGCACTTTTCCACTCGGCATCCCAGTTGCTGTCAAGTATTTTCCCATCGTCATCAATCCTGAAATCGGTCTGAGTGCCAAGCGGGTTCAATAAAAAACCAAAACTACTCCGGCCATCGTTATAGGTGTCGAGAGTCACAGCAATAGCATCGTCGTTTTTGCTGATTTCATCGCGGGTATTGCGTTTGCCTGAAACCGGACTTTGCTGATAACACCTGAAAAATACATACACATTCAGACTGTCGTAACCAACGAAAACAATTGTTTTTTCGGTCGAAGGTGCTCCTTTGAGCGGTTCGAGCTGGATGAAATTAGCAGCGCTGTCGGCGCCAGCCCAGCATTTGGAGTCGAACACCCCATCAATTACAGGCGGGGTTTTTAGCGGAAATGCAGTAATCGTTTTTTGTGCCTGCGACCCGGAAATGATCAGGAAACAGATAACAAGCAGCGCTAATTTTAAACCTATAAATGATAAGCGGGAAAAGTATTTCTGATTCATTTAAATGACACTTATTTATCTGATAAAAATAGAATTTTCAAACGAGAAAATTTGCGTGGGTTTCGATGATCGAATGACAGATTGATCAATTAACACGAAATAAATATCGTTTGAAAATAATATTAAATTTAGGGCCTGTAATAAAAACAAATAGTCATGATCAAATTATAGACAGATGGAGAAGGTAAAGATTTTGGCAATCGATGATAATGCAGATAATCTGGTTGTAATAAAAGCAATACTAACAGTGGCTTTTCCACAAGCTACATTTAATAATTCGCTATCCGTAAAGGAAGGAATTGAGCTTTGCCTTTCCGAAAAACCCGATGTGATACTCCTCGATGTTGAAATGCCTGAAATGGATGGTTGCGAAGTATGCAAAATCCTTAAAACGAACGGATCAACCAAATCCATTCCGATCGTGATGTTAACATCAGCCCAAACTAACAGGGAAAGCCGGATCAAAGCGCTGGAGTTGGGTGCAGACGCTTTTTTGGCAAAACCAGTTGACAAATCGGAACTGACAGCACAAATACGGGCCATGCTCCGCATCAAAGAGTCGGAAGACCATAAGGTGGAAGAAAAGGAGCAGCTCGAAAACCTGGTGATAGAAAGGACTCAAAAACTACAGGCAGAACTTACAGAACTCAAAAAGGCAGAGCAAGCCTTGCTGGAGAACGAGGAAAAATACAGTATTCTGTTCAAGGATTCGCCTGACTCTTATCTGATTATTTCTGATGGTATTTTTGTTGATTGTAACCGGGCAGCAGAAGTCATGTTGCGCGGTGACCGGACACAGATCATTGGGCAGGCGCCCGATGCACTATCTCCTGAATTTCAGTCAGATGGAAGAAAATCATCAGAATCGGCAAAGGAAAAGATCGCCGAAGCCTTCCTGAACGGGAAAAATACGTTTGAATGGATCCATCGCAGGTTCGATGGCTCAGATTTCTATGTCGAGGTTTCGATTGTGGCAATGATGCTGAAAGGTAAACCTACCTTGTTTACCACCTGGCGCGATATTACTGAACGCAGGAAAGCAGGAGAGGTCTTGAAGGAAAGAGAGCAGTTATTCCGTGGTTTGTTCAATGCGTCGCCTGATGCCATTTTATTAATCGATCCTCATCATCCAACTGTCTCATGGCCGATCGTTGACTGCAATGAAGCTGCTTGCCAAATGAATGGTTACACGTGTGAAGAAATGATTGGCCAGTCCATTGATATGCTCAATGTAACAGAGGGAACAACCAGTGAGCGCATCTCCTATATTAATTTTCTCAGGAAGGAAGGAGTCTTTCACACAGAAACTTACCACCGCCATAAAGATGGCTATGACTTTCCGGTAGAGGTCTCAACATCGATTGTCACTTTTGGAGGTCATGAGATGGTTCTTGGAATTGATCGTGACATTACCGAACGCAAGGAAGTGGAAGAAGAACTACAAAAAAGCTATGACCTGATCAATAAACTTGCCGCTCAGGTTCCCGGCGTGGTTTATCAGTATCGCCTATATCCCGACGGACGCTCTGCTTTCCCGTATTCAAGCCCCGGGATATACGATATTTATGAAGTTACATCTGAAGAGGTGCGCGAAGATGCTTCACCGGTTTTTACCCGGATACATCCTGATGATTTTGATTTTATTGTAGAAACCATCAATGAATCGGCACATAACCAAACCCTTTACCACAGCGAGTTTCGGGTTATTTTGCCCAAACAGGGGCTGCGCTGGAGGTTGTGCGATGCCAAACCCGAACGGCTGGAAGATGGAAGCACCTTGTGGTACGGCATTATTACCGACATCACCGAACGCAAACTGGCTGAATTAGCGCTCAGAGAGAGCGAAGACAGGTATAGCCGATTTATTTCCCAGCTTTCAGAAGGTGTTTACAGGTTCGAATGCTATGAGCCCATGGATATAAATTTGCCGATTGAAGAGCAAATTGATTTTATGTACGATCATATGTTCATTGCCGAATGCAATAAAGCATTTCAGGAAATGTACGGGATTGATGACGAAAAAGAAATAATTGGCAAAAGTCATCTGGATTTTCATGGCGGACGCGACAACCCTCTGAACCGAAATGCCTTGCGCGAGTTTATCCTGAATGGTTACCGTATAGAAAATGCCCTGACTGAGGAAAAAAATCATTTAGGGCAAATCGTGTTTTTTAGTAATAACTCTCTGGGTATTCTTGAAAACAATCATTTGGTCAGAATGTGGGGAACACAGACGGATATTACTGATAAGACAAGGGCCGATCAGGTGCAACATGTACTTTACACCATTTCCAATGCAGCACTTTCATCAAAGAATTTACACGAATTGATTGAATTAATTAGCGATGAACTCGGAAAACTGCTTGATTCCACTAATTTCTTCATCGCTTTCTATGATGAAGAAACAGAAATGTTATCTACTGTTTATGAAAAAGACGAAATGGATGACATTAATACCTGGCCAGCCAGTAAATCAATTACAGGTTATGTGATCAGGAACAAAAAATCGTTGCTGGTCACCGAAAATGAGGTTAGGGAATTGTGCGAAGCAGGTGAAATAGAAATGTACGGCACACTTTCAAAAATTTGGCTTGGTGTACCATTGTTTGCTGAGAATAAAATTGCAGGGGCGCTTGTTGTGCAAAGTTACGACAACCCTGAAGCTTATACTGAAAAAGACCAGCAGATGCTCGAATTTATCTCCGATCAAATCACTATTTCAATCGAACGGAAAAAGTCCGAGCAGGAAATAAAAGCAGCCTTGGCCAAAGCCCAGGAATCGGACCGCTTAAAATCTTCTTTTCTGGCCAATATGAGCCACGAGATTCGTACACCATTAAACGCGATCATTGGTTTTTCTGAACTGATCAGGGACCCGGATTTTGAACCCGAACAACAGGATGAATTCGCCCAATTGATTAATGACAGCGGGAACAATTTACTGGCCATTCTCAGTGATATTATGGATATTTCAAAAATTGAGGCTGGACAGGTAGTGATAAAAAAACACAAGATGTCAGTAAATCAGTTGATCCTATCCCTTCAAAAAGAATTTTCACGAAAAACTGATAAAAAGAAAATTGAATTACAGATTGATTCTGAAAGCCTGGAGGAAGAAATTGTGATTGAAAGTGACGAAACCAGAATCAGGCAGATTATAGCCAACTTTTTAAGTAACGCCATCAAATTTACTGAGACAGGTTACATTGAGCTGGGAATCAAAACAACAGAAAACTTCGTTCAGTTTCATGTAAAAGACACAGGAATAGGGATACCCAAAGCCTATCATGATAAAATATTCGAACGTTTCCGGCAGGTTGAAACTTCACATACCCGAAAATATGGCGGAAACGGATTGGGCCTATCTATTTCAAAAAGCCTGGTCGAGTTGCTAGGCGGAACAATTGGGATGGAATCGGAAGAAGGAAAAGGCTCGACATTTTATTTTAAGGTACCAAGAAACTAAAACTGATTAGTTTAATTCTACATGAGTATTTTAATTGGCAGAATATTATGCGTAATATTCTGCCAAAAGTGTCGAGCATTCATCGATTTTTAATAGATTTGTGATTCCATGTTTCCACCATTGAAAAGAGCTTTATGGAATATAATTTTCTAGGTAAAACGATATTGATTGTTGAAGACGAAGTCGTTAATCAATTCTTTTTCGAAAAATCATTAAAGAAAACCCGTGCCAACCTGTTTTTCGTTAAAAATGGTTACGAGGCAATTGCAATGGTTAAGAACAACAGCGAAATTGATCTGGTTTTGATGGACGTCAGGCTTCCCGGAATGGATGGCATTGAAACCACCAATCAAATCAAACAAATTAATCCTGAGCTTCCAATCATTATTCAGACAGCCAATGTACTACCTTCTGTTTATGAAAGCGCCTATGTTAACGGTTGCAATGAGTTTATAACCAAACCTATCAACATTGAAACTTTGCTTAAAATCCTGGATAAATACCTGATTTATTGAGATTATTAACCTCTGACTTCGGTCTTCTGACTTCTTTAAAACACCTCTTCCATAATTTTTCGGGTATTGTCAGAAACGCCGTAGGTATAAATATGCAAACTCGGAACTTGATGAGCGACCAAATCCTTCGATTGCTGAATGGCCCATTCGGTGCCAACGGTCTTTGCATCATCGTCGGTTTGGCAGGTTGCCAGTTCCGTAGCCAGTTCAAGAGGAATATCAATATTGAATAATTTGGGCAGAACAGTCAGTTGATTCTTCAGGTTGATAGGTTTAATGCCCGGAATAATCGGAACCTGGATTCCAATAGCGCGGCAGCGATCTACAAAATCGTAATATTTCCGGTTGTCGAAAAACATCTGTGTCACAATGTATTCGGCGCCAGCTTCCACTTTTTGTTTAAGGTAAAATAAATCAATTTCAGCATTTGGCGCCTCAAAGTGTTTCTCCGGATAGCCAGCCACTCCGATGCAAAAATCCATCGGATGAGTATTTTTTAACTCTGGTTCCAGGTATTTGCCATTACGTAAATTTACAATCTGCTCAACCAACTCATTGGCATTGGCATGGCCGTTGGGATCGGGCCTGAAAACTTGTTCGCCTTTGTTGCCATCGCCGCGTAAGGCCAGTACATTCTGGATGCCCATAAAATCCAGGTCGATTAAAACATGCTCTGTTTCGCTTTTCGAAAAGCCGCCGCACAAAATGTGCGGAACCACCGGAATGCCGTATTTGTGCTGAATGCTCGAAGCAATAGCTACCGTTCCCGGGCGTTTGCGTACCGTACGTTTTTCGATGTGGCCATCGGGTAACTCCATGTACATCATTTCGTCGCGGTGGGTGGTGATGTTGATGTACTTCGGATCGAAATCCAGTAAGTTTTCAATGGTTTTGTATATTTTACTGGCATCGTTTCCTTTGAGTGGGGGTAAAAGCTCAAACGAAAAAACGGTTTTATTGCTTTGATTAATAATGTCAATTACTTTCATCTTTGGGGTATTTTAAAGGTTTAAAAGTTGATCTGATTTTCAACAGTTGAACGATCTCCTATTTAAAAATGTTCTCAATTTTCTTTTGTGTTTTATTCATTTCACGTTTCAGTTGGGTTTCAACTGAATTGTTGAAATGGAAAATCATATCGGCCACAAACATAACAGCCAAACCAAAAATGAAAAAGATAAATGCAGATTTTGTGTTTTTCTTCATGTGTTATTAATTATTAGACAATGTCGTTTAGTTAGTGATTATTCATAATCGTTTGTAATTCATTGAGTAAGGTTTCTTTGGTTTTTTATTCCTTGGGTTACTCCGCCCAG
>PNOH01000058.1 GCA_013824715.1 Odoribacter sp. | reverse complement strand
GTGTCATGTCAACGTTATACTGTCGAAGGATCGTCACCCTGAACTTGTTTCAGTGTCGCATCAGCGAAGGGATGCTGAAATAAATTCAGCATGACGCTGCGTCAAATGTTCGTTGACACGACACTAGTAAGGTCGTTTTAATTTATTTTGTCGTTTGGCTTTAATCAACTTGAAATACAAAATAAAACACATCAACAATCAATGAGAACCCATTTTATACACGACCGGATCGAGATTGATGCCATCCTGAAACAATGTAAAACCTGCTTTGTGGCCATGTCGTTTAATGATGTCCCGTATGTACTTCCCCTGAACTTTGCGATGGATGGCGACCGGGTTATCCTTCATTCGGCTCAATCGGGGCGAATGTGGGAAACGATCAGGAAAAACCCAAAGGTCTGTATCAACTGGACTCTGGGCGAAGAACTTGCCTGGCAGGATGTGCAGGTAGGTTGCAGCTACCGGGTTAAATCGAAATCGGTGATGGTTGAAGGAACTGCCGAAATTGTGGAAGACATGGAAGAAAAGGAAAGGATTTTCAAAAAATTTATGACCCAGTACAGCGAACTGCCTTTCAAATTCAATGAACCGGCCATCCGCTATGTGGGTGTCATTCTGGTTCATATCGACAAGCTTACAGCTAAGGAGTTCGGGGCGAAAGCTCAGAAATAGCAAAAAATGATTTACTATTTAATTATTTATAATTTACTATTTGAATAGGATATGAATAGGATAAGTTGTTGAATTGAAATACTGTCGTGTTTGTTATTTAATATTATTCCAAAAACACTGTTAGATGGTATCGCCGCTATGCGGCTTTCAAGATGGTACTCCTGTTTATTTTTCTACCATACTTTTGCCGCAATGCGGCTATTGGTTGCTAATTCATTAAGTGCATAGCACTGAAAGTATGGTAGCAGAGAAAAGCTAAACAAAACTAAGCCGCGAAGCGGTGACACGCAACTATTAATACGACATTATTTGATGCTAAAAACTTAAATAGTAAATTATAAATAAATAAATGGTAAATAATTCAACTTTTAATACTCTAAGGCGCTGGTTTATAATGCGATTGTTCCATTGGTTGGCTTTCATCGCTGAAAATCCTGAAAAGAACCGGATGCTTCAATACTTCCGAAAACAAAGCCGCTTTTCCGTCAATCAAAACCTGATTATTAATTAGCCTGATTCCATGACTGTAATCCACATACCAGTCAACATGGCCTGAATACACCGGCTGGATGGGTTTTCCATCAGGTTTGTGCCATCCGTAAATAACAACTTTCCCGGGCTGCTTTGTCATTCGCGCCGACAAAATGATATCTTTCTTAATTCCTGCCACCAACTGCCCATTCTTTCCACCGGCTTCGATTCGTTGTATTTCAATTTGATTATTGTGTTCCCTGAATTTTGAAACTAACTCGTTGGCATTCCCGACAGGGATATAATTGAAAGGAACCAATTTGACCGAGGCATTTTGGTAAATGTGGTCACTTATTTTGGCAGTTATCAGCGATGCTCCGAAATCTGTTGCCAATCGCTGTGCAGTGCGAGGATTCATCGGAATCCGGCAAAAATCGGTATCGCTGCCAACCGACAAATAATCGGGCATAACTTCATATTCTACTTCATGCATAATGCCTGCCGAATCGGCAAACTCACCCTTTAAGCTGATCGTATTTCTCAAAAATCCGGGAATATTTCCCGATGCAATAGCTTTATAAATTTCTTCTTCCCGCATTGGTAATGGTAATCCTGAAATTCGTTCCATAAAAGCGGAGCCGGATTCTGAATCAGGAATTCGTTCAGGAATACATAAACTTCGGATTGGTTTTAAATCCGGCAAAACCTGTGACTGCAAATAGCCAAACTGGAAGGTCAGAATCAAAAGAAGAATCAGGCGTTTCGCCGGTGAATTTAATTTCTGTATTTTTGTCATGGCTTGATTTCGTTTGGTTAAAACAAATTTAGAAATAGGAGAGGAACATTCAGGAATTTTCTCCCATTATATTATTTTTATATCGGAAAGCTAATTTCTTTCAAATGATACTGGTAACAGGTGGAACGGGGCTCGTGGGAGCTCATTTGCTTTACGAACTGACCAACTCCGGTCTGCGGGTGAAGGCGCTCCGACGTCAGCATAGTAATACCGACTGGGTGAAAAAAATTTTTTCATATTACACCAACCGGGTTGAAGAATTGTATAATCAGATTGAATGGGTTGAAGGTGATATTCTGGATTATCTGAGCCTTGAGGAAGCGCTTAAAGGAGCTACCAGCATTTACCACTGCGCAGCAATTGTTTCATTTCACGGCGATGATAATGATATCATGTTGAACAACAATGTAAAAGGCACGGGAAACCTGATTGATGCAGCCATTCATAATGGAGTCAGCCGTTTTTGCCATGTCAGTTCCATTGCCGCACTCGGTAAAACTCAGGATGGAAGTGAAATTACCGAAGACACTTACTGGACCCCCTCTAAACGCAAATCAGGTTATTCGCTCAGCAAATTTTTCTCTGAAATGGAAGTGTGGCGTGGAATTGAAGAAGGACTGGATGCCGTAATTGTTAACCCTTCAATTATAATGGGTCCCGGAAACTGGGAAATTGGTAGTCCGAAACTTTTTCAATCCATCTGGAAAGGACTGAACTACTACACGAAAGGAATTACCGGATTTGTTGACGTCCGCGATGTGGTTAAAGCCATGATCATGCTAATGGACGACCAGCACTTCGCAAATGTAAAAACGCAGCGGTTTATTCTGAATGCAGGGAATTTGAGCTATCAGGATTTCTTCAACAAAATAGCCGATGGATTGAACAAACCGCGCCCACGAAGTTTTGCATCCGACATCAAACTGCACATTGCCTGGCGAATGGCCAAAGCTGCCAGTTTTTTTACAGGCAAACGACCGTTAATTACCCGCGATACTGTTTCCGGATCTAATCAGAAAAACCACTATTCCGGAGAAAAAATAAAGGCGACCTGTGGTTTTGAATACCGGAGCCTTGATTTGTCGATTGCCGACATTGCCGACATTTTTTTGAAGGATATGGTTATGCCTTCACCAAAACGTTGATTTGAAAAATGGTGGCAGATTTCAGTTAAAACTTGCGAATCAATCTTCATATAATTAATAGCCTAAAGCGATCGAATTTTTCACATATATGATGGAAGAACCAAATATTTAATACTATATTCGCACACTTTTTCAAAAAAAAAGCGCCAGTTTATCTGGTTTATATTTAAACAAATACCATGCTGGGCAAGCAAAATTAACAGAGCAAAATTCAGAACAATGAAAAAATCAGATTTATTAAAAGAAACCATAGAACACATAGACATCAAGTCGTTCGACTCAACTCCAATTATTGATTCTATGCGGAAAATGTCGTTCACCTCTCGTGATACTGCCAGTGCAACCGACATTTTACTGAAAATGGTTGAAAATACCGAATGTACCAATATTCTGACCCTCGCCGGAAGTACCAGCGCAGCAGGTTGTATGCAGGTTTATGTTGAAATGGTCAAAAACAACATGATTGATGTGATTGTAGCTACCGGCGCCTCAATCATTGACATGGATTTTTTTGAAGCGCTTGGGCACAAACATTATCGTGGTACAACCGAAGTTAACGATGGTATTCTGCGCGATCTCTACATTGACCGTATTTACGATACTTTCATTGATGAAGAAGAACTTCAGAATTGTGACGGAACCATCAAGGAAATTACCGATTCGCTGGAAAAAAGACCATATTCCTCACGCGAATTTATCAAGGAAATTGGTAAATGGCTGACCGTTAATTCGGTTAAAAAAGATAACCTGATTCAGGTTTGTTACGAACACAATGTGCCGATTTTCTGCCCCGCCTTCTCTGATTCAAGCGCTGGTTTTGGATTAGCCAAACATCAGTGGGAAAATCCTGAAAAACATGTGTCAATAGACTCGGTAGCCGACTTTCTGGAACTTACCAAAATCAAAATGGCTGCCGGAGTAACCGGTTTATTCATGATTGGTGGCGGTGTTCCGAAAAATTTTGCCCAGGATACTGTTGTTTGTGCCGAAATTTTGGGAAAAGAAGTTCCGATGCACCAATATGCCGTTCAGATCACAGTTGCTGATGTTCGCGATGGCGCCTGTTCATCCTCCACGCTGAAAGAAGCCAGCTCATGGGGAAAAGTTCAGGTAACCGACGAACAAATGGTGTTTGCCGAAGCTACTTCTGTTCTACCATTGATCGTTAGCTATGTTTACCACAAAGGAACCTGGAAAAACCGTCAGCCTAAAAACTGGAGTAACTTATTCGAAAAATAATCGAAAATAAAAAACCCGGCTATCCGGGTTTTCATATTTCAAGTTTGTAGAACTAAATCTGTGGCAAAGCCCATGGCGCACGGTACGTAGGCACCAGAAATTTATTGGCTTCGTCGTCGTTGATAAATTTGCTGGTTTCAGCATTCCAATACAACCGCCGGCCTGTGCGCAGGGCAATGTTACCCAAATGAGCCACGCGTGCTGTGTTCGCAGCAATTTCAATACTGGCATTCAGGTTGCGGTTGCGGCTTTTCACGCCTTCAATAAAATTAGCGATGTGGAAATCGAGTCCTTTGCCACTTCCTTTTTGTAATGGAACACGTTCAACCAGGTCTTTATCTTTCTTTCTTTCAGGAATAACTTCCCATCCATTACGGTCAACAACCAAAGTTCCGAAGTTTCCTACGTAGCCAACGCCATGATTACGTCCGTAATATCCGCCGTCAATGCCGGTTCCGTGATCCCAAAGCATGGTGTGTCCATCAAATTCGAACAGAGCCTGCAAGGTGTCAGGAGTTTCGGCAGCATCATCAGGATATGCATATTTTCCACCCATTGACATGATTGATTTAGGTGAAGGATCACCCATTCCGAATAAACCGTAGTCAAGGATGTGTACGCCCCAGTCGGTCATCAAACCGCCGGCATAATCGTAAAACCACCTGAAATTAAAATGGAAACGGTTTGGATTGAACGGACGTTTTTTTGCCGGTCCGAGCCAGAAATCGTAATCAACTCCTGAAGGAGCTTCACCATCTGGTTTAACAGGGACTGGTTCCATCCAACCCTGATAAGCCCAGGTGCGCACTGTGCGGATTTTACCCAATTTGCCGGATTTAACAAAGTCAACTGCGGCCATCCAGTGCGGATCGCTGCGTTGCCACATGCCCACCTGAACTACGGTTTTGTATTTGTTGGCCGCCCGTTCCATGATGTTGATTTCTTCTATCGAATTACCAAGAGGTTTTTCGCAATACACATCTTTTCCGGCCTGACAGGCTTCAACCATAGGCAAACAATGCCAGTGGTCGGGTGTACCGATGATCACTACATCAACATCTTTATCTTCCAGTAATTTGCGATAATCGCTGTATAGTCTTGGTTTAAACCCCTGTGCTTTTTCGGTTTCAGCAGCACGTTTATTCATTACGTTGCTGTCAACATCGCAAATGGCAACACATTCGGTATTCTTTTGGCGGAGGAAGGCTGCCAGGTCGGCAAATCCCATTCCGTTAATCCCAATTACGCCACAACGGAGTTTGTCGTTTGCTCCGGCACAGGCGCTCATCGGAATCGGCATGGTAGCGGCAAGGCTAAGCCCAACGGCTGCTGTGGTTGATGTTTTTAAAAAATTTCGTCTGTTGGTCATTTTTAAGATTATTAGATATCAGATGTTAGATAATAGACTTTGATTAAAGACTGATCAAATGAACCCAAAGTCATTGGATCAGGTATGAATCCAACCCGGATCACGAAACACGAAACCCGGAATTCATTCTACTTTTGCATGGCATCATCAAACGCCACATCAGATGGATCGAAGTCGCTGTAACGAACAAAGTCGCAGGCTTCTACTGCTCCGACTTCCCGGTTCATGCCTGAATCTTCCCATTCCACCGAAAGCGGACCTTTATATTTGATGTCGTTTAATGCACGGATGATGTTTTCGAAATCAATTTTTCCACGTCCTAAACTCCGGAAATTCCAGTAGCGGCGATTGTCGCCAAAGTCGGTATGTCCGCCAAAAATGCCGATGTCCATCGGATGTTCACTCCAGTATGCATCTTTCATGTGAACATGGAAAATACGGTCGGAGAATTCGTAGATGAATTTCACATAGTCAACTCCCTGATACCCGAGGTGACTTGGGTCGAAATTAAACCCAAATGCAGGATGGTTGTTTACTGCTTTTAATGCACGGCGCGCTGTTGCAATATCGAAGGCAATCTCCGATGGATGAACTTCGAGGGCAAATTTGACGCCCATTTTCTGGTATTCGTCCAGAATCGGGATCCAGCGTTTGGCAAAATCTTCGTAGCCTTTGTTCAGCATATCCTGATTAACAGGAGGAAATGCATATAACATATGCCATACTGAGCTTCCGGTAAATCCAATTACGGTATCAAGACCAAGCATTTTAGCAACCTGTCCGGTTTTGATCACTTCGGCAGCAGCGCGCTGTCGTACACCTTCAGGATCGCCATCGCCCCAAATATAACCAGGCAAAATTGATTTATGACGTTCGTCAATCAAATCGCAAACGCACTGTCCAATCAAATGCGTTGAAATAGCAAACAACTGAAGATCGTATTTGGCAAGCGTTTCTTTTCGTGCGTCGCAATACGCCTGATCGGCTTTATCAATTTCCATATGATCGCCCCAGGTACAAAGTTCGAGGCCATCGTATCCAAATTCCAGCGCTTTTTCGCACATGGTTTCAAAGGGAAGGTCGGCCCATTGTCCGGTAAATAGAGTTACTGGTCTGCCCATATTGTTCGTTTTTATGGTTTGTAATAATTTAGTGTGTTTCAAGTTCCAAATTCCAAGTTTCAAGTGACGACTTGGAACTTGGAACCTGAAACTTGGAACTATTCAAAAGGTACCCATTTTACATCGTCGTTGTACCCGGCTTCAACTACGGCATCAATAAACTGCATTCCGCGGATTCCGTCTTTAACGCCGGGATAATCGAGCCATTCAGGTTTCGGTTCTTCTCCGTTCATTTTAGCACGAAGAGTGAATGAGAAATTGCGGTAAATATTGGCGAATGCTTCCAGGTAACCTTCCGGGTGTCCTCCCGGAGTGCGGGTATTGGCATTGGCCGCAGCTCCCATAGAGGTGCCAACACGCAATATTTCAGTAGGCTTGCTCGTCCATTTGGCAATCAGGGTGTTGGGTTCGTGCTGGGCCCATTCCAGTCCGCCTTTATCTCCGTAAACACGGATTTTTATGGCATTTTCTTCTCCTGCTGCAATTTGGGTTGCAACCAAAACACCTTTTGCTCCATTGTCGAAACGAAGCAGAACAGCGCCATCATCGTCGAGCAAACGGCCCGGAACAAAAACATTCAGTTCGGCACACAGCGAAGTGGTCCGTAATCCTGTAATATATTCGGCCAAATGGTGGGCATGCGTTCCAATATCGCCCATGGCGCCAGCTTTCCCGGAGCGTTTGGGATCGGTTCGCCACGAAGCCTGCGGATTTCCGGTGTCTTCAAGTTTGGAAGAAAGCCATCCCTGTGGATATTCAACAAAAATTTTGCGGATTTTGCCCAATTGACCTTCAGCCACCATTTGTTTGGCCTGTTTAACTGCCGGATATCCGGAGTAGGTATGGGTAAGGGCAAGCAATAAGCCTGTTTCCTGAAGTTTGGCCTGAAGTTGCAAAGCTTCATCAAGGGTGAAGGTGATCGGTTTGTCAATTACTACATTGAAACCGTTTTCGAGGGCCATCATGGCGGGTCCAAAATGGGCGAAGTTGGGGGTTACGATGGTTACAAAATCCATCCGGTCGCCTTCGGGTAATTTTACCTCATTTTCAAACATTTCCTGGTAGGTTTTGTAAACCCGGTTTTCAGGAAGGTAATAAGCTTTTCCTGAGGAAAGTGAAATTTCAGGATTGATGCTGAAGCAGCCGCAGACCAGTTCGATTTGCCCATCCATAAAGGCTGCCAGCCGGTGAATGGCTCCGATGAAGGCATCGCTGCCACCACCCACCATTCCCATACGTAATTTACGGTTCATCATATTAAAGAAATTTTATTGGTTTAGGTTTTAATTTGCCTTTTTAAAGGCACGATAAAATTAGGAAACTTTTTTAGATGAAACTGTTAAATTGTCTAAAAACCGAACAAACTGTACGGGTAAAATTTTAGTCGCATTTGCATTCAGTCGAACAGATTCTTATCTTCGGGACAATTACTAAACTACATCAAAATGGAAAGAAGATCATTTTTAAGAAATACGGCTGCAACTATTACTGCTTTAGGTTTTACCGGGACAAACAGAACCTTTGCATCAGTAGCAGAATCCTCGAATTCAGCACAGTTCAAATTGAAATATGCCCCTCATTTTGGAATGTTTAAAAATAGTGTGGGTGAAGATTTGCTTGATCAGATCAGGTTTATGGCCGATCAGGGTTTTACTGCAATTGAGGATAACGGGATGATGGGGCGGGACCCAGCATTGCAGACCAAAATTGGCGAAAAGCTTTCAAGCCTTAATATGACGATGGGAGTATTTGTGGTTGATAAAGGCGGAAATATGGCCAATACGTTGGCTGCCGGAAAACCTGAATTTATAAACATTTTTTTGGATGGCTGCCTAAGAGCGGTTGACGTAGCCAAACGAGTTAATGCCAAATGGATGACCGTTGTTCCCGGCGGATTTGAGCGGAACCTGCCCACAGGTATCCAGGATGCCAATGTAATTGAAGCCTTACGCAGGGGAGCAGAAATTCTGGAACCTCACGGCCTGATTATGGTACTTGAACCACTTTCTGACTCGCCTGATCTTTATTTGCGGACATCAGAACAAACCTACATGATTTGCAAGGCAGTGAATAGTCCTGCATGTAAAATTTTGTACGATATCTACCACATGCAGAAAAATGAAGGAAATTTGATTCGGAATATTGAACTCACCTGGGACGAGATCGCATACATTCAGGTGGGAGATAATCCAGGAAGGAAAGAACCGACAACCGGAGAGATCAATTATAAAAATGTGTTTAAATACATTCATGGTAAAGGTTATCAAGGCGTTGTGGGGATGGAACATGGTATTTCACTTTCAGGCCTAGAAGGAGAGAAGCGGCTGGTTGAAGCCTACAGGGAAGTGGATTCGTTTTAGGATTGGGCGTTGCTGATTATCTAATACCACATCAATAAAAATCATTATTTTTGTACAAAACGAAATACAATGAGTCATTTAGAACGAATTACCATTGATCAGGAAGTTTGTCACGGAAAACCTTGTGTCCGGGGAATGAGGTGGCCAGTGGAAGTGATTATCGATCTGCTTGGATCGGGGATGACCATGGATGAAATAATCGAAGATCATCCTGAATTGGAAAAGGAGGATATCCTGGCAAGCCTTAACTTTGTGAAGTTATATATGGCCGGCAGATCAATTAATGAAGTGGCCTGATGAAATTTCTTTGCGATGTCCATATTTCCTATAAAGTCGTCAACTTCCTTACGGGATTAGGTTATGAAACCATCCATGTTAATCAGATCCTAAATAAATGGAATACCAGAGATGAGGATATTTGCAGTTATGCAGATTCAAATGGATTGATTGTTATTACAAAAGATTATGACTTTCGGGATAGTTTCTTTCTAAGAAGTACCCCTGAAAAACTAATCAAAATTAATCTTGGAAATATATCAACTTCAGAACTAATAAAGTCAATATCAGACATATTAAATATTGTTGACCGACTCAATTCCAATTCTTCTTTTTTGATAGAAATAGGGAAGGGTTATACAACTTTTACTGATAATCAAAGAGTATAGAAATCTAAATCCCCAATTCCTTTAAAGCAGCGTAAATTTTTCCTGATTCAAAACCTCTTCCCATTGCAAACCGCATCAGTTTGTTTCGCTTGTCAAACTTATCCTTTGCCTTTATTGATTTTTCCTTATCGGCAATTAATTTCAGGAGTTCGCTGGAATAACCTTCGTCGGTAATTTCTTCAAGGGCAAGTTTCACCGTTTCCTGATTTATTCTTTTTGCCCGGAGCATGTATTCAATTTTTTGTTTCCCCCAGCGGTTAAACCTGAACTTGTCTTTGGCATAAGCCCGTGCAAAACGCTCGTCATCGAGGTATTTTTCTGTAATCAGTTTTTTGATCACGGATTCAGATTCTTCGGCTGAAAGACCCCAAAGTTTAAGCTTATCCTGAATTTCAGAGGTGCATTTTTCTGAACGGCTGCATAATAGGGCGGCTTTGTTATAGACAACTGTTTGTTGGAGGGTGAATTCCATTTTATTCCTGATTCAGGCAACGCTCAATTTCACTGATAAATTCCTGCATTTCAACAAACATTTCCAGAATGACTTCTTTATTAAACTCAACATAGGATTCATAATCTCCCTGAGTCCTTCTGTTCGATGCTTTGTTTATGATTTTCCCAAATTTTGGATCAATCAATCCCTCATGGATGAAATTTTTGTTGAACCAACCAAGCAACTGCTGGTGTTTTGATGTTTCAAACTGATAGGCTAATCCAAGCGCAAGAAGAGAATAAAACATTCCGTAATATATGCGGTTTACAGCCGCACGTAATCGATCATTATCAATTAAAAGTTGAACATCTGCAATGGTTTCCCGGGCTTCATCAAGCCTGTAGCTGATCAACTCTTTTCGTTCACTTTCTTCGAGGCTCATGCGTAGATTCCAGATTTAATTGCTTTGGTGAAAATGGGTTGTTTGCCTTTTATGGTATGAAGTTCTTTTTCTGAAATGAGGTGAGCATCTATTATGATATTGTATTTCAGATTCATATCGTAACACAAATCATAGATTTGATTTTCGTCGCGGGCATTATAATCTTTCTCCAAAACAATTAAAATATCGTAATCCGAGTATTCATTTGGATTGCCGTAAGCCTGAGAGCCAAACAGAATAATATCCTTTACAGAATCCTTATACCCTTTCTGCAAATAGCTTTTTAAATCTTTCAATATGGTGAGCTTGTCTGCCATCAATAATAATTTTGGATAAAATTACATTAATTTGGGCATCATTCTGTAAAAACTAATCACATTAAAGAGGATGTTGCTTTTTTATATACCTTTTGTATGCTTGCCGAATAAATCCAGAAATCGTCAAAAAACCAATTCCGATAAAAAATCGATATTCTTTTAATGAATTATTTGGGATTAAATCAGTTAATGCAACTATTAATATTATCAAGCTGAAAATCCAGATTATTATTGCAATGCCCCAAAACACTTTTGAAATGGTATTCATATCTCTCTGTTTTTATGTGCAATAATTAAAAAATATCCGCCTCAACCGCTGGTTTAAAGAATGCTTCCACTTCCTGAAGTGTGGTTTCTGTTTTCGGAACATCGCGAACGATTAAGCCTTTTTCGAGAATGATAAGCCGGGTTGAAACATCGGCAATGTTATCGAGGGTGTGGTCCGAAATCAGAAAAGTGGTTCCGTTTTGTGCCGCGAAATCCTTAATGATTTTCCGGAGTTTGTATTGTGAACTGGGGTCGAGGTTGGCAAAAGGCTCGTCCAGAACAACTATTTCAGGTTTGCCCATTAAAGCAGCTACAATGCCTGCTTTTTTCTGATTTCCTTTCGACAGGTCTCGGATGAATTTCTTTTTGCCCAGGATTTCACCATTGAAAAAGTCGGCAAATCCTGCAAGGAAATCAGTAATTTCGGTTTTACTCATTTTTCGTAATCCGGCAATAAAACCGAAATATTCTTCGGCGGTCAGGTATCCAATCAGGAAAGTTTCATCAATAAAGGCCCCGGTAAAATCTTTCCAGTCTTCCGATTCGCGCACGTTGATTCCTTTACTGATTATCTGACCCTTGCTGGCAGTAATCAGGTCGAGCACTAGGTTGAACATGGTGGTTTTTCCGGCGCCATTATTGCCAACCAATCCGAAAATCTCGCCTTTCTCGATGGTCAGTTCAGGAATATTCAGTACGATTTCTTTGTTGTATGCTTTAATGAGGTTTTGTATCTGGATCATGATCAGGAGTTTTTATAGTTACTAATAAGCTGATGTTTTTGTTTCAGGTATTTTTTAGAGAAAAATTCGATAATGAAAGTGTGGAACAAGATTCCAACAGAGCCTAAAATTGCAAGTCCGATATAGCCGCCTGTTACGCCAAACATCAGTTTGAACAATTGGAAAAGCAGAATGGGCCCAACCAGTAGCGGAATTCCGGCAAGCCATTGGGATGCTCCAACTCCCTGGTAATTCATCACCGACGACTGGTTTAAGTCAAGCCGTTTTTTGCTGTACAGACCAATGAAAAAGAGCAGCGGAATGTTGATCCCCAGATTGTAAAGCAGCATGGCCAGGTGAGTATAAATTATTTTGGGGTATAAAAAGGCATAAGGCAAAGTCAGAAAATAGCAAGCAACCGAAACTACCGTAACCAGCATATAAAATGATAGCAGAAACTGTTTCATTTTCAGTCGCTGGCACATGAGCATCGAAAAATAGTTGCTGTGCCAGGCCGGGAAAAACTGTCCGTACGAAATCGAAAACATGCCCACCATAATTATCCCACCCAGAATGAAGATAAATTCGGGCATTGGCTTTCCCGGATCGGTCCGGTAGATTAATAAGCCATAAGCCAGCATAATCACAGTCATCATAGCCACTGAGCGCGGGCGTTTGTTTCGCCAGATCAGGCGTAGTTCAAGTGCGATAAATCGTCCGGTTTCACCCATCCGGTTTAACCAGGAATAATCGCGAATGGTTTCTGCTTTTTGTTTTGCTGTTACCAAATTCAGAAACATACGGCTCAACAGAAACCTGACATTCAGAAAATAAAACAGAACCGGAAACAAAATGAGCAATATCGTTAGTGCCGGATTAACCAAAATCAGGTCGAGCAATTTGCCCAATGCTCCTGACAGATCAATAATTCCGAAACGATTGATGGCAAAAAGCCCTGCAAATGCCGCCAATAAAATGAAAAATCCGTACTCTGCTTCGTTGAACCGCCATTTCAGGTAAATGGCCAGAAAGTGATTGCTGAAAATCAGGATGAAAATAGCCAGAAACCAACTCAGAGTTGCTAAACCTGAATGAGCTTTATTGACCAGTGAAAATGTTACCGGAAGCAATAAGAAGAATGGCAGTACATTGAAAAAATTGAACACCGAACGAATCATCAGGTAATTCACAATTGTTTTACGACGGATGTTTTGCAACAGCAACGGTTTGAAACTTACCGTTGGCAGCTTTTGCATCAGTTGTCGGATAATCAGCTCGATGGCCAGATAGGCCAGCAATATACTGTTGAATTTGCTGATCGGGTCAAGATCGGGGAAACCTTTTGTCAGAATTTCAGGAATGGCAAAACCAAGAAGCAAAAAACTGACCGCAAAATAAACTGCCAGAAAACCTAGTCCGATATTGGTTGCCAGGCTTTTGCCCCAATATGCTGATCGGATTGTTTCGCGCCAGGCGAGAGAAAAGAGGTTTTGGTTCATTGAAAATATTTTTGACTTTGGGTATTGGTTCGGGGTTGTTATGTTTTGTTACAAATTGGTCTTCAACAAATGTTGTTTTCAGCAGAAAGTTGTAACTTTAGGGTAGGTTCTCTTATAGGCTTGAGTTCCTTCAATGACTTTAATGACCTTAATGACGTTAAATTTGACAAATGTAATAACAGCAATAACCACCAATATGAACAACAGCCAGCAAAACCAGGAACCTTTGTTGCCGCGGACCGGTAATTACAGGGCATTGTACACTTACCAGAAGGCTGAGGCAATTTACGACATTACTTACTATTTTGCCAAAAATTACCTGCAGCGTGGCGACCGAACTATTGATCAGATGGTTCAGGCGGCGCGTTCGGGCAAACAAAACATTGTAGAGGGAAGTGCGGCTTCGGCCACCTCGAAGGAGACCGAGATTAAGCTGGTGAATGTTGCCAAGGCGAGCTTGCAGGAACTGCTGATTGATTATGAAGACTATCTGCGCACACGAAATCACCGACAGTGGGAGAATGGTTCAGTAGAGCTGTTAAAGATGCGAGATCTGGGCCGAAAGCACAACAATACAGCTTTTTATATGCCATTGGTAAGGGTTCGTCCTCCTGAAACCATAGCCAATATGACTATTTGTATGATCAAACAGACCGACTACATGTTGTTCAAACAATTACAATCGCTTGGTGAGGATTTCCTGAAAAATGGTGGAATGCGCGAACGTATGACACGAATGCGGCTTGACAGACGGAGGTAGTCAATCCAGCCGATCAGTAATTGTGCAGGTTTTCTTATAAGCCTTCGCATTTCCGGCCTGATCAAAAACTTCGACCAGAATAATATATACCCCAATATTTAGTTTTTGTCCCGATTCACTCTTACCATCCCAGGTCCAGTTTCCTTCCTGGGCCAGCGACTGGTTTTTGACCAGAAATTTCACTTGTCGCCCGGCAACATCAAATATCCTGACATTGGCAATGTAGCCCGGTCTGCTGAAACGAAACGAAATAGAAAGTTCATCGTTGTACCCATCGCTGTTGGGCGAGAATGCTTTGGGTTCGGGTGTGATTTCATCCTGAATTTCGGTTTCACTTGTAGCTTGCGAATTGGGCAGACCCGGTGTGGCAAAACCGACAGATGCGGCTGCCGATGCCCAATTGCTGCGATCGGAAGTTTGTCTTTTCAGCGAAATACGTTCGAGTGAAACCCCGTTTTCGTCAGCCAGAAAAGGCGAATTCATTTTGGCCGAATAGCTGAATTCATCCAGAACAGCGAGCGAATCGTTGAGCAAAACCACGGTTCCTGCATCGTCCGAATACGTTGGAAAAGACTTCATAGCACAAAAACTTGCCGGATTGCAAGTGATATATTGAGCTGCAACAATTGTCGGGTCTTTGGTGCAAACCAAAAATTCGCCGGGTTTTAGGTATCTTTTTTCGATAGTGACCGGATAGATTTGTTTCAGGGCCAATGTATCATTTCGGGTGGCCAGTTTCAGGCGGTTGACTGGAATGGTTTGCTCCGAAATATTGACCAATTCCACAAAATCAACTCCTCCTGAAAACGGGTTAAACAGAATTTCGTTGATCAGGATTGACCCGACTTCAGGAGAAAAAGAATAAGGAAATGAACGGGTATCGGCACTCATTGTTTTTCCTGAGAGATCGGAAATACCTGAAACGTTTAATCTAAGTTCAAATCCAATGGCTTTTCCAAAACTTACATCGATTGAATTATTGGAACCTTTAGTTGGAATTGCCTGAGTGATTGAAATGTTTTGGTTGTTTTCATCTGCCAATTTGAAATTTCCGGAGTGGATAGATGCGGGATTAATGGGTTTGTTGAAAGTCAGCCTTATGGTATTTGAATTGATTAGAGTGAGCTTCTGAATGAAAAGTTCGGAGACAAGCTGTACCACCAAAATGTCGTCAACCCACAATTGTCCGGCACGGGTGGGAGTGAAGTTGAAATAAATTCCGATATTTTTAAAGGGAAAGATTGCCGGATCATTTCCTGTGAAATGCTTACTTTTTGCTTCACCCGATTTTTGGTAATTAAGCGACCAAACTCCCCGAACTGTTCTTTTAACGCTGATTGCAGCCAGGGTTGAAGCATTCCAGTCCAGATCGGATTGAACGATCAAACTGTCAGCTTTTCCATTACGGATTCGCCAGAGTTCAAGCAAATCGCTGCTTCCGGAAATATTGACCCCAACCGCCCAGCCACTGATCAGATCCGTCCGGATGGTATCAGCACTTAAATAAAACCAGAACCGGTTCGACGACGATGGATCCCAATTGCCGTTTTTCAGCTTGAACGACCATTCCAGATCGAAGCTATTCCAATCTGAACTGGCAGCATGAAATATAGATGAATTGCCACTCGTAGCCTGTGTCAAATGCTTTAGCGAAAATGCCCCTGAAATTTTCTCTGTTGTCGAAACTTCCCAGTCATTTGGCTGCTTCCAGCCAATATGATTGCCTTTTTCAAAATTGTCCTGAAATATGAACGCTATTGAATCATTTTGCTCAAAATTTTCAATCCGATTGCATCGAAGGATCATTGACGATTGATTCGGAAAAGCAATTTTGCTTACGATTGTTAAAAAAAAGACAAGTATAAATGGAAATATAAAAATTAATCGAACCATATTTAGAGGAATTAAAAGTAAAGCCTTATTTTTGAATTCTAAATTTGATTCAATTTAACACATATTGATCAAAGTGCCAAATAGGATATACAGAAGACAGATAATAATTAAATACAATTTGAAATGAAAGTTGCAGTAGTTGGTGCAAGTGGCGCGGTAGGCCAGGAATTCCTGAAAGTTTTGGCTGAAAGGAATTTTCCGCTCGATGAACTGGTTTTATTTGGATCGGGCCGTTCGGCAGGAAACGAGTATGAATTCAAAGGAAAAACGCTGGTAGTGAAGGAACTGAAGCACAACGATGATTTTAAGGACATTGATATCGCGTTAACTTCTGCCGGCGCTTCCATTTCAAAAGAATTTGCTGATACCATTACCAAATACGGCGCAATAATGATTGATAATTCGAGCGCATTCCGTTACGACATTGACGTTCCGTTGGTTGTGCCTGAAGTCAATCCAGAAGATTCGAGGATTCGTCCGCGCAACATCATTGCCAATCCGAACTGCTCCACCATCCAGATGGTTGTTGCGCTGAAACCGATCAACGATTTGTCGAAGATTGTGCGCGTTCACGTGGCAACTTACCAGGCTGCCAGCGGTGCAGGTGCACAGGGTATTGCTGAATTGAAAACACAGATTCAGCAGGTTGCTGCCGGCGAAGAACCAACTATCAAGAAATTCCCGTACCAATTGGCCATGAATATCATTCCTCAGATTGATATTTTCCTCGAAAACGACTATACCAAAGAGGAAATGAAAATGAACTGGGAAACAAAAAAAATTATGCACACCGATGCCGAAGTGAGTGCTACTTGTATCCGGATTCCGGTGGCACGGGCACATTCCGAAGCTATTTGGGTTGAAACGGAAGAAGCTCTGGACATTCAGGAAGTAAAAGCTGCGATGGAAAAACTGGAAGGACTGACTGTTCTGGACAATCCGGCAGAAAAAGTTTATCCGATGCCATTGTTTGTTTCAGGAAAGGACGATGTATATGTGGGACGTATCCGCAAAGATGTAGCTAATCCGAAAGGTTTGACTTTCTGGTGTGTTGGCGACCAGATCAAAAAAGGCGCTGCGCTGAATGCTGTTCAGATTGCGGAATGGCTAATTAGAAATGGTGAAATTAAATAAGCTACTGATCAATTTTCATCGTCCAGTTTTCATCGTAGAGAAAATCGTTGTAGGGGAAACGGGTGATGTGTATTTTCTTCACTTCTTCATAAAGTGTCCGCTTTAAATCTTCGATATTTAGTTTTTTTGTAGCCGAAACGAACAATGAAGGCGTGTTGTTCTTCGACATCCAGCTACTCTCCCATTCTTCGAGCGATACATTTCGCTTGGTTCTTGGGCTCAAATCATCCTGATGTTTCTCCACGTATGTAAAAGCATCTATTTTGTTGAACACGTAAATGGTTGGTTTTTCACCTGCATTGATTTCGTTCAGCGTGCGGTTCACCACCTCGATCTGTTCTTCAAATCCCTGGTGCGAAATATCAACAATGTGCATCAGGATATCCGATTCGCGCACTTCATCCAGAGTTGACTTGAACGATTCAACCAAACCATGAGGCAATTTTCGGATAAAACCAACGGTATCGGCCAACAGAAAAGGCAGGTTTCCGACCACCATTTTGCGGACAGTGGTATCGAGGGTCGCAAACAATTTATTTTCAGCAAATACATCCGATTTGCACAACAGGTTCATCATGGTTGACTTGCCAACATTAGTGTATCCGACCAGGGCCACACGAACCATTCGCCCACGGTTCTTGCGTTGTGTTGACTTTTGTTTGTCAATTTTAATCAGTTGTTCTTTCAGGAGGGCAATTTTGTCGAGAACAATCCGGCGGTCGGTTTCGATCTGTGATTCTCCGGGACCACGCATCCCGATTCCACCGCGCTGACGTTCGAGATGGGTCCACAAGCGGGTAAGTCGGGGTAGCATATATTGGTATTGGGCCAGTTCGACCTGAGTTTTGGCATGAGCGGTTTGTGCCCGACGGGCAAAGATATCCAGAATCAGGAAAGTACGGTCGAGGACTTTACATTCCAGCGCTTTTTCGATGTTCCGGAGCTGGGTTGGACTGAGGTCGTCGTCGAAAATAACCGTACCAATCTCGTTAGCTTTGATGTATTCGCTAATTTCTTCCAGCTTACCCGAACCGACAAATGTGGCATGATTGGGGATGTCCAGTCGTTGTAAAAAGTGTTTTTTTACTTCGGCACCAGCGGTATCAGCTAAAAAATCCAATTCTTCCAGATATTCTTTTGCCTGCATTTCGTCCTGATTTTTTGTGATCAGGGCAACTAAAACAGCCGTTTCTATAATGGGTGAGTTTTCAATCATAGGTTTTGTTCCCAAAAATCAAATAAATTAATTGAGCGGCAAAGATAAGACAATCATCTGGTAATTGATTCGGGATAATTTTTAGGCCACCGAAACCCAACTTATTTCTTAATTTAGGAACTTCATTTTTTAAAATTCTTTCTTATGGGTAATCAAAGAAGTTTGGTCAGAACACTCGGCTTGGGTTATGTCATCATTTTTGTGATTGCAAATATCATTGGCTCAGGAGTGTATAAAAAAATTGCCCCGATGGCTGCAGAACTTCACTCATCGGTTTGGATACTTGCGGCATGGATTGTTGGTGGGATTATCACTCTTTTCGGCGCTTTGAGCAATGCCGAAGTTGCCGGATTACTGGCCGATACCGGAGGCGAATTTGTCTATCTGAAGAAAATATATAATCGTTTTTTCGCATTTATCTATGGATGGTCGTTGTTTACGGTTATCCAAACCGCTACCATATCTTCGCTGGCTTATATTTTTGCCCAATCGCTCAATAGCATCATTCATCTTCCTGAAGTTCTGCCTTCACTTCAGCAATTTTCAATCGGTGGAGTTTTTCTCCCTTTTCAGGATTTTAACGTCAAACTGACCGCTATTTTGCTCATATTACTTTTGACCGGACTCAACATTTCGGGTTTAAAAACCGGGGCTGGAGCCAGCAGGGCGGTTATGCTCACCGTATTTGCCGGCCTGTTCCTGATTGTTTTCTTCGGTCTGATCAGTGGAAATGCCAGACCTGACAACTTTTTAAACGTCAAAGAACTGGTTGCCGGAACGGTTACCCTGTCATCATTTTTTACTGCTATGCTGGCTGCATTTTGGGCCTATCAGGGATGGGTTTCGGTCGGATTTATCGGTGGCGAAGTAAAAGATCCCACCCGAAATATTCCGAAAGGAATTGTGATTGGTGTTCTGGTGGTAATTTCAATTTATTTGCTCGTCAATGTTACTTACCTCACACTTTTATCTATCCCGCAACTGGAACAAATTCACGCATCAGGCAATCAGATTGCTGCAGTTGAGGCAGTCAGAAGTTTCTGGGGAATTGGCGGGGTACTATTTATTTCGTTGCTCATATTGCTCACTACGCTTGGTTGCACCAATGCCAGTATTCTGACCGGCGCCCGCCCGTATTACGCAATGGCCCGCGAAAAGCTTTTCTTTTCGGGAATTGGGAAACTGAATAAAAACAATGTTCCGGGGAACTCGTTGTTGTGGCAAGGGCTATGGGCTTCGGTGCTGGTTTTATCCGGAACCTTCGATCAGTTGACCGACATGATTATTTTTGCCGTTTTTATATTTTACGGAGCCACAACTTTGGGTGTATTTATTTTGCGTCGCAAAATGCCCGATGCGCACCGGCCTTACAAAGTCTGGGGGTACCCTGTTGTACCAGCAATTTTTATCCTTTTTTGTATCGGTTTGTTTGTAAACACCATAGTTGCCCGTCCACGCGAAGCAGCCATTGGAATGATTCTCATTCTGGCTGGTATTCCGGTATATTTTTTCCTGAAGTGGAAATATCCAAAAAGAGAGGATGAATAAAAAGTAAATATTTATATATTTGTCGCCTCGAAAGGGGGATTAGCTCAGTTGGCTAGAGCGTTTGACTGGCAGTCAAAAGGTCATCGGTTCGATTCCGATATTCTCCACCTGAAAATCAGTAAGTTAAACCACTCATTTAATGGGTGGTTTTTTTATTTGCATACAATTTGCATATTTGGCACTTTATTTTGGTGTTCTGTATTTGTGTAAAACCTCAATCCTGATAAAAGGAGTACTACTTTTTTGATTCATAAATTTGTTTAATCAGACCTTATAAAAATATCTTTCCCTGAAAAAATTCCAATAATGATGATGCTGTGCTGTTGAAATGGGTAATAACTGGCTCCGGGTGGTGGGCGGGTAGTTATTCTCATTTCAATAGCAAGCCGGAAACTACGAAACAGACTATTTGAAACAACTACAAACGGCAACCGTGGTTTTTATGGGGTAAACAATTCCGCTGGTAAAAATAAGCGGTAATGCTGTTTCTGTGGGTTGGGAAAAGTGTAGTTGTTGAGGTACGAAACAATTGCACGTGGGGTGCTGAAGCTGGTTTGTGAACGAATGAAATAGTGAGTTGTGTAGTGAGGTACGAACGAAACGGCGAACGGTTGAATGAGTGATACAAAACGGCTGCAAGCACAAGGCCAATGCAGAATATTCCTTTATTTTTACCTGCACCGCTAAAGGGTGGTGGGGCTTTTGTGGTTTTTGTTTTCCGGGGCAAACTCTACCGCAGGGCATACCGATGTCAGGGGAGGGAAAAGCAAGTGTGGTGACTGAATGGAAAGTAGCGAATTGTGAGGGGTGGAATGTAGCTTCCCGTTTTGGCTTTGAGTACTGGATTGTGGGATGGGAAAGCCAAAGGGGAGCGAAATGAAACGGCGATTAGGAATGAGCATAATGGAATGAAGGAAACACTCTTGCTTGGGTTGCCAAGGCTGGGGCTGACAATGAACGGAATGGAACGAAAGGTGGCGAAACGAAGTGTAGCTCCTGAAGGTAATGAAGTGAAGCGAAAGCACCTGCCGCTGGCATTGGCCGTATAACAATTCATGGCCTGCACCTTAGACGGGTGGTGGGGCTTTTTGTGGTTTTTTCCGGCGGCTATGCTGATTAGAAAGATAATGATCGCATACCGGGTGGGTGGGGTGTGCGGCTATTGTACATAGCGTAACCTCGGAACCATTTATAGCAATCAGGGTGATGATGAAAAAGCGCTGGAGCTTTATTTGAGATCATTGCAAATCGCAGAGGAGATTGGCGATAAAATGAGAACATTAACGGTTTCTTTGAATATTGGGTTAATCTATCAGAAAAAGCCAGCAACATTGGATAAAGCCCTTGACTATTATTTCATCGCACTTAAACTTTCAGAAGAGTTGGCATATTCCGATGGAATTGGTTACGCATCTGTAAATATTGGAGAAGTGTATTTTGCCAAGGATGATGATTCTACTGCATTGAGCTATTTTCAAAAATCGCGTGAGGCTTTGCAAAATTCAAGCGCTTTACCCTATCCCATGATAAATATTGGCAAGGTTTTTACCAAACATGGTGAATACGGGCAGGCTCTTCAAATTCTCAAAGAAGCTTATATAATTGCAGAACGAATTAATTCCAAGTTATACATGGTGCAATCCTTAATTGCAATAGCCAGCACTCAAATTAATCAAGGCATAATTTCTGACGCTATTAAAACATTCAGGCAAGCAGAGCCAATGGCAATGGAGATTGGCTCCAAAGAGAGTTTAAAAGAAGCTTACGAAGGCCTTGCAAAATATTCTGCAGTACAAAATAATTACAAAGATGCCTATCGTTTTCAGGAATTGCTGACAGCAATAAATGATTCACTGTTCAGAAGTGCAAATGAGAAAAGGTTAAACCTGATGTTGACTTCTTTTAACCTTGAGAAGAAAGAACGTGAAGTTGAACTGCAGAAACTATCCATCCAAAAACAACGCATTGCAAAAAATGCCTTTCTTGCCGGACTTATTTTTATTTTGATCATCGCATTTATCATCTTCAGGAATTACCTTGCCAAAGTAAAAATCAATAAAATACTGGATAAACAAAAGGAAGAGATTGAAACCCTTTTACTCAATATCTTGCCGAAAAAAATTGCTGATGAATTAAGGTTAACCGGACATGCTACTCCCAGAAAATACAAGAGTGTATCTGTCCTTTTTTCCGATTTTAAAGATTTTACGATCATTTCGGAGCAGTTGACGCCAAAAGAACTGGTTTTCGAACTTAACGAATATTTTATGGTTTTTGATGACATCATCGAAAGGCATAACCTTGAAAAAATAAAAACCATCGGCGATTCTTACATGTGCGCAGGCGGCCTCCCTTCGAAAAACCATACCCATCCGGTTGATACCATTCAAGCTGCTTTTGAAATGCAGGAATTTATACGCATAAAAAATGAAAATCGAATTGAGCGGGGGGAGAAAACCTGGGAATTAAGAATCGGCATCCATACAGGTCCCTTAATGGCAGGAGTTGTAGGGCATAAAAAGTATGCCTACGATATTTGGGGGAGCACGGTTAATGTGGCCAGTAGAATGGAATCGAACGGCGAGGCTGGAAAAATTAACATATCAGCGGCTACGTTCAGTCTTGTCAAAGACCAATTTCACTGTAAATACAGAGGTAAATTAATGGCGAAAAATGTCGGTGAAATTGATATGTATTTTGTTGAAAGTGAAATAGA
>PNOH01000057.1 GCA_013824715.1 Odoribacter sp. | reverse complement strand
AATCATGAACTATAAAAATTTTGGTAGAATATTAATCATTTTAGCCTTTTCATTGGCCTCATGTAATGATTATCTGGATACAAAACCTGAAGGGTATATCTCTGCGGGCAATTCAACAGCAGAGAGCGCCAACGGGTTGGTAATAGCTGCCTATGCCGGTATTGCCAACGATGATATGATCGGCCCTATGACAAGCATGTGGGTATACGGAAGCGTCCGTTCGGATGATTCTTATAAAGGCGGAGGTGGTGTTGGCGACGTGGCTGACGTTAACTTTTATGAGCAATATAACCTTACAACTCCAAGCCAGGTTTGGATGGGCGCGTATACATGGGAAAACTTTTATGCCGCAATTTCCCGTGCAAATGCTGCATTACGGTCGCTTAATGAACTAAAAGATGAAAATTTCAATTCATCAACATTAAGAAAGGTCCGGATTGCTGAAGCCCGCTTTTTAAGGGCACACTCTCATTTTGTTATGAAACAGATTTTCAAAAACATTCCTTTTATAGATGAAACATTGTCAAATGAGGATATTTTGAAAACAAAAAACAATCAGTTCACCAATGACCAATTGTGGAATAAAATCGGGGATGATTTTAAATATGCAATGGACAATCTGCCTGAGTCACAACCTGAAGTTGGTAGGGTAAACAAATATGCAGCTGCTGCTTATTTGGCTAAACTTAGACTGTACCAGGCATACGAACAGGATGCAAGTCATAAAGTTACCGGAATAAATGCTTCAAGGTTAAATGAAGTAGTCACACTGACACAAACGGTAATCGCATCAGGAAAATATCGTTTACAACCTGATTTTGCGGAAAACTTTCTGGATGGTTTTGACAATGGACCGGAATCGGTTTTTGCCGTTCAGTTCTCCATTAGCGATGGTACTTCTGCAGGTCGTCTTAGCTTTGTTACCGGATTGAATTATCCTACCGGCGCTTCTCAGTATGGCTGTTGCGGATTCCACCAGCCAAGCCAGAACCTTGTTAATGCTTTTGCAACCGATGCTAAAGGATTACCAAAATTCGATACTTTCAACACTGTTGAATTGAGCGCTGCCGACATTACACCAAAAGGTGTAACAGTTGACCCACGTATCGACCATACTGTTGGTATGGATGGGCACCCTTACAAATACCGCAATGATGCTTCATACATATTCAAAAACAGCTGGGTGCGTGATCCAGGTGTTTACGGTTTTTTCCAAAGTATGAAAGAACAGCAGGCTGCCGATTGTTCTTGCTATAAGAAGCTTGGCCCATTCATGGGGACATCTAAGAACATTGACATTATCCGTTATGCCGATGTGCTTTTATGGCAGGCCGAAGCCTATATTGAATTAGGACAGCAAGATAAAGCTATGCCTTTGATCAATCAAATAAGGGCAAGGGCAGCAAATAGTGCAGGTAGGCTTAAATTTGCTGACGGAACTCCTCCATCAAACTACAAAATTGCCCAATATGATGGAGTCAATCTGCCCTGGACAAAGGAAAACGCCAGAATGGCCCTCCAATGGGAGAGAAGATTGGAATTTGCAATGGAAAGCCCAAGGTTCTTTGACCTTGTACGCTGGGGCATTGCTGAACCAACCCTGAATGCTTACCTGGCAAAAGAAAAACAAAGAAGGGCATTTCTTGGAAGTGCCAAATTCACTGCTGGAAGGGACGAATATTTCCCAATTCCACAACGTGAGATCGACTTTACTAAAGGATTATATACTCAAAATCCTGGTTACTAATATTTGATAATAATGAATGGGGGTGAGTTTTGTTCACCCCCATTATAACCTGAAACTGTTTTAGTTATTTTATTATTTCAAAGCAATCAACATGTCAACTAAGCTTTCTTTTTCGCTACTAATCATGCTTCTGTTTTTAAGCTGTAAAAATAGTCCTGAAAAAGAAACAAACCAGGCTTCCATCCATTTCACGACTAATGACTTGAAAGAAGGTATTCCATCTGGCTTAATCCATGATGGGAAAGAATACCACCTTTTTTACCAGGGCAAAACAGACAGTATTACTAATAAATGGGAACAAACATCAAGCACTGACCTCATTCATTGGAACAAATCAGTTGCATTGACCTTTCCTGATTCTACCGGCACCATAAATTCATCGAGTTTTGTTATCGATTGGAACAATACTTCAGGATTAGCTAAAGATGGACATCAACCATTAGTTGCCATCTATCAGGTCTCGTCCCCAGGACAAACAGGTCTTTCCAATTCACAATATCTTGCATACAGCTTTGATTTCGGGAAAACATGGATGAAGTACACCGAAAATCCGATCTCACTCAATACCGGAACTGCCAACTATAAAATCTCGAAAATTGTCTGGCACGAAGAATCACAGAAATGGATTTTGGTCCTAACAGGCAGTGATCATGTCAGGTTTTATTCTTCTGATAATCTGATTGACTGGCAGTTAAACAGCACATTTAGTGAAGTGCTCGACTACATAAGCGGCGAATGGGATTTCACTGATTTCTTTCCTTTAATTGCTGAAGGCAGCAACGAAACCAAATGGGTTCTGATGGTCAGCTATCATTCGGGAAATCCTTCAAGCGGAGCCGGAACAAGGTGTATTGTCGGCGATTATAATGGCTTTACCTTTCAACCGGTGCATGAAAAAATTAAATCGGTTGATTATGGAAGGGACAACTTTGCAGGTGTCACCTCTGTCATAAATAACGAATGTTTCCATATCGGATGTATCAACAATTCAACTGAGGCCAATCAATCTTTCAAGTCAAAATCGTTCAACTCATTTACACTTCCCCGGAAGCTATCGTTAAGTCGAAATTTTAATGGCTATGTTATTAAATCAACTCCTGTTGAGGAAATAAACCAGCTAAGAGGAAAAAAGAAATTAATCGCGGGCGCTGACCTGAATGGTGCCATTCAAATTAATGAAAAGCAAACATTGCCCTATGAGATAAACTTAACTTTCAATATCAATAAATTGCCATGGTTGAATTTTGCAGAAAAATTTGGTGTCGAATTAGCAACAGATAATGGCGATAAAATGACAGTTGCCTATGATCACAGGCTAAGGGTATTTTACATCAATCGCCTCTCTTCAGAAACTTACCGTCAAACTGAGAGACCTATTGAACCCGATTATGCCCCATATATTGCTAACCAAAAGACTCTCGAATTTAGGTTAATAGTCGATAAGTCTTCAGTAGAATTATTTTCAGGTAACGGTAGTGTCGTGATGACAGAGAAGATTTTTCCTATCATGGTTTTAGATCAAATTAAACTATTTGCCGAAGGTGGTGAAATAACATTGAAAGAAGGCAGTGTAATTAGTTTGAAAAGTGACTAGAATCTGAAAATGGCATTTTGATAACCATTTATTATCCAAACCAATAAACTACAAAACATTCAAACCATGAAAAAGTATATTTATCTAATCGCCCTTCTTATTGGCATAGTATCTTTGTCCTATACAAACCTGTCAAATAAAAAACAGTCAGGCGACAAATCAGCATCCGCTTATTATTCCGAACAATACAGGCCGCAATTCCATTTTTCGCCACAAAAGGGTTGGATGAACGACCCCAATGGCATGGTTTATTACGCGGGAGAATATCATTTATTCTATCAATATTACCCTGACAGTACTGTTTGGGGACCGATGCACTGGGGACATGCAGTAAGTAAAGATTTAATTCACTGGGAACATTTGCCCATCGCCTTGTATCCTGATAGTATTGGTTATATTTTTTCGGGCAGCGCAGTTGTTGACTGGAAAAACACCACCGGATTTGGCTCCGTTGAGAATCCTCCACTGGTTGCCATTTTTACTTACCACAATATGGACCGGGAAAAAAGTGGAAAAATCGACTATGAAAATCAGGGAATTGCTTATAGCTTAGACAAAGGCCGGACATGGAATAAATACCAAAATAATCCGGTTTTGCACAATCCGGGAGTTAAGGATTTTCGTGATCCCAAAGTGCTTTGGCATGAAGGCACTCAAAAATGGAATCTGATTCTTTCTGCGCACGATAGAGTAAAAATCTATTCCTCCGGAAATTTAAAAGACTGGCAACCCGAAAGTGAATTTGGCAGCGATGCTGGTGCTCATGGAGGCGTTTGGGAGTGTCCGGATTTATTTCCGTTAAAAGTTAATGCAGGCGGTCAGACCAAATGGGTGATGATTGTGAACATGAACCCCGGCGGGCCGAACGGCGGTTCAGGAACCCAGTATTTTGTGGGCGATTACGATGGCCACGAATTTACCGCTGCGTCAAAAGAAACCAGCTGGCTGGATTATGGCCGCGATAATTACGCCGGAGTTACTTGGTCTGATGTACCAAAGGAAGACGGACGCCGCCTGTTTCTTGGTTGGATGAGCAACTGGAATTATGCAACAGTGGTTCCAACTGATGTATGGAGAAGTGCAATGACAGTTCCACGCGAACTAAAATTGGAAGAGATTGATGGCAAATTTCTGGTAAAATCAGAACCGGTTCATGAATTAAATCAGCTGCAGGATCAGGCATCTAAAATCACTTTCGCAGAAGAGCAAATTTCGGGTGAAAAGAAACTTGACACAAAAGATATTAATCTGAATCAATGCGAATTAGTGCTTAATCTGGAAACAGGAAAGAGCACCGCTGATTCTTTATGTCTCATTCTTGAAAACGGATCTGGCGAAGCTGTAAAAATTGGGTATTCAAATAAAAGTAAGCAGTTTTTTGTCGATCGTACTAAATCCGGAAATATGAATTTTTCAGATCGTTTTTCAGGTATTGATTATGCACCATACAGCATTGGCAAGCAGGTTCAGTTGCATTTATTTATCGATGCTGCTTCGATCGAAATATTTGTTGATGAAGGAAAATTGGTAATGACCGATCTGTTTTTCTCTTCAGAAAACTTTAATGCTTTGAAAATCTTCTCTTCAGGAGGTGACGTTTTACTTCAGAAGGTCGAAATAGTTGGGTTAAAGAGGATTTGGTAAGTTGAAGGGGAGCAAAATATCACTGCTCCCCTTTTTTATTTTGCATGTATTCGGTTGGCGACATTTTAAACTGCTCTCTGAAGCAGCGGGTATAGTACGACGGCGATGAAAATCCAACTTCATAGGCAATTTCAGCAATGGTTTTACCGCTGTTCCGAAGCAGTTCAAGCGATTTTTTCAGCTTCACCATGATTACAAATTCACTGACTGACATATCAGTCAGCTTTTTGATTTTTCGATAAAGGTGAACTCTCGAAATACCGATTTTTTGTCCCAATTCATCAACACTGATATCTTCTTTATTCAGGTTCTCTTCGATAATCAATGTTAACTTATTCAGGAATTTTTTGTCGAGACGGTTTATTCCGGTTTCTTCATCCTGAGCATCTGGCATACCCCGATAGTGTTCCCTAATTTTCATCCGCAGTTCCAGTAATTTTTTCACCCGAACCTGAAGGTGTCGGCTGTTGAAAGGTTTCGGGATATATGAATCGGCACCTTCCTCCAGACCTTCCAGTTTGTGCTCCAGGGCTGCTTTCGCAGTAAGCAGAATAACCGGAATATGACAGGTTTTCAAATCAGATTTTAACTGACGCGTCAATTCCAGACCATCCATTTCAGGCATCATCACATCACTGATAATCAGGTCAGGTTCTTCTTCCAGAACTTTAGCAAGCCCTTCTCTTCCATTTGTTGCTTCCAAAATCAGATACTGATTTCCTAGACTCGTCCGGATAAATTCCCTTACATCAGCAATGTCTTCCACAACTAAAATAACCGGCCGGACTGAAGCAGTCTTTTCCGTAACCAGATTCTCCGCATTGGCCAATTCCATGGTCAAAATCTGGTTATGAAGGCTGATTTCAGGTTCATTGGCTTCGACAAGGATTTCATCCGCAAGCAGATGGTCTTTTCCCAATGGAAGATTGATGTGAAAAGAAGTTCCTACTCCTTCTTTACTTTTAACTGAAATTCGCCCACGGTGCATCTCGATAAACTCTTTTGAAAGATTTAGGCCAAGACCTGTGCCAATATAAGCATGAGATTTTGCAGCCTGGTAGAAACGGTCGAAAATTTTATCCAGATGTTTGGCCGCAATTCCGCTGCCGGAGTCCTTGATTTCTATCTGAACTTCCTCCGAATGAATTCCGGATATCGCAGGTTTAACTTTTGAAATCAGAATGGTGATTTGTCCTCCATCGGAGGTGAATTTAAAGGCATTTGAAAGGATATTGAAAAATACTTTGTCGAGTTTATCCACATCGAACCAAACTTTTAAATTGGGTTCCGGACAAACAGTTTTCAATTCGATATTACGGCTGTTAGCAAGGGATGCGAACGACTCTTCAATCTCTTTTATAAATGAAAGTAGATCGTTTTCGGTTGCTGCCAATCCCATTTTATTATTGTCCAGTTTCCTGAAGTCCATCAATTGGTTTACCAAACGAAGCAGCCGAATAGTGTTTCGGTGCATTAATCTAAACTGGTTTTGCTGATTCGAAGAAAACTCTTTCGCCTGCATCATGTTTTCCAACGGACCTTTGATCAGTGTCAAAGGAGTGCGAAATTCGTGGGAAACATTCGTAAAGAACCGAAGTTTGGCCTGTGTGGCTTCTTCCAATTGTTGCCCAACTTCAACCAATTTGTCGCGCTGCTCAATAATCTCCAGATTTTGTTTTTCAATTTCGTGATTTTTGGCTTCCAGCTTTTTGTTGGCAGTAATCTTGTTTTGGAATGCGCTATAGATCACAAACACGAGGATTACAATCAGCAAAAGCAATACGGCAACGAAAATCAAGATTAGCCTCTGGCTTTGAAATCGAGAAATCTGCAAATCAAGAACTGATGTTTGAGCTTCAATCTTCTGTTGCAACGACTCAACCTGATCAGTTTGAACCTTCAGAATCTTAGCGTTGGTGGAGTCGATAACCAATGTAGGCAAAATATTTTTTCGTTCGAAAGTTTCTCGATTCAATATTGCATCGGCTATTTTTATGGCCTGTTCGCTTCCGGTAGGGTATAAGAAGGTGGCATCCAAGTCTTTATTCAACACAAATTGTATTCCTCCATCGACACCTGGAAGTCCGTCGACACCAAGATAGAATTTCCATTCCTTTTTTCCTGATGCATCTACAACTGCATGAGCTTCTTTGGCCATCACGTCGTTGTGTGCAAAAACCAAATCAAATTCCAAGCCGGAGGCAACAACTTCCTGCATCACAATTCGAGCCTTATAGTAGTTCCAATCGCCTGAGAACGATTTAACTATTTCAATCTGAGGATAATCCCTGAGTACTTCTTTAAATCCTTTCTGTCGTTCAATGGCTGGCGAAGAACCATCAAGACCGGTAATTTCCACTATTCTACCTTTCCCTTTCAATAGGCTAACTGCATATTTCCCGGCCTCCTCGCCAATTTGGTAATTATTGCCTCCGATATATGCGGTGTAAAACTCGGAGTTGATAAGTCGGTCAATCAAAATTACAGGAATCCCAGCTTTAAATACTTTCTCAATAACAGGAGTTAAAGGTTCCGATTCATTAGGAGAAACAATGAGCAGATTAATGCCTTCAGCGATAAATTCTTCAATTTGCCCGATTTGTGTTACGTTGTTGTCTTTGGCATCTTTAATCGTTAATTCAATATCAGGATAAAACGCCAGCTCGATTTGCATTAATCGCAATTGTGTTTGCCTCCATTTATCTGCCGTTGTACACTGCGAAAACCCAACCTTGAATTTCGGGTTCGAAAAGGCAGAGGTAAAAAGGAAAATAAAAGTAATGAGAAGGAGAATAAGGTGCTTCCTATACATAAGGGTTTGGATATTATCTTTTTCAAATGTAAATAAAAATCGTCGAATCCGGTCTTTATCTCTTGAAATTCAACTGGAATATTGTACACAGGTTTACGCATTAAATTGATGAGTTAAAATTTGTCAATGAGTGTTCTATTACTAATAATATTCAAAGCCCTATTATCCTGATTTGAAAGAATGTGCTATCTTCGCAAACATTAAAAACCGAGTAGGATGAAAAACTTTAAACAACTGAATAATATTGTTGGCTGGCTTACTTTTGGGGTTGCAGCCATCACTTATTTGTTAACTCTTGAACCAACTGCCAGCTTTTGGGATTGTGGTGAGTTTATAACTACTTCGTTTAAACTGGAAGTTGGGCATCCCCCCGGCGCACCTTTCTTCATGATATTGGGTAGGTTTTTTACCTTATTTGGAGGGAGCCCATCGTCGGCTGCTTTAATGATCAATGCCATGTCGGGTCTGGCCAGTGCATTCACCATTTTGTTTTTATTCTGGACGATTACCCATCTGGCTAAAAAATTAATTAAACCTGAAGGCGGATTTACAACAGGTCAGACCATTGCCATTCTGGGCAGTGGGGTTGTTGGCGCATTGGCTTATACATTCTCTGATACATTCTGGTTTTCGGCTGTTGAAGGTGAAGTTTACGCATCATCATCCTTATTTACAGCTTTGGTATTCTGGGCTATTTTAAAATGGGAAAATTCGGCTGACGAGCCTCATGCCAACCGTTGGATTATCCTGATTGCCTACCTGATGGGCCTTTCAATCGGAGTTCACCTTTTGAACCTGCTAGCAATTCCGGCCATCGTATTTGTTTACTATTTCAGGAAATATAAAGTTACCCGCAACGGAATACTTCTAAGCCTGATCCTTTCGTTTGTGATTCTTGGTGTGATCATGTACCTCATCATTCCGGGAGTTATTACTATTGCAACCTGGTTCGAACTGATGTTTGTAAACGGAATCGGATTGCCATTCAATACGGGGGTCATCATTTATGCACTGTTGCTTGTTGCTGCCATTGTTTATGGAATCTGGTACACCGTACAAAAAAAGTTAGTTCTTTGGAATACCGTTTTGCTTGGCTTTTTAGTTATCCTGATCGGTTATTCATCTTTTGCGATGATTGTAATCCGCTCCTCGGCCAACCCGCCAATGGATCAGAACAGCCCGGATAATGTATTCGCTTTGCTGGGATATCTGAACCGTGAACAGTATGGCGACCGCCCCTTGGTTTACGGCCAGTATTACAATACGCCTCTGGATAAATATGTGGACGACAAGCCCTATTATATTCAGAAAGGCGGCAAATATGTGGTGGCCGATATGCGCCAGAAACCTGTTTTTGATTCCAATCTGAGTACCATTTTCCCACGTATGTACAGCCGGGAAGATTCTCATATCGGGCAATACAAACAATGGGCGGGAATTAAAGGACGTAAAGTTCAGGTTACCGACGAAGAAGGCAAGTCAAAAACCATTCAGATACCAACTTTTGGAGAAAACCTGACTTTCTTCTTCCGTTATCAGGTTGGGCACATGTATTTCCGGTATTTTATGTGGAATTTCTCAGGTCGCCAGAGTGATATTCAGAGTAATGGCGAAATCACCAACGGAAATTGGATCACAGGAATAAATTTTGTTGACGCGATTCGTTTGGGTGACCAGAAAAACCTTCCGCAGGAATTTAAAAACAATAAAGCCCGGAATTCATACTTCCTGCTTCCTTTCATTTTAGGTATTATAGGAATAATATTCATGTATAACAGGGGTGTGGAAGGGAAAAAAGATCTGTGGACAGTTTCGCTTCTGTTTCTCATGACCGGTCTGGCCATTGTAGTTTACCTGAACCAGTCTCCACTTCAGCCACGCGAACGTGACTACGCTTACGCAGGATCATTTTATGCGTTTACCATCTGGATCGGGATTGGTGTCCTGGCGCTGTATGAAGGCTTGAAAAAATATTTGCCTGATGTTCCCAGTGCAGGAGTGGCCAGTGGGCTGGCCCTTTTGCTGGTTCCGGTTATCATGGCTGCCGAAAACTGGGACGATCACGATCGTTCAAACCGTTACACCGCACGTGATTTTGGCGCCAATTACCTGAATACCTGCGCCCCTAATGCTGTCATATTTACCAATGGCGATAACGATACTTTCCCCTTGTGGTACAATCAGGAAGTGGAGGGTGTACGCACCGACGTGCGTGTTTGTAACCTGAGTTATTTCCAGACCGACTGGTACATTGACCAGATGAAAAGCAAAGCATACAATTCGGAACCACTGCCGATCAGTTTTACTCACGACCTTTATGTTCAGGGAAAACGCGACATTGTTTACCTGATGGAAGATCCGCGGCTCAAAGGTTCGGTCGAACTTAAAAAAGCGCTCGATTTTGTCAGGGACGAAAATCCGAGAACCAAACTAGAGCAGGCAGAAGGCGCCGCCTACATTCCTTCCAAAAAACTGTTTATGGTGGTTGACAAAGCTGCGGTGATCAAAAACAAGGTAGTTGATCCGAAAGATTATGACAAAATTGTGGACACGATCAAAATCGATTTCAGCAATAAACATTACATCACCAAAGATGAGCTAATGGTTCTGGATATGATTGCCAATAATAACTGGGAACGTCCGATCTATTTTGCGATTACTATTGGCCGCGATAAATATCTTAACCTTCAGGATTATTTCCAGCTCGAAGGACTGGCTTACAAGCTTGTTCCAATTAAAACTCCTGCCGATAATAATGGAATAAACATGGGACAGGTTGATTCGAAACTGATGTACCGGAATGTGATGGAAACTTTCAAGTGGGGCAATATGGAACGTCCGGATGTTTATATTGACGAGAACAATAGCCGCATGATGATGAATATTCGTAACACCTTTAACCGCCTGGCTGAAACACTTGTTGCAGAAGGACAGAATGAAAAGGCCACAAAGGTGCTTGACCGCTGTGTTGAGCTCATTCCGCATAAAGTCGTACCCTATAACTATTTTTCGCTAATGATGTCTGAAACCTACTTCAAAGCAGGCCAACCCGCAAAAGGAAAGGAAATTATCAATACAATCATGACCGACTATAAAGAACAGCTTGATTATTTCTTCAAAATGAAAAAACCAATGCGGAAATCGGTTGACGAAGATATTCAGCGTATTTTATATTTCATGAGGGAAATGAGTATGATTTGTACCCGGAATAATCAGCCTGAACTGTTAAAAGAAGTGTCAGCATCGTTTAACAGCTATTTCGAAAGATACTCTGCCTTGCAATAATGAAATGTTTTGATCCCAGGGTGCGGTTGCCCGGATTTTTCACATCGCTTTTGAAAGAAGCCGTGTGGCGATTTGATGCAACCGGGCGAATAGTTTACCTGACTTTTGACGACGGGCCCATTCCTGAAGTCACTCCCTGGGTACTCGGCATACTCAGGGCAGAGGAAATAAAAGCCACGTTCTTTTGTGTGGGCGAAAATGTGATGAAATATCCGGAAGTTTACAAACAAATACTTATTGACGGTCATTCGGTTGGTAACCACACTTTTAACCACTTGGAGGGACTAAAGAAAGGAAATCAGGAATATTTCGGGAACATTGAAAGAGCCGCTGAATTTATTGATTCCGATCTGTTCCGGCCACCTCATGGCTGGCTAAAACCATCTCAGTTCCAATTCCTGAAGAAGAAATTCAGGATAATTATGTGGGATTTAATTTCATGCGATTATAATTCCCGGATTAAACCGGAAAGGGTATTCAAAAATATTACTGATTTTGTTCGGCCGGGTTCAATAGTAACGTTTCATGATTCAATCAAGGCACAAGGTAATCTGAAGCAAACCTTACAGCTATCCATCCGGTGGATGAAGGAACAGGGTTACCGTTTTGAAGCAATACCATACGACAAACGAAAATGACGACAATGAATATTTTAATAATTGGGTCAGGAGGCAGGGAACATGCCATGGCATGGAAAATAAAGCAATCGCCACTGCTCAATCAATTGTTTATTGCTCCTGGAAATGCCGGTACCTCATTTATAGGTACGAATCTTCAGGTTAGTGTATCCGATTTTCAAGGTTTGAAAAATGCGGTTCTTGACAACCAGATTGATTTAATCGTGGTTGGTCCTGAAGTTCCCTTGTGTGAAGGCTTGCACGACTATTTCAGCTCCGATGATCAATTAAAGAATATCCTTTTTGTCGGGCCCCACAAACTGGGAGCACAACTTGAAGGCAGTAAAGATTTTGCCAAGGAATTTATGATGCGCCACCATATTCCAACAGCGAAATATCTGGCTGTGACTTCCGGTAACCTGAATTCAGGAATCGATTTTCTGAAAACATTGAATGCTCCGTACGTTTTGAAAGCTGATGGGTTGGCTGCCGGAAAAGGTGTCCTCATTATTAATGACCTTCAGGAAGCAGAAGACTCGCTGAAAGACATGCTTAACGGACAATTTGGCGCCGCAAGCAGCAAAGTAGTTATCGAAGAATTTTTGAGTGGAACAGAATGTTCAGTTTTCGCCATAACTGATGGAAAAGATTACCGGATTTTGCCGGTTGCCAAAGATTATAAACGCATTGGCGAAGGAGACACCGGCCTGAATACCGGTGGGATGGGAGCCATTACGCCGGTTCCGTTTGCCGATGAAACCTTCATGAGAAAAGTTGAGGACCGGATTATCAGACCAACCGTTCAAGGTTTGATCAAGGATCAGATTCCATACAACGGATTTATTTTCTTTGGATTGATCAGTTGTGGGGGAGAGCCTATGGTGATTGAATACAATGTCAGGATGGGCGACCCGGAAACCGAAGCGGTGATGCTACGGATTAAATCTGATTTTGTTGATTTGCTGATTGGCGCTGCAGAGGGAACTTTGGCTGAAAAATCGATTGAAATTGATCCCCGGACAGCGGTTGCTGTGATGCTTGTTTCTGGTGGCTATCCAGGCCCTTATTTACAGGGAAAAGTGATAAGTGGCCTCGAGCAGGTTAAAACCAGTATGGTTTTTCATGCCGGGACTACACAAAAAGGCGGAGATATTTGCACCGATGGGGGTCGTGTTTTGGCCATCAGTTCGTATGGGGAAACCATAAAGCAAGCGCTTGAACTTTCGTATGAGAATGCCGGTTTCGTTCATTTTGAAGGCATGTATTTCCGTAAAGACCTGGGTTTTGACCTTTAGCAAATAGTATATTGATTGTAGAAATTTTTTTAAGATGTTACTGAAAGCATTAAAATCAAATCATGCCTACCATTATTTTCTGATCCCATTCATTGCAGTGGCAATTTGGTTCAGGTCATTCATGTATCCGGCTTTGTACTCTTTCTATCCGGGCGAGAACATGATGATTTTATATCAACCGGTCAATTATCTGCTCGGTAGCAGTCCACTTGCCAGTCATATTACAGCTTTGATTTTTGTTATTTTGTTAGCCTTCCTGATACTGAAGCTAAATGTTCAATATGCTTTTATTCGGTCAAGAACTTTTCTTCCGCCAAGTCTGTTTGTTTTGATTACCAGCGGAATGGCTGATTTGCGTGCGATGCATCCGGTTTATCCGGCAGCATTATTTCTGATTCTTGCTATTGACCGGATTTTTAATACCTATGATAAGGAAAGTATTCATTCCAACGCATTTGATTCGGGTGTTTTTCTGGCAATCGGGTCGCTGTTTTATTTTAACCTTGTATTCTTCTTCCCGCTTTTATGGTTTAGTTTTATCATTTTACGGCCTAATGTAAATTGGCGGGAATACATCTTAACCTCATTAGGTTTTAGCCTGCCATGGTTAGCAGCATTATCCTTTTATGTGATCACAGATCGTACAGACGAGTTGATTCAAATTATAAACGCGAATTTTACCTCACATCAGGTTTTTTTGAAAGGAAACCTTCCAATGCAGATTTATGTTGGATTTTTAGTACTGCTAACATTCCTGGGAAGTTTCTTCCTGATTACCCAATATGATGAGAAAAAGATAAGTTCACGCAGGTATTTCAAAGCATTTTTCTGGATTTTTCTGATATCAGTGATCCTCATCATTGTCAATCCTGCCGTATCGGAAGAGATTATCATCATTCTGGCTATTCCACTAACTTACCTGATTTCCAATTATCTGATCTTTATGAAACGGCAGGTTTGGGGCGAAGTATTTCTTTACATGCTGGCTGCCGGCGTCATTGCTTTGCAGTTTGCCGGGCATTTTCCCAAATTTTTCGGGTATTTATAGAGCAAATATTTGCCTCAGCATATAGAGTGCCGTACCTGCCCGACAAGCCTTGGCAGGCGGGGGTACGAAACATTAGATCGAACTCATGTTAATATTAAAACCAGTTTTTCCATTTGAAAAGCAGGACTCCAATCAGCGACAAGGTGATCGAAATAGCTATAACATAACCAAAAGCAAAAGATGTGTTTTCAAAATTATTGGGAACATTCATCCCGTATAAACTGGCGACTAAAGTTGGGATCATCAGGATAATGGTTACTGAAGTAAGCTGTTTCATGATCACATTGAGGTTATTCGAAATTATTGAGGCGAAAGCGTCCATCATCCCGCTTTGAATGTCGCTGTAAACGTTGGCCATTTCAAGAGCCTGTTTGGTTTCAATAATCACATCCTCCATCAGGTCTTCATCATGCTCAATGCCTTTCATATTACGTCCGTTCCGCATTTTGGCCAAAACCATCTCATTCGATTTTAATGAAGTGATAAAGAAAACCAGGCATTTCTCCATGTGTAGTAACCTGTGCAATTCCTTGTTTTTAGTGGCATTTTCCAGATCTTTTTCGATCAGTGCTGTCTGAACGTTAATTTCTTTCAGAAACTGCAGAAACCAAACTGCAGAGATGAGGAAAATGCGCAGTACATAATCGAACTGGTTACTGACCGTAATCTTGTTTTCGTTGACAGCCTTAATGAGTGAAGGAATTATTTCGGTTTTACGGGAACAAATCGTAATAATCTGGTTCCCGGCTATAAAAATTCCCAAAGGAACCGTAATGAAAGGAATACCATTGTTCTGGTTGTTTAGCGGAACACGAAGAATGATCATAACGGCATCTTCGTCAACCTCAATACGCGACCGTTCGTCGGTATCTAAAACGTCCATGATAAAATCGCGCGGCACTTTGTGCTCGCTGATTAATTCTTCTACTTCTTCGTTGGTAAGTTCCTGTGAGTTGATCCAGCAGTTTGGCTGGAATTCATTTAAACGGGTAAAGGAAGTACCGGTTTCCCAATAAGTAATCATAGTTGCTCCGTTTTTTCGACAAACAGAGACTATGACGGGCTCTGTTTACCGGATTAATAACTTAATTAACTGCGTCGAATGATAATCGTCCATTTTGGATTTATAATGATTTCGGGGCAAAGGTAAGTTTTTTGAGTAAAGAAAATCACCAAGAGGTAAAAAAATCTGATTTACCACTTCTAAGTAATTTAAAGGTCAAACCGCTCTAAAGAGTACGGCAAAAAGCATCCAACGCTGCGAATAACATACTATAAGACGAACTGTAACCGTTGACGGTAAACTATCGCAGGATGTCTTGATTGATAACTTGAAAAGTATGGAAAAGCAATCAGGATTGAAATTTAAAGACTTTGTTGATTAAAATTTAGTACATTATCAATATGAAAACGCTGAAAGTGATTGTATGTAAGGCAGGTAAAGGAGTGTCGGCACATTTACCCGAAATTGACGGATATGTGATTGCCCGTGAAACAGTTGAAAAATTAAAACGTGATTTAACTGATGGCCTTTCCTTTCATATTGCAGGATTATATGAAAATGAGCGCGAACAGTGGATGAGCCAACCTTTTAATTTTGAATTCGTTTTTCAGGATATTCCGGCATTGATTGATGGTTACAGTGGGCTGATAAACCAAACCAGCCTGGCACGAATATCTGGTATGAACGAAAGCCTGATGAGGCAGTATGTGACTGGTATTAAAAGGCCGAGCCGAAAAGTAACCCAACGTATTGAAACCGGACTTAAAAGATACGCTGACGAACTTCGTAGTATCTCGTTCGTTTAGTTTAATCCCTCATAAAAAAAACCCGCCTGCTGACACAGACGGGTAAAACTATTATTTACTTGATGAAAGGGAATTTTTATTGTAGCTAAAGCTGGATGATCTCGCCGTTGTAGAAATCAAGGATTTTTGTCCTGAAAATGTATTCGTATTTGGCCTGAAGCAAGTCGCTCTGGGCTTTCGAAAGGTTGTTTTTGCTTTGGTTATATTCAACCGAATTGATCATACCCACATTAAATTTTTCTTCGGTGTAACGGAATGCTTCTTTTGAAGAAACTACCGCTTTCTGATTGGCAACATATCTTTTGAATGCAGCCAAAGCATTGGTATAGGACTGTTCAATATCTTTACGGAGCAAATTCTTTGTATTCTGTAACTGCAATTCTGTATTTTCAAGCTGGATTTGTGCATTTTTTACTCCGGTTTTTGCCTGATAACGATTGAAGATTGGAATATTGAGTGATGCCCCAAAACCATAGCGTTCGTTGGTTTTAAACTGACTATCAAAAAGTAATTTATTTCCATATCGATCCGTATATTTGTTATTATAAAAGTTGTAATAGTTGCCACCAAACGAAAGGGTAGGCATTAAACTTCCTTTGGCAATCAGCAATTGTTTACGGGCGCTTTCCAGTTTAAATTCGGCGCCTTTCACTGCCGGTTTTAGTTGAACTGCATTTCTAAATACATCCATAGAGTTCAACAGGCTCAAATTAGCGCCAATTTCAGGTAATGTTGGTTTCTCAATTTTGAAACTTTCGGTTGAAGGTACTTCAAGAAGCTGATAAAGCGCCAGATAGGCCAGTTGAAGCCTGTTCTGTGCGTTCACTACATTCAATTCCTCACGGGCGTACTGAGCCTCAATTTCTAAAAGGCTTCCTTTGGCCAGACTACCGGCTTCCACCAGTTTGGTTGTGCGGTCGATCTGAAGTTGTGTAATCTTCAGTAAATCTTCAGCAACCACGACTAATTCGTCAGCAAAAAGGATTTCGAGATACGACGCGGCAATATTGAGCATGATATCATCTTTGGCCTTTTTCATTTCTTCCAGGCTGGCACGCAAATCCATATCGGCCATTTTAATAGAGTTGGTAAGCGTGAAACCATTCCAAATAGTCACATTCGAGTTCAGGCTTCCGGAAGTGGAGTTTGAGTTGATGTCGAGATAGATATTGTCTGGACCAATTGTCCGGCCAAAACTCATGTTATTCTGAAATCCGGCATTGAGGTTGGGCAAGCGGTTAAATTTGGCCTGTCCGAGCTGATTGCTGTAGTATTCTGAATTCAATGCCTGCTGCTTGATCTGAATGTTGTTTTGAAGTGCGTAATCAATACATTTTTGTAACGACCAAAGCGACTGCCCCCGGGCGCTTGTAAAAACAACCAGCATGATAGCTGCGGCAATTAGGCTGTAAACTCTTTTCATTCGTATATTTTTTAATGTTTCTTTTAAAACCAATTTTGTATAGTAGGGGCTAAAGCCCTGAGATAATCGCTTTATTTATATCCGTCACATGAATGTGACGGCAAGGAATATTGCTCTTTTCATCTGTAACCCGAACCCCGGAACTCGTAATCATCAACTGTTTACGCTTTTTTCTTTTCTTCTTCCTTCACTTTCTTCGGATCAATTTTAGCACCCTTTACCTTATCCGTTTTTGCCAGGCCTTCAGTTACTTCGATGTTGATTCCATCCGAAATCCCGGTTTTTACCATTCGTTTTTCAAAAACCTGAGGTGTTGCAGTTTCAATTTCAACGAACGAAGAGTCTTTTTCAAACTTCAGTAATCCTTCAGGAATAACCAGAACGCTGTCTTTCTTTTCGAGTACAATGTTGGCATTTGCGCTGTATCCGGCACGGATAAACTGATTTTCTTTCAGTACCACGTTGGCTTTGATCTCGAACTGAATAGCCCCGTTTTCTTCTTTCCCTTTTGGGGCAATGTATTCCAGAATTGCTCCAAATTTATCTTTTTCGATGGCGCCAATTTCCAGTTCAATATTCATTCCTTCCTTGATTTTGCCGACTTCGGTTTCGTCAACCTTGCCTTTAAAAATCATATCCTGCATATCAGCCACTGTACAAATGGTTGTTCCGTTGTTAAACGTATTTGATTGAATAACCGAGTTCCCTTCTTTGATCGGGACATCAAGAACCATTCCGTTTACTGTTGCTCGAACAAGTGTATTAGTAGCCGTTTGTGCCTTTTTTGTTACACCGTTTTTAATTAAATCCAGATTATTTTCGGCAGCCGACAATTCTTCGCGTGACGCATCATAGGTCACCTTCGATTTTTTGTACTCTTCATACGAAATAACCTTCTGATCAAAAAGCTTTTGCTGGCGATCGATATCAATTTTTGCATCATCAGCGTTTAATCGGGCACGGTTCATGCGGTTTTCGGCGTTGTTCAGGTTCACCATATCGGGTATGATCTTGATTTTGGCTATCACCTGATCTTTTTTTACAAAGTCACCCGCTACAATGTACAGTTCGTCAATAATTCCTGAAACCTGTGGTACGATTTCAATTTCTTTACGGGGAACTACCGATCCGGTAGCAACCGTTTTGCGAACGACGTTGGTTACAAACGGGTTCTTGGTTTCGAAAACTTCAGGCGCTTTTTTTGATTTGGTGTAGAGGAAATAGATGGTTCCCCCGAAAATCCCTACAAGGATTACAATTCCTAAGATTTTAAAAATTTTTTTCATGATTCTGGTTTATTATATGTTTCTGTTTTCTGTTATTTTTACTACTTCTATATTTATGGCTTTTCCCATTTCGTCCGAAAAGTGGTAAATGCCTTGATTATCATTTTCTCGCGGACGATTTTTCGCTTTCTTCAATTATCCCGGGGTTTCGCCCCGGGCTATTGATATACTGCCCTTTTCAGGGCAAAAAAACACTTAAAAGCATTACCCAAAACCTTCCCCCTGCGGGGGAATTAGAAGGGGGCTTTCCTTATCCTTCATCCCTGATTGCATCAATAGGTTTAATGCTTACTGCCCGTTTCGCAGGTATAAGTCCTGCAATAATTCCTGAAACAACCAGTACCCCAAGAGCAGAAAGCGCCATGGTCAGATTTACCTCTGGACTACGGAAAAATATCTCACTTCCGGATTCACTTGCTTTAATAAGTATTTGGTTTAACAATTCAAGTATGCCAACTCCCAGCGATAAACCGATATAGCCTGCCATCACAGTCAGGAATACACTTTCAGCAACAATGTGTTTAATTACAGTTGCCGGTGTAGCTCCAATCGCCCGCTGAATGCCAATTTCCTGTGTCCGCTCTTTAATAATTACGAGCATAATATTACTAACCCCAATAACACCAGCCAACAGCGTTCCGATACCAACAATCCAGGTTAGTACCTGAATACCCAGGAACAGTGCCGAAAACTTAGCAAATTCCTTTTCGATATTGAACGACCCAATTGCCTGCAAATCTTCCGGGGCGACCTTATGCCGTTCTTTTAAAATTTTCTTCAGTTTCTCTTCCAGATCGCTCGCCTTGGTCCCTTTTTGAGAAGTAACCGAGAAGAAATGGACTACTTTCCCCATATTGTATGCTGTCTGCATCGTTGAAAAGGGGATGATAATGGTTTCTTCTTTTTTTCCTCCACCAATGTTGATGCGGGTTTCAGCATGAATGACACCAACAACCTGGAAGTAAACCCCGCTAATTTTGAGATACTGACCAATCGGGTCTTCGTCTTTTGCAAACATTACTTCCACAACCCGTTCACCAATGTTGCATACTTTGCGTTCCTGACGGATATCAATTTCATTGATCAGTCTGCCTTTTACGGGTGTCCATCGGTCAATTTTAAAATAATCGGGATAATCGCCATACATGTTAAAAGTTCCGGTACGCTCACCACGAACTGTATTTGTACCACCCTGAAAATTTCCGAATAACCGTGGTGATAAATATTCAACTTCCTTCACATTCTCGCGGATGTATTGAATATCGGTATTTTCATAGCTCCACCGGCGTCCACGCTGAAATCCTTCATAAGGTACGCTTGTCCGTTCAGTCCAGAAAAAGGCGGAATTGGTTGCAAAAGCCCTTACTCCGTCGAGCACTCCGTTTTCAAGCGCCTTTCCGGCTCCCGACATGATGATGAGCATGAAAATTCCCCAGAATACCCCAAAGGCGGTCATAAAACTTCTGAGACGGTTCTTTTTCAGGGCACTGATTATTTCTCGCCAAAGGTCTAAGTCAAACATAGAAGCCTCCTTTTTTATTCGTCGCGCAGGGCAACAATGGGTTTAATACTGGCTGCCCGTTTGGCAGGAATATATCCGGCTATTGCACCAGCAACAATCAGGAGAAGGGTGGCCGATACAGCAATATTTATATCCACGGTTGGATTCATAAAGATTGTACCCTGCGGATCAGGAGTAGGTCCGGCAGCTTGTACCATTAAATAATTGATCAACTCCATCAGTCCGGTTCCCAGGACCAAACCAATGTATCCGGCAATGGTGGTAATCATGATTGATTCAAGCAATATCAGGCCAATTACTGAAGAAGGGCTAGCGCCTATTGCTTTGCGTATCCCGATTTCCTTGGTCCGTTCCTTTACTACGATCAGCATGATGTTGCTAACGCCAACAATACCCGCAATTAAAGTACCCATTCCAATAATCCAGATGAAAATTTTAATGGCCTGAAAAATTCTCATGGTTTGAATGTAATTTTCCAATTTATTGTACAAGCCTATAGCGCTTTCATCTTTGGGGTCGAATTTATGTTGTTTACCCAAAGCTTTTCTGATCTGTTCTTCAATGACCTGGCTTTCTTCCAGAGTTTCTGCGTTGATTGTCAGCGCCAGGTTATGCAACCGGTTCGAACCATTAAAAATCATTTGAGCCGTTGAAAGCGGCATGTAAGCATTCCGGTTTCTGGTTGATCCAGGCTCAGAGCAAATGCCCACCACTTTAAATGGCACATTATTGATGTTGACATACTCACCAACGGCTGTAGAGTCTTTAAAGAGCGCAGTCTTGATATCAGTTCCAATGACTACAACTTTTCGGTTTTGAAGGATATCAATTTTGTTGATAAACCTGCCTTCGTTAATGATGGTGTTTTCGACTTCCTTTAATTCAGGCTGGCAGGTAATTGTAGTATATTCACCTGATTCCTTGTTGTATGAATACCGCGTATTTCCTATAAAATATCGTCCGGATGAAACCCCGACTCCGGGAACTTTCTGCACGATATCCTGATCCTGATTTCGAAAATCAATATTTCGACCTGTTTTCATGCCTTCGTATGGCAGAGTTGTTTTACCATTCCATATCCACATGGCATTTACAGCGTCGTTCATGAAATTGGCTGCGACACCATTGCTCAACCCGTTTCCTGAACCCAACAAAATCATCAGCATGAAAATCCCCCAGGCTACTGAGAATCCGGTGAGGAAAGTCCGCATCTTATTTTTTTTGATGGTGGCAAGAATTTCCTGCCATTTGTCAATGTCAAACATAGTTCAGGTATTAAGCGGTTTCCAGTCCGTGGATGTAATTTTCCTGGAACTTTTTCAGTTCACCGTTGCGGATAATCTCGTGGATCCGTCCGTCATTCAGCCGGATGATCTGACTGGTCATGGCCGCAATGTCGTATTCGTGGGTAACAATGATGACGGTAATTCCTGAATCGTTTACATCTTTCAATATATCCATCACTTCATACGAGGTTGCAGAATCCAATGCACCAGTAGGCTCATCAGCCAGAATAATTTTGGGCTTCGAAATCAATGCACGGGCTATGGCAACCCGTTGCTTCTGGCCGCCCGACATTTCGTTGGGCATGTGGTGCGCCCACTCTTTCAATCCCAGTTTTTCGAGGTATTCCATAGCAATCTGGTTTCGCTTTTTCCGGGGAATTCCCTTGTAATATAAAGGAAGGGCCACATTCTCCATGGCATTTTTAAACGAAATCAGGTTGAACGACTGAAATACAAAACCCACCATTTCGTTACGAAGTTTGGCGGATTTTTTCTCACTCATGTTTGCGATAAGGTTTCCCGACAAATGGTAAGTTCCTTTGTCGTAATTGTCGAGCATCCCCAAAATGTTCAGAAGTGTTGACTTTCCTGAACCCGAGGAACCCATAATAGAAACAAAATCTCCCTGTTCTATCTGAAGGTCTATGCCTTTCAGAACATGGAGACTGTTGCTTCCCATTTCATAGGATTTGTGAATGTTGTTTAATCTGATCATGGCTTTGTTTTCTGCTAGTTTTCAATTCAAAATTCGCGAATATTGTTTTCTGAGTTTTATTTTTTTCGATGAATGACCGATTTTGAACCGTTAAACGGTTAATAATTGAGTCCTATCCGATTCAGGCAATCCGTAAGTACCGGTAAATCCCATTTGTTTTCTGTTTTTGAATTCTACCTAATATCAGGATAAGACGGTTGGGTCGGACTATCGTTACAGGGATTAACATTTTTTGGCAAAAATCAGTCCTTTTTTACTGAGTTTGAATGCCAGAACTTAAAGTATTTGACCGTGAAAATAACTTTGCGGGACAATTTTTCTTGTTTTGCGGGACTTTTTTTTGTTATCTTTGCCCACCCAATAAGGGATTGAAGCCATAATTGGTTCCTTGGCCGAGTGGTTAGGCAGCGGTCTGCAAAACCGTGTACGGCGGTTCGAATCCGCCAGGAACCTCATATTATTACTTTTATAAAATTTAATTTCACTCAACACCTCTGATTTTCAGAAGTTTTTTTTAGTATTTCAGAAAATAAAGACAAGTAACAAAAAGGAAGAAAATGCCGCAACCCTGACCGCCCACTTGTATAAGTTACCCACTGTAAGAAAATATACAACCATGTAACTTATTGCAGACTGGTATCAATTATTTGACATCAATATCAATTCCTTGAAACGATCCGGCCACCGGAAACCAGTCATCAGCCAAAGGATAGGACAGTAACAGCACCCTAGAGTCGTCACCTGATGGATGGAAACAGACCCGAACACCTCCATACTGCAAAAACGGTTGATGATTAACATTTAAAAAAAATAGGGTAACTTTTGAATTACCCTATTCCCTTGGATTTGCATTAGAAATTCATTATCAATGAATTTCTAATTAAAAT
>PNOH01000056.1 GCA_013824715.1 Odoribacter sp. | reverse complement strand
AAAAAAAGTAAATGGCAAAAGGTTCTTTATTTAGAGGCTTACTAGAGAAGCCACCTGACAGAAAATAAAAAACTGTCTTTTAGGCTGATATAACTTCTGCAGACTAAAAGACAGTCGAACTTAAATGATTTTAGTTGGGTTATTTGTCCTGATATTTTTTCTGCAAAAAGAACGAGACGACCAAGGCAATACCTCCAAATAAAAAAATCATAGAGAAATAGGCAGGTGTTTCTTGCATTCCGCCTTCAGAGAGAAAATATCCGGCAACTATGCCAAGGGCGATGCCAATCAGGAAAAGGCCAAACTTAATGACTACAAAGCCTGAATTCGGTTCAGCTTTTGATTTGAATAACTCAGGACTGGCACCTTTCTCAATGAGAGCCAAACGTTCTTTGTTTCGTGTGGTAACAAAAATGTAAATTGAACCAAAAACAAGTGCAAAGAATGCTAACGGTATTAAAAAATCTACTTGCATAATATTTGTTTTTATGTGTTTAATTGTTTTCGAACTCGCTGGTATGACGCAGGTATTTTATGACGGTTACAAATAAAAATGATTTTTTTTGTAAATTTCAATCGAATTTGTAACCGTAAAATTAAAAGTTCGTCTAGTTGATAAAGATGAACAAAAACGAAGACCTATATTATATTGATTCAGTCAGAAAAGGAAATGTTCAGGCATTTTCCTATCTGGTCGAAAAGTACCAGAAACTGGTATATACTTTGGCTTTGAAATTGCTTAAAAAACCCGAAGAAGCTGAAGAAATGGCTCAGGATACCTTTATAAAAGCTTACCAGAAACTGCATACTTATGAAGGCAAATCGAAGTTTTCGACCTGGCTGTACAGCATTACTTATAATGGTTGTATTTCTGAATTGCGGAAACAACGGATAGATTTTAAATCGCTCGACGATCAGCGGATTTCAGATCAGGATGAACAAAGAATGCATGATTATTACTCTGAAGCCAGAAAGGAAGATCAGGAAAAATACCTGAACCTGGCACTCGAAAAACTACCGGAAGATGATCAGGTTTTGGTTACTCTCTATTATTACGAAGGTCAATCAATGGATGAAATAAGTGAAATTACAGGACTAACAGTCAGTAATATCAAAATTAAAATTCATCGGGCGAGAAAGAAAATGTATGGACTATTGCATGAAATGTTACACGAAGAAATATATACTCTGTTATGAACAAACAGGATAAACAATTCGGACAAATGATGAAAAGTATCAGGATTGATGCACCTTCATCAGATTTTACGGTGAAAGTAATGAGCCGCATTCAGGCTGAAGCTGCTGTTCAACAGCACCATTTTTTACAGGATTATCAACCTGTGATCAGCAAAAAAACATGGATTATCCTGATAGTTGCATTCGTATTGCTGATGATCTATATTTCTGTTTCAGGCAAGGAATCTGCTTCGGCAACAGATTCAGGCTTTTGGTCAATAATTTCAGGATCGGTTAATCAACTCAGGATGGAAGAAGTTTCATCAATCTGGCAAAAAGGAATGGGAGTATTTTCATCAGTTCCTCCAATTGCCTACCTAATTTTGACTGCTTCTTTGGCGCTATGGACGCTCGATTCATTTTTAGCTCGCTTCAAACATCAGGCCTCTGAACATCATGTAAACTAAAAAATCAGGGGGCTAAACGATTCATTATCCATTTATCGCCCGATAAATTGTATTCAATCCGGTCATGTAAACGATTTGACCGTCCCTGCCAGAATTCAAAGTATTCCGGACGAATAAGAAAGCCACCCCAATGAGGTGGTTTTTCTATTACATTATTCCTGAAAAATTCTTCGTAATGAGAATAATTTTCATCAAGTATGTTTCGGCTTTCGATAATCTGACTTTGAGGCGACGACCATGCTCCCAACTGACTTTCCAGTGGTCTTGATAAAAAATAAGCTTCTGAATCTTTTTCACTGATTTTTTCTGCACGTCCTTTTATTCGGACCTGACGTTCCGGTTCAGGCCAGAAAAAAACTACCGAAACATTTGGATTAACACCGATTTGCTTTCCTTTTTTACTGTTGTAATTGGTGAAAAACACCAATCCCTCCGAAGTAAGTTCTTTAAGAAGCACAACCCTTGAATCCGGATTTCCGGTCGGATCATTAGTTGATAACACCATTGCAGTTGGCTCTGAAATTTTTCCTGAAATTGCCGCTTCCAGCCAGTTTTGTAACTGCACAAGAGGCTTTTTATGAATCGTTTCCTCTGACAATTCAGATTTCTGGTAATCGGTACGAATATCACGAAGCATGATGGGATATTTTGATTTTCAAACTAAAACAAGGCTGAAGCCGTTTTGTTATCAGAAATTCTCCTCATATAACTAAAATGTGACCGTTTTATCGGCCCAGACAACCAACTCCACGCAATCAACCATTGTTGAAATAGGGCAAGCTTCGGTGCTGTCCAGTTGCCGCGATTTTAAACAAGTGCCGCAAGCAAGTATTTCTCCACCTATTTCAACGAATTTCTTCAATTGTTCGTCAACGTTATATTTTTCGTGAGTCAAACCTTCGCATTCAACGGCTTCCCCCATCAGAAACAGTTTCACTTCATGCCCTGTTTTTTTTGCTGTAACGGCAAATCGAAAAGCATTCCAGGCTTTTTCATATTCTTTGGTTTCAATAATAATTCCGATTTTCATTTTTATACTTTTAAAATGTTAATACGATTTTGTTTTTACGAATTAGCGCGTACAGATCGGCCAGCGAAGAGAATTTGCAGACTTCCGGTTCATCGTTTTTACGGCTTTGCAGGCAGGTTCCGCAGCCCAGGATACTGCCGCCATTCTCCAAAAACTTTTCGGTTTGTTCTTTCAGGTCATTGTCTGTTTTGACCATACTATCCAATTCAACACCTTTCCCGAGCAGAAATATGCGTACTGTGTCGCCCTGATTTTTAGAGTAGTTGGCCAGACGCAAGGCATTCCATACTGTTTCAGAATCGTTGGAATATATGACCATTCCGATAGAGGTGTGGGAACCTGAATTAGGAGCAGGTGATTTGGCGTAAGTTCCAAATGTAAAAACACTTGCCATGAACACCAATAGAATAAAATGTTTCTTCATAGATTGTTGATTAAAATTATTATGTGAGTTTTTTTAAAGCATTGACAAGCACTTCGACGGCAAAATCAATTTCTTCCTTCGTCGTATGTTTTCCGGTTGAAATCCGCACTGTTGCAGCGGCTGTCCTGAAATCGAGGTTCATCGCCTGAAGGACTGAAGAAATGGTTGTTTCTCCGGAATGACAGGCCGAACCGGTTGAAATTAAAACTTCGCTGCTGATAAATGAAGCCAAGGCGTGCGCACTGACATTTTCGAAAGCCACGCTCAACGTATTGGGCAGGCAATTTTCCAACTTGCCGTTAACATGAACTTTATTGCCGAGATGTGACACCAGGCCATCGAGCAGCCTGTCTCGTGAAGCCAACATCTCGCGCTGATTCTGTTTGAAATCTCGCAATGCCACTTCGCAGGCTTTTCCAAGCCCAACGGTGTGAATAACATTCTCCGTTCCCGGGCGGATGTTTTTTTCCTGTCCGCCTCCGTGCATCAGATTTTCGATCTGCGTTCCCTTCCTGATGTACAACGCGCCGATCCCTTTGGGCGCATATAGTTTATGTCCGGCAATGGTCAGTAAATCAACACCAAGCTTTTCAACATCAACTTCAATCTTTCCAACTGACTGGGCGGCATCAGTATGAAAAATAATCTTGTTTTCTTTGGCGATAGCCCCAATTTCTTCAATGGGTTGTATTGTTCCAACCTCGTTGTTGGCGTGCATGATGGTAATCAGGATTGTATCTGGTCGGATAGCATTTTTCACCTGCTCAGGATCAACCCTGCCATACTGATCGACCGGAAGATAAGTGATCCAGAACCCTTGTGAACTCAGGTGTTTGCAAACTTCAGTTACCGCGGGATGTTCAATAGCCGAAGTAATAATGTGCCGTCCTTTAGAACTGTTTGCCCAGGCAATCCCTTTAATGGCCAGGTTGTTCGATTCGGTGGCGCAACTGGTAAAATAAATTTCTTCAGCTTGACAGTTGATCAATCCGGCAACCTGCGCCCGTGCTTTTTCAACGGCCTCTTTATTGCTTTGTCCGATTGAATAAGAACTGGACGGATTTCCGTAGAACGATTCAATATACGGGATCATTTCTTTGGCAACTTCCGGATCAACAGGAGTGGTGGCGTTATAGTCGAGATAAATTGGTTTTTTCATATTTTGAACCATATTCATTAAAGTTTAACTGGAATGCCGATTATCTTTCCACCTATCTGGAGCAGATTTTTGTAGAATACTTTTTTAAGGCCAACCGGACTTAACCACCACTTTTCGAAAAGCACTTTCCCGATGTGCCATTTTCTGCCAATCTGTTTTAAATGAACCTGTGGATGAGGTTCACCGAAAAAATCGCCATAAGCAAATCCTGCCAAATCCTCACCGGCTTCGAGCATACAATAGCCGTCGGCACAAAATTTTTCATCCGCTTTTTCACCTTGAATTTCCCTGACAATGTTTTTTGCCACAACATCAGCCTGCAAATGGGCAAAAACCCCGGCTTTGGGCAGCATCATTGGCTTATCCGGAAACCATCTGCCGGGCAAAGGTATGGAGGCAATATCGCCAATAGCAAAAACGTTTTCATACTTCGTTTGAAGCGTTGCAGGTTTTACATCAATCCAGCCGTTTGCATTCGCCAAATCTGATGTTCGAATAACCCCGGGAGCCTGGTGAGGTGGAATAACGATGAGCAAATCATATTCATAAGTATCTTTTCCGTTGAAAAACAGTTGTTTTGATTTGGTATCAACCGAATTAAGCTGCATTAACGGATGGAAGCGGATTCCTTTCTTCCCGAGCATGCTTTTAACAGCATTTCCAAGTTCAGGTCCGGCCACAGGCAAAGGTTGTGCTTCAGGGGTGAAAAGGTTGATTTCAACTTTCTCCCGAAGTCCTTTTGCATTGAAAAAATCTTCAATAAGCATCGCCCCTTCATGAGGTGCGCCGGGGCATTTGTAGGGCATCGATGAAATTACTACTGCGACCTTTCCGCCTGAAAAGTTTTTCAGTGTTTCATGTAATTTTTCCGCGCCTTCCAATGTATAAAAGTCGTGAATGCTATCATCCCAACCCTGAATTTTTTCAGGGGCTAAATCAGCGCCTAACGCTATTACGAGAAAATCATATTGATATTCTTTCCCGCCTGCTTTTACTTTCTGTTCAGCCGGAATAATTTCATTAACGATCGCATTTACTACTTCAATATCCTTTTTCAGGAGCGATTTGAGCGGGACACTTATTTGTTCTTTCTTGCGGTCGCCGTTCATTAGCCATAAATACGAAGGGGCAAATGTGTGTTCGTTATTCTTTTCGATCAGGATAATTTTGTGTTCCCCGCCCAAGTGTCTGCTCAATTCATTCGCAGTTACGATTCCGCCAACACCACCTCCAATAATTAGTATTGTTTTCATAGCTTAATTTATTTGATTGCTTTCTAATTGTTTCATTTTCCACTCCGGATAACCTTCGTCCAACCGGCGAACCTGATATCCCTGTTCTTTCAGGAGTTTCACGGCTTCGTCGGCCAGAACGCAAAACGGCCCGCGGCAATAGGCAATAATCTCCATTTCTTTGGCAATGTTTTTCAGATTGGCCATCAATTCGTTCATAGGGACTGAGACAGCACCTGTAATGTGCCCGAATTCGTATTCAACCGATGGGCGAACATCAAGCAACAACACATTTTCGTCTTCAATCATTTGCGCCAGTTCACCAAGGCTGACGGCATTCTTCGCATTATTGTCTTCCCGCTGGCGGTTCATAATCTTTTCCAATTCAGCTATTTCCTTTGATCCATAGCGAATCACATGCTGATAAACGGATAAAAAATCATCGTTGATTAACGAGTAATACATGTATTGCTTTTCCTTTCGGGCCTTTACAATGTTGTTATTCTTCAAAACCTGAAGGTGCTGTGAGGCATTGGCAAAAGTGAGGTTGGTGGTTTTTACAATGCCTTCAACGCTTTTTTCGCCTTGTGAAAGCATTTCAATGATTTCTAAACGGTAGGAATTGGAGATGGCTTTGAGCATTTTGGCCAAACCATCATACATGGCATCTTTAAATTCGCGACCTTCCATTTCCATTTGTATTAAAATGATTCGGCGAATATATAAAAGTTATTCAAGTATTCAATATATTTATTGAATACTTGAATAACTATTTTTTAATTACTTATTTCCGGTATAAACAGCACTCCGGAAGTTCTTTGTAAACATTGTCAGGAGCTTTAAATTTTTCGGTATCGTGGCCAACTTTGGCAATAGCTTTCTGAATAGCATCCGGATTCGTTTTGGCGCCGTCAAACTGAACATGAAGTATTTTTGTTTCAGGACTCCAGTCGGCCGAATTTACTCCTGATACCGATTTGGCGGCTGATTCAATCCGGTCTTTACATTGTTCACAGTTGCCTGAAACTTTGAATTGAAGATGGTCAGTTGCAGCACTCACGGGGTGAAGTCATTGGATCAGTATTGATATAGGTAAAAAAATCATATCCGGTTATCTATGCTCATGTATCTTTGTTCCTTCATGGTTCAGACTTTTTCTATTGTTACTACCCAATGATCATCAACTTTCTTTTGGTCCAGTATTTTGTGCCCTTCGCCTTTGATGGAACCCGGTACATTCTCAATGGGTTCGCCTTCATCCAGCAAAATTTCGAGTAAATCACCCGATTTCAGAGTTGCCAGTTCGATTTTTGTCTTCACAAAATTCATCGGGCAGGCAACTCCCCTGAAATCTTTTTTGCGGGTGGTTATTTGCTTCGGTAATTCGATAGTATCCGATTGATCACTATTTCCCAGATTCTTGAATTGCAGCGAGTCGTCCATTCCTTCATACAGGTCAATCACCGCCCTGGAAAGATCCAGAATGGTATCTTTCTTTTCTGATAAATCGTAGGAATGATCGTCACGCACAATTTCCACCGATTCGCGGTAAACATTACTGATCAGCTTGGCATCAATAAATTTGCTCAAAAACTCGTTGTAAACTTCTGTCGTATTCTTCGGTTCGGCCCCCCGTGTAATTAGAAGCATTCTCGACGAGGCGAAAACCAGCGTGTAAAGCAGTTTGTTGGCCGCATCTTTGTCGGTTTCATTACCGAGCCGTTCTCTTGTCTCATTGATGGTGTTCAGGTCAACATCAATCATATCAAAAAGTCCGGCGGAACATTCACCCACGCCTTTGGCGGCAAGCGAAAATATCTGGTCGCTACCCCAATCGAAATAGTAGTTCTTATCATCCCGAAATTCAGGAATGACCTGGTATTTTCGTGTCAGTTCGGCGATATCGGCTTTGCCTTCCGCTTGAACATACTCACTGAAAGAGGGGTATCGGGTTTGTTTTTCCAGATAAAGTCTGAAAATATCAATGGTAAACTTTGGCAAATCGAAAGCACTGACTTCGCCCACATGCTCCGCCAGTTTGGAATCCGCTCCGATGGATGCACCTGCAACTACATGGTAGGCAGGATACATGCGGTCGTTGCGGCCAACCTTTCCAAAGAAACCAAGATCGGCGGCAACCTGTTGGCCGCAGGAGTTGGGGCAACCCGAAATATTGATACGCAAATCGCTTAGTTGATCGAGTGGTAAATCGCTTTTGCCTAGTGATTTGCGCAGTGCAGCGCTGGCGCCTTTTGACAAACAAATTCCCAACCGGCAGGTGTCGGCGCCGGTACAGGCAACCACCGTATTCAGCAACAAAGGAAGGTGCACTTCCACTCCTATTTTAACCAGAAAGTTATATACATTGCCAAGATACTGTTTGGGGATATTTCGAAAATGCAGATTTTGCCGCATAGAGAACCGAATTACATCTTCACCGAAGTGAGAGGTAAAATCAGCCAGTTGTCCAAGTTTTTCAGCATTAATATTTCCATTTTCTAATGGAACAATAACGGAAAAAAGCCCTTCCTGACGTTGGTCAGCAACATACCTCTCCTTCCATTTCTCAAATTCGGAAGAGGATACCAATTCAGGTATCAACCTGGGTGCCGGAGGAGCAAATTTATAGGTTGTATGTTGGTAGGGGATATCTTCGAACTGCTTAATTTCATTGTATATCTCGAAGAACAAGCGAAATACTTCCTCTTTCCCAAGTTTGTAAAAAATATACCGGAGCCTGGCTTTGTGCTTGTTTTTACGGTTTCCATAACGCGAGAACAATTTTTTAACGGCGTCGGTAATGTAAAATATTTCCTCTTCAGGCACAAAATCAAATAATAGATAACCCACCATGGGCTTGGTTGCCAGTGAGCCTCCCAGATAAACCCTGAATCCACGTTTCCCATCTTTTACCTGTGCAATGAATCCCAGATCGTTAAACACTGAATAACTGGTGTCTTTTTCGGAGTTGGAAAAAGCAATCTTAAGCTTGCGGGGCAAGGTAAATGAATCGAGTTCAGCGATCAGCCTCGATGTCAGGTTAAAAGCATAGGGCGTGACATCGAATACTTCGTCAGGGGCAATGCCGCTGTCGATGGATACCATGATGTTGCGAACAGTATTTCCTCCCCCGCCTTTTGACGAAAGTCCGATTTCTTTCAGGTTTTGAAGAATGTATGTGGCTTCAGACAGGTTGACATTCTGCATCTGAATTTCCTGACGGGTAGTAATATGCAGTAAGTCGGATTTATGCCTGTGCGCAATTTCGGCTACCTTTTTTAGCTGAAAAGGAGTGATGAAACCGGCAGCACAACGGATACGGACCATGAATGTCCCATCTTTGCGTTGTTCGTATATGCCCATAGGCACCCGGATTGCTTTAAACTTAACAGGTTCGAGTTTCCCATCGAGGAATTCGTCAACCAACGAACCAAAATATTTGATGTCGTCGGATAAGGTTGCTGGTAATGTGTACATAATTTGGATTGTAGACCTGTCAGGTCTTTGTTTAAATAATTATTATTTCTTCTTTTTCTACAATTGAATCCTTTATCTTAAAGGACTTTACATCTACCTGACTGTTCGCGAGCGAAATAATCAGGTAGCTTATTTCAGGATCGTAAGCCAGTAGGATGTCTTCGACGGAAGGTCGTGCAGGTGTTCCCGGGTGACTATGGTAATTGGCCATAATTTGAAGTCCTTTGCTTCGGGCATCTCTTACCGTTTGAAATTGTTCGGCCGGGTCGAATGAAAAATGTTCCGGGCTATGGTCTGTGTTCGTTAGTTGATAACCGTGTGTTATCACGCCATCGTTTCCGGCCAGGTAACCGCAGGCTTCATTGGGTAGATCATTGCAGGCATGAGCCACAATTTGATCTAAAATGCTTTGCTTGATTGAAATCATTTTTCGATGGTTATTTTGTGAATATTGTCCTTAACATGAATAATTTCCAGTACTTTAAACCCTTGTTCGGCCGCACTTCTGGGGACATTTTCCAATGGTTCGCCTTCGGTGAGCAGTACTTCAAGGAGATCGCCTGGCCGTAGCCTGGATAGTTCAATCTTGGTCTTTACAAAGGTCATCGGACAGTGCTCTTTGGTGATATCAAGTTGTTTGGTAACCATAATTTTTGAGTTTAAATAAAGATTCGATCGCCACCTTCGGAGTACTGGAGAAAATTAACCACCCCGATCACTTCCTTGTGTCCATAGTACTACTATTTAATGTTTTATATCGCAGGTAGGAAGATCATAGCTCTGCAAACCGGTAATGGAAGGATTTTCGCCGCATATCGGGCAATTCGGATTCTTCCGGAATGCGATGGTCCTGAAATCCATCGCAAGGGCGTTGAAAGTCAATATCCGGTTGGTCAGCAATTCTCCCTTGTTGACCAAAAATTTCAATACTTCAGTAGCCTGGATGGTTCCGAGCATCCCCGCGATCGAACCCAAAACCCCGGCCTGGGAGCAGGTTGGAACCACATTGGAAGGCGGAGGGCTGTCGAAAATACAACGATAGCAGGCATTTCCCGGAGTGTAGGTGAAAGTCTGCCCTTCGAAACGGAGAATGCCTCCATGCGAAAAGGGCTTTTGGGCAAGCACACAGGCATCGTTGATCAGGAACTTGGTTGGGAAATTATCGGTGCCATCCACCACGATATCGTATTCTTTGATAATATCGAAGATGTTGTCGGTGGTGAGCAATTCCTGGTAAGCAATTACATTTACATCAGGATTTAATTGTTCCATTTTTTCTTTGGCCGATAATACTTTGGCTTTGTTTACATCGGGCGTAAAATGGATTACCTGTCGCTGAAGGTTAGTCAGGTCAACCACATCCCCATCAATGATGCCGATGGTGCCAACACCTGCTGCGGCCAGATAGAGTGCCAAAGGCGCTCCAAGTCCGCCGGCCCCGACAATTAAAACTTTTCCTTCCGAGATTTTAATTTGTCCTTCAACGCCAACATCCCGAAGGATAATGTGCCTGCTGTAGCGTTCGATCTGTGATTCAGTAAATTCCATAATTTTTAGATTAATGCAGTATGTAATTCGTTTTTCAAATCTTCGACCTCTTCAATGCCCACCGATAAACGTATCAGTGTGTCGGAAACGCCCAATTCAGCTCTTTTTTCAGGAGTGTAATCGCAAAAAATAGTCGATGCAGGATGAATAATCAGCGAACGGTTGTCGTAAATATTGGATGCCCTGCTTATTATCTTTAATTTGTTGAGGAACACGAAGCATTCTTCCCTTCTGCTGAAATTAAAGGTGAGCATCGCGCCCGGATAACTACCAAACTGCTTTTTTCCTACTTCATAAAATGCGGATGTTTTCAGTCCGGGATAGTTCACATCGGTAATTTTCCCTTCCGTTTGCAGATATTCGGCCAGCAAAAGGCAGTTGGAAGCAGCTTTATCGAATCTCAACGAAAGGGTTTCAAGCCCAAGGCTTTGTAAATAAGCGTGATAAGGAGACAAACAAGCACCCAGGTTCCGGAAAATTTCCCTTCTGAGTTTGGCATTGAACGCAAATGGGCCGAAACGTTGGGCCAGATCGCTTAGCTTGGCAAACTTTGACCAATCAAACTTACCGTAATCAAGAACAAGGCCTCCCATTGAAGTGGCCCCGCCGGTTATCATCTTAGTACTGGAAATGATCTCAATGTCCACACCAAATTCCAAAGCAGCAAAAATATTGGGAGGCGTTAACGTCGAGTCGACAATTAAGAGAACCCCGTGCTCTCTTGAAATTTTCGAAAGAGAGGCAATATCTGCTATCTCAAGCTGTGGATTGGTAATGGTTTCCAGAAAAACGGCGATGGTTTTTTTATTGATGGCATTGGCCACTTCTTCCACATTTGTCAGGTCGCAAAACCTGGTTTCCACACCAAAGGCATTCAACGTTGATGTCAGAAATGAGTAGGTATTTCCAAATAAATGCCTGGATGTAATAATGTTGTCTCCAGATTTGGCAATGGTAAAAAAGACATTCGAAATGGCTGCCATTCCTGAACTCAACGCCGTTACTCCCATGGCTCCGGTTATTGAACGAATACGCTGCTCAAAATTTTCCACGGTGGGATTCGAAATACGTGAATAGGCGTGATCGGGTGATCGGCCCAGAAAAGCATTCTCCATCTGTTCCGCCGTGTCAAATTCAAAGGCAGCATTGCTATAAATAGGCATCTGTAATGCATTATGAGCATCCTTTTTGGCGTATTCGGTATGAATTACCCTGGTTGAAAAGCCTTGTCTTTCCATTTTGTCAAATATTGAGGGTCGAAAGGCTGCCACCTCCCATGAAAAAGAGGAAGTCGACTTCGTCATTTTCATGCAACGAGGTTTCCTGGTAAGCTTCCCGTTTAACAAAGAGGCCGTTTAGCTGTACTGAAACCAATTCGGGATTGGGAACCTTATTTTGCTGTAAGAGCTCGATTAGTCCAATTTGAGTCTGGTCGAACTCCTGTTCTTTTCCGTTTACTTTTATTTTCATTTTTGTGTTTTTTAGTGATGTTACAATGTTTTATCAGGTGTATGAACCTTGGTGCGTCCAACCTACCCGACCAAACTGAAAGAGAGTGGGGTAGGTGATACCAGATTGTCGTTTATGGGGCAACGGTTTTTAATGGCTGAAATCCATTGTTTTGTGAGTTCCGGCGACGCATCGGTTATTGGTGAAAACTCCACGTCAATTTGTTTGAACCCCGCCCTGTCAACATCAGATTGTCCGAGAAGGCGTGCAGGGTTGATGTTTCCGCTGATGGCAATGCTAAGTTTTTCTACTTTAATGCCAAGTTCGCGGGCGGTCAGGTGCGCAACCACGTTAATACATCCGGCATAACTGGCCAGCAAAAATTCCACAGGGTTGGCTCCCAGGTCATCACCACCCAATGCAGGCGGCTCGTCAATGACTAAACTAAACTGTCGGGCATTTGCCTGAAAGCGGGCTGCCGTTTGTGCCTCTCCATCAATCTTAAAAAGTAAATCTGCCATGATATTTTTTGTATTTATAGGTAAAAAAAAGCCCCTCACAAATTTTGTGAAGGGCTGAATAGTTATTTGTAATTTATAATATCTATCTAACAAAGCATAACGCCACCCTCCACATGTTGGAACAACATACAGCTACACATACACATGGTGCTATTGGAAAGTGACTGATTCATACTATTTTGCTTCAATTATTTAATTTTACATTCAAACGATGGGCCAAATCTATAAATAAAATCCTTTTATAAACAATTCTTCCCTATTATTTCGGATTCTTTTTGCAAAAAAATATTAATGCATCTTTGAATGATCCATTTTCATATCCATTTTTCCGTCCATCTTCGTTTCTGTTTTGGCCCGGTCGTATTGGCAGCAGCTTGGCAATTTACTGTATGCTTCGTCGGTTGCCTTATGCATTTCGGTGTCGTGGCCGGCTTTGGCAATTGCTATTTCAACTTTATCCACATCAGTCTTTGAATCATCAAAGGCAATGTCTATCATCTTGGTTTTCTTGTCCCTATTGGCTGAAGCAACGCCATCAACCGCTTTGGCCGCTTTTTCGATACGCGTTTTGCACATGTCGCAATTTCCATAAACCTTTACTTTTTCAACTTTGTTTCCGGCAAAAACTGCAACTAGCACAAACATAAAAAAGGCTGCTAAACTTAAATTTTTTGTTTTCATACTCTTAAAAATTAAAGGATTAAACTTCTATTTGCGATATAAACAGCATTCCGGAAGTTGCTTGTAAACTTCAACCGAAGCTTTAAATTTTTCGGTATCATGACCAACTTTGGCAATGGCTTTCTGAATGACATCTGAATTCGTTTTGGCGCCGTCAAACTGAACATGCAGCATTTTTGTTTCCGAACTCCATTCGGCCGAATTTACTCCTGATACCGATTTGGCGGCTGATTCAATCCGGTCTTTACATTGTTCACAGTTGCCTGAAACTTTGATTTGCTCACTCATCTGATGACTCGAAGTCATCGGATGAGTCTCTGCAGGAATTTTCTGTGAACTTTTATTTTCTCCCGGCATATCCATTCCTGGCATTGAAGATACCTTGCCTCCGGAGGGGTTCATCATGCTGGGCTTTCCTTCCAACTGGGCAGCCGCATCCACACTGAACGCACCCTGAGTAACGATTTCTTCGCCATCAGTTAATCCATCAATTACCACGTAGCTGTTTCCGAGTTGCGGGCCAAGTTCGATCTCACGGATTTTGAAAACAGGCTCTTCTCCGGGTTGTTTGACGTAAACGATGGAGCGTTTGCCTGTCCAAAGTACCGCTGTTCGGGGAATAACCAATTTGTTATTGAACTCGTCAAGGTTTGATTTTACGATTCCGGTAGCAAACATTCCGGGTTTCAGTTTTGCCCCCGGATTGCTCATTTCCAAGCGGACTTTGGCTACACGGTTCACCGGATCAATCACCGGATCAATAAACATGATCGTTCCGGAATATGCCGAACCGGGCAATGCCTGAATCGTAAATTCCACTTCGTCGCCTTTTTTCAGGAACGGGAGATCGCTTTCGTAGGCATCGAACAAAATCCAAACACGCGAAAGATCAGAAACTTCGAACAAAACTGAGCCCTGGCTGACATAGTCGCCGTTGTTGACCCGACGGGCAGTAACAATCCCGTTCGCGGTTGATTCAACTTCCATATTGGCCTGCACCTTGCCCGAATTTTCGATTTCCGAGATTTGCTTATCTGTTAATTTCCATTGACGGAGCTTTTCTTTGGCTGCTTCATAGATTTCGGGCTGTGCCAGTTTGGTTTTTCCTGCCTCAAGCAATTCCTGCTGTGCGGTAACCAATTCAGGTGAATAAATAAGAGCCAGTGGCTGGCCTTTTCTCACCATCTCACCGGTAAAGTTGATCATCAAATTTTCAATTCGCCCGGGAATATATGCCACCTGATTTTGCAGCAAACGTTCGTCAGCCTGCACTTTTCCGTAAAGGCGCAATTCTTTAACTGGTGTCTGAACCGAAACAACCGAAGTCAAAACATTGGCCAGCGCTGCAGCCTCTTTGGTGAGGTGAACGGCCATCACATCCGATTCGGACGAAGTATTTGAATGGAGCAGGATCAGGTCCATCGCACAAATCGGGCATTTCCCGGGTTTATCCATTCGGATTTGCGGGTGCATGGAGCAGGTCCAAATCTCAGCTTTTTTTTCTTGAGCTGAATGATTGTGGCTTTCTTCCTTCTTTTCCGGGGAGTGAAAAACCGCCCAGCCAAGAAAAATACCTAAGATCAAAGCACCGGTTGTTAATATAGTTTGTCGTTTCATTGTATCATTTTTTAATATTTCCAAGTCTTTTTAACCAGGCAATGGCCGTGTTGTTATCTGTAATCGCTTCCATTTTCTTCAACTCATAATCAACCGCCTGCTGGCGAATCCGGAGCAGATCGGACAGATTTGATCCGGAGGCTGAAAAGCTTTTCAGCAGGATATTAAGCGATTTATCAGCCAGTTCGTGTTGATTATCGTAGAGTTTCATTCTGCGTCTGGCATCCTGATATAATTGAATAGCTTCGTAATATTCAGTTTGCAGCGAATTGGCAGTGGCCTGATAACCTTGTTTGTTTGCTGTTTTCATCAGTTCAACTTCTTCCTGCATAGCTTTGTATTTCTTCCGGTAAATGGGCAAAGTAATGGTCATCATGGGCATAATCATATCAGCGCCATTCATATCCGGAGACATCGCATTGATATCTTTCCCGATCAGCGAATAATTCACTCCCAAACCAACCATCGGGTAGCCCATTTTCGTGACCATCAATTTTCGTGCTTCGAGCGATTTTTGTTCGTATTCGAGCATTCCAAGCATTGGACTATTTTGGAGCATACTGTCAGCAATAACCGAAATGGTTAAACCAAGAGAATCTGCATCAAGCTTGTCGGGCAGTGTTACGGTTGAATGGGGTTTTCGGTTCAGATAATTATTAAACCTTGCAGCAATGGTTTGATCCTGATTTTTAAATAAAGCAATGCTGTTTTCCAATTCGCCGATCTCCATCTGAATCCGGTAAATGTCAGCCAGACCTGAACCTCCGGAAGTTGCCATCGGACTGGCCGGCATTGCTGCTGAAGCCTGAGCTGCCGAAGTTCCGGAATTGCGGCCCATCGTATTCATTCCGGACGAACCTTGTGTGGCTGACGCTGAATTTCCTGAAGAAACTGAACCACCTGAAGATGCACCTCCGCTAGCTGAAGCTGCTTTGAATTTTACCAAAGAAAGCCGCTCCAGCGAATGCAATATTTCCAGGTTTTTTTCATTAATCCTGATCGATTGCTGAACTTTTTGCAACTCGTTCCAAGTGCGCTGAACATCGTAATACACCTGTAATTTGATTTCACGGAACGATTCGAATTTAGCTTTGGCCATCAGGCTCATTTCGTCTTTGGCATTTTTCAGCACGCCAAACCACGGAAACATCTGCATCAGCCGAATATCGGCAACCTGTTTTCCGCCAACCAGTTCCATTGGACTCAGAAATACACCCACATTCAGCTCCGGATCGGGCAAGCTGCCCACCTGCGGCACTTTTTGCAGAGCGGCCTGATATTCGGTGAATTTCTGTTGAACAGACGGGTTGTTTTTCGCTGCGATTTCCAGATAATAAGTTAGAGAATCGGATTGTTGGCTATTGGCAATAGTCCAAATTCCGATCAATATAAAGGTCAATATAAATTTTTGTACAGATATTTTCGAGGTCAATTCCATTTCGTCCGAAATTAGATTTGCACTTTTTTTAACCTTATTTCGCGGACGAGAATATTGCCGTTGCTCTAACCCGGGGCGACACTCCTTCGTCGCTTTGCCCCGGGCTACAAATCCGTCAGCTGACGGATCGCCCTTACAGGGCTGAAAATCTGTACTTCTAAGTTGTTGGCCTCTTTTATCAAGCGATACCCAAAGCTTTCCCCCGTTTGGGGGAACGGGAAGGGGGCTGTATTTTAATGATATTCTATGCATTTTCATGTTGTTCCGGATTTTTGATTTTTTTCACTGCATTTTCTCTCCACATTGACTGAAACATCGGGACGACAAAAACAGTCATGACCTGAATAACCATACCGCCAAACATGGGGATGGCCATAGGGATCATGATGTCGGAACCTTTTCCGGTGGATGTTAAAACAGGCAACAAAGCGATAACGGCAACAGCAGTGGTCATCATGGCTGGACGGACACGTTTCATTCCGGCAGTAACTACAGCCTCACGCACTTCGTGAACCGTTGCCGGATGCCTGTCTTCAAATACCTGATGTATATAGGTTCCCATAATTACTCCATCGTTGGTGGCGATGCCAAATAAGGCGATAAAACCGACCCAGACGGCCACACTCAGGTTGATTGTATGCATCTGGAACATGTCGCGGAGATTGATTCCGGCAACTGAAAAATTCAGGAACCAGTCCTGACCATACAACCAAAGCATGATAAAACCACCTGCAAATGCTACGAAGACTCCTGAGAAGTGAATAAATGAGGCTGTTACTGTGCGGAATTGGAAATAAAGCAATAGCAAAATCAGAAGCAAACTGATCGGGATAACTATCATCAATCGTTTGGTAGCCCTTATCTGATGTTCGTAATTTCCGGCAAATTTATACGATACTCCGGAAGGCAGAACGAGTGAGCCTGAACTCAGTTTTTCCTCCAGAACTTTGGTGGCTTCTTCAACTACATCCACTTCTGCTTTGCCTTCGTTCTTGTCGAAAATAACAAAGCCATTCAGGAACGTATTTTCGCTGCGGATCATCTGCGCGCCACGGGTGTAATCAATATCGGCAATTTCGCTCAACGGAATCTGAACGCCGTTCATTGCCGGAATCAGGATGCGCTTGATGTCGTCTGGATTATCGCGCAATTCGCGGGCGTAGCGCACCCGGATCGGGAACCGTTCGCGACCTTCAACTGAAGATGAAAGCGCCATTCCGCCAACAGCCACCGACAAAACTTCCTGTACATCGCTTACACTCATGCCATAGCGGGCCATTGCTTCACGGTTCAATTTAATTTCCAGATATGGAGCGCCAACTGCGCGGTCGTAAAATACCGATGAACCTTTGATGGATGGAACCTCTTTCAAGGCCTGTTCAAGCAGCAACCCGCCCTTTTCAATCGCATCCAAATCAGGACCATAAACTTTTAATCCCATCGGTGCGCGCATTCCGGTCGAAAGCATCACCAAACGGGTTTCAATCGGCTGTAATTTCGGCGCCGAAGTCAGGCCCGGAATGTTGGTTACTTTCACTATTTCGTTCCAGATATCGTTGGGCTTCTTGATTTCAGGTCTCCACTGGCGGAAATATTCCCCATTTTTAGCGGGGACAAGGCTGTCGGCAGAAATAATCTTGAAACCTTCCTTTTCAAAATTGTATTTCGATCCGCTTTTCAGGATATAGCTTCCATCTCTGTCAACCTTAAATTGCATACGCTGACCATTTTCATCGAGAATATACTCCGGGCGGTAATTGATGGTATTCTCAAACATCTGCACCGGCGCCGGATCGAGCGCTGAATTGACGCGGCCCCATTTGCCAACTGCAACTTCCACTTCAGGAATGGCAGATAAACGTTTGTCCAATGTTTCGATGTATTCCAGGTTTTTTTGTATTCCGGAGTGTGGCATACTGGTGGGCATCAGCAGGAACGAACCTTCGTTTAACGATGGCATAAATTCCTTGCCGGTTCCGGGAAACAGCTTTTCAGGAGTTTGCCAGAAAGACGTTTGCCTGATGTTTTTCCAGCCAACTTTCTCTGCACCAGTAGCTATAACGCCGAAAGTTTTATCAAAACCCTGCCAGGCCAGCAATCCGAATAATAAAGTGACTGCCGGGATTACCAGGAATTTCCATTTGTTTTCCAAAGCCCACCGCATGATTTCTTCATAAAAATGGACCATAGACATCAGGGCAGCAAGAATCACCGCAATAATACCACTCACAAACAGGTAGTTCACGAGCGTGCTGTTGTGGGCTCCTAATGGAAGCCACTCGATGGTGAGGTACCATGCAGCCACCAACACTGTAATGGCAATATTGATGTAATTTGGAAATTCCTTGCGGTTCTCAGGCCAACGGTCGTCGAGCAAATTATTGATTCCTATTGCAACCAATGCCAAGGCGGGCCAGGTTTGCCAGAGAATGACAAACAGCATACCGGCAACAATTAAACTGCCGTTCCAAATCCTGCTGATCTTCCGGCGATCGAAGCTAATATTAAAGAAGATATGTGTTAAAGTCGGTAGCACCACAATTCCGAGAACGAATGCAGCAACCAAAGCAAAGGTTTTGGTAAAAGCCAATGGGTGAAACAACTTTCCTTCGGCAGCCTGCATGGCAAAGACGGGAAGGAAACTGACAATGGTAGTGGCAATGGAAGTTACCACCGCAGCACGTACTTCGGTAGTTGCCTGATAGATGACAGACATTAGCTTTTTTCCACGTATCCCTTTATTTTCTGGCATTTCAAGGTGCCGGAGTATGTTCTCCACATCCACAATCCCGATATCTACCATTACGCCAATTGCAATAGCGATACCTGACAAAGCGACGATATTTGCCTCAACTCCGAAAAGGCGCATTAGAATGAAAGTCATCAAAACGCCAATCGGCAGCAAGCCGGCTACAATAAGCGATGCCTTCAGGTTCATAACCAGGATAATAATGACAATGATGCTGATCAGGATTTCGTGCGAGAGGGCAGATTCGAGTGTTCCTATGGTTTCCTTGATGAGTCCGGTGCGATCGTAAAAAGGAACGACAGTTACTTTCGAAGTTGTTCCGTCGGGCAAAGTCTTTTGCGGCATCCCGGCTTCCAGTTCCTTTATTTTGTCCTTGACATTATTGATCACATCCATCGGATTTGAGCCATAACGGGCAACCACCACTGCACCAATTGCTTCGGAACCTGATTTGTCCAATCCGCCACGGCGGGTTGCCGGACCAAATGCGACATTCGCCACGTCTTTAATACGCACCGGAACATTATTCCGGACAGCAACCACCGAGATTTCAAGGTCTTCCAGATTTTTAACGTAGCCCAAACCACGGATAATGTATTCCACATTGTTCAGTTCAATGGTTTCGGCGCCAATATCGAGGTTGCTTTTACGCACCGCGTTCATCACGTCCATGGCCGACACATTGAATGCTTTCAACGCTTCGGGGTTCAGGTCAATCTGGTATTCTTTGATGAACCCGCCCACGGATGCCACTTCTGAAACACCTTCAGCAGTTGTGAGTCCGTATTTGACGTAGAAATCCTGAATGGTGCGCAATTCCTGCGGATCCCAGCCTCCGTTAGGTTGACCGGTTTGGGGATTTCGACCTTCGAGAGTGTACCAGTAAATTTGCCCCAATGCTGTTGCATCCGGACCTAAAGTTGGCTGAACTCCCAGAGGCAATGTTCCTGCAGGTAATGAATTAAGCTTTTCAAGAATGCGCGAGCGACTCCAGTAAAACTCTACGTTGTCTTTAAAAATAATGTAGATGAACGACATTCCGAACATGGACGTGCTTCGGATGGTTTGCACTCCCGGGATACCCAGCAAGGCAGTGGTTAACGGATAGGTTACCTGATCCTGAATGTCTTTCGGAGAACGGCCCATCCATTCGGTGGCTACAATCTGCTGATTTTCGCCAATATCAGGGATGGCGTCCACTGCAATCGGATCGCGGGGAAAAAAATCGGATTTCCAGTGAAAAGGCATAAATACCATACCCAGAACCACAAATGTGATCAGGAAAATAAAGGTAATCAGCCGGTTCTCAAGAAAATATTTGACAAGTCGGTTAAACATACTTTGATTTTTTTTTACAGATAAATAATATCAACGACTAAAAAACTCTCGCCAACATAAGTATCATCATTGATGTCATTACAATTCCTCCTCCAATCATCCCAACCTTAGTCCATGTATTTTTAGGAGAATGATTGTTTTGCTTTTGCAGGAAATGGTCTGGATTGTCTTTAAAAACTGACAAACATTCTTCGGTATCAAAATAGTAATTTTTTCCCTGATATTCATAAGACAGAGAATTTTCATCCACAATTTGCTTCCCACAAACCGGATCTGTTTTTACATCGGAACTGACATGATTGTGACCCTCTTGCATAGAACCAGACATGTGGCCTGGCATCATCATCATACATGAAGAAGATGATACACCTAATGCAACAATTAAAAAAGCAACAATAAACTTTTTCATTTATAAAGGATTTTAAAAATTGGATTTGTACCTCATAACAATTCCGTTAGGCTTTTTGCCAACAGTAATTTTCATTATCTCTTTGAGATTTGGAACATCAACAACCGAAACTGTTCCATCGGTTTGATTGGTTACATAACACAAAGTGCCAGATTTGTTAAATGCAAGGGCAGATGCCCCATTACCTACGGGTACGGCTCCTCCATGCATATATCCGGTATTACCAGCTGTCCACATATGAACCTGACTGCCAATGGGATCGGAAACCCACATTTGGTTCATCATGGTATTTCGGATGGCCATTCCAGGCGTAAAACCAAGTTGCAGCGTATTGGTCATCATGTTCGTCATCACGTCCAACATACTGATGCTCTGTCCTTTTTCGTTGTTCACGTACATCATACCTCCCATGCCCGGCCATGCACCAACCGGGTAGTTACCCACTGCGGCAGTTTCGAGTACCTTTTTAGTTGCGGCATCGATAACACTCACCGAATTCGACATTCCATTGGCCACAAAAACCTTTTTTCCATCGTCGGAAAACGAAACTTCGGTTGGCAATTGACCAACCGTAATGGTATTTAAAAGCGCGTAAGTACTGGCATCGAATACCAAAACCTTACCTGTGATCATCATCAGGGCTGTCCACAATTCTTTGCCATCGGGCGAAAAAGCCACATTAAAAGCGATTCCTTCGAGCGCGATTTCCTTCAGGATTGCTCCTGAAACGGCATCCAGAATTACTATTTTGCCTTGAGTCGGAATATTGGCTGATGTACCACCCATCATATTTCCTGAAGTAAAAGAAGATACCATCATTCCGGCACCACCGTTGAAATTACTTCCCGGAAAAGACACGGCAATCTTGCTTTTATCGGGCGACAGCGAAATGTGGTGCGGCCACATGTTCACCATACCGCCAGATCCCATCATGCCCATTCCTGAAGTCACCTGAAATTGAGGAAGGTCAATGGTTTTATCCACTTTATTGGTGGAAAGGTTGATTACTGAGATTGTATTACTTTCGCCATTAACTACATAAGCGGCGTCAAAATTTACCTGAGTGATATTTGTTCCATCCTTCTGACAAGATGAAATCATAATGGCACTTCCGAAAAGGACTGCCAATGACAATCTAAATTTTTTCATATCTGTATTTTTTTAATGTGAAAAGAATCAATGAATAGCCATGACCAAATTCATTTCCACCTATTGAAATTGGCTGAACCATGGCTATTGCATTGAAAAATGGGAATAGAAAAATTATTTCTTTCGGTCGTACTTACAGCAATCGTCGAGTTTTGCGTATGCCTTATCGTCTGCTTTGAATTTTTCAGTATCGTGACCAACAGCAGCAATTTTCTTTTGGACATCGTCACTATTCGTTTTTGAAGGATCATACACCAGCGAAAGCATTTTGGTCTCTGTGTCCCAGCTTGCCTTGGTAACACCTTCTATTTTTGCAGCTTTTTCGATGCGGGTTTTACACATGTTACATTCGCCCCAAACCTTTATGCTTTCAGTTTTAGCTTTGGCCATATCAATTTTGGAGTCTGTTTTTGTTTTGGGCATGTCCATTTTTGAATGATCGTGCATTTGGGCATAAGAGTTTGAGCCCAGAAATCCTGCCAATAAGGCAACTATGATAATTTTTACAGTTTTCATGATTTTAAATATTTGATGTTTTTGAATAAAAGATTAACCACAAAGGTGCACGAAGAAAGCACGAAGAACACTATGAATTTGGGATTAATTCAAAGAATCGTTTTTAATTCACATAGGTATAGATCAGGAGTCAAAACGTAATTCGACCATAGAGTCCTTTGTGAAAAACTTAGTGTTCTTCGTGGTTAAAACATCAAATACGGAAAACGCAAATTTTGGGCAAGCTCACAGCATTGGCCAGCAAAGTACCTGGCGGACTGACATCTGTGCTAATGTGACTTAACGAAGTAAGTGATTGAAAAGTAAAGTTTTCAGGAATAGAAAATACCTGAATAACAGTTAGTGAAAATGTTTTGAATTCGGTAAACGAAGGCGAATAATTGTGATCGACCGCATAAAACGATACTTTGTTATCGCAGCAGCTCGATTCTAAATGACTGCCAGGCTGAGTGCATTCATCAGTTGTTCCTTCCATTCCACATGAAGCTAAATTACCCACAATGGACACCTTGGAATCAGCAAGCTCACCTCCGCAGTAATGTCTGGAAATAGTAAGCTGCATACCCGAAAGCAACATGAGAAGGGCAATTGATATGGATAACAGTTTCTTCATGTGATCGTTAAAACGCAAAATACTGAGAAAATGTTTTTCAAAGGTATATTTATTTTGATTGGATGTTCTTTTTCACTGATTTGATTAGGAAATATTAACAGTTTGGTGATAAGCTCTTTTCAATTAAATAAAGCTAATTCAATGTCGTTTAGTTAGTGATTATTCATAATCGTTTGTAATTCATTGAGTAAGGTTTCTTTGGTTTTTTATTCCTTGGGTTACTCCG
>PNOH01000055.1 GCA_013824715.1 Odoribacter sp. | reverse complement strand
ATCGTGAATCCAATTCCGTCCGAAATAAGGTTTATGCCTTTAAAAACCCTTTTACACGGACGGTTTCCTTTCGCTCTTTCCTACCCGGGGCGACACTCCTTCGTCGTTTTGCCCCGGGCTATAAATATCCCGCCCATACTGGGCTAAACCCCAAATCCCTATCGCTTTCCACTTTATTCATCTATGAGTTGCTTCATTTTATGAGGATGAACGACTAAAGTTTCCTGAAACAGAATAAGGCTGTCGAAAAATATAATAAGTGAGCGTTTGGGATTGAAAAAACTATTCCCCACAACATTATCAACTGATCCAAAAAAAAACTCTGATTAACAGATAGTCATAAATTTCAACTGGTGTTAAAATTCGGGTACGCCATGACATTAACGAAAACTATCCGTAATCAGAGCTTTGTTTTTAATTTCTTTTGACTGTAAATGGCAGTCATGTGATTATAACAACGCAATTACAGACTTGTTTGAGTTTATTGGTAATAAATGGATTTATTTGTTTGGAACGGCATAATTCAACACATCTTCCCGGTTGATGGTTTTATCACATAAAATAATCAGCCGTTCAATCACATTCCTGAATTCGCGGATATTGCCCGTCCAGCGCATTTTCTGAAGTTCGGTTATCGCATCATTGTCAATGGTTTTGAGCGGAATGCCATATTCAGTACAAATCTGATCAATGAAATAAGTACATAAAACAGGAATGTCTTCAATCCGTTCGTTCAAATCAGGCACATGAATTAATATCACGCTTAATCGGTGATACAAATCTTCCCTGAAGTTGTTCTTTTCAATTTCCTGAGCCAGATTTTTATTCGTGGCTGTTACCACCCGTACATCAACCTTAATTTGAGAATCGCCACCAACACGGGTGATTACACTTTCCTGTAAAACCCGCAACACTTTGGCCTGGGCGGATAAACTCATGTCGCCGATTTCGTCCAGGAAGATCGTTCCTCCGGTCGCTTGTTCAAACTTTCCTTTTCGCTGTTTGATGGCTGAAGTGAATGCGCCTTTCTCGTGCCCGAAAAGCTCGCTTTCAATAAGTTCAGAAGGAATGGCGGCGCAGTTTACTTCAATAAACGGACCTTCGGCCCGATTGCTTTTTTCATGAAGACGGCGGGCAACCAGTTCTTTGCCAGTTCCGTTCGAACCTGTAATCAGCACCCTGGCATCGGTTGCTGCCACACGGTCAACCATATCTTTTACCTTTTGAATAGAAGGAGAATTACCAACAATATCGAATCGCTTTCCCATTTTTTTTCGCAATACTTTGGTTTCGGTGACCAGACTCGATTTGTCCAGCGCATTGCGTAAGGTGATGAGTAATCGGTTCAGGTCGAGCGGTTTTTCGATAAAATCGAATGCCCCTTTTTTAATGGATTCGACCGCAGTGTCTATGTTTCCATGTCCCGAAATCATGATTACCGGAGTGTCCGGTTTCATTTCTTCCAATTTTTGCAGAACTTCAATTCCATCCATTCCCGGCATTTTAATGTCGCACAGAACCACATCAAAATCGTTTGTTTTCAACAATTCGAGGGCTTTATACCCATCTTCAGCCAGTTCGACCTGGTATTTTTCGAATTCCAATATTTCTTTTATGGTATTCCGGATGCTGCGTTCGTCATCAATGACCAGGATTCTTGACATGGTTTTGTTTTTGTAATTATTGCCCGAATTTAACTGAAAATTTGTTCGTATAAAACACCTTCCCTCAAGGCGTAATCAGTTTGGTAGATTTTCTGAATTTTTATCCGGTCGATGATTAATTTGATGAAGATAACCGAGGGAACAATCATCTCGATACGGAGCGATTCCAATCCTTTCATTTCGCTTCTTTCTGCAGTTGTTGAAGATATAAGTAATTCATAAATCCGGAGAAAATCAGGAATTGAAATTTCCTGTTTAGTTCTGATTTTTGTTCCCGGTTCTGTTTGATCAATTAAATCGACCAGAGTGTCGAAAGCCCCCGAACAGCCTATTAAACTGGTAATTCCGATGTTTTTGGTGCGGTTCCAAAGCAAGTCGAGCCGACTTTCAAAATAGGTTTTGATTTGTTGAATCTCGAGATTTGTAATAGGGTTGGATGGAGGTAGTTGTTCAATTACGCGGGCCATTCCCAACGGAAAACTTTGTTTCCAGATTGGTTTATTACCTTTTGTCAGGATAAACTCATTGCTTCCGCCGCCAATGTCCAGAATAAGTGAATGGTCATCAATTTCGTTAAACGCTAGCCTAACTCCGTTAAAAATCAGATCCGCTTCCTTTTCTCCTGAAATTATATGAAGATCAAGTCCTGTATTGGCTTTTATTTGCTGCCGAAACCAATCCTGATTAATTGCATCACGAATAGCGGAAGTAGCAATTATGACCATTTCTGAAACTTCAAACTGGCTTATTCGTTCCTGATGTTTGCGGATGGCCAGAATGGCCCGTTCAAGTCCTTCATCGGTCAGATAGTTTTTATCAATCCCGTTTTTTCCCAATTTTACAACTTCTTTCCCCTGATAAAGAATCTGATAAGTTTTATTTTGGTAGGCTGCAATCAGGAGGTTACAGGTGTTAGTTCCAAGGTCGATAATTGCGATTCGATTGTACATGGTCAGACGATGAGAGGAATTGGCCATTTTTTAGTTTAACTTTGCTTTCATTTTTTCAGTTAAATAATATCCACCTGTAAGTGCAGAATTACCTTTAAATTCTATTAAACCTGCTTCCCGGAGTTGTTTTAAATACCTCTCAATGCTCCTTTCTGAAACCTTCAATATATTTATCAAATCAGGTGTTTTTTTACCTTCATTTGAATGAATAGCAGTTATAATGGTCATAAGTTTCTCCTTTACTTTCATAGTAACTCCCTTACTTATTTCCTCAATTGCACCGCCAATTGCACCGCCAATTGCACCGCCAATTGCACCGCCAATTGCACCGCCAATTGCACCGCCAATTGTTTTGGTTGACACTGCTGCTTCTCCTTCAATATCGTAATGCTGTATTTCTGCAATGGGAATTGATATTTTGAAAATATCTCCTTCAACCAACTCGGGTTGTTGTCCATTCGAGTAAAATTTGGTGTATTTGAAAATATTCCGAACTCCTGAACCTAATTCTTCGAAGCGGCCAATCTCACGAAAGAATTTTGCAATGTTTGGGTTTTTGGTTTGCGGTGTGAAGTTGTAAGGGTCAATAGCTCCATGTCCATGAGGTTTACACCAGTTTTCTGTCTTTACCTTGTTTGCCTCGATGATAAGTTTTGCCGGGAACGGATTAGTGAATTCGCGATGCCCTAACAGATTGATGATCACTTCATGGAAAATAACCGAACGAAGGCTTCTCCGCTGGGCATCAGGTTCTTCATAGAATTTGTCGGGTAAATGCTTTTGTACAAAAGCCATTAAACGGTCATACGATTCTATGAGATTAGTTCTTACATCATCCCGATCGTCATACCGATCAAGGTTATGTACCCTGAGGATCGCATCAGTTTTGTAAGCCGGAACAATGGATTGAATGACAGCATCTTTACCTAACAATAATGTTGCTGCGAAGGTAAATCCTTGCTGTCCGGTTAAATAATCTTTCTGATATAGGCTGGACGATTTCATTAATTCCAGATCGTTCATTTCGAGCCACGGATGATTGGGCCGATTATTGGCTGCCATCTTGCGGATTCGGACAAATAAATCTTCTCTTAAATCTGAGAGTTGGAGGTATGGGTAAATTTTGTTTTCGGTAAAAGTTTGTTGCTTCTTCTGGTAAAGTGCCGAAATATGAGAACTGTTTTTTGAAATGTGAAAATCACCATCGTTATTTCTATCGAATATTATGCCAGAAGTTGAGTGGACTTGGGAACTTTCAGGTACATAAATGTAGATCAACTGTTTGCCTTGGATTGAAATGTTTTCTGGAGAAAGGAAAAACGGTGGGTTTATTTTTTGTGGATTATTTACAGTTACTACTATTTGGTTGATATAGTTTTGAATCCTGGATGGTTCGATGCCAACAATGTTTTTATGGTCATCGACACCTAAAAATAGATGGCCTCCGTTTCGATTTAGAAACGCACAAACTGTTTCGTACAAATTTTCCGGTAAACCGTTTTGAGCCGATTTAAATTCGACCTCGATTCCTTCGCCTTGCTGGATAATCTCAGCTAATTTTTCTGGTGTCATGGTTGTTGTATTCAGTCGGTTAAATTACATAAAATACAGTGTAAAACCGAATCAGTTATGATTTCTGCTGAACGGAAAATTGCATTGAGTTGCATTTGTAATATCAGTCATGTATTAAGATGAATTTTTAGTCAGACCAAAAAAGGCCGGTAAAAACCAGCCTTTTTGTATTAAAACAATCCTTCAATCGACAAATACCGTTCGCCGGTGTCATAGGCAAATGTCAATATTTTAGAGCCTGCAGGAAGTTCGGTTATTTTTTTTGCCACCGCAGCCAGTGAGGCACCGGATGAAATTCCAACAAACAATCCTTCTTCTTTGGCGGCCCGGCGTGCATAATCAAACGCTTCGTCTTTCGAAACCTGGATAACACCATCCAAAAGTTCTTTCTTGCAGTTTACCGGAATGAACCCAGCTCCAATTCCCTGAATCGGGTGGGGGCCAGGTGCGCCACCACTGATTACGGGCGACAATTCGGGTTCAACAGCAAACGATTTCAGGTTTGGGAAGCTCTGTTTCAGTACTTCGGTTACTCCCGAAATATGTCCGCCAGTTCCAACTCCGGTAATCAAATAGTCAAATCCTTCCGGAAAATCAGAAAGAATTTCCTGTGCAGTTTTTAGTTTATGAGCATCAATGTTAGATGGATTATCAAACTGTGAAGGAATCCAGCCACCCGGAGTTTCTGCTGCCAGCTCGTTAGCTTTAGCAATAGCGCCTTTCATTCCTAATTCGCGAGGTGTTAAAACCAGTTCTGCACCATAGGCAGTAAGAATTCTGCGGCGTTCAATACTCATTGATTCAGGCATGACCAAAATCAATTTGTATTTTTTTACTGCAGCAACCAAAGCCAGTCCAATTCCGGTATTTCCTGAAGTTGGCTCAATCAGTACACTGTTTGGTTTCAGGATTCCTTTCGCTTCTGCATCTTCGACCATCGAAAGTGCAATACGGTCTTTGATACTGCCACCAGGATTGGTTTTTTCAAGTTTTACGTAAACTACGTATCCGTCAGGGTACAGGTTGTTGATTCGTACCAAAGGACTATTTCCAATGGTTTCCAAAATGTTGTTTACTTTCATTTTATTGTCATTTTTAGGGTTATAACAAAAAAAGCCTCCCGGTGTTCGGAAGGCTTCGACATATAATCTCTTTTGTGAATTTCAATTGTGTATTGAAAACAAACCTTCTCCTGAATGATTGTTGCAACTGCACATATACATGGTCGAGAAGTTCGCTTTCATTTCTTATAATTTGATCATGCAATGATATGAAAAATATTTATTAAAGTACAATTTCGTCTTTTATTTAATTTTTGTAGAACAGCCACTTAACGATTTCTTTAAGATTGACTTTTTTTCCATACATCAAAATTCCGGTCCTGTATATTTTTCCAGCCATCCAAATGGTTCCAAGTATGGTACCCAGAAGAATAACCATGGATAATACAATTTGCCATGCAGGTACACCAAAAGGTATTCGTGCCACCATAATTACAGGTGAAGTAAGCGGAATCATGGATGCCCAGAATGCCAGTGACCCTTCCGGATTTTTAGCCACTGCAAAAAGTATGATGATTGAAAAAATTAAGGGCATCATAACCGGAAGCATCATTTGCTGGGCATCTTCGTCGCTGTCAACTGCTGAACCAATGGCTCCCTGTAAAGATGCATAAAGAATGAATCCGCAAATGAAGTAAAAAAACAACGCAAATAGGATTAGCGGAATATTCAGGTTGCCAATCATTTGAATGATTTCAATAGTGATATTTTCTTTTGCCGGAGCAGAAGCTGCCATTTGCTCCATCCCGGGCGATGACATAATGCTTTGTGCCTGAACAACAGATTTTGCAGATCCACTCCCGACGAAGGTAGTTAAACCTGTTGCAATCGCGATTCCGAGTATGACCCAAATGCCAATTTGAGTCAGTCCAACCAATCCGATCCCAATTATTTTTCCAAACAGAAGCTGGAATGGTTTAACCGATGAAATGATTACCTCCACAATCCGGTTCGATTTTTCTTCCATCACGCCCCGCATGACCATGGTTCCGTATATGAAAACAAACATATAAATAAGGAATCCGGCAACATAGCCAATGGCCATTGCAATTTCAGTAGAGCTTTTTACAGCTTCCCCTTCTTCGCCCAATTTAATGGTTTCTACCTTGATATTCGTTTTTGTAGCAGCCAGTTTCTTTTCCAGATCGGGAACTCCGGTTTCATCAACAACCTTTTTCCGCTTCTCACTTTCTATGATGTTTTCAATACGATTGGTAACCAGATTTTTTACATCAAATGTGATTTGTTTATCTGAAAACATTTCAGCACGGTTGGTGGTCAGTATATTTTCAGGAATATAAAGTACTGCATAATATTTGTCTGATTTGAAATCCTTGTTTAACTCTTGAAACTCCTGCTTAGGGATATAATGAAACTTGGTAAATTCTTTGCTTTCGAGCCGGTCCAGAACAAGGCTGGTCGGATCGTAAACGGCAATGGTACGTTCTTCCTTGTCGTCCATCATGGCCAGGTATGTCGGCAAAATCATTAAGGCAGCCATAAATACCGGCATGAGGAGTGTCGTGATTATAAATGACTTTTTCTTTACACGGGTCAGGTATTCGCGTTTAAGTATTAAGATTGATTTGTTCATGGCCTACAGTTTAATCTCGAGGTTGTTTTGTTCGACTACATGGATAAAAACATCGTTCATACTAGGAATGACTTCTTTGAATGAAACGATCTCGAATTGGTTCATCAGGATTTTCAATAAATCATTGTTTGAATTTCCATTCAGAAACTGAACTTTCATTTGTTTTAGCTGGGTACTTGAGTCATGTTCAAGAACTCTGAAATTTGCTCCCAACCGGTTGTCTAAATCAGGCGTTTCTCCACGGTACTGCACTTCGAAAGTATTTGTCTTAAATTTTTCTTTGACCTGATCAATTTGTCCGTCAAGTATTTTTTTCGATTGGTTGAGCAGGGCAATGTGGTCACAAATTTCCTCCACCGACGACATGTTATGGGTTGAAAAAATGATGGTTGTCCCATTCTTCTTCAGTTCCAGAATTTCATTTTTGATCAGGTTGGTATTGATCGGATCGAAGCCGGTGAATGGTTCATCAAAAATCAACAATTTGGGTTGGTGAATAACTGTGGTAATGAACTGAACTTTTTGTGCCATACCTTTTGATAGTTCTTCCACTTTTTTACCCCACCAGGCCTGAATCTCAAATTTCTCGAACCACATTTTCAGGCTTATCAGGGCATCGCGTTTCGACATCCCTTTCAGTTGGGCCAGGTAGAGCGCTTGTTCGCCAACCTTCATTTTTTTATAAAGCCCACGTTCTTCGGGCAAGTAGCCAATTTGGTAAATATCATCAGCTTTGATTGGCCGGCCTTCAAAAAAGAGTTCTCCGCTATCGGGTGCAGTAATCTGGTTTATAATCCTGATCAGGGTGGTTTTGCCCGCTCCGTTAGGGCCCAAAAGGCCAAAAATGGAAGCCTCTTTGACCGAAATGCTGACCGAGCTTAACGCTACATGACCAACAAATTCCTTTACAACATTGTTTGCCTGAAATATTTCCATGGTTGAAGATTTGAAAACATGAAAATTAGTGTTTATCAAGCGGAATATGTTACAGTGAGACAAGATTTTTTGTAAAATCATTTTGACAATGTTCAAATTCTAATCTAAGGTTCCGTTAGGATAAAAGAGTTTGGCCACGATTTTCAGGAATAAAAGATGGGCACGATTAATCATCACAGCATTTTGGGATCATCGTCAAGATCCCAAAAATCTCCTGAAAATAATTAGAAATTAAAAGAAAGGATTCCATCCATTCTTTGACGAATGAATTTCATTTTCTAGAGTAACTCTGCTTCTATTTCAGCAGTAAACATGCTGAAATGCACACTGCCATACCGGCGTAATTCCTTGAAATTCGGATGACCTGAATAATCAAATTGCCCTGAATGTTCCAGAATGAACAAACCCCCAGGTTTTAAAAGATTATTCCTGAAAATCAGATCGGCAACTTCGGTAAATTTTGGATGATCGTAAGGCGGATCGGCAAAAATCAGGTCAAACTGCTCATTGATCCGTTTGGTAAATACAAAAACATTTGATTTGACCACACGAATATGTTTCTCTCCCAGTTTCTCGATGACTTCTTTGATGAACTGAATGTGTGCCGGATTGATCTCAACGGCAGTTACATCGGTACAACCGCGTGAAGCCAATTCGTAACTGATGCTTCCGGTGCCTGAAAATAGATCGAGTGCCCTGATGGCTTCAAAATCTACCGAATTCTGCAGCACATTGAAAAGGCTTTCCTTGGCCATATCGGTGGTAGGCCTGGCCTTAAATTTTTTCCCGGGATCAAAAATCCGGCCCCGGTATTTTCCTCCAACTATACGCATGTATAAGAATTAAATAAGCTGATAAACTGGTGTTTTTGTACTTTTTCTAAAATATTTCCGTAGCTAAAATCTGCCGATGGTTTCAGAAAGTGAACATTACTGAGGTATTTTTTTAGCTGTCTCACATAACCTGAATCGTCGGCGACATATCCTCCAATCAATATTTCATCATGTTCGGGATCGATATGCTGACTTTGACAAATATTGAGCGTATAGTACAAAAAATCTGACTCGTTCTTAAAAAAGAAGCTATTGTAAAGTGATATTTGTAATCCCTTTAAAACGATAATCCGAAAATATTTCTTTTCAAAATTGATAAGTACGGTATTCTTTTTTTCGTTGTACTGGTTCAAAGCCGAAAATAAAAATGGCATTGATTTATGCCTGATTTTAAACTCAGTAAATTTTCGGTTTAATAACGACATTAATTCTTTTGGATAGATGTAAACCAACTGATAATTGAACCCGGGAAGATCGTCAGTCAGAATATCTTCATTTCTGCTGATTTCATTCGTAAAATCAGCAATTTGAAGGGCATTGTCAGATCCGGCATATGTTTTGGGAATTAAGGTTGCTTTGTTGTTAGAATAGATTATGGAAACGCTTTTGTAAGATGCATTTAGCTTATCCTCCTGGTCAAAAATAGCTTCAATTTTTTTTGAGAGGAATTGGGATTTTCCAACAATTAACGGAAAGTGCCGGAGAACAATGTATTTATTCCGGTGTATATCCAGAATGCAAAAAGAAAATCCATCCAGCCCAGCCTGGATGGAAAGATGATATTCGGAAGCGAATTTTAAATCGAATGATTGGTCAACCAAATTTAATTCATGCATGAGGACTGGTAACATATCTGCTTACTTGCAAATTTAGATAAAAAAAAGCGTTAGAATCTTTGGTTTTGTTTTATTTTAGCCCTTCATGATAAAAAAACACATCCAATCGGAAATCCTTAAAAATTTAGGCAAATCTCCTACTTCAGGGCAGGTCGAACTTTCTTTGAAACTGGCAGAGTTTGTTGCTGATTCGGATCAGGATGCTGTTTTTATCCTGAAGGGCTATGCCGGGACAGGCAAAACGACTATGGTGAGTTCATTGGTATTAACTTTTAACCTGTATAAATTTCAAACCGTTTTGCTTGCCCCCACCGGACGTGCGGCAAAGGTTTTGTCTGGATATTCGGGCCACAGTGCGTTTACTATTCACAAAAACATATACCGGCAACAATCCTCAAGCGATGGAATGGGCCGGTTTGTGTTGAATAAAAATTTATTGAAGGACACTTTTTTTATTGTTGATGAAGCCTCAATGGTTTCAAATTCGAATAGTGAGTCTTCCATTTTTGGTTCCGGGCGATTGCTCGAAGACCTGATCGAATATGTTTATTCAGGCTCAAATTGCCGGCTGATTTTGGTAGGAGATACGGCGCAGCTTCCTCCGGTTGGTCTGGATGTCAGTCCGGCATTATCGAAAAAAGAGTTGGATTTTTACGACCGGAATGTATTTGAATACGAATTAACTGAAGTGGTCAGGCAGGATCAGAATTCCGGAATACTTTTTAATGCAACATTTATCCGGAACCTGATTACTGAAGGTTTTTATACACCCGGATATTTTCATCTTGAATGCAAACCGTTTGACGATATCCATAGGATTGGCGGCGCCGATCTGATTGAGGAGATATCGACTTGTTACAATCGGTTTGGAATGTTTGAGACCATTGTGGTAACCCGTTCGAACAAGCGGGCAAATAAATTTAATGAAGGCATCCGCAGCACCATTTTGTATAAGGAATCTGCAATTTCAGTCGGAGATTTGGTGATGATTGTAAAAAACAATTATTTCTGGCTCGAAGCCAACGAAACCATTGATTTTATTGCCAATGGCGATATTGCTGAAATCGTTACCATTTATAAACATGAGGAGTTGTACGGATTCCGTTTTGCCAATGTCAGCCTGAGGTTAATTGATTATCCTGATATTGAGTTTGACTGTAAGATACTACTGGATACCTTGTCAATCGAATCTGCCTCATTAACTTCAGAACAAAACCGAAAATTGTATGATGCAGTTTCGGAAGATTACCTGGACATCAGGAGCAAAAAGAAGCGATGGGAAAAGATAAAAGAAAATCCCTATTTTAACGCTTTGCAGGTCAAGTTCGCTTATGCGGTAACCTGCCATAAAGCGCAGGGTGGACAATGGAAAGCGGTGTTTGTTGATCAGGGATACGTGACCGAAGAAATGCTGAATATCGAATTCTTGCGCTGGCTTTATACTGCCTTTACCCGCCCGACTGAACGCCTCTACTTAGTGAACTTCAACAAAGAGTTTTTTGAAGCTTAGGGTATCATTGGATGGTCATTAAGTAGTCATTAAGTAGTCATTAAGTAGTCATTCAATAGTCACTCAGTGGCTTTTACCATCAATGACGCGAAGCTAATGACCATCAAATGACGCGAAGCTAATGACTATTTTCCTAATGACCCTTTTCTACCTGAATTACATCTCCTTCTGAAATAGCTGTGGTATTTGGAAAAACCTCCTGCGCTTCCTTCAGAATTGGAGTATGATCCTTGTAGCGGGCTGAAAAATGCCCGATAATTAACTTTCCAACTTGTGCTTTCAATGCGACTGTGGCCGCATCAGTTCCGGTTGAATGGTAGGTGTTTCGCGCCATTTCGCTGTTGTCGCTGGCAAAGGTCGCTTCGTGGTAAAGTAAATCCACATTTCTGACCGATTCGATGTACGATTCATCGTATCGGGTGTCGCTGCAAAAAGCAAACGAACGGGTTTGGTGTTTATTTTTAGTCAGTTCGGCATGTGGAATAATGCGGCCATCGTTAGTGCCAAAATCTCCGCCTTCCTTAATTCGCTGGCGGTCACGAATAGGGATTAGATATTCTTCAATTTTTGAAGGAATCAGATTGGGCAATGCCGGTTTTTCTTCGAACCGGAATCCACAGGTTGAAATCCGGTGGTCTAAAGGAAATGAAAATACTTTAACTTTTGAATCTTCGAAAATCTTCTGCTCTTTCTTGAAATTCAACGGGTGAAAGACGATTTTGAAAGCAAGTTCGTTGGCATACAGGAACTCAATTTGAGGAGAGAGGAATTTCTGCAACTCGGAATGGGAATAGATGTGCAAATCATTTTCACGGCCAATGAGGGCGAAAGTTGAAATAAGTCCGATCAATCCAAAAATATGGTCGCCATGAAGATGGGAAATGAAAATATGATTGATTTTGGAGAATCCGATCTTGTATTTCCGCATTTGGGTTTGAGTCCCTTCTCCGCAGTCTATCAAAAAAAACCGCCCAAGTACATGAAGTACCTGAGCGGTTGGATATCTGTTTGATGTTGGTAATGCAGAACTTGTTCCCAGAATAGTCAATTGAAAAGGCATTGCTTGTCCTGACATGATCAGTTTACAGGTTTTCCTTTTCGTTGAGCAGTTCTTCTGCTTCAGGAATTGTTTTAGTAATAATCAAAACTGTATGAAGCATCGAAATCCGGATAATTTGTTCCACATCAGCCTGTAGTCCTGTAAGGATAAAAGTTCCTATTGCATCTTCGCACAACCGGTTAGCCACCAAAATAGCGCTTAACCCTGAAGAGTCGCAATAGGTGCAATTGCTCACATCCAAAATGATGTTTCTCTCACCGCCTGAATTAAGCTGGACCAGTTCCGATTTGAGGTCGGGTGCAATATGGGTATCCAACCTGTCGTTCAGCACAGAAATGAGAGTATAGCCTTGTGTTTTTATTATTTCGAAATCCATAGATGCAATTTAAGAAATTCTATTGGATTTGTTATGACCCAAGACTAATTATCTTTTTGTTCGTCAGCTTCCATCTGAGATCTCAGGGCAGCCAATTCAGAAATATCTCCAAGTGTAGTTTTTTCCATAGGGGTTTCTTTCACTTGTTTTACTGCTTTAGTGGTAGCTTTAGCATGAGTTTTCCGTTTTGCTGTTTCTTCTGCTTTTTTCTCATCTTCGAAAACCCTTGAATGAGAAAGGATGATCCGTTTGGCAGCTTTCGAGAATTCGATGACTTTGAATTCAAGTTTTTCTTCAAGCTGAGCCTGACTTCCGTCTTCTTTCACCAGGTGACGCGGAGTAGCAAAGCCTTCTACACCATAAGGAAGAGCAATAGTTGCACCCTTGTCGAATGATTCAACTACAGTTCCTTCATGAACTGAATCAACCGAGAAAATGGTTTCGAACACATCCCATGGATTTTCTTCCAATTGTTTGTGACCGAGGCTTAAACGACGGTTTTCCTTGTCAATATCCAAAACAACCACTTCGATATCGGCGCCAATTGCTGTGAATTCAGAAGGATGTTTGATTTTTTTAGTCCAGCTTAAATCTGAAATGTGGATCAAGCCGTCAACGCCTTCCTGAATTTCGACAAATACACCGAAGTTGGTGAAATTGCGGACAGAAGCTTTGTGTTTTGAGCCAACACCAAATAAGGTGTCAATATTTTGCCATGGATCAGATTTCAATTGTTTGATCCCCAGTGACATTTTGCGTTCATCGCGGTCAAGAGTCAGTATCTGTGCTTCAACCGGGTCGCCAACTTTCAGGAAGTCCTGAGCGCTTCGTAAATGCTGCGACCATGACATTTCAGAAACGTGGATCAAACCTTCAACTCCAACTGCGATTTCAACAAATGCACCGTAATCGGCCATCACAACAACTTTTCCTTTTACCGAATCACCAACTTTAAGGTCGGCGCCGAGGCTATCCCATGGGTGTGGGGTTAATTGTTTCAGTCCTAAAGCAATACGTTTCTTGTCATCGTCAAAGTCAAGGATTACAACATTCAATTTCTGATCCAGTTCAACGATTTCGTTTGGATGACTGATTCGGCCCCAGGATAAGTCGGTGATGTGAATTAGTCCATCTACGCCGCCAAGGTCTATAAATACTCCGTATGAAGTGATATTTTTAACAGTCCCTTCGAGTACTTGTCCTTTTTCAAGTTTCGAGATAATTTCTTTTTTCTGTAATTCGAGTTCTGCCTCGATCAAAGCTTTATGAGATACGACCACATTACGGAATTCATGATTGATTTTAACTACTTTGAATTCCATAGTTTTGCCAACATACATGTCGTAATCACGGATAGGTTTCACATCAATTTGTGAACCTGGCAGGAATGCTTCGATTCCGAATACGTCAACGATCATACCGCCTTTCGTGCGGCATTTGATGTAACCTTTGATTACTTCATCTTTGTCGAGGGCTTCATTTACACGGTCCCATGAGCGCATTGCCCTTGCTTTTTTGTGCGAAAGGATCATCTGGCCTTTTAAATCTTCAAGGCTTTCGATGTAAACTTCAACCAAATCTTTTGGTTTTAATTCAGGATTGTAACGGAATTCGTTTAAGCTGACAATACCATCCGATTTGTAGCCAATGTCAACAACTACTTCGCGTTTGTTCATAGAAATGACTCTTCCTTCAACTACTTCTTTTTCCTGAACGGTAGTTAAAGTTTTTTCATAAAGAGTTTCAAGTTCTTTTTTGTTTCTTCCGCCGAAACCTTTGTCTTCTTCTTCCAAGGCATCCCAGTCGAATTCAACCAGTTCGGCAACACTAACTTTCGATTTCTTTTGTTTCGCAGCTACTATAACAGGTGCAGCAATTTCTTCTTCTTCTTCTGCAACAGGTTCTGTTGCCACCGTAATAACTTCCTCAACTGTCTCAATAGTTATTTCTTCAATCGGAGCAACAATTTCTTCAACTGCTTCAACAGGTTCTTCAACTACTGCAGCAGGTTCTTCAACTGCCTGAAGAACTTCTTCTTCAATCGGAGAATCAGTTTCTTCAACTACTTCCATTGGTTCCTGAATTGGAGCAACAGTTTCTTCAATTGATTCATTAGCTTCTTCAGTTGGAGCAATCGTTTCCTCAACTATTACGTCCTGTACTTCAACAGTTTCCTGTTGTTCGAGTGCTACCTTCGGTTCAAGGGCCTCTGTGTTGTTTTCTACCATTTAATAATCAATTAATTAATGAGTTAGACTATATATTAAATAAACGCGCCGCAAAATTAAGACTATTCCGCTATAAAACAAAGGTTTTCAATGAATTTTCGGTTGGATTTCACTTTAATTATTCAATTCATATTTTCGTTGCGATTTACATAAACGATAATCTTCGTTTTTTAATTCTTGTTATCGTTCTGTTAAGTTATTTTCTTAATTTTGATTGAATTCAAATCATAAAACATGAAAATCGCTGTAGTTGGTACCGGATATGTCGGACTGGTTTCCGGAACTTGTTTTTCCCAGACCGGGATTGATGTTGTTTGCGTTGATGTGGATGAGCGCAAAATTGACATGCTTAACCATGGCCAGATTCCGATCTATGAGCCCGGATTGGAAGATATTTATAAATACAACGTTGAAAAAGGCAGGCTTTCGTTCACCACCAACCTAAAAGAAAGTCTTACCGACGCTGAAGCGATATTTATTGCTGTGGGGACTCCACCCGACGAAGATGGTAGCGCTGATTTAAAATATGTGTTGCGTGTGGCCCGTGAGATTGGCCGGCATCTGGATCATTACATGGTGGTAGTGACAAAAAGTACGGTTCCTGTTGGAACTTCGATGAAGGTGAAAGCTGCAATTCTTGAAGAATTGAAAAAGCGAAATGTTGATGTTCCTTTTGATGTGGCTTCAAATCCTGAATTTTTGAAAGAAGGAAGCGCGGTTGATGATTTTCTTAAACCTGACCGGATTGTGGTAGGTATTGAATCTCCCGAAGCTGAAAAAACCATGCGTAAATTGTACAAGGCATTTCTGCTAAATGGCCATCCTATCTTGTTTATGGATATTTCTTCTTCTGAAATGACCAAGTATGCCGCCAATTCAATGCTCGCAACCAAAATCAGTTTCATGAACGATATTGCTAATCTTTGTGAATTGGTTGGTGCCGATGTGAGCATGGTACGAAAAGGAATTGGTTCTGATGCACGCATTGGTAATAAATTTATATATCCGGGTACTGGTTACGGAGGTTCATGCTTTCCTAAGGATGTTCAGGCTTTGGTACGGACCGCCGATGAATACGGACATTCGCTCGATATTCTGAAAGCTGTTGAGGCTGTCAATTACCGTCAAAAAGAAGTGCTGATAAAAAAGATAAAATCCCATTTTGGTGATAACCTGAAAGGTTTAAAATTCGGGATGTGGGGCTTATCGTTTAAGCCTAAAACCGACGATATGCGTGCAGCCCCATCTCTGGTAATTATCAATTTGCTCCTAAAAGCAGGGGCTTCGGTGGTGGCATTCGATCCGGTAGCCATGGATGAAGCGCGCCGGATACTGGGCGATTCAATTTTATATGCAAAAGATGAATACGATGCCTGTATTGATGTTGATGCACTTATTGTTGTAACTGAATGGTCAGAGTTTAGGATGCCAAATTTCAAGGTACTTGAGAAATTGATGAAAACAAAGACTATTTTTGACGGTCGAAATATCTATGAACCTGAAGAAATGCTGGACTTGAAGTTCAACTATTACAGTATTGGAAGAAAACCAGTGGTCATATCAAAACATCAGGAATGAAAAGGATACTTGTAACCGGAGGCGCCGGTTTTGTCGGATCACACCTGTGCGAGAGGCTTCTGAACGACGGAAATGAAGTCGTTTGTATGGATAATTATTTTACCGGCAAAAAACAAAAAATTGTTCATTTGCTCGATAATCCATATTTTGAACTGATCAGGCATGATGTCACTATGCCCTACTACATTGAAGTTGATGAAATATATAATCTGGCATGTCCGGCTTCACCTGTACATTATCAGTATAATCCGATTAAAACCATAAAGACTTCGGTGATGGGGGCTGTAAATATGCTTGGCCTGGCCAAACGGATCCGTGCAAAGATTCTGCAGGCATCAACCAGCGAAGTGTATGGCGATCCGAATATTCATCCCCAAACCGAAGACTATTGGGGGCATGTTAATCCGATCGGAGTCAGGTCATGTTATGATGAAGGAAAACGTTGTGCCGAGTCGTTGTTTGTCAATTATCATGCTCAAAATAATGTCAGGATCAAAATTATTCGGATTTTCAATACTTATGGTCCGAAGATGGAACCCGATGATGGCAGGGTAGTGTCCAATTTTATTGTTCAGGCTTTGCAAAATAAGGATATTACTATTTTTGGCGATGGCACTCAGACCCGGAGTTTTCAGTATGTTTCAGATTTGGTTGAAGGCATGACCCGTATGATGGCTACAGGCGACGATTTTACTGGTCCCGTAAACATTGGCAACCCCGGAGAGTTTACTATGCTGGAACTTGCAAAAAATATCATCGAGCTTTCAGGTTCAAAATCTAAAATGATCTACTTGCCGTTGCCCGAAGATGACCCTTCACAAAGACAACCCGACATTACCCTTGCCAAAGAAAAATTGGGAGGATGGGAACCCAAAGTTCCGTTGCGTAAGGGTTTAGTTAAAACCATAGAATACTTTGACCAGCTTTTATCAGAATAAATTAAACCACAAATATGAAAGGAATTATTCTTGCCGGGGGTTCAGGCACGCGTCTGTACCCGATCACAAAAAGTATTTCGAAACAAATTATCCCGATTTACGATAAACCAATGATTTATTATCCATTGTCGGTATTAATGCTGGCAGGCATCCGTGAAATCCTGATTATTTCTACACCAAAGGATATTCATTTGTACCAGGATTTGTTGGAAGATGGCAGTCAGTTGGGCCTCAAACTCGAATATGCCGTACAGCCTTCACCGGATGGACTTGCGCAGGCATTTACTATCGGTGAAAAGTTTATTGGCGACGATTCTGTTTGCATGGTTTTGGGCGACAATATCTTCTATGGATATAACTTTATTTCCATTTTGGAAGAAGCTGCAGCTTTAAAAGATGGGGCAATTGTATTTGGTTACTATGTGAACGATCCTGAGCGATATGGTGTTGCTGAATTTGATGATCATGGTAAAGTGTTATCAATTGAAGAAAAACCGGTTGAACCCAAATCGAATTATGCTGTAACCGGTTTATATTTCTATAGTAACGATGTAGTAAAAAAGGCTTTTGCTTTAAAGCCTTCAAAAAGGGGTGAATTGGAGATAACCGACCTGAACAGGGTTTATCTGGAGGAAGGTCGGTTAAGCATGAAATTACTCGGACGAGGTTTTGCCTGGCTGGATACCGGCACACATGAAAGTTTAATGCAGGCTTCAAATTTTATCCATACCATCGAAGAACGGCAGGGACTTAAAGTATCGTGCATTGAAGAAATAGCCTTTTTTAAAGGATATATTACCAAAGAACAACTACTAAAGTTGGCTGAGCCTCTTAAGAAGAATCAATATGGCGATTATTTGATCAAACTGGCCAACCGGAAAGTATTGTCATTTTAAAAGTAAAATCAAGTATGAAGATAATTGAAACTCCAATCCCGGGACTACTGATCATAGAACCCCGGGTTTTTGCTGATGAAAGGGGATATTTCTTCGAAAGTTTTAATGAAACTAAATTTACTGAAGCCGGATTGAATACAGGCTTTGTACAGGACAACGAATCGAAATCACATCGTGGGGTTATTCGAGGTTTACATTATCAGCTTGCCCCTTATGCACAAGCCAAACTGATCCGTGTTGTTCGCGGAACGGTATATGATGTGGCAGTAGATTTACGTCAGGGTTCACCTACTTTTGGCGAATGGTTTGGTATAGAAGTCAGCGCCTCTAAAAAGAATCAGTTTTACATTCCGAAAGGATTTGCCCACGGCTTTTCAGTGTTAAGCGAATTTGCCATTTTTTCCTATAAATGTGATGAGTTTTATAATCCGAAAGCAGACCGGGGAATACGGTTTGATGATCCGACTTTAAAAATAGACTGGAGATTTCCCCTTGAAGATGCCGTAATTTCTGTCAAAGATCTGGCGCTACCTTTTTTTGCAGAGGCTGAAATGAACTTTAAATTTTAAAAACCACATAGGCTCATAGGACACATAGAAAAAGAATATAAAAAAACTATGTGATCTATGTGTCTATGTGGTGAAAAATAGACATATGAAAACTAAAGTACTGGTTACAGGAGCAAATGGACAATTAGGGTCAGAGATCCGAATAATTTCAGGATCATTCCCTGAAATAGAATTCGCATTTACCGATGTTGATGAACTTGACATTACCAATCCGTGGAAAGTCGCTGATTATCTGGCCTCCTTTAAACCCGCATTTCTGATTAATTGTGCCGCCTATACCGCTGTTGATAAAGCTGAAACTGATATTTCCACAGCAACTTTACTGAATGCCACCGCTGTTGGTATTCTGGCCGAACAATCATCTGAAATTGACTGCAAAATCATACATATTTCCACTGATTATGTCTTTAGTGGAAAAGGTCCCAGACCATACCGGGAAGATGATCGGGTGAATCCCCAATCAGTTTATGGGAAAACCAAACTGGAAGGGGAAATCCTTTGTCAGGAATTAAATCCTGAAAGTCTGATAATCCGCACCTCCTGGTTGTATTCGGCCTTCGGAAACAATTTTGTTAAAACTATGGTTCGCCTGGGAAATGAACGGTCTGATGTAGGCGTAATTGCCGATCAGATTGGCTCGCCAACCAATGCGGCAGATTTGGCTTTAGCAATTTTAACGATAATTTCATCTGTCACAAACGGTAAAAAACCTTTCGTTCCCGGAATATATCATTATTCAAATGAAGGTGTTGCGAGCTGGTACGATTTTGCCAAAGCTATTTTCGAGATTGCAGGAATCAACTGTCTCGTAAAACCAATAGCAACCGAAGATTATCCTTCTCCGGTTCAGCGCCCACCTTACAGCGTCATGAATAAATCGAAAATTAAACTTAATTTTGGTCTGAAAATTCCTCACTGGAGAGATAGTCTGGTTGAATTCTTTCAGAAATAGATTTACCAAATTGTAAATTGTAAATGGTTAAATAGTAAATATTTATATATGGCAACAAATCAGGATGTTTTAACAGGTGTAAAGCTGAAAGCAGCCGAATGGTTGGCCGAGGTTTACGATGAAGCAACCCAGGCAGAAGTCCTCCGGATGCTCAGCAACGAGGATACGACCGAACTGATTGATTCATTTTACCGTGATTTGGAATTTGGAACCGGTGGATTGCGCGGCATCATGGGCGCCGGAACTAACCGGATGAATATTTACACGGTTGGTGCAGCAACTCAGGGATTGAGCAATTATTTGAAAAAAGTTTTTGCTGATCTGCCTGAAATCAAAGTGGCCATTGCCTATGACTGTAGAAACAACAGTCGGTTATTTTCTGAAACCAGCGCCGAAATTTTTTCAGCCAATGGAATAAAAGTTTATCTGTTTGAGGATTTACGGCCTACTCCTGAATTGTCATTCGCTATTCGTGAACTAGGTTGCCAGAGTGGAATTATCCTTACCGCTTCACACAATCCTAAGGAATATAACGGCTACAAGGCTTATTGGAACGATGGTTCACAAATCGTTTCACCCCACGATGAAAATATCATCGTTGAAGTTTCGAAGGTTAAAGCTGCCGACATCAAATTTAAAGGCGATAAAAATCTTATTACCATACTTGGAAGTGAGATGGATAATCTTTTTCTCGAAAAGGTGAAGACAGTTTCAATTTCTCCTGAAGTTGTTCAACGGCAAAAGGATATGAAAATTGTTTATACACCAATCCACGGAACTGGTGTCCGGATGATTCCGGCAGCCTTGCGTGCTTTTGGTTTTACCAACATTATCAATGTTCCGGAACAGGATGTGGTAAGTGGAGAATTTCCAACGGTAATATCACCAAATCCGGAAGAAACAGCAGCGTTGGAAATGGCCATCGCAAAAGCTGTTGAGGTTGATGCCGACGTGGTCCTTGCTTCCGATCCCGATGCCGACCGTATCGGTGTTGCGGTTAAGAATGACAAAGGAAAATTCGTCATCCTGAATGGAAATCAGACTTGTCTGGTTTTCATTTACTATATAATCAGTCAGCGTAAGAAAAGCAACAAGTTAAAAGGTAACGAGTTTGTCGTGAAAACCATCGTCACTACCGAACTGATTGCAAAAATTGCAGAGCAAAACAAAGTTGAATTTTACGATGTGTTTACCGGTTTTAAATACATTGCCGAAGTAATCCGTGATTTGGAAGGCCAGAAAGTCTATATTGGTGGCGGGGAAGAAAGTTTTGGATTTATGCCTGCCGATTTTGTGCGCGATAAAGATGCGGTTTCGTCGTGTGCTTTGATGGCTGAAATTGTGGCCTGGGCCAAAGATGAGGGCAAATCGTTGTACGAAATGCTGCTCGATATTTACATGGAATACGGTTTTTCGCGCGAGAAAATGAAATATGTGGTTCGTAAAGGAAAATCAGGGGCTGAGGAAATTCAGCAGATGATGATTACTTTCCGCTCCAATCCGCCAAAAATACTTGGAGGTTCGAAGTTGAAACTGGTGAAAGATTACGAAGTTAATATCGCTAAAAATATCCTCACTGGTGAAGAAACCGCGATCAATCAGAAAACTACTTCCAATGTATTGCAGTTTTTTACTGAAGATGGAACCAAAATTTCTGTACGCCCATCAGGAACTGAACCAAAAATCAAATTCTATTTCGAGGTTGCCGGACAACTTTCGGACCGTGCTGACTTTGATGCTGTTGAAAAACAAGCTGACGAAAAGATTGATGCAATTATGAAAGAACTTGATCTGTAATGACAATTGAATGACTATAATTAACTTAAAACCAACGACAATGAAACGCATTTTATTTTCTGTAGCTGCTGTTTTAGCTTGTACTGCAATTTTTGCCCAAGGCCGGACTGATTTTCCGATGAAACCTGAAATGACCGAAATCTGGGATCCGGAAATTTCTGTAGTTACACCGGGAACTACACCTTTAGATGCTCCATCTGATGCAATTATACTTTTTGATGGCAATAACCTGAGCGCAGAATGGACAAATAATTCAGGAACCGAACCCGGTTGGAAGGTTGCTGATGGATGTGCTACTGTAGTGAGAGGTACCGGGGCGATTAAAACCAAACGGCAGTTCAACGATTTTCAACTTCATATTGAATGGAGAAGTCCTTCAGAAGTTATTGGAGAAAGCCAGGGACGTGGTAATAGCGGTATTTTTCTGCAGGGAATTTATGAAGTTCAGGTATTGGATAATTACAATAACCGAACATACAGAAATGGTCAGGCCGGAAGTTTATACAAACAGCATCCACCATTGGTAAATGCTTGCAAGGGTCCCGGTGTATGGCAGGTTTATGACATCATTTACACTGCCCCAAGGTTCAATCCAAACGGAACTTTCTTTACCCCACCAACTGTAACAGTATTACACAACGGAGTACTGGTTCAAAACCATGTTTCATTACGTGGACCAACAGAATATATTGGTATTCCTGAATATTTCGTAAAACCTCACGGAGCAGGATCAATTGAATTACAGGATCATGGAAATCCGGTAAGTTACCGGAACATCTGGCTTCGCGAATTGTAATATACTCATGCAGAGGCTAATGTCTTCAATCCTGAAGTTTTTATACATTAATCTGTTTTTATTCCTTGGTTTATCACAAGTTTTAGCACAGAATTTTTCCTCGTCCAACTTACCATTAGTTGTTATCAATACCAATGGTAAACAAATTAGCGATGATCCCAAGATTATTGCAAGCATGGGGATTATTTGGAATGGCCCCGGAAAAAGGAATACCCTGAATGATCCGAAAAACAATTATAATGGTAATATCGCAATCGAATGGCGAGGTTCTTCTTCTCAAATGTTTCCCAAAAAAGGTTATGGATTTGAAACAAAATCGAGTGCACTGATTGATGTAGATGTTTCGCTTTTAGGTATGCCTGATGAGAATGATTGGGTGCTGTATGCGCCATATACCGACAAAACAATGATTCGCGACGTTTTGACTTATACCCTGGATGCTTCGCTTGGTCATTGGTCGCCGCGCTGCCGTTTCGTCGAACTTTTCCTGAATGGCAGTTATGAAGGGGTTTATGTGCTGATGGAGAAAATCAAACGAAACAAAAACCGGGTTGATATTGCCAAATTATTAACAACCGATAATACTGGTGAAAACCTGACTGGCGGTTACATTATCAAGATTGATAAAACGACCGGAGGTGGTGGGGAAGGCTGGAGTTCTACTTTTAACAATGTGGTTGGTAGAACCTTCTATCAATATGATTATCCGAAAGCAAAGGAAATAACCAGCATTCAGAAATCATACATTCAGGCCTATATTCGGAACATGGAGTATGCGTTAAATGCTGAAAATTATACATTTGCCGGAAATTATCATGAATTTCTGAACGATTCTTCCTTTATTGATTTCATGATTATTAATGAGCTTGCCAAAAATGTGGATGGTTACCGGCTGAGTTCATACCTTTATAAAGGCAAAAACGACCGTGTAAACTGTGGCCCGATATGGGATTTTAACCTTACATACGGAAATGCTGATTATTACAACGGATGGCGATCTGACGGATTCCAATATAACGCCTTTCTTGGAAATGATGGATGGCAAAATCCATTTTGGTGGAATAAACTGATGAAAGATCCGGATTATGTGAAAAAATTGAAAAGGCGATATTCTTCACTGCGAAAAAATGAACTTTCCAATCAACGTGTTAGCTTTGTCATTGACAGTTTAACCAGTTTGATTTCTGAGGCGAAAGACCGTAATTATCAGCGGTGGACAGGTGTTATTGGGATTGATATATGGCCCAATTACTATGTTGGAAACTCCTATAATGATGAAGTTAACTGGATGAAAACCTGGGTGAACAATCGCGTGATCTGGTTGGATCAGCAGTGGCCATACGATTTTACCGGAACAGATGGCCAACTGGCTTCGCTGTCATATTCTATTTTCCCAAACCCGTTTTCTGACCGGCTGACCATTCAATTTCACACTCTTCAACATGGAGATGGCTATGCTGAAATATATGGTACAAATGGTTCTTTGCTTCGGAAAAGCAGGGTTGTCATCAGTAACGGACAAATCCAGCTTGAATTTTCAGATAAAAAAGAGATAAATCCCGGAGTCTATATTCTGAGGATCATCTGCGATAACAAGATATTGCTGACACAAAAGATTGTGAAGACTCTTTAATTTATATTTCGGTTCTTCACAAAAATGCGTAAACAAAGGAA
>PNOH01000054.1 GCA_013824715.1 Odoribacter sp. | reverse complement strand
GTTCGACTGAGCTCACGCCGAAGTCTCACGCCGAAGTCACGAAATATTTGTAGAACAACGACTAGCAGCAAAGTCTGGAGTGCCGTAGGTACGAAACATTTCGATTTCAATATTCACCAACTGCCTTCAACCGTTTCCTTTGCATCCTCCAGTTATTCATTTATGGGCTGTATGCCAACATACTGAGGGACTACTAAGGTTCTTCCGGAAAAATAAGGTTAAAAAAATCTGGATACCCGTATCAATCGTCATAGAGCCAAAAGTAACAGATTTGTGGGTACAGGGTAGCTGCTGCAGGCTTGGAGAGCACCATTATTTTTCTGCCGGGAACAAATCACAGCTTATCGGGTAATGGTCGGAATGGTTCAGCGCTGAAACTTCAAAGTTATAACTTTGAAATTTGTTGCTGTGCAGTATGTAGTCAATCCTGAACGATGGCAATTTTCCGTTGTATGTGTTGGCTGTTCCTTTGCCGGACTGAGTGAACGAATCTTCCAGATTTCCCCTGACCATGCGGTAGGTAAAAGATACGGGCGTGTCGTTAAAATCGCCGCAGACAATTACAGGATACGGACTTTGGTTTAGATATTCGCGAAGGGTGGCAGCCTGTTCTGCCCTTTTGATCAGCGCATTTTTGAATTTCCCGCCAAGTAGCCTGAACCTTTCCTTGGTTTCTTCATCGGTATCGAAATCAAGGGAATCAATGGCGCTGATTTCGTTTTTTCCAAGCCTGTACGATTGCAAATGACAATTAAAAACCCTCACGGTATCCGAATTTATCAGGATGTCGGTATAAATAATCATGTTCCCGGAGTTTTTAAACCGGATTTCGCCCATATAAAGAATCGGAAAACGCGTCAATGTCAATGGTCCGCCGGCATAGCTGTTGTGTGCAAGTTGCATGTGGTTGATTTGTGAAAGCTTGTGGTTGTATATGTCGAAAATCTGTCGCTTATTTAACCTGACTTCCTGAAGGCAAATAATATCAGCATTGTTCTGTCTGAGGAAATTCAGGATATGATCGGCATTTTCCTTATTCGGAAAACCAGTGTTTCCCATGAAGTATTTCACATTGTAACTGGTAACTCTGATTCCTTTTTCAGGAGTTCGTTTACCCGAAAACTGGAGGTAGTTGTTGATATGCTGATATCCGGCCAGTATTATAACAATCGAAAAAAGGGTGAACCATGGTTTGATGATGATCCATAGAACGATAAAAATCAAGTTAATAACCAATAAGTAAGGAAAAGCCATTCCGAATAAAGAGGCAACCCAAAGCTTTTCGGGACTGAGAAATACTGAAAGCGAAGCAATGCCCAGCGCAAAAACAGCTATCAGATTTAAAAGCAGAAGTGAATATATAAGAAACTGTTTCAATTGGCCAGTGGTTTATGTTCCGATATGACCCACTTTATCCGTGGTTACTACAAATATATGAATTTATCGTGTCGCTATCGGTCTATCAAGCCTGACTTGAGCAGTAATGATCGGATCATCCGGTCTTTGTTGTGAATATCCCTTTTTAGTTTAATTTCTGAAAAACCTTTTATACGAAGCATTTCCACGCATTCTTTCCCGAATGCTTCGTTAATTTCAAAGTACAAGCTGCCACCATCATTCAGATGGACTTGCGCAAAATCAGCTATCCGGGTGTAAAAAATTAAAGGTTCATCGTCAGGAACAAACAGGGCAAGCTCTGGCTCATATTCCAATACATTTTTCTCTATCAGCAATTTTTCAGTTTCCCTTATATAGGGAGGGTTGCTCACTATGATATCCAATTCTGGAAAGTCCACTTTGGGAGCACCATTTAAGATGTCAAATTCAAAAACTGTAACATCAGTCCTGTTTAATTCGGCATTTCGCCGGGTGGTTTCGATGCAGATGCGGGAAATATCACAGGCCAGAACGGTTGAATTCAAAATATTTTTCCGGAGTGAAACCGCAATACAACCGCTTCCGGTTCCGATATCCAGTACAGTTGGTTCAGCAAGTTTGTTCTCCTGAATGATCCATTGTACCAGTTCTTCGGTTTCGGGCCTGGGAATCAAAACTCCCGGAACTGAATAAAAAGGCAATCCGAAAAATTCTGTATCGCCCAGAATGTACTGGATAGGCTCATGACTCTTCAGTCGTGAAACAATTTGGTTCATTTCGAGCAACTCTTCCCCGGTTAAATTTTCTTCCCTGTCAAGCAAAAATTGGGTGCGCGAATATCCTTTCACCTTTTCGAAAATCAGAAAAATCAGGCTCTCAATTTCCTCATTGGAATATATTCCTGCCAATTCTTTTCGGATGGATGCGATACCTGCCTTCATTAATTGTTATTTTTGGCAAAGTTAATTTTTTCAATGATGAGTACCCCGCAAAAATTTATGCAACGCTGCCTCGATCTGGCACTGCTTGGAATGGGCGATGTGGCCCCAAACCCGATGGTGGGTTGCGTAATTGTTCACGAAGGGATTATCATAGGCGAAGGTTTCCACCAAAAAATTGGTGGGCCACATGCCGAAGTCAATGCGATCCGGTCGGTTCAAAATCCGGAATTGCTTGCGCAGTCAACCTTGTATGTTTCGCTCGAACCCTGCGCGCATTTCGGTAAAACACCGCCCTGTTCCGATCTGATTATCGAAAACCGGTTTTCCCATGTTGTTGTCGGCACCTTTGATCCCTGCACTATGGTTGCAGGAAAAGGAATTGAACGGATGCAAGCAGCAGGAATCCAGGTCGAAGTCGGAATTCTTGAAAATGAATGCCGCGAACTAAACCACCGGTTTTTTACTTTTCACGAGAAGAAGCGTCCGTATATATTGCTGAAATGGGCCCAAACACTTGACGGTTTTATTGATACTGACCGAACAGAAATCCAACACCCTACCTGGATTACCAATGCTTTGGCGAAAAGGCTGGTACATAAACAACGCTCCCGGGAATCGGCCATTTTGATTGGCACCAATACCGCAGAATTCGATGATCCGGCGCTTACCGTGCGCGAATGGGTAGGTAATCAGCCCATTCGAATGGTAATTGACCGGACTGGCCGGTTGGATTCGGGCTTATGTATTTTCGACGGCAAGGAACCAACCTGGGTTTTTACAGGAATTGAAAAACCTGATTCTGAAAACCTCAAATTTATACTGCTCAATTTTGATCAGAATATTATTCCGCAATTGCTTTCAGAACTATTTAATCGGGATATTCTTTCAGTAATTGTTGAGGGAGGAGGTGAATTATTAAATAGCTTCCTGGAATTGGGATTATGGGACGAAGCTTTTGTTTACACCGGAAATCAGTTTTTCGGCAAAGGTGTTGAGGCCCCACATATTTCAGGAGAAACTATTGGTTTTGAAATGCTGGATGATTGCAAGTTGCATGTTCTGAGGAATTTTTAATTTGTTTATCTCACTATTTTTCATGAAATTTAGTCGCACCAAATCAACCCGTGAAAACACATGGCTATTTTGTTCGATATATGGAAATCATTGCCTAGTCTGGTCGCCATCCTTTATTTATTAACGGTTGTTTTTATCGCTATCCTGATCATTCTGGAGAACCGGAACCCGGTGAAAACAATTAGCTGGATATTGATTTTGGTATTACTGCCTTTTGCCGGAATTGTGTTTTATCTTTTTTTTGGACAGGAATACCGAAAGACGAAGATGTTTTCGCGTAAAGGGTTGAAGGACCTTGAAAAACTCAGAAACCTGACCATTGAACAGTTCGATAACCTTCCTAAAAACCATTTTCAAATCAGCGACCGGTTATATTCCAAAAAGCGGCTGATGAACCTTTTTCTGTCCAATTCAAATGCAATCCTGACGAATAACAATGAAATACAGGTTTTGAAAAATGCAGAAGAAACATTCCCTGAAATTTTCAGGAGCATTGAACTGGCCCGGCACCATATCCATCTCGAATTTTATATTGTAGAAGACGATTCAATCGGGAATTATCTGCGTGAATTATTGATCCGGAAAGCCCGGGAAGGAGTTGAAGTACGTTTTATATACGATGATGTGGGAAGCTGGAAGTTGAAACGGAAATTCCTTCGTTCCATGACTGAGGCTGGTGTCAAAGTGGATTGTTTCATGCGGGTAAGGTTTCCTAACCTGACGTCGAAAGTAAACTACCGGAACCATCGAAAAATTCTGGTGGTTGATGGCGAGACTGCTTTTGTCGGCGGATTGAATTTTGCAGATCGCTACCAGAACGGGGTTCCCGGGATTGGCCCCTGGCGCGATACCCACCTTAAAGTATCGGGTGGAGGTGCAACTGCCTTACAGATCATTTTTATGGCCGACTGGTATTTTGTTTCGAAAGAAATACTTAAAGGTGAAAAATATTTCAGACCATTTGTGGCAGGTAGTGGAAAACTGGTTCAAATGGTTGCCAGCGGTCCCGATTCTGATTGGGAGAGTATCGGTCAGGCATATTTTGCTGCAATTGCTTCGGCTACCGAATACGTTTATCTTTCGTCGCCTTATCTGATGCCACCTTCAGACATCGTTACAGCCCTGAAAACTTCTGCATTGGGCGGAATTGATGTCCGCATTATCGTTCCAGGCCTGTCGGATGCAATATCTGCCAAATGGGGAACCAATTCCTACATCGAAGAACTGCTCGAAGCCGGAGTAAAAATTTATTTCTACAAAGCTGGATTTATTCACAGTAAAGTAATTGTGGTTGATGGTATTTTTTCCTCCGTCGGAACAGCAAATCTTGACTTCCGTAGCCTGGAAACCAATTTCGAAGTCAACGCCATGATCTATGACGAAGAAATAGCCGGAGTCCTTGGCAGTCAGTTTCTCGAAGATCAGGATAAAAGTCAGGAGATAATTTTGGCAGAATGGATTAACCGGCCACGCATCAACAAGATCAAGGAATCGTTTGCGCGAATTTTAAGTCCGATGCTATAAACCCAACTGATCGGTGAACGAAAATCAAAACGGCAACCTCCCCAAATCCACATTTCCGCCGCTCAGAATAATCCCGATTTTTTTGCCTTTTACATCCACTTTATTTTCCAGAATAGCAGCCAATGGAACAGCAGATGAAGGTTCGATGATGATTTTCATCCGTTCCCAGATCATGCGCATGGCGGCAACAATACTTTCTTCCGAAACGGTCACAATCTGATCCACTTCGTTCAGGATAATAGGGAAAGTGAGGCTTCCGAGCGAGGTAAGCAATCCATCGGCAATGGTTTTCGGGGCAACCGAAGGTTGAAGCGTTCCAGAGTAAAACGACCGGAAAGCATCATCGGCTCCGGCAGGTTCGGCGGCAATAACTTTTGTTCCCGGCAGCAATGCTTTGGCCGAAAGGGCGGTTCCGCTTAATAAACCCCCACCCCCGACAGGAGTCATCACAATGTCGAGCATACCAATTTCTTCAATCAGTTCTTTGGCGGCAGTTCCCTGCCCGCAAATCACATTGAAGTAATTGTATGGATGGATTTCGGTGGCGCCGGTTTCTTCTGCCACTCTTTTCAGTGTTGATTCGCGGGCAGCCAGTGTCGGTTCGCAAAAAGTGATTTGAGCGCCGTATCCGGCTACTGCTATTTTCTTGATTTCAGGAGCATTTTCGGGCATAACGATATAGGCAGAAATACCCCTCATTCGAGCTGCCAAAGCCAAAGCTGCAGCATGGTTCCCGGAGGAATGGGTGCAAACTCCGTGTTTAGCTTCTTCATCAGAAAGCGAAAACACCGAGTTGCAGGCGCCTCGAAACTTGAAAGCGCCGACTTTCTGCAGGTTTTCGCACTTAAAAAACAATTCAGCGCCAACGATCTGGTTGATGCTTTGCGAACTTAAAACGGGAGTGCGGTGAATATACGGACGAATGCGATCGTGCGCTTTTTCAATATCGGAGAAGGTAGGTAATGCGGTCATCGGTTTATTATTCGAATTTGACGTTAAATAACAAACAAAAATGGAAACGGCAAAAATTTAAGCATCCCAAAAGCAAGAATTGAAAAAAAATAGTTTTAGATTTAATTTTGCTAGTTGTAATAAAATTCGTTATTTTGGAACTTTATTGCAAAAATGAGAATTGTAACTTTCAAAAGGATTCAGGAGTTTTCATATCAGCATCCACAGGCCAAGTCTGCCTTAGAAGATTGGTATCATAAGACTTGCCGGGCAGAATGGAGCAATTTAATTGATATCAGAGAGACGTTTAATTCGGTAGATTACGTTGGAAATAGTCGGTTTGTATTCAATATCAAGGGGAATAATTTCCGTCTGGTTGCAATTGTAATTTTTGCTTCGAAAAAGGTTTATATCGGGTTCATAGGAACTCATGGCGAATATGACAAAATTGATTGCAGTTTAATTTAAAAGGAATTGATTATGGCAGAAATTAAGAATGAAACTCAATATAAAAAAGCAGTAAGTCGGGTGGAAGAACTGCTACAGGTTGTTGGAAATGAGACTTCAGTTGAAGATCAGAATTTTGTGGAACTTGATCTTTTATCTGATTTGGTTGCAGAATACGAAGAACGGTATTATCCTGTCCAGAAACCATCATTGCAGGCAGTGATCCGACTTCGCATGGCTGAGATGGGGATTTCACAGAAAGGATTGGCCGAATTGTTGGAAGTAAGTCCAAGCAGGGTAAGTGAATTTCTGAATGGGAAAAGTGAACCAACCTTCAGGGTTGCCCGACTTTTACATCAGAAACTAAATATTGATCCGGAAATTATCCTTGCATGACACATCTACAAAAGGACAAATTTCCAATAATCAATAACGAATATCCAATATCCAAAATCAGGGCAAACCCCGTAACTCGCAACCCGCAACTCTTACAACCCTGCAATCAGCTCTTTCAGAATCAGGGTCATGTTTGGTTCGGCTTTCATGGCAACTTCCTGAACTTCTTCGTGCGAAATTTCAACGATTTGTCCGGGGACTCCGCTGTCGGTCACAATTGAAATTCCAAATACGGTCATGTCCATGTGTCGGGCAACAATCACTTCAGGAACGGTTGACATACCCACCACATCGGCCCCTAAATTCCGGAACATCAGGTATTCAGCAGGTGTTTCGAAAGTTGGGCCTGACACACCCACGTAAACGCCCTCTTTTACTGCGATGCCGTTTTTCAGGGCAATGGCTTTAGCTTTGTTGCGCAGGTGAGGATCGTAAGATTTGCTCATGTCGGGAAAGCGAGTTCCGAGTTCATTCAGGTTTTTCCCCCGCAGCGGATGTTCCGGGAACATGTTGATGTGATCGGAAATAATAACCACATCGCCAACTTTATAATCTGGATTTAATCCGCCTGAAGCATTGGAAACAAATAGGGTATTGATGCCCATCATTTTCATGACCCGAACAGGGAAAGTCACCTCTTTCATGGAATAGCCTTCGTAATAGTGAAATCGTCCCTGCATGGCGAGCACAGTTTTCCCGGCCAGTTTTCCAACAATCAGTTTTCCAGAATGCCCGTCAACCGTCGAAACCGGGAAGTCTGGAATTTCGCTGTACGGAATCGTCAGTTCAATTTCAATTTCCCTTACCAGTCCGCCAAGTCCGGAACCCAGTATGATTCCGGCATCAATTGGCCTTTTTATTTTTTCGTTTATGAAGGTCGCGGTTGCTTTTATTTTCTCTAACATAGGTCATAATTTTTTCATCGAAGTTCTTTCCTTCGCTATCCAGAAATTTTATTTTAAGTGGAATAAAAAACAAATTTGCTTTCATAGATTCTGATAAATCCATGTCTTTTAATCTCATCGAATCCTTCTCGGTGGTGATGATGATTTTGTTTGCCGCCTGAATTCCGGCAAACTTTTGCTCGATTTGTTGTATGTTCGAGGTGTTGAAATTATGGTGGTCTGGGTATTTTAAATCTGTAATATTCTCGGTGAAGTTACTCAGGTATTTACGAAGATGCTCTGGATTAGCGATCCCGGTAACCAGCAAAACGCTCACCTTGTCGGTGGCCAGTTTGGGGGTTCCGATGGCCTTGTCGGGAAAAACAGGAGTGAGCGGCTGATAGACCATCGTGGTAAAAAACAGGTTTTGGTATGGGCGCAGGTTTACATCTTTCATAATGATCCGTCGTGTAATGGGCGAAATTTCCTGCGGGCATTTGGTGTAAATAATCACATTGGCACGGCGCATCTGCCATTTTGATTCGCGCAACCGACCGACAGGCATGAGTTGGTCAATGTCGATGGGGCGGTTAAAATCAATCAGCAAAATGTTAATCCCGGCGCTAACGCTGCGGTGCTGAAAAGCATCGTCAAGCAAAATGACATCTGGTAATCTGGAAGACTCCTGTACCTGTATTATTTTGATGGCATGAACCCTATTTTCATCAACAACAACCTGAATATCATTGAATTTACTTTTAATTTGCAAAGGTTCGTCCCCGACAGTTGAAGCAAGCGAATTGACCTGTACCTCCTGATAACCTTTAGTTCTTCGTTTGTACCCGCGGCTTATCGTAGTTACGGTAAATTGTTTGCGCAGAAGGTCAACCAGGTATTCGGTGTGTGGCGTTTTCCCGGTTCCGCCAACAGTAATGTTCCCGATTGAGATTACCGGTATTTCAAATTCGGTTGATTGAAGTATTTTATAATCGTACAGAAAATTCCGGATAGAAATAATTAGGCCGTAAATTGCAGAAATGGGATATAACAGGAATTTGAACATCTTATAGTAGAGGAATAAATTTAGTTACAAAAATAGGAAAATTTGAGCAGCGAACCGAAATATATATTACAGCAGGTTCAATGTGTTTTTCAGATAGGCATTCACCAACAGGTAACTTTTTTTTGTATTCGTAATGCGGTATCTTTTTTTCAGGATTTCTTCCGGACGGGCTTTTTTGATTTCTTTGAGCAAATGTATATAATAGGTGTAGGCCAGGTAAACGCCCAGCCTGACTTGCTTTTTCAACTGCCGGATGCCCTCCATTGATTCCAGAAAGTCCTTTTCGATTTCGGCTTCCAACTGTTTTTTTGTCTCTTCGGTAAAATTGTCAAAATCAATATTTTTGAAATAGACACGTCCTTTTTTATCGAAATCGTCGTGCACATCGCGTAAAAAATTCACTTTCTGGAATGCTTCGCCCAGTTTACGGGCCGGGGCAACCAGTTGGTCATATTTTTCAGGTTCGTTGTAATAAAATACCCGAAGGCACATCAGACCGACAACCTCCGCCGAACCATAGATATAGGATTTCAACAACTCAGGCGAATACACGTCGTTCGAAAGATCCATTTCCATGCTGAGCAGGAATGCTTCGATCAACTCGCGGTCAATGTTGAATTTATGAACTGCCATCTGAAAACTATCAATGATTGGATTAATGCTGAATTTTCGCTCGATGGCCTTGAAGGTTTCCTGCCTGAATTCTTCAAAAATAACCTGCTGGTCCTGTTCAAAAAAGGTATCCACAATTTCGTCGGCATAACGCACAAAACCGTAAATGCTGTATATGCCTACACGGTATTTCGCATTCAGCACACGCACTCCCAGCGAAAAGGAAGTGCTGTAATTGTGTGTCGTTATTTTACTGCAATCGAGGTTATTTTTTCGGTACAATTCCATTGTCTTTCTGTATTCTTTCGGTTACTAATCGGGAACTGATAACGACCATTGGCAGCCCGGTTCCGGGAACAGTTGAAGCCCCAACATAATACAAATTTTTGTATTTTTCATCTTTATTTTTCGGCCTGAAACCTCCAACCTGATTCAGGTCGTGCGCCAGGCCAAGACCACTTCCGCGGTACAAACCAAACATTTCTTCCCAGTGTCCGGGATTTAAAACAATTCTGGTTTCAGTATGTTTATGAAAATCGAAGCCGGTCCGTTCACTCAGGTCATGAATAATGCTGCCGGCAATTTCATGATCGTCGCTCCAATCTGGTTTGAACCGTAAATCGGGAACCGGGCAAAGGATAAAGATACATTCTTTTCCGGGAGGAGCATAATCCGGGTTGTGCATGGATTGAATATTGACGTAATAATAGGGTTTGTCAAGCTTTATTTTGTTCTTGAAAATTTTTCCGGCGTATTCTTTGAAATTTCGTCTCAGAAAATAGTTGTGGTGGTACATTTCCGGAACTTTACAGTCTAATCCGAGATAGATGGTCAGGGGAGCCAGTGTCCATTTTTTCGCATCCAGTTTCTTTTCTGAAAACGCCGCACGTTTCAGAATAACTCCGCGAAACCAGGCTGCATCGGCATTCACTACAAACAGATCAGCCTTCCAATCTTTTCCTGAACGGTCGGTAAATGAACTGATTTTTCCATTTTCTTCTGAAAAGCCTGTGATTTCAGTGTTGCAGTGAATCTTCACCCCACGTTTTTCCAGCTCCTGAAGGATTCCTTCCACGATTTTGTACATACCTCCTTTTACATTGTAATAGCCGTCGTGTACCAATTCGGAGTAATTCAGCAAGGTGTAAACAGCAGGGGTATCGAACGGAGTTGCACCCAGAAAAAATCCCACCAGCGAAAAAATCACCTTAACCTCGAACGATTCGAAATTGCGTTCCATTTCGTGCCACATCGAATAGAACATTTTTGGGGCGTGTTTGATCGGAACGGTGGTCAGTTTCATCAAATAAGCTGCCAGCGAATCAAAATTACTTCTGATCACAATGTTTTCGGTATCATGAAACAACTGACCTGCAGCCTTCAGGAACTTTTGCAGCTTCTTTTCAAAATCGGGTTCAACATCCTGAAATTCGAGCGCCAGTTTTTTCAGGTCTTTATAAATGAGATAGCTTCGCTGGTCGCCTTCAAAATGGACCGAATAAAGCGGATCGAGTTCCACAAATTCGAAAGGCATTTTGATGTTGCAATCTTCAATTAATTCCTGAAACTCGTAACTCATACTGAAGAAGGTCGGAGCCATGTCAAATTTAAAGCCATCTTTTTCAAGCAGGTTGAGACGGCCTCCTGCCTGATGGTATTTTTCAACCATTTCAATCTGATATCCCCGGCTTGATAAACGTAATGCAGTGGTTAACCCGCCCAATCCCGTACCAATTATGAATACCTTTTTTTGCATTTGTTTTATTTTTCATGCTTATCAAACTAAGCGCAAAATGTTTTAGTAAATTACGAAATTATTTTTGGAAAGCTTGTTGTTTTGCATAAATTTAGTGAATCATGGCACATGCTATCGTTATCGGAAACGGACTGGGCGGCCTGGCAACAGCTATCAGGCTTGCCCGCCAGGGAATTTGCGTGTATGTGTACGAGATATCAGATAAGGCTGGCGGTAAGATTTCGGAACTGTACTTTGATGGGTTCCGCTTTGATGCCGGGCCATCTTTGCTTACCTTGCCTGAATTGGTGTTCGAATTGCTGGATGATGATCTCCGGTTTACTGTCAATAAGCTGGAAATAATTACTCAGTACTTTTATCCCGATGGAACGCAGGTTTCAGCATTTAGCGATGTTACAAAACTTACAGAAGAAATTGAAAATAAGCTGAAAGTTCCGGCAGACAGGGTGACTGGCTATCTGAAGAAGACCGCCAAAGTGTATAATCTGACCTCCGACCTGTTTATTTTCGGTTCGTTTCACCGCATGAAAAACCTGATGAACCTGAAATCGTTGAAAACATTGCTGAATTTCAGAAAACTTCAGGCATTTAAAAGTTTACACGGATTCAATGCCCGCGAACTTGGCGAAAAAAGGCTGGTTCAGATGTTCGACCGGTATGCCACCTATAATGGCAGCAATCCCTATCAAACACCGGCAACTTTAAGTGTTATCTCGCACCTTGAACACAATCTGGGCGCATTTATTCCTGAAAAAGGAATGTTTCAAATAACTGATTCTCTCATGAAACAAGCTTTACGATTGGGAGTGAAATTTCATTTTGGGCAGCCTGTCCGTAAGGTTGAAACAGAAAGAGGAAAAGTTACGGGAGCCTGGACCGATTCCGGTTTTGTTCCGGCAGAGATTGTCGTCAGCGATGTGGATATTCATCAGTTTTATTCGTTGCTGCTTCCTGATAAAAAGCGACTTGCGAAAATTATCAGAGATGAACGATCATCGTCAGCCTTGATTTTTTACTGGGGTATGAAAGGAGAATATCCGGAGCTGGGTATTCACAATATATTTTTCAGTGGCGATTACCAGGAAGAATTCAGGCATTTATTCAAAATTAAGCAGGTTTACAACGATCCAACAGTATATATCTACATCAGTAGCAAAATGAATCAGGCCGATGCGCCTGTTGGCTGCGAAAACTGGTTTGTAATGATCAATGCTCCTTCCGATACGGATCAAAACTGGGCCGAAATTATCGAAAAGTCGCGCCTGAATATTCTGGAAAAATTGGAACGGATGCTGGGACTGAAATTTGCTGATCAGATTGTTGCTGAAGAAATCCTTTCGCCACCCGAAATCTGTAAACAAACCGGTTCGGTAAATGGTTCTATTTATGGAAGCAGTTCGAACAGCCGGTATGCCTCTTTTAACCGCCACGCCAATTTCAGAAAAGATATCAAAGGCCTTTATTTCGTTGGCGGGAGCGTGCATCCGGGTGGAGGAATTCCGCTATGTTTATCGTCGGCAAAAATTGTGGATGGGATGGTGAAGGAACAGGTTTTGAATGTAGAAATATTGAAATAAAAACCTATTATGGATAACGCAAGAAAAATACAATGGATGCGGATTTTGGTTGTGGTTTGGTATCTGGTTGGCATCGCCGGATTCCTGATCCGGCCACTGCAACCTTATTTTCAAAAGCTGACCCCTTTTGGAATGGTTGGGGCAGTTGTTTTGCTCCTGTATTTTCATGAACCTAAAAACCTGAAAAACTGGCTCGTTTTCGCTGGAATTGTCTTGTTCGGGTTCCTGGTTGAATTGATTGGTGTAAATACTCAGGCTCTTTTTGGATTCTACAAATATGGCAATTCGCTTGGCCCTAAAATTTGGAATACTCCTCTTGTAATTGGAATCAACTGGCTGGTTTTGGTTTATTGTATTTCAGGATTGGCAAAGTCCATTCGTGATACGTGGTATTTCCCTCTTCTTGGCGCTTTCGCTATGGTCGTTTTCGATTGGCTGATGGAACCTGTTGCCATTGCTACTGATATGTGGTACTGGGTGGATAACAGTATTCCAGGGAAAAACTACCTGGACTGGTTCCTTATTTCCGGATTTTTATTCCTGATGATCCGAATCCTGAAAGTTGAAATAAACAATCGGATTGCGGGGGTCGTTTTGCTAATGCAGTTTATTTTCTTTCTGGCGCTGAACCTGTTAATGCAAATTTGATTATGGGACTTATGATCGGGATATCAATTATTTTGCTCTGGCTGGTTCATCTGGTTTATATTCTGGTTTATGCAGAAGTTTCGTTTAATTCTCCGATGTTCATCGGTCATATCGCCATTCAAACTTATTTGTACACCGGTCTTTTCATTACAGCACATGATTCTATGCACAGGCAAGTTTCAGGAAACAAGTTAATAAACAATGGGATCGGGACGCTGGCCACCTGGCTTTTTGCTGCTCTTTCATATTCCCGGCTTCTCGAAAAACACAAACTACATCACCAGTTTCCCGGTGAAGCAGGCGATCCGGACTATTCGTTGCATTCCCAAAACTTTTGGCGATGGTGGTTTTCGTTCATGAGGAATTACATCACCTGGTGGCAGATCGTCATTCTGGCTGTAGTTTTCAATATTCTGCAAATCTGGGTAAATCAGCTCAATCTGGTTCTTTTCTGGATTGTGCCTTCCTTACTGGCCACTTTCCAGTTGTTTTATTTTGGAACTTACCGGCCCCACCGTTTGCCGCATACCGAAACGATGATGCCACACCATTCGCGCACGCAGAAAGGGCCGCATTGGTGGGCCATGCTCTCCTGTTATTTCTTCGGCTATCATTTCGAGCATCACCAATCGCCCCAAACTCCCTGGTGGAAATTGTACCAACTTAAAAACCAACAACCATGATTAAAGACCAATATCATCCGCTATGGCTTTGGTTTTACAGTTCATGGTTCAGGGCGCTGCAAAAAATTCACTTTCGAAAAATCAGTGTGATTGGCGATGATCTTTTTTCTGAAGATAAATCTGTGCTTTTGCTTCAGAACCATTTCAGTTATTACGACGGATATTGGTCTATGTACCTTTGCAATACGGTTTTCAGGCGCAGGTTTCATGTGATGATGCTGGAAGAGCAATTGGCCAAACGTATGTTTTTAACCCGCTGCGGAGTGTTCTCGGTGAAAAAAAACAGTCGCGAGTTGATTGAATCGCTCAATTATGCCAGCGAATTGCTGCAATATCCACTCAATGTGGTTACGATTTATCCTTCAGGCGAAATCATCTCACACCATCAGCAGAACTTTGAATTTCAGCAGGGATTTATACGGATTGCCGGAAATCATGCGAACCATTCCCTGATTGCCATGGCGGTTGTGCTGGTAGATCATTTCAGTCAGGCCAGGCCCGAAATACGCATATACCTGAAAAAATATTCCGGAGAAAGGACATCTGAAGCCATTGAACAGGCTTACCATTTGTTTTACCAATCCTGTGTCACCAAACAAATCGAATGATGGAAATTCTGGCTTTTGTCATATTGCTTTTTCTGACGCTGCGGACTATTGTTTCGCTGGTGAATTTTTTTTCGCGCCTTCACCTTCCAGATAAAAAGCCTTCATCCTTTCCAAAAATATCCATTTTGATTCCGGCGCGCAACGAAGAATCCAATCTTGGAAACCTGCTCGAAACCCTGCACAAACTTGAATATCCCGATTTCGAAGTACTGGTTTGCAACGATCATTCATCGGATAATACCGAAGAAATCCTGAATTGGGTTGTCGGTGAAGATGATCGGATTCATTGGTTCCTGGGTGAAAAACTTCCGACGGATTGGCTGGGTAAAAATTTTGCCTGCCATCAACTTGCACAGAAAGCAACTGGGAAATATTTGATTTTTTTGGATGCTGATGTGGCATTAAGCGCTAATGCAATTACAAAAGCTGTAGCTTTTTTTCAGGAAAAACAGTTATCGCTTTTATCGGTTTTTCCGCAGCAAAAAATGGAAACATTCGCCGAGCGGTTAACTGTGCCATTAATGAATTGGATACTACAAAGCTTGCTGCCGGTGATTTTGGTACAGAAAACCCCTTTCCCTTCAGTGTCGGCAGCCAATGGGCAATTTATGATGTTTGAAACGGAGAATTACCGGACCAGTCAATGGCATTCGAAAGTAAGGAACCAAAATGTGGAAGACATTCGTATTGCCCGGATGATGAAGTCTGAAAGTTTAAAAGTTGCTGTTTTATTGGGTAACCAGGATATTTTTTGCCGGATGTACCGAAATTTTAATGAAGCAGTTGTTGGATTTTCACGCAATATGCACGAATATTTTGGTGGTGCAAGGGCTGTTATGATTGGCTTCTGGTTTGTGGTTTGTTCCGGGCCGTTGTTGGTTTGGGCAGTTTTAGGCTGGACTTTTTTAAGCTTTTTCATGGGTTTAGTGATTGTCAACCGGATTGTGGTAGCAGCAGATTGCCGTCAAAACATTGCCTGGCCGGTTTTATTGCATCCGTTACAGATGATCAGTTTTACTGTCATTGTTTTTTACAATATTTACCGAAGATTTAGAAAAGATTCCGAATGGAAAGGACGGATTATTAAATTCTAGAAGAAAGTGGTCAGTCGCAGTGGTCAGTTTTCACCACAGTCTTCCAAATCATCGTGTAGTTTAGTTTTAGGGTGCAGCGCACCAAAATATTTGTAGCATAAAGAAGCCTGAAATGTCAGCCGTCCGTGCAAAATGGATGAGTTAGATTGAGAATTTCTTTCGGACGGCATTGGAAAAGTCAACTCAAGTTTATAAAACTCAAAATGAAGGATAACTTTCCTGATATGACATTGATTCACAAATTGAAATTGTTACTTATTGCGGTGTTGGTTTTCCCCGTTCTGGCAGCCACCGCCCAGAAAAAAGACCTCAACTATTACCAGTGTGCTTTCTTTGAAAGTTACCGGGCGGGCAACATGGCTCCCTGGCCAGGTTTAATTGCCGAGATGGAAAGGGCAAAATCTACCGATCTGGAATGGCAGACCGAAATGGTGAAAGCCATGTACGGCCTGATTGGGTATCAGATTGGGGCAAAGAAAAAAGATCAGGCAAGGATATATGTGGATAAAGCTAACAGGTATCTGGATAAACTATTGAACGATCACCCTGGTAATGCTCAACTTCACAGTCTTTCGGGAGCGCTTTACGGTTACAAAATTGCGTTGGCGTTTTACAAAGCGCCGTTTCTGGGACCAAAAAGCATGTATCATATCGAAAAGGCTATCGAACTCGATCCGGCAGAACCAATGGGCTTTATTGAAAAAGGTAATTCGCTAATGTACCGCCCGGCAGTTTTTGGCGGCGACAAAAAAGAGGCGCTAATCTTTTACCGCAGGGCGCTGAAACTGATGGATGAGCGAAATACGCAGAAATGTGACTGGCAAAAAATGCTGCTGCGTGCATTTATCCTGAAAGGATATTACGAAACCAACCAAACCGTAGAAGCCAATACGTTTTTAAAGGACATGAAAAACGAATATGGGTCGCTTGACTGGATCCGGCAGTTTGTCGGGGCCGAATTAATGGATGGGAAATAGAAGTTTTTTTAGCTATTTTTCCCGTTCTATATTTAATCTGTACTTCATGTCTAAACTTCAGGTTTTTAAAAAATACCCATCCGTATTCTGGATATCCAATATCATCGAACTGTTTGAACGCTATGCCTGGTATGGGTTTTACATGGGTTTTGGTCTTTTTCTGGTGGGTTCGAAAGAGACCGGGGCAATGGGTTTTTCACCAGCCGAAAAAGGGGCCATCATGGGAACGGGTTCCATGTTACTGTACTTTTTGCCTGTCATCACTGGGGCAATTGCTGATAAAATCGGGTATAAAAAGGTATTGTTCCTCGCTTTCCTGATATACATGTCCGGGTTCTACATGATCCAGCAATTCCAAAGTTTCGAAATGGTTTTCGTGTCGTTTATCTGGATTTGCGTGGGTGGCGCGTTCTTTAAACCTATCATTTCGGCCATGATTTCGAAAACCACCAACGAAGAAACAGCTTCCATCGGATTCGGAATCTTTTATATGATGGTCAACATTGGCGGATTTATTGGCCCATTTGTTGCCGGAATTGTATTGGGCAAAGGCTGGAACTTTGTTTTCATGCTCTCCATCGCATCCATTGCCATCAATTTTCTGATTACACTGCTCTTTTTTAAGGAACCGAAGCAGGAAAAAACATCAATTCCACTATTCCAATCCATCATTCAGCCATTCAGGAATATTTATATTACCCTGATTAACTGGCGATACACCATGTTCCTGGTGATCATGTCGCTTTTCTGGGCAGCCTTTAACCAGTTGTATTATACATTTCCAAATTTTGTTGACGATTGGGTCAATACAGCCGTAATTTTCCAGGGAATCCATTCTGTTTTGCCCTCATTTGCCAACCTCATCGGAACCACATCGGGAACCATTTCTGCCGTTACCCTGAGCAGCATGGATTCGTTTTTTATCATCGCTTTCCAAATTATTGTTTCAGCCTTTGTGATGCGGTTCCGACCGCTGAATGCGATGATGGGTGGTATCTTCGTTTTGTCTTCCGGCCTTTTCCTGATGTTTGCCTTTCAAAGCGGTTGGATCGTATTATTCGGCCTTCTCATTTTCGGACTTGGAGAAATGAGCAGTTCACCAAAATATACCGAATACGTGGGCAGCATTGCTCCTGAAGATAAAAAAGCCTTGTACATGGGTTCATCGTTTCTGCCTATTGCACTTGGCCATCAGATAGCCGGATTTTTATCGGGCGCTCCGTATGAAAAAGTGGCCGATAAACTTTATCTCCTGAAGGCAGAAGTGATCAATCGCGGATTGTCGGTTCCTGAAGTCGGCGATTCGTTTACCAAAACCGATTATTTCAACGAAGCAGCCCACCAGATGAACTTTAATCAGCAACAGTTGACTGATTTTTTATGGCGAACTTACCACCCGCAATCAGTGTGGATTATTTTCAGTTCGGTAGCATTAAGTGCAGTAGTTCTCTTATTTTTGTATGATAAATTTATTTTACCAAGATCCGTTCACTAAAGTGAACGGCAAAGGATATTAGCTCTTTGGATGATAATTGCGATATCCTTTGCCGTTCGGCTTCAGCCAACGGAACAAAGGATAACAGTAAGAATCCCGTCCGCGCAGTAATGATTTTCAAAGCGTTTCCTTTTTTTCGGACGGAATAGGATTCACATTCGACAATGAATGATACATTAGAGATAAATAATTCAACCTGAAAAAATGCGAAAACTCTTCTTCATAGTTTACCTGATATTGATCGTGATCCAACTCGATGCCCAATCGCTTTCCGATCTGAATTACCATTACAAAGACCTCGATACCTCTGAAGTCAAAACTCTGAATTTCAGGATAGGGAGCATGAGTTTCTTTCACAACACCGAATACATGGGCGACATTGTGGATGGTTATACCTGGACAGGCGCCTGGCTTCGTCCCAAACTGAGCTATACGTTTTCTGACAAGCTGAAACTGGATGTGGGCGGACACTTTTTGCGTTACCACAGCCGCGATGATTTTACCGTTGTCCGCCCCTGGTTTTCGGCACAATACCAAATGTTCCCGAAAATGAAAGTCATATTTGGCAACCTGAATGAGAACAATAATCACGGACTAGTAAAACAACTTTGGGAACCCGAACGAATGATGACCGATGCCCCGCGCGAGGGCGTTCAGTTTCTGTACAAGTCTAAATACCTCGAAGTGCAAAACTGGATGGGCTGGGAGCAGTTTATCTTACGCGGCGATCCGTATCAGGAGCATTTTACGTTCGGGCTAAGCGGCCGCGGACAAATTTTCCTGAACTCCGGGCTTAAAGTTCACATTCCATTGCAAGTATTGGTTTATCACCGTGGCGGCGAAATTGACTCGAGCCCGCTGGGTGTAATTACCGATTTGAATTATGCCACCGGCCTCGAAACTCAGTTTAAAGTGGGCGATGGTTTCCTGAAAAACATGGATTTAAACCTGCACTGGGTGGGCTACGAATGTCCCGATGGACCAGCGCCTTACGGTTACAAAAGAGGTCATGGTTATTCGGTAACTGTTGCGGGAGATACCCGTTTGGGCAAATTTTCGCTCGACTACTGGAATGCCTACCAGTTTATTGCACCCTACGGAAAGCGGATTTACATGTCAATCTCCGACCGAAACATTGCACTTTCACAAACCGACCGCTCACAAGTCGCCTTCAATTACATGATGAGGCAACATATCCTGAAGGACATCGAATTTGCTTTTCAGGGCGAAGCCCTTTACGACTTCCTGACCACCAAATTTTCATTTGCCTTTGGGTATTATCTGGTTATTAACCAGGATTACTTGTTGAAACGAATAAACAACGGCAAATAGAACAAGATTGCAACAATTGAAAAGATTAATCCCCCTATTGCTCCAATGGCAAAGGCAAACCAAAAGACTTCTTTCTGTCCTGACCAGACAAAAGGGACAAGGCTCAAAACTGTTGAAATAATGGTCAGAAAAACTGGGATTATTTTGTGATTAAACGCTTTCAGATAGAGTGTTAAATCATTTTTAGCTCCTTTAGCTCTACAAAAGTTATTGTAGTCGTTAATAATATATAACCCGGCATTAACCACAATGCCACACAACAAGATAAATGAGGCAAAGCCTCCCTGGTCGAAATTAAAATCGAAAAGGTAAAAGGTTAGGAAAACCCCAATGAAAGATATGGGGATCATAAAAATGATAGCAAACGGTTGTAATAACGATTCAAGCAGAATGGAACAAATAAAGTAAATAATAACAATTACCAATAGGATCAGGAAATACTGGTTTTTATCTTTTTTGTCCCAGCCTCCCCATTCAAACTTTCTTACCGAATAACCCATAGGTAAAATATCTGAAAGTTCCTTTTCGTGTCGTTCGCGTACCATTTTTGATAACGGCTCAGGCCCTATGAAATCGTATGCCACTACTAGCTGGTATTGCTGATTGGTTTTATGAATATCATTGCCCGATTTCTGTTTGCCGATAGTACCAAAACTGGATAATTTAAACTGTTTTTCACCGATAGAAACTGGTCGGTTATTCAAATCCCACACGTTAAAACGGCCATACGAATCGGAAACTAAAGAAACCGGTTGAAGTTCGTTATTGGCATAAACCGGAGAAAGATTGGCCTTATACACTTTATCTTTCAGGAACGAATAAAACTGGATGATTTCAACCTCATTCAATCCCAATCCTTCGTGATTAAAGTCAATAGCATATTCGTAAAGTGTTTTCACGTTCCAACCCGATGAGCCACTTATCTCAACTTCTTTAACACGCTCATTTTCTCCCAGTCTTCTTTTTAATTGCTCTGCATATCGGTAAAGCTGGTCGTAATTATACCCTTCCAGAATAATCTGGCTGTTTTTGTATCCTGAATTTAATGAATTGGAGAAGCCCCTGCCAACGCCATAAACGTCCCAGTCCATCCCCCCAAGGCTGATGGCTTTTGAAGTGATTTCTTCTTTCAAAAAGTATGGAAATGAACTGAATTCATATTCCGGCTTAAATTGAACCGTAATTGCAGAGTTATTGTACGCAGTGATAGATGTTTGGAACATTTCAATCTCATCGAATTTGCTCAGGAAATTCTCCATAAGCATAACCGCATCGTTTAATTGCTGTACAGTGCAACCTTCCGGCATTTTTCCATGTGCATAAAGCGTAGTCCTGCTTGGTTCTGAATAAAACGAATTTTCAAATACATATTCGGAAAAGAGCCGAAGGGAACCTCCCAGAATTTTTTCCGCAATTGGCCTTATATTTTCTGAAACCCAGTCATTTCCCACCGATTTATTATACCATTCCGCCCAGGTTCCTTCTTTCTCGATTTTTTGAGGCAACCATTGAACCGGAAGGCCAAATCCCAAGACAAACAATACCAGATAAGCCCATTTATATCGTTTGCTGAACCTGATGAACTGGCTATAAACCCTGGTAATCCGCAGCGCCCGACGTTTTCTTCGGAATGACCTGCGTGTTCCCTGCTTTTTTAGGATTACCTTTTCCATTAAAGCGGGAATTAAAAACAGGGAAATTCCCAATGATACCGTAAGGTTTACAATGATTACCTGGGCAAATTCGATCAGGTTAATCTTTTGCTCCTCCTTAAGAAAAAAGATCACGCTCATTGCACCAATGGTCGTTAATGTAGCAGCCAGAATGGCCAAAAAAGCTTTCCTGTTTCCCTGGTGGTGGATGTGGTCAATCATGATGATGCTGCTATCAATCACCATCCCGAACGAAATGGTAATTCCTGCCAGTGTATATAAATGAATTTCGATTCCAAGCACATAATAGAAAATACAGGCAATCACCAGATTTGCAACAATACTGATGGTGATGAGCAAAAGATATTTAAACTGACGGCTGATAAGCAATACAAATGTGAGCAGGATTAACAGGGAAAAGATGGTTCGAAGTCCTATTTTATTAAGTTCCTTATTTAGAAACTGAGTGGTATCATTAGTCAAAAGCAGGGAATAACCGGACGGAAGCTCTAATCCCAGGCGTTCAACTTCTTCTTTAACCAGTTTCCCAAGGCTTAAGTTATTCACATTATCGTCAGGAAAAACAACAAGGTTGATGGTATTTAATCCATTTATCCTGAAATACGAAGAGGCTTGCTGTTCTTTATAAGTAATGGTGGCAATATCGCCCAGATGAACCACGCGGCCATTCACTTTCTTAACCGGGATCGAGCGCCAGTTAATGCTGTCGGACTTGTTATATCGCAGATAAAACCCCGTTATGGTTTCCTTTACTGTGGTTGATAATGTCCCCTGCCCCAAATATTCTTCATTAAAGAATGTTGATACGCTTTGCGCAATCTCCGACGAACGAATGCCAAACAGTTGTGCCTGCTGATTATTAAAACGAATTTCCCATTCGTAAGGAGTGGAACCAAATACTTTTACCCCGTTCACCCCCGGAATTACCGATAATTTAGGAACTAAATGGTCCTCGGCGTATTTCTGGATAAAAAACGGGCTGGCACTGGCATTAAGCGTATAAGTTAAGATCGGGCTAGTGTTCTGCCCGCTGGCGCTCATCGAAAGCTCGGGGAACGAAACCTGCTCCGGCAAATTGGGATAGGCTTGCCTGATCAGCGATGAGACCTCGAAACGGGCAGCATCCAGGTTAACTGTTTTCTTAAACGACAGGCTGATTCGCCCATATCCTTTCGATGATACCGACGAAACTTCTTTGATGCCTTTAACCCCACTGAACAAGCCCTCTAACCTGGAAGTAACTTCCTGCTCAATCACCCGTGCCGAAGCATCGGGCCAACTGTAACTGACCGACAAACCCGGTAACGAACGAGATGGGGTTAACTGCAAGTTGAGCAAAGGCAACAGGCTTACCCCAACGATCATCAACAATATGAATATGATCAGGATGGAGAAAGATGAGGGTCGGTATTTGGGTGCAGGGTTCAATAAATTGGAATTTGGTTTTACGCTAAATCATAGAATTAAGCAGTTGTGAAATACATTCGGGATTGTAAATCCCAAGCTAATAGGTGCCGATTGCAAATCGCTACTAGCAATTGTAAGCTTTGTGCATATTCTAAAGAGCAGTTACATGAGATTTATTTCTGTATGATATTACATTTGATAAATAACGTATTATATTCCTTCTCTGTATTGGATCTGATAATAATTGCCTTACGTTGAAGACCTTCTGCTTTGCCTTTTGTACTAAAATTCACTAATAATTTTGTGGAATTACCTGGCAATATTGTATTATTATCCAGTTTATATCCAGTACAACTACACTCAGGACTAACATCCTCAATGATTAGATTTGCAATACCGATATTTTTAATATAAAACAGTGCTTGTACAATAGTGTCATTTGAAAGAGTCCCAAAATCAATGATTTTCTTAGAAAATTCAATACTAGACTTGATGTCTTCGGCAGAACTCTTCTTACTTGTTTCCTGTTTCGAGCTATTACTACAGCTATATATACTTGAAATAATAATCAATAAAATATATTTAATCATTTTAATTCCTCCTTTAATTTCATCATTACAATTATTGGGTTATCTTCAATAGTTATATCTCCAAGACCTTCCACCGTTGTTTTAGTCTCACCATTTGAAAAATAATTACTAGGTAATACTATGTCTACCAAAAAGTTTTTGTACCAGACTTCATGGCTTATGCCACAAAAATAAGTGCTTAAATATACTTCGTTGGGGAAACTGGTAATGTTATTTTTAATTCTTTTTGTATGAAATGTTTTGTTTCTATTTTTCAGTCGAATATATTGGTGCAAGTCAGTTTTTTTCATATTATTTTTGAAATAATATGAAAATGCCATAATATTTGAATTATTTATATTGAGTACAGGGAACGAAGCACCATTCGCAGATTCTAAATATCGTTGTTGCTCTTTGATAGGTTTAAACCCAATAGAATTATCAATACCATATTTTCCAAAGTCAACCGAAAATGTAGGATATGCATCCATATTTTTTAGTTGATAGAACGTATTGTCGTACATTAGAGAAACGAATAACTGATTATTTTCATTTTTTGTAAAACATTCAACATTAGGTGAGAATGAAGAATGTTGTGTAATTATATCTTTGTCGAATAGTACTTTCTCTATGTTGCCATTTTTTACAATTAAAATACTCGCATTAGTTGGTTTTCCGTTAACAACATTTTCAATCTGCTGTGTCGAAAAATAATATAGTTCGTCTTCCTCTCTGCACGAATTCGCAGATATCCTAGGCATAGGACGTTTATTATCCAGTAAATTAAATGAAATGTTTGAATACTTAAATATTTTTGAATTTTTACCACTAAAACTTATAAATTCAATATATTTTTCATTTTTATCAACAAACATCGGTCCTAAATTTAGGTATTCATCAGGACCTTTCCCCCGTTTATCTAACTTTGATATAAATTTGCCTTTTTTATCAAACACAAATATGATTTGTTGACTTATATCCAACGCATAAATATATTTTTCACTGATTACGATATCATGAATTCTACCCATCACACAGTTAGAGTCAGTTTGCAACTTTATGTATTTTATTGAGTCCACAATCTCAGATAAGTTAATCTCTTCTTCTATTTCAAAAGGATTGATTTCTATTATTACGTTTGCATATTTGCGTTCTTCACAACCATAGATTAAACATATAAGTAGAAAGATGCATATATTAATTATTTTTGTCATAATATTTAATTATTTAAATATTTAAATATTCAATAGTTCATTACTTAAAATAAAATATTAAATGGCGGAACGATTTATTTCAAAATTTGGATTGCCCAATTTAGGGCAATCCAAATTATTACCATTATGCCTTATCAATTGCAAGTACATCCAAAAGTATCACATTGAGGAGTTCCTCCAACTGGACAACAAGCTGTACATTTGGAAGTTTCTTTTCCATTAAAATAGGTACTATAAGTGCAACTGCCTCCAGGGCAACTATCTCCAACAACTGCAAATGCTTTCATTACAAATGAGGAGAGTGTGAGACTTTCACTGTTGACATTGGCTGTAAGTTGAACATTAAAAACAATTAAAGCAATAATTGCGATTGCTCCAATTAAACCTAAAATTTTCTTTTTCATTTCTATAAATTTTAATTATTTATGCTCAATAAAATAACCTGCAATCTCAAAGCGCTGGAACTCTTAGCCCCAAGCTTTACTTATTATTTATATCTTTGTCACCTCACCTCACTTTTTTTTTTGAAA
>PNOH01000053.1 GCA_013824715.1 Odoribacter sp. | reverse complement strand
GGGTAAAAAGATTAATGATACATCAGAAAATAAAACAAAAGTCCCAGAATATGGTATTTCCCTAATTTTTCGCGAAGGTATTTTAATGCCGAAGTCATTTGGTTTTCAACGGTCTTTACCGAAATATTCAACCTTTCAGCAATTTCCTTGTTCGAAAAACCTTGTTCACGGCTAAGCCGAAAAATTTCCTTTCTCTTTTCGGGCATTTCTTCAATTAAACTCCCGGTCACCAGTTCCATATTTCTGAATTCAACGGCCTGCTCGGTTTCGTTTGTCATTGAATTGGCAAGCAGCGTATATTCACCAATTCTCCTTTTCTCAGAATTCTCCTTGCGCAACCACGATATCGTTTCATGATAAGCTACTGAAAACAGAAATGATTTAAACGAAAGATGTTCATTGATCTGTGCTTTTTTCTCCCAAACTTTCAGAAAAACAAGCTGCGTAATCTCCTCTGCAGCAAACGGATTGCGGGTAATGCTCAGGGCAAATGCATACAGACTGACCGAATATTTATGGAACAGGGCATCGAAGGCCGAATAATCGTCCTTTTTCAAGCATTCTACATAAGCCTTATCGTCTTTTACCAGCATACCAGTTTTGTAGTTTGATTAAGTAAAAGTAGAAAAATTTGATTCTCAAGCCTATTTCATTTGAATCAATTCAAATTCTTTGAAATAAAAAATAGGATCATAACGACCGTGATTCCACGAATAGTCTTTCGCATAAGTTATTGATTTGATTTTTTGAAATGATCTGCCCATTGGTTATAAACAACCAAACTAAATTGCAGAAAGGGAAGTTGAACTTTTGGATAACCAAGGTCATTCACCTTTTACCTTTGCCGAATAAAAGAAATCCATTATTTTTAAGCCGTACAAACAAGAGCTGTTGAGGGCTGGTCAGTTTTGATAGTCGAAAAACAGCCTACATCAAAAACGAAATTACTATGACTTCCATCAAGCTGTACTTGTCCATCATGCTGGTCATTTTTATTATCACATCAGGCTGCCAGAAAAAAGCCGAAAACCTCATCCAATATGTTATACCCCTGATCGGTACAGGACCCTCAACCGGGCCTGGAGGTTCGAAGTACAACCGGATTACAGAAGCATTGGGACAGGTTACCCCTGCCGTTTCAACTCCTTTCGGAATGACTCAATGGACGCCACAAACCCGTGATTCGGAGAAAAAATGCGTTTCACCCTACCATTTCAGCGATACTAAAATTCAGGGATTCCGTGGCTCACATTGGCTGGGAGGTTCATGTACACAGGATTACGGTAGTTTTACCATTATGCCAATAACGGTTATCTGCGCACTTTTGCTACCGACCGTGCTTCCATTTTTATGCACGAAGAAGAAACCTCTACTCCGGCCTATTATTCGTGTATGCTTCAAAACTACCTCACTTTTGTTGAAATGACCGGAACCGCACGGGCAGGTTTTTTCAGGTTCTCCTACCTGAACGAAGATCGAGCCATTATTCTGGTCACCCCTAACAGCGACAAAGGACAGGGATACATCAAAGTTGATCCTGAAAAACAGGAAATCTACGGATATAATCCGGTACATCAAATCTATCAGGGATTGTGTCAACCAGCAGGTTTCAATGGGTACTTTGTCATTCGGTTTAACCGGTCTTTTGATAGTTTTGGATGCTATTACCAAATGGAGGACCTGAAAAATCAGACTGAGATTTCGGGCAAGCCTGATATTGGCGCATACGCAGCATTTCAAATCAAGGAAAATGATGTCCTTTTGGCTAAAGCAGGAACATCCTTTACCAGCATCGAAGATGCACGTACGAATTTAGACGCTGAGATCCCGCATTGGAAATTTGAAAAAACCAGGGCCGAAACCGAACAAATTTGGAACGAAGCACTTTCTGCCATTCAGTTGAAAGGTGGCAAAACCGAAGATTATACGAAATTTTACACGGCCATGTACCATGCCATGCTTTATCCGCGTACATTCAGCAACGTAGATGGCACTTATCCTGAATTCGACGGCAACAAAAACACGAATAAGATCGAAAAAGGGCATGTTTATTACGACGATTTCTCCCCGAACGGCACTCAATTGACGCAACTTCCCCTGGTCAGATTAGTTGCTCCCGATAAATACGAAGATATGCTGAAATCGTTGACGCTAAAAGCCAAACATGGTGGTTGGATGCCCGATTCTATCGTGAAAAACAGTCATATTCCTTATCGGTACAATGATTCCAGTAATCCGGTTGAAACGCAAAAGAAGGTTAAGAATATCCTGACAACCGAATACACTTGCTATGATGGAGGAATTCCGGGAAACGATGATGCAGGTCAAACTTCGGCCTGGTATGTGTTTTCGGCTATGGGTTTTTATCCGGTTTCACCCGGAAGTGGCGAATACCAGCTTTCATCGCCGATTTTCAGCGAAGTTCAATTAAACCTAAACCCCAAATATTACCCCGGAAAAAAATTCAGGATAAGTATCAATGATCAGGATACTTACAAAACTTACAATAAAGTTGAATTGAACGGCAAGGAAAGCCAGTTTGTACTCAAACACGAAGACATCTGGAAAGGCGGCGATTTAAAATTTTCAAATACAATAAAATGACGATTTTTATTGCAAACGAAAATAGATAGGAACAGTTAACTGAACAGCAACATCCTTCCCACCTTGTTTTCCAGGCGTCCATTTTGGCATACTATTCACAACGCGCAAAGCTTCCACATCGAGCATCGGGTCAACCGCCCTAATGACTTTCGCATTTGTAACATAACCATCTTTTCCAACCACAAATGATACATACACCTTTCCCTGGACCCCCTTCTTAACAGCCTCTGCCGGATACTTAACCGACCTGGCAAGAAAAGTGCGGAATTCCCCTTCGCCACCCAGGAATTCAGGCATTTGCTCAACTACCATATACACTTGGTCGCCTTTATTGTCTCCTGTAGTTTGTGATTCCAGCGTAGTAGTTTTTTCAGAACCTATCGGTTTGGAAATGAATTGTTTCAATTTTTCAATTCCGACAGAATCCCCGCTTAGTTGCATCGTATGTCCTTCAAAAACGATAGCAACCGATTTTTCGGCTGTATTATTTTCAGCTTTGACCGATTGCTTTTGTTCACAGGCAAAAACGGCAACCAAACTGGCAGCCAATATAAATCCGATGAGGACTTTAATATTGGCTATTTTTCCGGATTTTATTTTTGAGATCATTTGGATACGGGTTTTAATTAACGAATAATTGAAGTTGTTGGCCAGCATAATTTGCTCGCCAACATACTGGTTGATTAGGATCTGCTTGTACCACGAAGGCGCAGTTCCCCGAGAGATTACAGCCTGATCGGCCAGAAATTCGTGATTTTCGCGCAAAGCCCTCCTGAACATCCAAAAGAAAGGATTAAACCACTGAAATACAGCTACAAATTCAAGAATTAACACGTCAAAAGTGTGTCCCTGACGAATGTGCTGTTTTTCGTGCTCGAGCATTTTTTCCCATCCAGGAGTGTTATTCAGGCTTGTGCTAACGAAAATGTAATTCAAAAAAGAAAATGGACTTACTTCCTGTTCCAAAAATACAAGTTTGATTTTCGCTTCAGAAACGATCCGGTTTTGCGCAATTAACCGTACAATCTGGTAAATCTGGATAAAAAGCTTCACAGTTAAAATCGCGACTCCCAATATGTAAACATATCCCAGCAAGCTGTAATTCATCACAAACTGCTCAGCTCCATCTGACAGAGATGCCCCGTAAACAGTAACCGAACTCAGTAAATTGATGTACGGAGTGACAGTTACCTCCTGAAGCATCATAGCCTGAGGCGCGTAAAACGGGATATGAAACAGAGGCAAAAGTGCAGAGAAACTAATGGAAACCAGCAAAAACCACCGGTTGACATTGAAAAAAGTTTCCCGCCGTAAAAACAGGAAATAAACAAGCGCGAAAAGGCTCAGGCTTATTCCTGACTCCAGCAGATAATTTACAAAGCTAGTCATTGGATGTTGGGTTTTCAGGTTTCAAATCTTTTCCAGCTTCCTTGATGATTTCTTCAAGTTCTGAGAGGCTCATTTTGTCTTCTTTGGCAAAAAACGAAACCATTTCCTGAAATGAATTACTGAAATAAGCACTCAGAAAATTTTTGAAGTACGATTTGGTGTACTCCGTTTTACTGGTTAAAGGATAATACTGGTGTGTTTTTCCATACGCGTAATGGTCAACAAACCCTTTCTTTTCCAAAATCCGGATAATCGTAGAAACCGTATTGTATGCAGGTTTTGGATCAGGTAGCCTGTCAACAATTTCTTTGACAAACGCTTTTTCCAGAGTCCACAATTCCTGCATAATCTGCTCTTCTGCTTTAGTCAATTCTTTCATTTTATCAGTTGATGGGATATCCGGAACAAATATATAACTAAGTTATTAGTTCTCCAACTAAGTTGTTAGTTAATTTTAAAATATTTTATATTTTTTTACAAATTGCCGCCCAGCCGCCGCCTTTTGCCATCTCAATTTTAAGTTTGTCGGCTTTTGTTACCTGCTTCACAATCCGTTTGTAATCGTTGCAACTCATTTCGGCATTCGCGCCATCCTGCATAATCTCCATTTCGAATGTTCCTTCACCTAAAAAGGACAGGTCAAGTTTGAGCGATCGGGCAGTCCAATCAGTCATGGCTCCCAAATACCAGTCGTTGCCTTTCTGGCGGGCAGTCAGAATGTAATCGCCTACTTTGGCATCCAGAATTTTGGTTTCGTCCCAAACCGTAGGCATTTTACTTATGAATGAAGTAGTTTCTGTTTCCTTGTAATAATTTGAAGGACTGTCGCACAGCATTTGAAGCGGAGAATCGTAACAAACATACATGGCAATTTGGTGACATCGTGTTCCCAAACTCATCGGGTTTGAGAAGCTGATGGCATAATCCCTTTCATTTTTGTTGATCATGGCTCCCGGAGTAAAATCCATCGGTCCGGCAAGCATGCGGGTAAAGCACAATGTCACATCATGTTCAGGAGTAATATCCTTGCTCCATTTGGTATTTTCCATACCTTTTACACCTTCATAATTGATGATATTCGGATATGCCCTTGCCATTCCTGAAGGTTTAAACGCCCCGTGGAAATCAATCAGAAGTTTACGGTCGGCACAGGCTTTTGCAGCGCGTTCATAAAAGTTCACCATATATTGCTCTGAACGGGCCATAAAATCAACCTTGATCCCTTTGGCGCCCCATTTGGCGTACAAATCCAAAGTACCGTTTAAATCGTTATCCAATGCATTCCAAAGGCACCACAGAATGATGTCAACGTTTTTTGATTTTCCGTAAGCAATCAACTCCTGAAGGTCGAGTGTCGGGTTTGATTCTTTAATATTCAAGGTCGTTTTTGTCCAGCCTTCGTCAAGTATAATGTAAGGAATCATGTTTTTCGAAGCAAAATCAATGTAATATTTGTAGGTTTTAGTATCTAGACCAGCTTTGAAATCCACTCCGTAAATGTTGTTTTCGTTCCACCAGTCCCAGGCAACCAAACCTGGTTTGATCCAGTTGGTTTCAGTCAGGTTGCATTCGCGTGAGAGTAAAAATACCATTTGATTTTCGACCAGACGTGCATCTTCGGCGCTGATCATGAAGACTCGCCATGGAAAAGTGCGGGTTCCTGAAGTTTTTGCAATATAATCAGCTTCCTGAATATGCTGAATTTCACGGTCGCCTTTGGGATCTGACTTCAGGATAACATGTGGATACTTGCTCTTAAAAGCAGTTTTTCCGGTAGCTTCCATAAATAAACAGGGGTAGTCGAACAAGTCAGCTTCGGTAATACCGATCTTGATGTTGTTATCGGCTTTCACCAAAGTTGGAAGTGAACAGAATTTCCCGGCAGCGAGTTCACTTAATTTCTTATCCAGATATAGACGTTCGTAATGCGAATACAAGGTTTCTTCTTCAGGAAAAAGTACGCCGTAATCGCCCGCAAAATTTAAACTGACTTCTTCACTTTTGACAGTAATTTCTTCCTTCATGCTTGTTTCGAAACGATAAGCAATGCCATTGTCGAACATGCGGAAACTGACGGAATAATCAGGTTTGAACTTCAAAACCAATTGGTTATAGTTATTCCTGATGGTTTTTGATTTGACAGCGACGACAGTTTGTTCAAGCTCATTAACTGCCGATGTTTTTGCTGAAACTACTTTTGGATTAGCGCCCAGTACCGAAGCCCCCAAATCAAGGCTCAACGAATTGTTAGTAAAAATAGCCTGTTTGCCAACTGCGGCCGACCATTTAACTTGTGCGTCAACCGAAACGGTTACAGAAATCTGACCATCCGGGGAAGTGATTGTGTAATCTTTGGAAAACGCGCTTAGCGCGAAAGCAATGAGTAAAAGTGAACAGAATGATTTCATTTTTAGTTGATTTTATAGGTGGTGTAAATTAAAATGTAAACGAATCAGCATCGTTTAAAACCGGAAATGCTGCCCTGAAATTCATCAATTCGCTGTGCGAAAATCCGGCTATTATTATGCCTTTGTGATGATCTCCAATCTCTGCCAGTATGTTTCCTTTTGGATCAATCAATTGTGAATTTCCCGAATAGGAAACCGTATTTCCATCAACTCCTACCCGGTTTGCCCCAACCACATACGATTGATTTTCGATGGCACGGGCCTTCAGCAAAGTATTCCAGACCTCAGTTCTGGATTGTGGCCAATTGGCCGAATAAACCAGGATATCGTATTCGTTCCTGTTCCGCGCCCACACCGGAAACCGCAAATCATAGCAAATCAACGGGCAGATTCGCCAGCCTTTGAAATCAACCACCAACCGCTCTGTTCCCTTCTGGAAATGGCTTTCTTCGTTACCCATCGTAAACAGGTGGCGCTTGTTGTAAAAATGAATTTCTCCTGATGGTTCAACAAACAGCAGCCGGTTGAAATATTGGTTATTTTCGCGAATAATCAAACTTCCGCAAAGGGCAAGCTGATGTTCTGAACTGCATTTTTTCATCCAATTTACTGTTTCTCCATCCATCGGCTCGGCAAGTTCTGCTGCATTCATCGAAAAACCTGTAGCGAACATTTCAGGCAAGAATACCACATCAGTTTTCTTATTGGCTTTCAGGAGCCATTCATCAATCTTTTCGCGGTTTGCAGCGGGGTTTTCCCAAACCAGATCGAGCTGAAAAACGGCAATGCTTAAAATTTCCTGTGACATAATGCGAAGTTTTGAGTTTTAAAACTGGTCATTACTTATCTTTTATGTGGCATCTTTCCATTGATTGGTTTCCAGCCCATCATTTTCAGGAGCAGTTTACAGATTGATTTCCACATTTTATTTAATTTTATACGCGGTGATGTTTGTTGCATGGCAATAATCTTTCAATAAACGGATTGCTAACTGACAGGCAGATTCCAATTGAATATTGCCACCAAAATCAATCAGTATCATCAGAAAGCGTTTAGTATTTGTTGTAACCTCAGTTCGTGGGGAGTCACTGGTTGGAGAACCAAAAGCACCCTGCCCGTCACGAAAAACAGGCAGATTTTCAATATTCAGTCCACCTTTGCCAATTCCTGAATAGGATTCGTCAGCGATACCTATTCCAAAGGTTATTTTACCCTGAATACGACTTGCATCGTAACCGCCAATCGAAAAACCTGTTGAAATAGAAACCAGATTGAGTTGATCAACTACATTACTGATCGGATATAATCCTTTCCCGGAAACAACCCTGCGCAATAAAGCCTCAGCAGATAAACGATATCGGGCCGGATCTTTTCCGCAGGCTTTATAAGCCTTTCGGGACGCATTGATAACCGGAATTTTACTAATATCTTCAATGACCAGCGATTGATTGATTTGCCTGATCCGATCAACAATTTCAGATGAAAGTGCACTGCATGATTCTTCAACTATAACATCAGCTTCAATGCAGCTTAATCTTAAATCAGGGCATAGCATTTTAAGTTCAGGACTGATATTTATGCTAATCATTTCGCTTTTTAGTTTACTCATGCAGGGTTCAAAGCAAAAATAGGAATTTTGACTGCAACAACTATTTAAAAAGAAAAAAATTGTTTAATCTTCTGAATCATCCCAAGCCCAAAAAGCGTTCGCACGGCGTGACTGTCATTCAAAATTCTTCATTTTCAATTAAATGAATTTTATTTGAATCGCTTGTAACCTACGGTTGCGTTGCCTCTTTAAGAATAATTCCCGCTGATTTGCTTCTTTTTTAGTCTGAAAAATCTCAATATAAACAAGTTCCCAAGGAATTTTTTTCGATGTGTATTTGGATAATCCAAGATTGTGATATTCAAGTCTGTTATGGATATCAGATGAGTGTCCGATATAATAGCTTTTATCAACTTGACTTTGTATGATATAGGCAACAAACATGAAAAAATAATTTAAAGGAGTATGAAAAAAGGTCACTTCTTTCGAAGCAACCTTTTTTGCGGTGCGGATCCCGAGTGCTCGGGAAACCCGTCACGAAGACTCGGGATGACAGTCTTTCAAAATTCTTCTCTTTCAATTAAATGAATTTGATTTGAATCGGTTGAAATCAATCGTGTATAAAATGAACGATTGCGTTGCTTTTTTAAGAATAATTCCCTATGGTTGGCTTCTTTTTTATTCTGAAAAATCTCAATATAAACAAGTTCCCAAGGAATTTTTTTCGATGTGTATTTGGATAATCCAAGATTGTGATATTCAAGTCTTTTATGGATATCAGAAGAGTGTCCGATATAATAGCTTTTATCAACTTGACTTCGGATGATATAGGCAACAAACATGAAAAAATAATTTAAAGTAGTATGAAAAAAGGCCACTTCTTTCGAAGCAACCTTTTTTGCGGTGCGGACGGGACTCGAACCCGCGACCCACGGCGTGACAGGCCGTTATTCTAACCGACTGAACTACCGCACCAATTTTCAATATTTTTCTTTTTTGAACGACTTTCCGATTTGACTCGAACCTATCCCTAGTTCCTGGCATGACAGGCCGTTATTCTAATCCCGAGAACTCGGGAAACTACCGCACCAATTTTCAGTATTTTTCTTTTTTGAACGACTTTCCGATTTGACTCGAACCTATCCCTAGTACCTGGCATGACAGGACGTTATTCTAATCCCGAGAACTCGGGAAACTACCGCACCAATTTTCAGTATTTTTATGTGTTTTAAATGTCTTTTTTTTGAACGAACCTCCTTAAATCAGTTTTTGAAAAGGCTTTGCAAATATAGTCTTTCTTTTTATCCCCGCAATAGGGCAAATTAAAAATATCATTCACTTTTTTATCCCTACAAATTCTTTACAAAGCACTGAATATCAACTACATTAAAAATTTTCCTCTCCAATTACAAAATTCGAATCATTCAGTTTCAGCTCACCTTTCCATCTGTATGCCAACAATCTTCCGGTTCGTGATACACCTGAGTCAACACAACAAACATTATCTTTTATTATACCGAAACCCTCAATCAAACTGTAATGCCCAAAGAAAATAATTGGAGCATTTTCAGGATATGGGTTTCTGAATTTTACTATTTCACGGGGAATGGTATAGGCTGGAAGTTCGAACCTGCTTTCGATTGAAACCTCTTTAAAAGTCTTTCCTTCAGGATTATCCCACCATTTCATACGAAATGAACGGTGTGGCCTTCCATCAACATCAAAAATCAGGAGATCTTTAGGTAATAGAAAATCAATGCCTTTACACGACTGCCAAAAGCTTTCAGAAAATCTGGTTCCATTCAGGGCAATTTCACGCAAAACTGTTTTGGTTAGCTTTGGTTCAGTTATCGTTTCTTTGAGTAATGTGATATTCTCGTCGTTCCAATAGGCATGTACAACCCGGATAGTCCCAAAATCAAGAAACATGGGCAATGTTCTCATCCATTTCAGGTGACTTTTAAACTCTTTTTTGTACAATACGAATTCGTCGAGTGTCTGATTAATCTGCAACTGGTACTTGGGTATCCGTTTTTTATAATATTTGCCTTCAATATCGCGCAAATAATAGAGGACTGCATACATTTCATGATTTCCCAAAATTGCATAAGCTGAACCTTTTTCGACCATCTTACGGATTAAAATGATGGTCTCCCTGATTTTGGGCCCCCTGTTGATAAAGTCACCCACAAAAACAGCTTTGCGCGTATGATGAAAATAGCATCCATCCTTAAGCAAGTAACCCATCTTTTTCAACAGGTTTTTTAGCTGATCTGCATGACCATGTACATCTCCGATAATATCGTACATAAAAAATTGCCCGATTGATTTATACGGGCAATTTAATTATTTTTTTTTGAATAAATTTTTGTCTGGCCAAATCGAAAAACTGTGTTTCCGATTTATATTGGTTTATTACCAGAAATAAATATAAAATGCTACAGTGATTGTAAGGATAATAGCTGTGTGAATGATATCCCAATGGTTCCAGCTTGCACGTGTTCCAGCTTTGTTTGCAGCAGATACCGAAGAAAAAGTAATTCCCTTCAACTGAACTTCGCTGGCAGGTGCAGTAAACCGGCTGACAATCATTATAACCAGCATAGAAAATACTAACATTCCGCCACAGAAGAACAGCCAATTGGTGTCGTAAAACAAGTTATAAAAAACATCGTTAACGCCCTTTTCAGCCGCCCAAACTTTTACATCTGTGTAACCTGCACTGGTGGCTGTAGTCGAATAATAAACCTTGGCCCCCAACCTGATTATACCAATAATGAAACCTGAAATCATACCCCACATTCCTCCTTTAGGTGTTGGACGTTTTGAAAGAATACCCAACAAAAATGCTGCCGCAATACCTGGCGCCAGAACTGATTGAACGTCCTGCAGATAAGTATAAAGTACACTGCCAATACTCCGCATGATCGGAATCCAAAGCATACCCAATATTACGATCACAACGGTTGCCATACGTCCAACTCTCAGTAATTTAGCTTCAGTTGCCTCAGGCTTATATTTTTTATAAAAATCCATCGTAAAAAGCATTGCCGATGAATTGAATAATGAAGCCAGCGAACTCATCAATGCTGCCAGGATTCCACAAACAACCAGTCCTTTTAATCCAGCCGGAAGCAGTTTAGATACCAAAGTTGGGAAAGCTGCATCAGATGAAGACAGTGTAAAAACTTCGCCGTTGATCACAACACCCTTTTGAACCATTGCAAAAGCAATCATTCCCGGAATAAGAAAAAGAAAAACAGGAGTCATTTTAAGGTAAGCGCCAAAAATGGCTCCCCGTCGTGATTCAGTTTCGTTTTTACCTGAAAGCACACGCTGTACAATAAACTGATCGGTACACCAGTACCAGAAACCGATGATGGACGAACCAATTAACACACCAAACCATGGAAAATTCGGATCCTTGTTGCTTCGGATCAGGTTGGTCATCGTATCACCGTAATTATTCACCACTTTGGCGCTTGTTGCTGCCATCATTTCGTCCCAGCCACCAACTGCACGAAGTCCAAGAACCACAATGATGATTGAACCCAAAAGCAGAATTGGGGTTTGTAAAACTGAAGTATAAAGTACCGATTTCATACCGCCGATAACTGTATAAATTGCCGTAAGAAGCACCAAACCAACAGCCGAAATCCAGAAAAAATCGATTCCCCACATCTGTTCAATTCCAAATACTTCCTTGAAGACCAAACCTCCGGCATAAACAGTGACTGCCACTTTTGTCAGTACGTAACTTACCAGCGAAATCAATGACAGTATTGTTCTTGATTCAGAATTATATCGTCGTTCCAGAAATTCAGGCATGGTGGTAACCATACTGCGGGAATAAAATGGGACAAATACCCAACCCAGAATCAGGATCATCCAACCTTGAATTTCCCAGTGAGCCATCGCCATACCGCTTGAAGCGCCAGCGCCAGCCAACCCAATCAGGTGTTCGGAACCAATGTTCGATGCAAAGATAGAAGCTCCTATAGCGAGCCATGTGGCATCCCGACCGGCAAGGAAATAATCGCCCGAGCTACGTTGTTTTTGTTTGAACACCCACAGAACAATTCCGATGAGTGCCAGAAAGAAAGCTCCAATAACAATCCAATCAAGTGTTCCCATTCAGTTAAGTTTTTGTAGTTTAAATATTTATTGCTATAATTCTTACGTTTTACACATTCAATTTAACACTAAAGCCTGATGATCCGATCAATATCTTTTCCGTTATATCTTTCTTAAACTGATAGTAAAAAGCTCCTTTTCTTGACTCTGTGGCATCTTTTACACTAAGTTTTTCAAGCACACCGAACGACAATATTTTCTTTCTGAAATTTCCAGGATCAAACTCCCGCTGAAAAATGGCCTCATACAATTTACGTAACTGAATGATTGTGAACATTTCAGGCAACAATTCGCGTCCGCATAAACTGTATCCCGCTTTTTGCTGAAGCTTCTTCAGTGCTTTTTTAAACATCTCCTGATGATCAAAAATCAGATTTGGTAGTTTTCGTATTGGAATCCAGTATGCCCCATTTTCCCTTACACATTCTTCGTCGTGCAGGTCGATCCTGATCAGTGCAAAATACGCCAGGCTGATCACCCGTGCTTCCGGGTCGCGGTTTGGTTCGGAAAAAGAGGCCACTTGTTCCAGAAAAATCTGCTCCAATCCGGTCGTTTGTTTCAGGATTCGGGAAGCTGCCTCATCAGCCGATTCATTTTCCTGAACAAATCCTCCCAGCAGCGACCATTCGCCTTTATGTGGTTCGAAGCTACGGGGATAAAGTAAAAGTTTGATCTCGTCATCCTGATAACCAAGTATCACACAATCTACTGCAACGTAATGTCGCGGATGTATTTTATACAGCTCCATAGAAGAATCGTGAAATAATATTGGCTAAAGTATAAAAGTATGTTTTACTTTTATACTCAGAAGTGTACAAAAGACAGTTTTCTGTTGGAAAACATTTTTTATCATTCTGCTTCTGTTTTTCCGTATAAATGCAGAAAAACAGAAACGAGATATCGAATAACCTAAAATTTTGGATTAAAAAAAGGAAGAACCGTTTCTGATCCTTCCTTTTTTCTAATCAATTTAATACCTTATAAAGTAACTTCTACCGGAATATCCTTATTCACATTTTTACTACCAATTAAAGCATAGAATAACATATAAGCTAATCCAAAGAAAATTACCCAATAGCTTGCAGTATAAGAAGTAAGGTCAGCAACTTTTCCCTGGATAAGTGGCAAGATCCCACCGCCAGCAACCATCACCATAAAGATGCCTGAAGCAGCTTCGGTATATTTCCCCAAGCCTTCGACTGCGAGGTTAAAGATACCGCCCCACATTACAGAAGTACACAATCCGCAAAAAATCAAAAACATAATTCCAATTGGGACATTGGCAAAACCAAATGAAATATCAGATTGAAATACAGGCATACTTACGGTTGTCGTAACTGGCAATAAGATGGCCAGAAGGACAAATATCAAACCAAGCAATGAAACAGAAGTAAGCATCGCTTTGCTTGTGAACCTTGAAGCAAGTGAAGCTCCGAAAATACGGCCAATCATCATTAAAAACCAATACGTACCAACCACAGAGCCTGCAATAGTAGCGTCAATTGCCAGACCACCCGTTGATGCATCTGAAGTCATATAAAGATTTGCAGTACTCGGAATCCCTATTTCGATTCCAACATACATAAAAATGGCAATTGCCCCGAAAATAAAATGACGGAAAGAAAGTGGACTGTGCTCATACTTGATTTTCACTTTACCGATCAGACGAGGCTCAGGAATTTCCATAATGTAAAGAACAACAAAAACCATTGCAAAGATCCCCATAGCAATATACAGCGCTGGATTTGCCTTGTCAATTGTACGCTCAGCAGCATTTGCTCCCATCAGGTAACCAACGAGTACAGGCACAATTGTAGCAGCAACCGAGTTCAAAGAACCTCCGGTTTGAATAAGTTGATTTCCTTTTTTGCCTCCGCCACCTAAGGTATTCAACATCGGGTTAACCACAGTATTCAACATACACATGGAGAAACCTGAAATGAATGCGCCCGAAAGATAAACGATAAAACTACCAAGCTGGCCTGAAAGGAATTGAATCCCAACTCCTGTAAAACCAACAATTACAGCGATCAAAGCTGTTTTTTTATAGCCGATGCGTTCGAGTAAAATTCCGGCAGGAATACCCATAAATGCATAAGCAATAAAATTGGCGAAGAAGCCTAATTGAGATAAGAAATTAGATGCTCCGAATTGTTTCGCCACGATTACACCCATCGGACTTGGTAAACCAGTCACAAAGGCAATCATAAAGAAGAGGGCGAACATCATTGCAATTGGCAATGCGTAACTTTTGTTTTTTGTCATAATTTCAGGTAATTAGTTTGTAAATTTATTAAGTTAATATTTGTAATGTAGGTTTACATTTCAATTTCAGTCTTCGAATTTGCAAAAAAAAGTTAACTTTTTCTATACGATATACTAAAAATTACAGATCAAGTTTAATTGACCCTTTGGCTCGAATAAACAACTTGTGGCAACTTCCTTCGCCAAAGACATGTTCGAGCGTTGCGACATATTTATCAAGTAAATCCTGAGGTACAAATGCCTGGATAGTTCCGCCGAACCCGCCGCCATGAACACGCCATGCCCCTTTTCCTTTTAATACCATTTCGCTCAAAGCCAAAGCCAGTGAAACCACTTGCTCGTCTTTATGAACGACATCAAAAATGTTCTGATTGTACATATAGGAGCTGTATCCCGACTCTACCACCATTTTCAGGAATGCCTGAAAATCGTTTTTTTCGAGGGCAGCAACCTGATCAACCACACGTTGGTTGTCGCCCTGAAAATGATAGGCACGAAGAATTGCCCGGTCGCCCGTTTTCTTGCGGATTTCAGGAATCTTCTCAACAATTTGTTCCAATGTGACCTGTCTTAAAACATTAGCGCCAAGTTCAGATGCTACCGCCTTCATTTCAGTTGGAAGAGACGCATATTCAGCCTGTGAAGCAGCATCGTCATGTCCGCCGCCAACATCGGTAATCACTAATGCAAAGCCTGTTGAAACGAAATCAAAGTCAACTTCTTTCACGATGGGTTTCGAAGGATCTTCAAAGTCAATGGTAATTAGACCACCTACCGAGCAAGCTGTCTGATCCATTAAACCACAAGGTTTTCCGAAGAAATTATTTTCGGACCACTGACCGATGATGGCATTTTCAACCTTACTCATTTTTCCATGGTTGAATAAATGGTTTACAATTGCACCTATAAGAACCTCGAATGACGCTGAAGAACTCAAACCTGAACCTTTTGGTACACGTCCGTCAATGCAGGCATCGAAACCACCAATTTCGAAACCCTTTTCTTTCATACGGGCACAAATACCTTTTACTAAAGAAGATGAGGTATAAAATTGAGATTCATCAATTACAAGTTCTGAAAGATCAACCTGAAATTCAGGATATCCAGCCGATTTGATGCGGATAATATTTGTTCCATTCGAAGCGGCAACAGCAATCATATCGAGGTTAACAGCTCCAGCCAAAACCCGTCCGTAGTTGTGGTCGGTATGGTTTCCGCCAATTTCGGTACGTCCCGGTGAACTGAATAGGGCAACACCATCGGTTCCGTAAACTTGTTGAAATTCGTTCATCAAAGCTGAATAACGGTCGGCCTGTTCCTTCAGAACAAGTTCATTTACACCATATAATTCCTGAAACAATGGATTTTTTCCATTGGCAATTTTTTCAATTAAAGCACTAATCTTTGCCATAAGTCAAATTTTATTTATTGGTTTATTATCTTAAATCTATCAATTTACAACAGAGAGAACCGAGCTTAAATAGAGTTCATTGAGAAATTTTTTCAATTTTTCTCAGTAATCTCAGTGGCTGTTTTCTTTTACCACTCAGGCACTAAGTTCACAAAGTTTCACTAAGGGAGTAATAAAAAAATCTTAGTGTTTCTGAGTGCTCTAAGTGCCTCAGTGGTTGTTTTCTTTATTTCACCACTCAGGCACTAAGTCCACCAATCCGCCAGTTGGAGGACACTTAGGGATTTTTTTAGTGTTTCTTCCTGTTCTAAGTGACTCTGTGGTTAATTATTTTTCTTATAATGTACATCCGGCAAATCGCGCAAACGCTGGGCTGCCTGTTCGGCAGTTATATCCCGCTGCGGGCTTGCCAGCATTTCGTAGCCAACCATAAACTTTTTAACCGAAGCTGAACGTAACAGCGGTGGATAAAAGTGCATGTGTAAATGCCACTCCGGATAATCTTTTCCATCGGTTGGCGCCTGATGAGGACCTGCAGAATAGGCAAACGAAACTTCAAAAAGGTTATCGTATTTTATAGTCAACTTTTTATAAATACCGGCTAAAGAATTCCGTTCAGCATCGGTTAACAACGTGATATTTTGAACAGCACGTTTACTGATGATCATGGTTTCGAAAGGCCAGACAGCCCAATAGGGAACCAAGGCAACAAAATGATCATTTTCTACGAGGATGCGGACTTTTTTTATCAATTCAGCCTTCAGGTAATCGCCTAACAAGGTTGTTCCATGTTTTTCGTAATATTCCTTCTGTGTTCCCGATTCTTTTGCGGGTTCTGTTGGTACCGAAGACGATGACCATATTTGTCCGTGCGGATGCGGGTTAGAACAACCCATAATCGCACCTTTGTTTTCAAAAATTTGGACATAATTAATCATTTCATTCTTACCCATTTCGGCAAATTCATCGCACCAAATATCAATTACTTTCCGAATATCTTCAACATCCATTTCAGGTATGGTCACACTATGGTCTTCGCTGAAACAAATCACCTTACATATACCGGTTTCGCTTTTAGCCTGAAAAAGGTTTCCTTCATCAACCATTCCTTCAGGAGAATCGTTTAACAGCGCGCTAAAGTCGTTTGTAAATACGAAGGTTCCTTTGTATTCAGGATTAAACTTTCCTCCTGCCCTTTCGTTTCCCGGACATAAATAACAAGACGGATCATAGCCCGGACGTTCGTCAGAAACAGTCTTTTCAACCTGTCCCTGCCAGGGTCTTTTTGCCCTGTGCGGTGAAACTAAAATCCAATCTCCTGTAAGTGGATTCAATCTTTTGTGCGGGTAATCTTCAATATTAAATTTGCTCATAAATAATGTTATAGTGAGTTTCGCCTGATCAACGACGACTGATTCCTGATTTTTCCCGTACTCCGTTCCTGAATTATCCGGGCAAGTGTTTGACCCATCAACTGAAAATCAGTCGAAATAGTTGTAATACCGCCGGCGACTACTTCTTTAAGAACGGTATCGTTAAACGAAACTATACCAACATCCTTTCCCAAAACCAGGTTTTTCTCCGAAGCCATTTTTATCAATCGTACCAGATTACGGTCGGAGGGCACAAAATAGGCCTCGCCAGCTCTCATCTCTTTATTAATAACGTTCCTTATAATTTCCGATTGAAAACCCATTTCAGAACAAAACCGCTGGAATCCGTTCATTCGTCCTTCCGGCTCTTTTCCTCCCGGAAAAATCATAATCAGTTTAGAGTATTTCTGAAGTAAATCAAGACCTTCATTCAAAGCATCGTAAACATCCTGATCAAAATCCTGATAAACAACCGGATAATCAGTAAGATCGTCCTTTTTACGGTCAAGGATATATACTCTTTCCCTGGGGAGTTTCCCAATAATACCGGCAGTAAAATCAAAAGTTGCAGGCATTATCACATACGAAGTGTATTTTCCGGCACTCTCTGAAATAAGATTTTTAAAAACCTGATAATTAAAGTGATGAAAATAAATATCAACACTCGATTTTGCATCCAGGCTATTCAGAAATGAAGAATACAAATCTTCTTTAAAAGCATTGAGTTCGTCGAAGAGCAGAAATATTTTCTGGTCCAGATTTATCTCAGTGCTATTAATATAATAGCCTTTCCCTGGAATAGAATTGATAATTCCCTTGGCCTTCAGTTCGTTAAAGGCAACCATAACCGTATCCCGCGACAATTCGAACTCGGAACAAATCTGGTTTAAAGAAGGGATTTTATCGCCCAGTTTTAGTTCATTATTTGAAATAGCTGTATAAATAGAATTGATTATCTGACGGTATTTTGGTAAACCTTGTGAATCATCAATCTGAATATTTTTCACCTGTATGATTTAATTTATTTAGTCGTTTTCAAAAGTAAAAATAATTCTATACAAAATACACAACCAGTACCTACCAGTATGAGTGAAAAGATTAAATTTGAACGCTGAACAACGAAAAAAGCGAACAGTGGGCAGTCGCAGTTGGCAGAAAAAAATTGTCATTCGTTGTCATTTGCTTCACGTCATTCTTTGTGGGTCATCACAATAATGCGTACCTGTTTCTTTATAATGGAAACTATAGATAATTATATTTGACATTTTCAATTTAAAGAAACCTGATTTCGCAAAATGAATTGTTTCAAAACCTTATTTGCCAAAGAAACCTTAGTAGAATTAATAGAGCAAGAAGCTTCAACCTTATTATCTAATTGATTTACAAATAGACGAATAAGGTTAAAAAATAAAGTGGATTATGATTTCTACTAAGGTTTTTTAAATAAAAATAAGGTTTTTATGAATTATGCTATTTTAGCGTGAAATCACGTTGTGAAAACGATTGATAAATCTTTTGCTGTAATTTGCTTAAAATCTACCTTTTCAAATATGTAGGTACGCATTTCTGTGAAGAACCAAAATTAACTAAAATATACTAACATGAAAATTACAAAAACACTCTTTGGAAAAACGAACGAAGGTTACACAGTTGACCTTTATACCCTTTCGAATGACAATCAGGTAACTGTAAAAATTACGAATTACGGTGCAATAATTACCGCTATTGAAACTCCGGATAAAAACGGAGAACTGGCCAATATTGCATGTGGTTTCGAAAAGCTGGAAACCTATCTGAGCCCTGAATATTTGGGAATTTACCCCTATTTTGGATGTATTTGTGGTCGGGTGTGCAACCGAATTGCAGAAGGCAAATTTACGCTCGAAGGCAAAAATTATTCGCTTGCAGTTAATAACGGGCCAAACCATCTTCATGGTGGTATTGTTGGATACGACCGTCGTTTATGGACTTCTGAAATCCTTAAAGAAAATGATATAATAGGTGTGAAGTTGAGTTATTTGAGTCCTGATATGGAAGAGGGCTACCCCGGAAATCTGAGAGTGACCTGTACTTATACTTTAAATAACAACAACGAGTTGGCTATGGAATATGGCGCAGAAACCGATCAGACGACTATTGTGAACCTGACCAACCATACCTATTTTAATCTGACTGGCGGTAGCGAAACGGTTTTAAACCATGAACTTGAATTGCCAGCTAAATTGGTTACCGAAGCCGTTGGAAATATTCCGACCGGAAACATTGTTTCGGTAGAAGGTACTCCTTTCAATTTTCTGGACAAAAAGAAACTGGGAAAAGATATCGAAGCTCTGCCCGACGGGTACGACCTGAATTTTGTTTTGGAAAATACTGAAGGACATCTGGTTTTCGCCGGAAGTTTGAGCGAAGAAACCTCAGGAAGAATGGTTGAAGTACACACTACTCAACCCGGCATCCACCTTTATACCGGCTACTGGATTCCGGAGTTGACCATTGATGGCCTGAAGAAATTTGGCCGCTACTCAGGCGTAGCGCTGGAAACACAACATTTTCCTGATTCAATCAACAATCCACATTTTCCGCCGGTGACACTTGCCCCGGGACAACACTTCTACGAAAAAACGATTTATACGTTTGGAACAAAATAACTAAAGGGCATCAGCCCTTTTTTTTAAGCTTCCTAAACCGTACTTTGGAATGGAATTCGGAGTGAACTGTTTAATAAAATTTGTACATTTGAATAACATTGACATAAACCTATAACTATATGAGAACCATCATCGAACTTTTTGAAACCAGTGTTGCCAAATTTCCCAATAACATTTATCTGTGGGAAAAACAAAACGGAAAGTATATAGGAACCACCTATCAGCAAACCCATGACTTGGTATTCAGGTTTGGGCCAGGATTGGTGGCCCTCGGGCTTCAGAAAGGTGATCGTGTCGGTTTAATTTCGGAAGGCCGTAATGCCTGGATTATTTCAGAACTGGGAGTACTATATGGCGGTGGCATCAATGTTCCGTTGTCGGTCAGGCTTGAGTCGGGCAACGAACTCAAATTCAGGCTCACTCATTCCGGATGCAAAATGATTGTGGTTTCAAAAGGTCATGCGTCAAAAGTAGAAGAAATCAGAAACGAACTTCCCGACCTGAAAAAGGTTATTTACCTGGATGGAAAAGAAAATCCCGGTTCAAACGACATTTCGTACGATCAGGTTTTAACCCTTGGCGACGAATATTTGAAAACAAACCGTAAAGAATTTGAGTCCATTTACAAAAACGTTCAGCCAAACGACATTGCCAATATTTCATACACTTCAGGAACAACAGCCGATCCAAAGGGAATTATGCTTTCTCACCTGAATTATGCAGCAAATGTATTACAGGCAGATACATTACTGAAAATTCAGGAAGACTGGAAAACACTGGCGTTTCTTCCCTGGGACCATTCGTTCGCACATACTGCCTGTTTGTATTGTTTCATGTATAACGGCGCCAGTGTTGCTTCGCTCGAAGTTGGCAAAACTCCCATGGAAACCTTGAAGAATATCCCTAAAAACATTAAGGAAATTCAGCCAAATATCCTGATGAGCGTTCCGGCAGTAGCAAAAAATTTCAGAAAAGGAATAGAAACAGGTATCAGGCAAAAAGGCCCGATAATAGAAAAACTGTTCAAACATGCCCTGAAAATAGCATACGAATACAATGGGTCAGGATGGGATCGTGGTGCAGGTTCAGTAGGCGTGTATAAACCATTGCTTAAGCTTTACGATAAAATCCTGTTCAGTAAAATTCGTGAAAGTTTTGGCAACAAACTTGAATTTTTTATTGGTGGTGGAGCTTTACTCGATATTGAATTGCAGCGGTTTTTCTATGCTCTTGGAATGCCGATGTGCCAGGGGTACGGCCTATCTGAAGCTGCACCATGTATTTCGTCCAATGTTCCTGGAGCTATTAAGTTTGGAACTTCAGGCCGGCTGGTGAAACATCTTGACCTGAAAATCTGCGATTCAGATAACAATGAACTTCCGCTGGGCGAAAAAGGAGAAATAGTTGTAAGAGGTGAGAACGTGATGCTGGGATACTGGAATAATCCAAAATCAACGGGCGAAACACTTAAAGATCGCTGGTTATATACCGGAGACATGGGTTATATGGACAGCGATGGTTTTCTGTATGTGCTCGGACGATTCAAAAGCTTACTGATCGGGAGCGACGGCGAAAAATTCAGTCCTGAAGGTATTGAAGAAGCGCTGATTGATCAGTCACCTTACATAGATCAGTGCCTGTTGTACAATAACCAGAATGCTTATACTTCAGGAATGATTGTTCCTAATATGCCTGCATTAAATCGTGAACTGGAAAAACGCGGTCTGAAATTGGGGTCTGACGAGGCATTGAATGAAGCATTAATAATCATTCAGCTCGAAGTGGATGCCTACAAAACGGGTGGAAAATTTGAAAACTCGTTTCCAGAACGCTGGCTGCCGGCCACCATCGCCGTTTTGCCGGAAGCATTTTCCGAAAAAAACAATTTACTCAACTCAATGACGAAAATGGTACGTGGAAAAATTACTGAATATTTCAGGGAAGAACTTGAATTTTTATATACCCCTGAAGCAAAAAACATTGTTAACCAGAGGAATTTGAATGCTTTAAGGAAATGGCAATAAGTTGATGGTTGAATGGTTGAATGGCTTTATGGTTAAAACTAAATGCGTATGAACTATTTAAAAGTTGCTGATATTGAGGCCTATAACATATCATTTGAATTATGAAATCAGATTTGGGACATCGTAATTCAATAGCCATATTTGGCACAAAAAACAATTGGTGCACAGTTTATTGAGGCTGCTGATAGTATTTCAGCAAATATTGCTGAAGGATTTGGAAGGTACCATAAGAAAGATAAAATAAAATTTTACTATTATTCACGAGGATCAACATTTGAAAGTACTGATTAGCTTGAAAAATCAATCAGAAGAAAATTATTGAATGAAGAGCAATATAAACACATTAAAGTGGAATTGGAAAAGTTACCGAAGTCAATAAATAGCTTAATCAAATACACCAATCTCCATCTAAAAGAATAACCATTTAACCATTTAACCATTCAACCATTAATGTACCCTAACAATGAAACGAATATTAATTTTTTTACTACTATCAGCACTCTTCAGTCTTGGTTCATCTGCCCAAAAGATGATTGGATTTGGCGGCGAATTATCGGTCTTGAGTTTTAAACCCAATCTCCGGATGTGGTTTTCGAAAACTACCGGATTCGAAATCTTTGGGGGAATTGCCTCTGAATTGGATGATATTGATCCCAATGATGTGGAGGCTGGATTTAAGTTTCTTCATGCCATTCAGTACAACAGAACTGATAGGACATACATTGGACTAATCGGAAAATGGAAATGGGTGAATGTTTACGATTCGGATAAAACCTCGAATCTTCCTGTTCCCGGAGTCATAATAGGTAAAGAATGGTATAGCAAAAGAATTAATCGTAAGGGATTTGCCATTGAACTGGGCTATCAGTTCGACACAAAAGAGTATGATGTTTTTGATCCCAACCATATAAAAACCGGAAAAGAACGGTTTGAAGAATTCCCGTTGATCCTTAATTTCAGGTATTCGTTCTATTCGAAAAAATAAAAAGTTTAATTCCCTGAATCCGGAAGATAAAAGTCATTTATTAGCGCAATGACAAGATTGCATTTTTTTGTGTGAATACAAACTAAATCTGAACATATGAACAAGACAACAGCCAGTAACAGTCAATCACCTTTTATACAGAAACATTCAGCTTCTATTCGTGTTTGGCATTGGCTAACATTTCTTACTTTAACCTTTATTCTGCTTACAGTTTTATTTGCCTCTACCCTGCTAAATCCAAGAGAAAATAGTTCAGTTGTTCAGAATATGCTGAAAGAAAAAGGAGTAGTTGTTGACAAGGACCAGGCTTTTCCCGTCGCACATATCTTTGACGATAAAATGTGGGAGTTGCATAAATACCTTGGAATTGGATTGTCATTCTTACTTCTGGCCCGGATAGGTATCGAGTTTGCCCAATCAGACGAGGAAAAAATTAAATCAAGAATAAAAAATGCATTTACCCTGTACAAACAAAATAATCCGGATAAAAAGGAACTGAAGCTTTATCTGCTTGTAAAAGGAAGTTATACCTTTTTCTATGTTCTTATCCTGTTTATGGCTTTCACCGGCCTGTCACTTGCTTTTGGCCGCGAATTAGCATTGTCGAGACCAACTAATCATTTGATCAAAGAAGTTCACGGATTTGGCCAGTATCTCATTTACACTTTTGTCTTTTTTCACCTGTGTGGTGTAATCATTGCCGACATAGGAAAGTCAAAGGGAATTGTTTCGGGAATGATTCATGGAGAAGAATGATGAAAAATCCAGTAAACTATTTTCAGATTATTTCACCACCCGAACTGCATTTTTCGGTACTTCTTTCCCGATAATCATTTGTTTATCGCTGGTAATACCCAGGTTTTTTAGAATCGTACTTCCGGTCATCGGGCCAGCTACCTGTATTAAAGGGAAAACGGCAGCCTGGGTATAGAGACCGTCAACAATAACATCTTTACTGTTTTTAAAGTCCGCTACCGGGGTTTTCTTCGTGATGAGTGTGAGGTTTTTAATTTTCACCCCGGTTGCATCGCTGCAAGTCATTCCATGAACAGCTTCCATCCGGATGTTTTCCAACCCGATGTTTTCAAGGTTCATTTCAGGAAGGCCCTGCAGTAATATTCCCTGAAAAGCGCCTTTGCAATTCACATTACTGATGAAGATATTTTTAAACTGTGGCGTTTCTTCAGTAACCGGTAAAAGCGCCGGAACCTGCCCTTCAACCCCGGCTTCCATATCTTCCGAAGCCGACCTGCCACTGTAATAAAGGTTAAATGAAATTGCCTGAGTTGGGATATTCATCATTTCAATATTCGAAATGTAGATATTCTCAACCACTCCTCCCCTGCCCCGGTTACTCTTGAAGCGCAGGCCGACATCGGTACCAATAAAGGTACAATTGGAAACATGCAGGTTACGCACTCCACCCGACATCTCGCTGCCAACCGTTACACCGCCATGGCCATGAAACACGATACAGTTTTTCACGATCAGGTTTTCGTTAGGCATTTTACGGTCGCGCCCCTCCTGATCCTTTCCTGATTTAATACAAATAGCATCGTCGCCCACATCAAAACTACAATCATGAATAATACTGTTTTTACACGATTCAATGTCAATACCATCTCCATTTTGTGAATACCACGGGTTACGGACTGAGGTATTTCTAAGGGTGAAATCTTCACACATCAGCGGATGAATGTTCCATGCCGGGGAATTCTGGAAAGTCGGCCCATCAATCAAAACTTTTTTGCACGATATCAAACTAACCATTACCGGACGAAGGAAATCCTTCACTTTTTCAAATTCAGTCCTGGTTTTCAGCGAACGGGGCACATTCATTTCAGCTACTTTTTCACCATCAATGAATTGTTGGGATGGGTACCAGTTTTTACCGTTTTCGCTCACAATACCGCCTGAAGCAACCAGCTTTTTCCATTGCGACTCAGTCAGTTTTTCCTTTTTGACCGACCGCCAGGCATCGCCCGATCCATCAAAAATTCCTTTGCCAGTTATAGCAATGTTTTCCAGATTACGGCCATTAATGGGCGACATACAACGATAAGTATTAAATCCTTCAAAATTGGTTTCAACTAACGGATACAAACTTTTATCGGTACTAAAAATAATTAGCGCACCCGTTTCTGTGTGCAATTCAATGTTACTTTTCAGGGAAATCGGGCCAGTCAGCCAGATACCTCGCGGAATAATGACACGCCCGCCGCCTTTTTGTGAAACCGTATTTATTGCATCAGCAAAAGCCTGAGTGCAGATAACCTG
>PNOH01000052.1 GCA_013824715.1 Odoribacter sp. | reverse complement strand
TAATATCTAAAAAGCGTTTCTGTTATGAGAAAAATAATCTTAATGTTTCTATTCATTAGTTTATCCTTGGTAGCATACAATCAGGTTATTAAAGGAACAGTTTATGATCAGAAAACCCATGAAGCTATCTATTCAGCAACAGTTTATTTTAATGGAACTACAGTTGGGACTCTTACAGATGAAAAGGGGAATTTTACTTTGGATGTTACGAAAAATGCTCCAATGCCGGTAACTGTGAGTATGTTGGGGTATAATTCGACTACTCTTAATTCTAATACTTACTCAACGGGCAATCCACTTATCATTCATCTGACACCAAAAGTATATGAATTGAATGAATTTGTGGTAAAGGCAAAACCTCATGCCAGGGACAGGAAGTATAACTTATTTTTATTATTTTTATTTAAAAATGAATTTCTGGGAACCTCGGCCAATGCCCAGAATTGTGACATTCTTAATGAAGAGGACATTACTTTTAATTACGGGTCTGACCGCGATACATTGAAAGCATTTGCTTCAAAGCCACTCCAGATCATCAACCGGAAACTGGGGTATAAAATCACTTATTACCTCGATAAATTTGAATATTATAAAAGGAATCAATCTTTTTTGTATAAAGGAAACCTTATTTTCAATGAAGATATGGCAATCAATGATCCGCAGAAACCAGTCATTGAACGAAGGCGAAAAAACGCATTTCGTGGTTCAAGAATGCACTTTTTCAGATCACTTTGGAAAAATGATTTGAAGTCAACCGGATTTGTTGTTTACAATTTAAGCAATGATTTTCTTGACTATCAAGATATTGTAGTTGAAGATGACAAACATCGAAAATTTCTTGCCTATAAAAAATATCTTGGCATATGTTACTACTCTAAAATAACAACCAGTCATATCAAATTTATTAAAGACGAAGTATTCTTTGACAAAAGCGGCTATTTCGATGAATCAGGAATAACCTGGGATGGAAAAATGGCGAGTCAGCGAATCGGAGACCAGCTTCCTTACGATTACATTGAAAAATGAAAGTTGAAATAAATACCATAAAAAAGGATGTATCCCTATTTTGATGATAGTATTCTTAAAAAAGTCAACAAGGAATATGGTGTATATTTTCTTAGAAAAATACATCTGCGTGTTCTTTCATTTTCTGTAATTCTGTCTATTTTAATCGGAAGCAGTGCTGTATTATTTCCATTCTTCATTTACAAATTTCAAAAAAGGAAGGATTTCGATTCTTACAAACAGGTCACCATCGAAAACCTGTTTGCACCAGATAAACAGGCAGGTCTTCCGCCTCCTCCGGCTCCGGATATTCCGGCTCCTGCTAAAGCAACTGTCAAACTAACTGCTCCGGTTGAAAAATATTTAGCTCCTGAAGTTGTGGATACAGTTCTTCCTTTTGAAAAATCCCCGGCAATATCAACGGATTCATTAACCAACGAAAATGCAAGTTTGGAAACCACTTCCGGCACAGAAAATGGAACTACTACTGGTTCAGGCTCAGGAACAGGAAGTGGCGGCGGGGGAGGAGACGGATCCGGCAATGGGCTGTATTCAAAAGTTGATGTTATGCCAACCTTTAAGGGAGGCGACATCAACAAATTCAGGGAATGGGTACAGAAAAAAACGAAATATCCGCAGATTGCTACTGCTAATGGAATACAGGGGAAAGTCTATATTACTTTTGTTATCGAAAAGGATGGTTCAGTTTCAAATGTCAAAGTAGCCAGGGGTGTTGATCCACTCATCGATAATGAAGCATTAAAATCGGTCATGTCGTCACCTAAATGGTCTCCTGGAATGAATAAAGGAAAAGCTGTCCGGGTATCGTATGTGATAACAGTGAATTTTGAGCTATAGAAAAACAATCAAAATTTTTCCTTTTTCCCTCAGCATTGTGAAAAGTTGACATTGCATGTAACGTAGGGGCTGCTGAAAAACTCGAAGTTTATAATGAATTCATTTCTTACATTTCATTGACTCACCCCAAGCCCCGCAAGCGTGGCTTTTCCCCTCTCTTCGCGAAGAGAGGGGCGGAGGGAGCGTAACGATCTCGGGGTGAGTCAAGGTAAAAAGAGCAGATTGGGATTTCCAGAATGCAATCAATCTGAGATATTTGCTCAAATTTGCATGCATATATATTTTGATTGTAAATGTCGTAAATAGCTTATTGGTTGCTATTTATGTTTTTTTATCAGCAAGCACTAACGACTCAACACAACAAAAAAAGAGGTTGTACCTCCCGATCCAACCTCTTCGTCAATTTAAATATTTTCCCTTATACACGTTTTTCTTTGATACGGGCTTTCTTACCTGTAAGATCACGTAAATAATACAATTTTGCCCTGCGAACACGACCTTTTTTGTTCACTTCAATCAAGTCGATGAAAGGTGAGTTGAGAGGGAAGATTCTTTCCACGCCAATATTTCCTGACATTTTTCGAACTGTGAAAGTTTTTGTAGCTCCTTCACCATTTACCTGGATTACAACACCACGGTAGTTCTGGATACGCTCTTTATTACCTTCACGAATCTTGTAATGTACGGTAATGGTATCTCCTGAATTAAATCGCGGCTGTTCCTTGGTTTCAACGGCAAACGCGTTTTGTGCAACTTTAATTAAATCCATTTCTTTGAGTTTTAGTGGCAATATTACCTCATATCAATGAGTAAGAGATTGCTAAAATGTGGCGCAAAAATAATAAAATTTTCCACACCACAAACAACAAGATAATTGATTAATTATAATTGATGATTGATCCTATTCGCTAATCGTAATTTTTTAACTCAACATTCATAATTACGTCAATGGCTTGGCTTTCCAACCATTTTCAGGTGATCGCCGCTCTGGTCAACAATTACCTTCTTCCACCACTCCGGATAACCGGGCTGATTAGGCATTGGTGACAATCCGGTTTCAGTGCGTTCAAAAACGCCATCTTTTTCTTTCTTGATGTTTCCGTCAATAAATTTCACAAAAAGGTATTGAGATAATTTCTTCCACTCCTTCGTCATTCCGTTTGCCTGATTCACTGAATAATCGGTTAAAAACTGGAGGGTTTCATTCTTCTTCCCTGCATTCCACAGATTTTGTGCTGCCTGATCAACAGCAGGAGTATAAGCTACAAATTTATTTTCCAGGTTTTTCTGAACTTTTTGAACGTCCGGAATCATGGCGTCGTACCGAAGATAGGTAAAGTTAGACACTACATTGAAAATCCAGAAAGCGGCTGTTTCAGAGTAGGTGAGCATGTCGCCATTGCCAACTTTGAAGCATTCGGGTATTTCGGTAATTCCACAATACATTGGAGTATAGCAGGTGCTGTACGCATCGTCAACACCAAACCAAATAATTCCTCCAACCGGATCAGGCAACCATGAACGCGATTGGGTTACAAATGAAAATCCGGTCTGTTGGGTTGAGATAGCACGCTCGTTCACATAATTGGCTGAATCAACTTTAAAGGTGAGTGGTCTCCAGCGATAGGGCAGTTTAAACGGACCGGCGCCAACATCTTTGGTCATATCCAATGCAGTTCCTTCGTAATGATCGCGCATCATGCCCATTACATCCTGAACACTAAGTTTTTTGTCCGGTTTCACCCATAAAGGCATACGGTTGGATGGGAATTTATTTTCCCCATCGTGTTTCACATTGCCAAGAGCGTATTCTTCGTATTGCTTCATTCCTGAATATACCTTGTTAAAACCCGCATAAACACGGCCATCGCTGAAACGGGCGCCACTGAAATCAACCGGCGCATAAACATCAGAAAAACTAAAGTCTTTATTCTTTCCGTCGAACCAGCCTTTTTCGCGTGCAAACGAAATCACATCTTTGGCAAACAAACAGTTGGCGGGATCATTCATCGGGAAAGTCGTTATTCTGGCCTGATTGGCATGGCCACTGATGTATCCGTCAGGAATACGTTGGGCAACCCAGACTGCACCTTTTTCGCCGTCTCCTTTGCTGATCATCTCCATGATCCAAACTTCATTCGGATCGGAAATCGAAAATGATTCACCCGAACTGGCATAACCATATTTATCCATCAGGTCAGCAATCACCTCAATGGCTTCACGGGCAGTTTTGGCACGCTGTAAAGCCACATAAATCAAGCTTCCATAATCCATGATGGCGCCCGGTTGTTTGGCCAGTTCTTCGCGTCCGCCATAGGTAGTTTCACCAATGGCAACCTGGTTTTCGTTTATATTACCCACCACGCTGTAAGTATGCGGAACTTGTGGAATACGGCCTGAAAATTTACCGGTATCCCATTCATAAATATCACGAAAAGTATTGGCCGGGTAGTCTTTTGCCGGCTGATAATACAATTCGCCGTAAAGGGTATGCGAATCGGCAGCATAGGTTATCATGGTCGAACCATCGATGGATGCACCTCTGGTAATTAAAAAGTTGGTGCAGGCCAGGGACAGTTGTGTACCCAATAACATCGTTAAAACAGACATCAAAATAATGCGATGAAGATTTTTTATCATGATCAATACTTGGTTTAAATTTTTTCGTCGGGCAAATATATCAGAAAAAAAGAAAAAGGAAAGGGATATTAATCAGTGTTTCCAGATAGCAACAGTAAGAAAAATCCAGCCGGCAACAAACGATAATCCTCCAATTGGAGTAATGGCACCTATAATTTTTATCCCTGAAATAGAGAGGGCATATAAACTTCCGGAAAATAGAATTATTCCGGCAAACATCAGAATTCCTGACCAGCGAAGCCATTTCGAATCAATCTGAAACCCAATTAATCCGATGAGTAACAAGCCCAAAGCATGATAGAACTGATATTCAACAGCAGTTTTATATATCTGCAACATTTCGGACGGAAGTCGGGTTTTTAAAGCATGAGCGCCAAAGGCACCGAGTAGGACGGCTAACACCATGAAAATAGCTCCTGAGAAAAGTATGTTTCGGTTGTTCATTTATATCCTTTTTTTTAAAACTGAAAATACAATTAAACCTTATTTTCTGAAGAAACCTTCGTAGAAATAAAGCAAGAAATTAATTATGACCTTATTACCATTGATTTACAAATGAAATAATAGATTGTACAAGTTTCGTCCGAAAAATGGTCAAGGCAATGTTCTACTTCATATCGCGGACGTTTGCTATTTCTTGTTTACTATTTCTACAAATATTTCACTCCTCTGGAGTTGAAGGCCTCCAACTAATGAATTAATCCAGCTTGTGAATCACCAGCCCTGACCTGAGTTTAGGTTCGAACCAGGTTGTTTTTGGAGGCATGATATTTCCTGAATCGGCAATATTAATCAATTGCTGCATCGAAACCGGGTAAAGCGCAAAAGCCACTTTCATGTCACCACCGTCAACACGTTTTTTCAATTCTCCCAAACCTCTGATTCCGCCTATGAAATCAATGCCAGTCGAGGTTCGTAGATCGGCAATTCCCAAAATCTGATCGAGAACCAGGTTGGATAAAATAGTCACATCCAGTACACCAATCGGGTCGCTGTCGTTAAAAGTTCCTGGTTTGGCATTCAGTTTATACCAGTTTCCGGAGAGGTACATGCTGAATTCGTGCAGTTTGGCTGGTTTGTAAATTTCGGTTCCGGCCAATTCCACATCAAAACTTTGAGATAGTTTATCCAGCAATTCAGCTTCGGTCAAGCCATTCAAATCTTTCACGGTACGGTTGTAGTCAATAATCTGCAACTGATTATCCGGAAAATGGACGGCCATAAAGAAATTATATTCTTCGTTGCCGGTATGGTTGGGGTTCTGGTTTTGCTTTTCTAAACCGATTCGTGCGGCAGCAGCAGTTCGGTGATGTCCGTCAGCCACGTAGGTTGCCGGAACTTGGGTGGCAAACAACTCTTCGATTTTCAGGTTGGTAGCAGCGTCATTGATCGTCCAGAAATGGTGACCAAAACCATCTTCGGCAACAAAATCGTAATCGGCTTTTTGGTTTTGTACCATCGAACCGACGATGGCATTAATTTCAGGAATGGCGCGGTACGAAAAGAAAACCGGTTCGATGTTGGCATTCAGGTAACGGGTCAGAATCATACGGTCTTCCTCTTTATCCGGACGGGTCAGTTCGTGTTTTTTAATGATTCCCTTGTTGTAATCTTCGCACGAAGCAGCTCCCACAATTCCGTATTGTGTCCGGCCATTCATGGTTTGCGCGTAGATATAATATTTGGCTTCTTCATCCTGAATTAACCAGTCATTCTCCTGAAACAGTTCAAAATTTTCAACTGATTTCAGGTAAACTGTTTCTGAATGCACATCAGTCCCTTCAGGGCAGTCAATTTCAGCACGGGTAATATGAAGCAACGAACATGCTTTGCCTTCAGCCATCTGGGCAGCTTCGGCGCTGTTCATCACATCGTAGGGCAAACAGGCCAGATCGCTGGCAATAGCCTGTGGTGGACGAAGTCCTTTGAATGGTTTTACGATAGCCATAATTAATTGATTATTTATTTACCCGGTAGGTCTGATCGCCATTTTCGAAGAATGCCACGATCTGCTCGGCTGCTGCCACCCCTGCATTGACATTGGCTTCGGATGTTTCGGCCCCTTGTTTTTTAGGAGTTGAATAGTACCGAAGGTCAAATTTTCCTGCTAATTCGTCATGACAGGAAGGAGCAATATCACTGATGTATTTAAAATCAGGACGCTCTTCCAGCATTTGCTTCAGACCATCTTCGTCAATCACTTCTTTGCGGGCGGTGTTAATTACGGTAGCGCCTTTGGGCATTTTATTTAATACTTCGAAATTAACCGACTTCTTTGTTTTTTCGTTTGACGGAATATGTAAGGATAAATAATCACTCATGCCAAATAATTCGTCAACCGACTGAACAACTTTTACTTCATAAGGCTCCATACTGACTTTAGTTATACAGGGATCGAGTGCAACGACTTTCATGCCGAGTCCCTGGGCAATCCGTGCAACCCTCCGCCCGATATTACCACAACCATAAACGCCAACTGTTTTCCCTTTTAATTCGGAGCCCGAACCACCTTTAAAATTACCACGGGCCATGAAAATCATCATCCCGATGGCCAGCTCCGCAACTGCGTTCGAATTTTGCCCGGGCGTGTTCATGGCAACCATTCCTTTTTCAGTACAGGCAACCAGGTCCAGATTATCAAAACCAGAGCCGGCCCTGACAACAACCTTCAGTTCTTTGGCAGCTTCCAGCACTTCCCGGTCAACAATGTCACTTCTGACAATTATTGCGTTAATGTCTTTAACTGCATCCAGCAACTCCGCTTTTGATGTATATTTTTCGAGCCTTTGCACTTGAAAGCCGGCTTGTTCAAGAATTCCGACCATTTGATTTACCGCTGCCGATGCAAATGGTTTTTCAGTAGCTATTAATACTTTTTTCATAGATTGTGTTTTCCTTTAAAAAAGAAAAGCAGAATCCCCATCCTGCTTTTCTTCCTGATTTATTTAAGCTTTGTTTTTTCGAATGCCTGCATGGCATCAACCAATGCAATTACGCTTTCTTTCGGAAGCGCGTTATAGGTTGAGGCACGGTATCCACCTACTGAGCGGTGGCCTTCGAGTCCAAGCATTCCCAACGATTTGGCATAAGTCAGGAATTCAGGTTCCCATTCTTTGTATTCGTCATTCATTACGAAACAAATATTCATCAGCGAACGATCGTTTACATCCGGAATGTTTGCTTTGAATAATTTGTTGCGGTCAATTTCATCGTAAAGTATTCCGGCTTTTTCGATATTCATTTTTTCCATCACTTTAACACCGCCTAATTCTTTCAACCATTTCAAGGTTTGAAGAGCAGCAAAAATCGGAACAACCGGAGGCGTGTTGAACATGGATTCGTTTTCGATATGAGTACGGTAATTCACCATTGAAGGAATTTTACGGCTAACTTTTCCTAACGCGTCCTCTTTTACAATGACGAAAGTAACCCCGGCAGGAGCGAGGTTTTTCTGGGCTCCGCCATAGATTATCGCATATTTCGAAACATCAAGCGGACGGCTAAAAATGTCGGATGACATATCGGCAACCAGTGGCACTTTACAATCCATATCAGTACGGATTTCTGTTCCATAAATCGTGTTGTTGGTTGTAATGTGAAAGTAATCAACATCTTCAGGAACAATATAACCTTTAGGGATATAATTGTAATTGCTTGCTTTTGATGAAGCTACTTCGATTACCTCACCAAAAAATTTGGCTTCTTTCAGAGCTTTGTCGGCCCAGGTCCCCGTGTTTAAATAGGCTGCCTTTTTCTCAAGCATATTGTAAGGAACCATCATGAATTGAGTACTGGCGCCTCCTCCTAAAAACAATACATGGTAACCTGCTGGAATGTCGAGTAATTCCTTGAAAAGTTGTTGGGCTTCGTTGTTTACGGCAACGAATTCTTTACTCCGGTGCGAAATTTCCATCAGGGAAAGACCCGTTCCGGCAAAATCAATTAATGCTTCGGCTGTGTTTTTAATAGTGTATTGCGGCAAAATTGATGGACCCGCATAAAAATTATGCTTTTTCATATAGTTTAAATTATAGGTTAATAACTTATCTGTTTTCAATTAATTTGCTTCAAAATTCGAATAAAAAAACGAAGCAACAATCCGTAAACGCTTTAACTTTTTAACTTTTGTCAACTTCTTATTGACAATGTGTAATTTAAGAAATGGTCAAAACCAGATTGCTTTTGGTATAAGTTTCTTACACTGCTCCCGAAACATCAACCAGTCGGTCATTCTGAAACACTGGAATAACATGGGTTTGATCAGCTTTCAGGCAATATTCGATGCAATCGTCCAGTCCTTTTGAAGCCAGCCGGCCTTTTTGGGCGGCCTTCTGAATATATCCTGATAAATCGGTCTTTGCCAGGTTCCATAAATCAACTGAAGCAGTTACCGCATCACAAATACTTTCAAATTTACCTGAACGAAGCAGCATTTCGGCCAAAGCGCCTGCAAAAACGGCGTCTTCCAGGCTGAAGCGGTCTTTCCACGAAGCACAAAAAATCAGTACAGGTGCATTTTGCTGAATGAGCCATTCGGCCAGCGCAGTGATGTTCAGGAATGAACCGATAAGAACAGCTTTCGAATGATTGGCCAAATGAATGCACCGGGTTCCGTTCGTCGTGGAATACACGATTTCCTTACCTTTTACAATTTCAGGAGTAAAATTAAATGGTGAGTTTCCGAAATCAGCAAAATCAAGCACATATCCATCACGTTCGGAAGCAACCATGTATCCCTTCTGTTTCAATGCCATTGCTTCTTCGACAGTAGCTACCGGGATGATACTTTTTACGCCGTTATGAATGGCAGCACAAATAGATGAAGTTGCACGCAAAATATCAACGATTACCACCAGGTTTTCATCGTTGGCATGCTTACTGTAAATTGCTGGGGAGAAACATACCTCAAGCCGATTTTTCGATTTTTCCATCTTCAGGATTAAGTTATCAAAGATAAGCAATGCCCCCAACCAAACCCCCATTTACCCAATCTGGAAACAGTATTTAAACTTAAAGTAAACTTGGGAAAAGAAATGAGGAAAATAAAGCAATCACATTTTACGTGTCAGGATATATTGAAACTTGTTCCTTCCGGCAATATTTACTTATGCAGGGTTTATGAATGGCATTTTTACTATTTTGGCCTTCAGCATTTTGTTGCGTACATTTATAAATACTTCGGTGCCAATTGCTGAATAGGCTTTGTGTACATAGCCCATTCCGATACCTTTATTCATGGTTGGCGACATAGTTCCCGAAGTTACACGGCCAATCACATTTCCGTCCTGATCAGTCAGTTCGTAATCGTGGCGTGGTATTCCACGATCAATCATCTCAAATCCGCGAAGTTTGCGGTCAACGCCTTCCTGTTTTTGCATCAGCAGAAAATCTTTGTCTATAAAACTATCGCCATTGAATTTGGTAATCCAGCATAACCCGGCTTCGATGGGCGAAGTGGTATCGTCAATATCGTTTCCATACAGGCAATAACCCATTTCGAGCCGCAAAGTATCGCGGGCTGCCAGGCCAATTGGCTTGATACCGTATTCAGCGCCAGCCTCAAAAATGGCGTTCCACATTTGCTCTGCAATTTCGTTCCTGAAGTATAATTCAAATCCCCCGGAGCCAGTATAACCTGTGGCCGAAATAATCACATTATCGAACCCTCCGATAGCGCCGGTTTTAAAAGTGTAGTATTTAATTTCTGAAAGATTGATGCTGGTCAATTTCTGAAGTGTGGCACATGCTTTGGGACCCTGTACAGCTAATTGACTGGTAGCCGGGGAGGCATTTTCAAGAATGGCTCCGTTCAAATTATGTGAGACAATCCAATTCCAGTCTTTTTCGATATTCGAAGCATTGACAACAAGCATATATTTTTCAGGGCTGTAATGGTAAACCAGCAGATCATCAACAATTCCACCTTTGCCGTTAGGGAAACATGAGTACTGGGCCTGACCAATTGCCAATTTCGAAACATCGTTTGAAGTAACCCGCTGAACAAGCTCCATCGCATTTGGCCCTTTCACCCAAAACTCGCCCATGTGCGAAACGTCAAATACCCCCACCGATTCGCGAACGGCTATATGCTCATCCTTTACCCCTGAATACTCGATAGGCATTTCAAAACCGGCAAACTCCACCATTTTGGCGCCAAGCCGTTTATGTATCTGATTAAAGGCAGTGATACGCATAAATTTTTTTTGAATTTTAATAGGACAAAATTAGATTATTACCTCAGGCTAAAGCATGAAAAATATCATTTGCCAAAGATATTAGTTTATAGCCCTGTATCAGGCAACGTTAGGTTCGAATAATTATTTTCCGTAATATTGCAATTACAGAAACCATCTTATCGTTTATACCATGTCTCAAGCACGTTACACCAATTTGGATTACCTCAAAGAAATCACAGGCGGAGAATCTGAAATTATGAAAGAATTCATCCAGATGTTCTTTGATCAATTGCCCGAATTCAGAAATGGGATGACCAATTTTTTAGCCGAAAAAAAATGGAAAGAACTAGGCGAAATAGCCCATAAAGCCAAATCATCGGTGATGACGTTCGGGATGAACGACCTTGGGCACCGGCTAAAAGAGCTGCAACTGAAAACTCAGAAGCTGGAAGACATTGAAAGCTATTCAGAATACGTTCAGGAATTTATGGATATTATAGCTCAGGCTGAAACCGAACTTCAGGCAGACATCGGCAAATTATAAGCATTTATTTTATCTGTATTTCTGATTGGGGCCATCCCTTTCAATATCTATGGTTCCTCCGGTATAGCCACATTCACCCATTCGTGGTGAATTTACAACTGGCATGCAACTATAATCTGAAAAATCATCACAAACTTCTTCGTGTTTTGTTGAACATGGTTCACAAAAAAAGGAATATTTTTCCCAATTACATGTTGAACACAGGTTAACAGCAAGTTCGGTTTTGCAGGTGGCACACTTAAATTTAAACGGCTCATTGCGCGACAACAGGATAAGTTTATCCTTCAGTTTGAGCTTATACGATTTTAACGCTTTTAAAAAAACACGGGTAGTGGTGCCAAAATCGTAATCGTGATATATTTTCACCTTGGGAGCGAAAACATCCTCAACTTTGTGATTCATTCCAACCTTGAAATTTTTATGCCCAAAGGCGCTCATGTGTCCGCAACATTCCAGCCAGATGTCTTTCAGAAAACTGTCGATTTTTTTCATAGGCGTATCGCCCAAGACCAGCATGTGCAGGAACATTTCGTCAGCTTCCACTACGATATGATTACAGGACTGAGCGTTCTTTCCCGCATCAGCTCTTTCTAATTCAGCCAAATGTTTGGCCAGGTGTTTCCCTATTTCCTTTTGTGAATACAATTGTTTGCAATAGATGCAATGTCCTTCAGATTTAAATTCTTCTTCCATTGATGAATAAATTTCTAATATTCTTCGGAAATGTCAGTCAGTACTTCAAACCCGTTTTCAGTAACCAGAATAGTGTGTTCGAACTGGGCCGACAGTTTTTTGTCAACCGTGCGGGCCGTCCATTTATCCGATTTATCAACAACAGTTCCGGGCTTGCCCTGGTTAATCATTGGTTCGATGGTGAAAGTCATGCCCGGTTTCATGTATGGGCCTGAATTCCGGCGTGAACTATGGTCAATCTGTGGTTCTTCGTGAAACTGAATACCGACTCCGTGGCCACAGAACTCATAAACAACGCTGTACCCGTTTGATTTCACATATTTACTGATTGCGAAACCTATGTTGCCAAACTGGTTCCCGGGTTTTACCTGCTGAATTCCAAGATCTAAACTATGTTTGGTCACTTCAATTAAATCGAGGGCAGCCGGTGAAACCTCGCCAATGGTAAACATTTTGCTGGTATCGCCATAAAAACCATTGAGAATGGTGGTTACATCAATGTTTAAAATATCGCCGTTTTTCAGGATTGTTTTTTCGGAAGGGATTCCGTGGCAAACGACTTCATTCGGTGAAATACAGCAGGATTTTGGGAAGCCTCCGTAGCCCATTGTAGCCGGAATAGCTCCATTTTCACGAATAAACGCTTCAATTTTCTGATCTAATAATCCAGTTGAAGCCCCTTCCTTCACAAATGGTGCAATATACTCCAGCGTTTGCCCGGCCAGTTTGCAGCTTTTCCGAATACCTTCGATCTGTTCAGGAGTCTTTATGATAATTTTTTCCATTAATTTTCTAAAATTTGAGCAAAAGTCGGTAAATCGATTGGTAATTCAAAACTGAACAATAGATTTGCACAAAGGTTTACCACAACCTGAAAAACAGATGGAAAAATATCAGGAAACAATTTCAATCAAGTCGTACCATACCAACAAATACGGCAAGGCATCTATAACTTCTCTTTTCAATATTCTGATCGAAGCTGCGTGGGCGCATGCTCAGGTCATGGATTGGGGATACGACAGTTTAAAAAGTAATAATCTGTTCTGGGTATTGTCGCGAATATATTTTCTTGTAGAGAAATACCCGGTCTGGCAGGATCGGATTACACTGAGTACCTGGTCGGCCGGAACCGATGGAATGTATGCCTACCGCGAATATGTTCTGGAAAATGAGCAGGGTGAGGTACTATTGCGTGCCAGTTCTGCCTGGCTTATCCTGGATATGGAAACACGTAAAATCTTCAGGCTGAGTGAAGTCAGGGCGACATTTCCAAAACGTATTGATTCAAGGGCCTGTCGTAATCCAAAACGGATTAAACCTGATACTCATCCTGAAAACTTGCATTTTGATCCGATCATGTTCAGCGAAATAGACATCAACCAGCACTTTAATAGTGTGAAATACGTTGAGCGGGTTCTCGATGATTTTGGAATTGATTTTCTGGACCGGTTTGAACCCGCAGAATTGGAAATAAATTACCTGAAAGAAGGACAGGCTGGCGATTCGTTGGCAGTTACCAGAACTCAACTTTCTGGGAATGAGTACCTGAATGGCCTGATACGTGAATCGGATGCCGCTGATTTATGCGCGATGCGGATTGTTTGGAGGGCAAGAATAAAGGATTGAAGGATTGAAGGATTTTAGGATTGAATAACTGAACACTGAGACTGAACACTGAGACTGAACGCTGAGACTATTTAATTCTCGCCTGAATACCATCCCAGTATCTTTTCAACCTTTTCGTCCAACGGCATGTATCCATCCAGCCAATTTATCTCTGTACCTTGAATTTCCATTCTCCGAAACCAGGTCATCTGGCGCTTGGCAAACTGGTGGATGGCCACATTTAAACCATCAAACATTTGCTGATAAGTGAGCTGGCCGGTTAGATGCTGTGTCATATATTTATATTCCAATCCGTAATAGGTAAGTTGTTCAAGAGTTAACCCGCTGTCGAGCAACCGCATGACTTCGTCGAGCATTCCTTCTTTCAGCCGTTGTTTCAGGCGGCTGGTTATGCGTTTCCGGCGCGAATCGCGGTCGAACTTCACACCAACAACCAAACTCCTGATTTCGGGCATCCCGGTATCAATTTCAGGATGGGTCAGGTAATATTCTTCAATCTCGATGGCGCGGATGGCCCGTTTCGAACTTTCGGTGTCGGTTTGGTTGTGGAGGTAATTTTTGTACGATCGCAGTATTTCGGTTAATTCCCAAAGCAATTTATCATCCAGTTCTGCCCGAAGTTTTTCGTTTACCGGAACCTGAATCAATTTGTAGTTTTTCAGGATGGACTCCAGGTACAAGCCGCTTCCGCCGCACATAATTGGTAGTTTTCCCCGTTCGGTGATTTCAGCAAAAACACGCAGAAAATCTTTCTGATATTCATACACATTGTATTCGTAACCCGCGTCAACGATGTCGATCAGGTGACAAGGAACCACTTTCCCATCAACTACATAATCGCCGTAATCCTTTCCTGTACCCAGGTCCATTCCACGGTAAACCTGCCTTGAGTCTGCCGAAATAACTTCACCATCGAGCACTGAAGCTACTTTCGCTGCCACGCTTGTTTTTCCTGAAGCGGTTGGGCCAAGAATGGTAATGAGATTATATTTTTTGTCGGTCATTGGTTCTGAAGTTTAGGATGTGCAAAATAATGTATTTTTGCAATGCATAAAACAAACCTTTGAATGATATTCTACCGAAAGGCAATCATCATTCATCAATAATAAATCATCAATCAGTAAATGGTACACAAACAACAAAATATAAGCATTAAAAACAAAAAGGCTTTCTTCGATTACGAGATCCTCGAAACTTTTTATGCCGGTATCCAACTGGCCGGAACAGAGATCAAATCAATCCGGAGTGCAAAAGCCAGTTTGGTTGATTCGTATTGCTCGTTTTTTGCCGATCAACTGTATGTGAAGAATATGCATATTTCGGAGTACGAATTGGGTACCTGCAACAACCACATCGCCAAGCGCGACCGCAAATTACTCCTGAACCGGAAAGAGCTTGATAAACTTCAGAAGAAAACCAAAGAAGGCGGTATCACCATTGTTCCGCTTAAACTTTTCATTAATGATCGCGGCCTTGCCAAACTGGAGATTTCGCTGGCAAAGGGTAAGAAAACATACGACAAACGCGAAACCCTGAAACTGAAAGACGACACCAGGGAAATGGACCGGGCGCGGAAGTTTTAAGAAGGGAGTCAGAAGCCCGGAGACTGAAGCCCGGAGTGCCGCTCCCTGAATAGCGAAGCCTATCGAAGGGAGTATTGGGAATAGAAGTTCCGCGTAAAACTCAACCGCGTTCCTCCGGATATTCCTATAAGTTGTTTAAACCGGTTGCTGCTTATTTGCAATCAACAGATATTCTCGAAAGCCCCACATTTAAAATCAGGTTCATTGAGCTGGTCATTGCGGTTCATCAGGCAGAGCAGGTTTTCGTCCCAGTCGTCAATCTGGTGTTTCAGGCAAATGATACACAAAATGGGTACTGAATCGGGGTTGATTTTGGTCCCATCGTCGTTATAAAAACCGTTAATTTCTTCGCGGTACTGGTTCCGATTATTTTCAAGATTTTCAAGTTCGTGTGCAAGTTCTTCCCAAACCTGTGCCTCCAGTCGACATTGTTTAAAATCAAACCACGCCTGCCTGCAGCTTGAGCTTTCAACAATTCTTTTGAAATTGGCAAAAGGCTTTCGGTTACTCAAGGCATTCAGTAATTTGTTCTTTAGGGTTTTGTCGTTTAACTGGTCAATAAAACTTTCCATTATGCCAAACGATTGGTGAGATTCCCTTGGTTCAACGGTGATATATGTATCCCATTCTTCATAGATATAGGTTTGTTCATCGTTGTTCATCCCGGGGTCCATCTTGTATCCAAAAGGATCGTCGAGCATGGTCTTCGGTATTTCTTCTACTTCCAAAGTTTCGGGATTAATAAAGCAAACCAGTCCGCAGTCGATATTTCTGGCTACGGATTTAACCAGTTCACGGTATTTTTCCGGAACTTCCGGTTCCTCTTCAACCGTCTTTTCATAAATCTCATCGAGTAGAAAATCAAGAATTCTTTGCAGTTTTTCTTTATCCTCTTTTACCGAATGCAGAATGGGAAGTATTCCGTTTAACAGTTGCTGTGCATTCATAACGACAGTTTTAACATTTTGAGAATAAAATTACCAAATTTTTACACCAACTTCGCCTTTCTCATTTCATCTTTTAATGCTGGCAGGTTAGGCTTGTGGTTATATAGCTGTCCTATCAAATCACGTTTTTCGGAATCAAATCCAGGTATCTCCTGAGTCAATTTAAGCCAACTGGAAATTCGTTCATAAACATCTCTCCCTCTTTGGTTTTCAATGGTTTTTACAGCCTTGTTTTTAATATGCTGAAAACAAAATTCAGGATAAATTCCCAAAATAGGCCGGATTAATTCTCCATAATGCCAATCATCGGAGTTTTTTTCTACAATTGTTTTGATGCTTTCGTAGCGTTTTTCCACTTCAAGAATACGCACCGGAAAAACCTTGTTCCAGGTAAATTCTCCCAGAAGCCTGTTTAAATCGGACTCGGAAAGATATGCCCGAATTTTCATGTAATCTTTAATATCCTCCGTATCGGCTGTGAGTTGATAAAAAACATTGATATAGAGCAACCTGTCGAGTTCTGCTGTTATATAGTCTTTAAGGAAGCCGGCCCAAAACCGTTTGTCGGCAGGAAACAATTCTTTAGCTGTTTTTACAAAACTGAGTTTATCGGATTCGAAATAAAATTGAAGCAATTGTTTTGCAACCTCATTGTTGATGCGGTAGAACTGAAGGGCAGATTGCAGCCATTCGGTTTTATTCCCTGATTTTTTATTGAGCAGAAGAATAAGTTCAGGCACCGATTGCCGCTCAATGCTTGATTTGTCAATAATTGATAAAATTTGATTTGCATTAGTCGATTTTTCAGCAAGGGCGATTAAAAAATGTTCGAAATAACCTGCAAAATGTGGATTTCCCGGGTACTCAGCATCGGTATATCCGGCAAATTTTTCGAAAGCCTCGCATACAGATTTCTCAGAAATGGCGGCAATTTTTAGCTTTTCGGTAACTGTATTCTGGGTTGATACGAATTCAGTCAAAAGATGCTCGTTTACATCTTCAAAATTTCCCATATCGTCTTCAATTTCCGCATCCTGGGTGGCTTCGTACAGCCCTATAAGCATGGCGGCAAGTTCAACAGGTTTTTGAGCTAAAATTTTGTTAACAGCATCAGATGTAAATGAATTGAAAATTGCTACAAATTCCTGTTCGCTTGCCTGTTGATATGCTTGCCACTCCTCGATGTAGCCCGAATGAGGCGCATGGTAATTATCCCAGTCGGGATTTTCAAAGTCAACATCCTCGAAATCATGCTGGTACTTTTCTTTGATTAGCGAAACAAATTCAATAAATTTCTTCATCGGGAATACTTCTGTGTCATTTTGTTCCGATTGAATGAAATTGGCAAATGCACTTTGAAGATTGGAATTGTGCTGGATAATGCCATTCAGAAATTTCAGTTTTAAACTGTCTGAGCTGTTGGTGTATAGTTTTTCGAACTGCATAATATGTGTTTAGTTGAAGTTTGCTGAATTTAATTGTTCTGCTTGGTTGTATTCAATTGCAAATATAATTTCTTACATCAGGAATCAAAAGCAATTTCGACACCATCCAAATCCTCATGAACTATGAATCTGTGATCCGATTATAATTCCTTCAAAATCCCTTGATGCGGCGAAAAACTATTTTAATAACCGCATATTTGCGGTGATTAATTGCTTTGCGGAGAATATGTTGTATATTTATCGCAAATTTGCGGTGAATAATATCGCAATCGTTTGCTAAAAACATGGTAAAGTACATCTATCAATACGACAATTGGCCTCAATTTACATGGAGCGAGCAGGCAATACAGGTTTTGCTTGGAAAGGTCCGCCATTTGCAGGGAAAACTTTTGGGTCAAATGAGTGCATTAGGGTTCAAGTTAAAAGAGGAAACCATGCTTACAACTTTAACGATCAATGTATTGAAATCTTCTGAAATAGAAGGTGAAATATTGAATTACGAGCAGGTTCGATCTTCAATAGCGCGGAAACTAGGAATGGAATATGCTGGCATGGTTTATTCCGACAGAAACATTGACGGAGTGGTTGAAATGATGCTTGATGCAACTCAAAACTACAACCAACCACTTCATGAAGAGCGATTGTTTGGCTGGCATGCCGCACTTTTCCCAACAGGTTGGAGCGGTAGTCATAAAATTGATGTTGGCTGTTTCAGGAAGGACGAAATGCAAATTGTTTCAGGAGCAATGGGAAAGGAGAAAATTCATTATCAGGCTCCTCCACCCAGCCAGGTACAAGTGGAGATGGATAAGTTTTTACAATGGTTTAATCAAGAAGTGCCAATCGACCCCGTATTAAAATCTGCAATTGCTCATTTTTGGTTTATCATTATTCACCCGTTTGACGATGGAAATGGTCGCATTGCCCGGGCAATTTCAGATTTATTACTCGCCCGTTCTGATGGGTCTTCACAGCGGTATTACAGTTTATCGAGCCAGATCATGCTCGAACGGAAGGTTTACTACGAGATATTGCAAAAAACACAATTCAGCAGTGGTGATATAACCGAATGGTTGTCATGGTATCATGATTGTTTGTATCGTTCGTTACTTTATACGGAAGATGCTTTCCAAAAAGTGCTGTACAAAGCCGATTTTTGGGACAAGCACAACGAAACTGAATTCAATGCACGTCAGCGGCTGATCCTGAATAATTTGTTTGATGGTTTTGACGGAAAGCTAAACTCCTCGAAATGGGCAAAAATGGCCAAATGCTCTACAGACACTGCTTTACGAGATATTCAGGATTTGATCAGCAAGGACATTTTGAGGAAGGAAAACGCAGGAGGACGAAGCACTAATTACGAACTTATTGTCTGAAAAAAAGAGGCTGTCCAAAAAGTTCTAATTACGACAATTCTTCTCTTTGAAACTCCGTGAATAACTTTGTGTAACTCTGTGGTTAAATTGTTTATTTTCAACCACAGAGTTACACAAAGTGAAAACACATAGAACAACAGAGTTATTGGACAGCCTCTTTATATTGAAGTTAAAAAAAACAATTTTTATTTTAAAGTGGCCAACGCGTCTTTGATGCGGGTTAAGCATTTGGTCAGGTCGGCTTCTGAGGCGGCATACGAAATGCGGATACATTCAGGAGCGCCAAAAGCTTCGCCAGAAACCACACCGGTAAAAGCATTCGACAGGATAAACAAACCCATATCGTCGGCATTGTTAATGGTTACTGTACCATCAGACTTTCCGAAGAAAGAAGAAATGTCGGGAAACACATAAAAAGCGCCATCGGGTTTGCTGGTTTTTACTCCGGGAATTTCTGCCAGCATCGAAAGAACCAGGTTCCGGCGTTTTTCGAATTGCTCAACCATGGCATACACCGTATCGAGTGGTGCGTTTAACGCGGCAACCGAAGCAATTTGTGAAACGGAGCATGGGCCGGAGGTATATTGTCCTTGCAATTTATTACATGCTTTGGCTAACCATACCGGGGCGGCAATATAACCAATGCGGTAACCAGTCATGGCAAAAGCTTTTGAAACGCCATTCACAACTACCACCTGATTTTTTACTTCAGGAAATTGGGCAATGCTTTCGTGGCGGATTCCATAAACGATGTGTTCGTATATTTCGTCTGAAATGATGATAATGTTCGGGTGTTTGGCAAATATGTCGGCGAATGCTTTCAGTTCATCCCTGGTATATACGCTTCCGGTTGGATTACTCGGACTGCTGAACAGAAATGCCCTGGTTTTTGGAGTTATAGCACCTTCCAACTGGGTAGGGGTAATTTTGAAATCACTGTCAACCGTAGTTGGTATGATTACATTGATTCCTTCATTCAGTTTGACCAGTTCGATGTAAGTAACCCAGTATGGCGCCGGAATAATCACTTCGTCATCTTTGTTGATCAATGCCTGCATGAGGTTGGCAATCGAATGTTTGGCACCGTTCGATACGATAATCTGGCTGGTAGCATATTCCAGATCATTGTCACGTTTTAGCTTGTCAACAATCGCTTTTAATAAGGAAGGGTATCCTGGGACAGGAGAATAGGTAGAATAGTTGTCATCAATCGCTTTTTTAGCGGCTTCTTTGATGAAATCGGGGGTGTTAAAATCGGGTTCTCCAACTCCAAGGCTGATCACATCAATGCCTTTTTCCTTTAATTCGCGGCTTTTCTGGGCCACAGCCAGGGTGGCTGATTCCGATAAACAGGCTACTCTGTCTGAAACTCTCTCCATAATTGATATTTTGATGGTTTTAATGTTGAACTAATTTCGTGTGCAAGATAAGCAAAAAACAAATTTGCAGCTTGATATTGTTTCAATCTGCAAATATTGTGTCGTATAAATTTACGATTTGTTATCTTTTAGTGCTTTCAATATGAATTCATGCACTTTGTTTTGCAAATTTTGGTAATCCTGTTGGCTGGAAATAACAACAAGTTCTGATCTGCTGATCAGCGCCTGAATTTCTAGTGCCATATCTAGCGGATGGTTTACATCATCAGGAAGGGCAACAATCAATGTAGGAACCGATATTTTTGAAATTTGTTTGCGGGTCGGTAAATCGGAGTCTGCTCCGCCAAGGTAGATTTGTGAATAATAGGACGGTTCAAAGCTCAACCGGTATTGCAGCAATTGCTGCCGGGTACCTGGATATATCTGCTCAAAAAAATCAGGCAGGTCCTGGTTTCGTTGAATAATTCTTTTCAGAACTCCAGGAATAGTATCCGGCCTGGCTTTCGAGGCGATTTTTTCATAGAGTGCTTTTACATCTTTGCGCATTTCCCAGGCTGGGGGAGGAGTGGCCAAGATTAGGGCTTTTACTCTAGACGGAAATTTAACAGCACAATGAATAGCAGTTCCTGCGCCCATTGATGATCCACCTAAAATCATAGAACCGTAATTTTGCTCATTCGCTATTTGAATTAATTCCTCAGTTGACGCATTCCAGGTATAATCACCGGTTACTGATTTATTGCAGACATCATATCTCACAATTTTTACCAATTTCGATATTGGATTAAAATCAATGAGCGAATACAATGAATCCGATTCTACAGAACTCAACATTCCGTGCAGCCAAATAAATGGCTGGCCTGAGCCTGTAATATGTAAGAATGGTAATTTCAATGGGGTAGTTTTATTTGTTGTAATTGTTGTAATTGTTGTAATTGTTTTAATTGTTGCGGGTTACGAGTTACGGGTTTCGTGTTTCGTGAAACCCGTAACTCGTAACTCGTAACATTTCTACTGAATACTACTCAAACAACCCTTCATCACGGATCAGCATCAGGATTGACGAATGTGGCAGGATGATGTATTTTTCCTTGCTGAATTCTATTTCCCAGCCACTTTTATTGAGATAGACGGCCAGATCACCAACTTTGGCCTGAAGCGGAACATATTTGACTTCATCCTTTTTTTCCTTCCAGGGTTCATCTACATCGGTCATTGCCGGAATCGGGTAGCCCGGACCAACCCGAACAATATAACCACTATGTGTTTTTTCATTCTCCTGAACGGTAGGTGGCAGGTACAATCCTGAAGCGGTTTTCCCTTGCTGATTTTTTGGCCGTATCAATACACGATCGCCTATCATGATAAATTTCTCCAGGTTCTGATCATCAAATGATAATTCCATACAGTTTGCTTTTATCGATAATACAAAGATAAAACAATCGGATTGAATCACTCGGTTTTCACAAAAAATGACTTTTTAACGATTTCAATTCTTTTTTTCGAACCAAAAAAATTTTTTTTGCCCACTTTTTTGATTTTTAGGACTCCTTTATTGGCGAATTTCAATAAATTCTGATGGTTTGAAAAAAAAAGTTTAATTTTTAAATAATTATAAATCAATAGAATAAAATAGTTTAAAAAATATTTTAAAAATAAATGGTACTATGTGTTGCATGGTATCATTTAAAAGATATATATTTGCAGTACAAATAACAATGTAACGAAAGGTAGGAGTTTAAAAAAAGAACTATGCAGTTTGTAACGAAATCGAAAATCAATCGTCATACGAATAGAAACAAAAATTTAAAAACTAACAACAATTAAAAACAATAGGAGAACAAAGTCATGAAAACAACAAACAATGCTCAGAAAACAGAAAATGGTTTAGTGAAAAAAGCAAGCTTACGCGGAAGCGCAGTTATCATCAGTCTTGTACTAATCAGTTGGACAGTTGGAGCCCAGAATTTTTGGGATCAGGTTTTGACCGGTTACACTTACGGAAAAATGGCTATGACAAGGATCGGGAATTCCGATAAAACAAATGGAAGTGGTGAAAATGATATTCAATTTGAACTGGAAATTCAGGCCAACAATTTAACAGAAATCACTTTCGAAGCGATCGAAGCAGAATTGGAACTTCAGGTTGAAGCTTATAATGCCGCTGACTTTGTTGAAGCAGAATTGGCAGCCGAAACCGAAAATTTCATGAAAAGTGATAGCGAAGCCATCGAAGTGGAATTGACCCTTCAGGTTGAAGCATACAATGCAGCGGATTTTGTTGAAGCAGAATTGGCAGCCGAAACCGAAAGCTGGATGAACAGCAATGCCGAAAATACTTTCGGAGCCATCGAAGCAGAACTGGCGCTTCAGGTTGAGGTATATGATCCTGCGAAATTTGTCAAAGCTGAAATGGCGCTCGAAATCGAAAGCTGGATGACCGAAAAAGAAATTATCAAATCAGCCGAAGTGTTTACAACTAATGGAACTGTTCGCGAAATCGAAAAATATGCACAGAAACAAATAGAACTTCAAATCAAAACTCAGGAATGAAATAGCAGATATCGAAGTCCTGATGACACTGAAAACTTTAAATCAGCCTGGAAACAAACAACTTATTAAACAAAACAGGGAGGCAAGATCATGAAACTGGAAAACACAAAAGCGCAGATGCGCAAAGGGGTACTCGAATATTGCATACTGTTAGTACTCGAAAACAAACCGCTTTATGTGAGCGACATCATTCACAATCTGGAAAAATCGAAAATGATTGTGGTGGAAGGAACGCTCTACCCCATGTTAACAAGACTGAAAAACGAAGGTTACCTGGGATACCGCTGGGAAGAATCACTTCAGGGACCTCCTCGAAAGTACTACGAACTCACCGAAATAGGTCAGTTTTTCCTGAACGAACTCACAAATGTCTGGAACGATTTGGCTCATGCCGTTTTTCAAATCAATAACCGTTAGCAATAACTTCAGAAACAATAGAAACAACAGAAACAACAGAAACAATAGAAACAACAGAAACCATGAAAAAAACATTCACCATAAACATTAGCGGCAGCGTTTTTCACATCGAAGAAGATGCTTTTGAGAAACTACAGAATTATTTGCAACTTCTAAAAAATTTCTTCGATTGCCAAAAAGGCGGACAGGAAATTCTACAGGACATTGAATCCCGGATTGCCGAATTACTTCAGGAAAAAATAACAGTAGGAAAGGAAGCTGTCACCAGCTTGTGGGTTGATGAAGTAATGCAACGCATGGGGAAACCTGAAGATTTTATGGATCAGGAGCAAGCCGATATTTTTTGTGTTGACGAAAAGCCCGAAAAAACTAAAAAACGGCTGTACCGCGATGGAGAGAACCGTGTTTTAGGTGGGGTTTGTTCGGGTATGAGCGCCTATTTTAACTTCGATCCTGTTTTCCTTCGGGTTCTGTTCGTGTTACTGGTTTTTCTGGGTGCAGGAATTTCGGTTCTCGTTTATTTGATCTTATGGATCGTTGTCCCGAAAGCACAAACTACCGCCCAGCGTTTGGAAATGCGTGGAGAGGAAGCAACCATTTCGAATATTCAAAAGACGATTCAGGATGAATTTGCAGAGGTTAAAAACAGCTTTTCAAAAATTAACAAATCAGATGTTTTTCAAAAGGCCAAAGAAGCTGCCAACAAGGCCGGACATGTTTCGGTTCAGGTTTTAAAAGGTTTGGGACGTGCTGTTGGCGTGGCATTTGGCAGTTTATTAATACTGACCGGATTTGTCGGATTTGTAACTTTTCTGGTTTCAATGGCGGTTGGCAACTCAATCGTTAACAGTAATTCGATAGGATTTTCTCCTGAAATTGATTGGTCAGGATTTTTGGGATTTATGGTGAGCCCAGGATTGGTCAGCATAGCTATTCTACTCTTGGTTTTACTCATCGGAATTCCGCTTTTGGCTATTCTTTTTATCGGGACTAAGCTTGTTTTCAGATACAAAACAAACAATAAGCTGATTGGATTGGGCGCCTTTGGAATCTGGTTGGTTGCCCTGGTGGCAATGATTGCTTTAACTGCCGGGCAAGTCAGCAATTTCAGACTGAAAAATGCCGTTTCCTCCGGCAAATCGCTCAACTGCCCGACTTGTAAAACACTGTACATTGAATTAGCTGCAGCTCCTGAAATAATGGTAACAGAAAAGAATGTTCATTTTGATGATTTTATTTTGGCAACCATTAACGACGAAAAAGTTCTCGCCGGAAACCCTCGCCTGCAAATTGAACCAACTGATGCCACTGATTTTTCGTTCATAATTAAACGCTCTGCCCGTGGAAAAAATACTGGCGAAGTTCAGAATAATCTCGACCACATCCGGTACGAGCTCACAAGCAAAGATTCGACTATGGTGCTTAATCCGTATTTCACCATTGGAAATCAGGTCAAATGGCGAAATCAGGAAGTTCAGGTTACAGTAAAGGTACCGGCAGGTAAAATGATTCATCTCGGGCAAAACCTTGATCAGTTGTCTTTTGATTTTGAAAACATCAACAACATCTGGAATAAGGAAATGACAGGTAAAACGTGGATAATGACTCCGGAAGGACTTTCGCTGAAAGAGTAAATGTTTCGGGTTACGAGATACGGGGTCCGGGTTTTAACTCGCAACGCGAAACACGCAACAAACCAGATATAAGTACAACAGAAACAACAGAAACAATTAAAACTCAGAAACAACAAAAACAATAGAAACAAAAATTTTTAGAAACAATTAAAACTACAACATCATGAAACGGTTAACACGCTCAAACGACAAATTAGTTGCTGGAGTAATCAGCGGAATTTCAAACTATGTGAATCCCGAACTCGATCCGGTATTTTTCAGGCTGGCATTTGCCGTCATCACGTTTTTCAATCCTGGCATGATCCTGATTTATTTGGGAATGGCGATCATATTGCCCGTTGAGGATGTAAGTTATTCGAAGTGAAAAAGGATCCGATCTCTTTTATTTAACTACTTTTTTGAAGGCCGATGCTGTTCCGTCCGAAGGAAGGTTTAAGCTTTGAAAAAGGCTTTCGCACGGACAGTTTTCTTTATCGCCCTTCTGTCCGTTGCCTGAAGGCGAACGGCAAAGGATAGTACTGCGAATAA